>CAZHSE010000006.1:0-121975 GCA_964535085.1 uncultured Bacteroides sp.
CACGCTTACCGAGAAGGTTCTGACGGAAACGTCCCTGCTTACCCTTAAGCATATCCGAAAGAGATTTAAGCGGTCTGTTATTCGGACCTGTAACAGGTCTTCCGCGGCGTCCGTTATCAATAAGAGCGTCAACGGATTCCTGAAGCATTCTCTTTTCGTTTCTTACAATGATTTCGGGAGCACCAAGCTCAAGAAGTCTCTTAAGACGGTTATTTCTGTTTATAACACGCCTGTACAAATCATTAAGGTCAGATGTTGCAAATCTTCCGCCGTCAAGCTGAACCATAGGACGGATATCGGGCGGAATAACAGGAATTACATCAAGTATCATCCACTCAAGTTTATTTCCGCTGTGATAGAAAGCGTCAACAACATCAAGTCTCTTGAGAAGCCTTACTCTCTTCTGTCCCGTTGCACCTTCAAGCTCGGCAGTAAGCTCATCACGAAGCTGAGCAACGTCAATACCCTGAAGCAGCTCTTTGATAGCTTCGGCACCCATTCCTGCTTTAAAGTCATCCTCGTATCTCTCTCTCATTTCCGCATATTCTTTTTCGTTAAGAATCTGCATCTTTTCAAGAGGGGTATCGCCCGGATCGGTTACAATATAAAGTGCAAAATAAAGCACCTTTTCAAGATATCTCGGGCTGATGTCAAGCACAAGACCCAAACGGCTCGGAATACCTTTAAAATACCATATATGAGATACGGGAGCTGCAAGCTCGATATGGCCCATACGCTCACGGCGTACCTTTGCTCTTGTAATCTCAACACCGCAGCGCTCACACACCTTGCCCTTATAGCGTACTCTTTTATATTTTCCGCAATGACATTCCCAGTCCTTCATAGGTCCGAAAATTCTTTCACAGAAAAGTCCGTCACGCTCAGGCTTCAGTGTTCTGTAGTTTATTGTTTCAGGCTTCGTCACTTCGCCGTAAGACCACTCACGAATCTTCTCCGGAGAAGCAAGCCCGATTTTTATAGAACTGAATTCGTTTTCATAATTATCCATTTGGAAGCACTCCTTTGTTATAAGTTATTTGTGGAAGTCTTGTCAGATTATTCTTCAAAATTGTCATCCGAATAGTCATCATCATAATCATCGTCAAACAAATCATCGAAGGAGTCTGACTGACCTGCTTCCTCGTCATTTTCATCTGCATTTTCGAGTCCGTAGCCTTCTGTCTCTTCATCGAAATCATTAACAGTTGTAAATGCCTGATCGTCACTCGGCTGAATACCTGCGCCGTCATCAAGATCCTGCTTAAGCTCAACCTCATTACCGTCACGGTCAAGAACAACAGTATCAAGACCGAGAGCCTGAAGCTCTTTAAACAGAACTTTAAATGATTCAGGTGTTCCTGCGTTAGGAATATTCTCGCCCTTAACGATAGACTCATATGTGCGTACACGTCCTACAACGTCATCAGACTTAACAGTCATAATCTCCTGAAGAGTATACGCAGCACCGTAAGCCTCAAGAGCCCAAACTTCCATTTCACCGAAACGCTGTCCGCCGAACTGAGCTTTACCGCCGAGAGGCTGCTGAGTAACAAGGCTGTAAGGACCTGTTGAACGTGCGTGAATCTTATCATCAACAAGGTGATGAAGTTTAAGGTAATACATATAGCCTACTGTAATTCTGTTATCGAACTTCTCACCTGTACGGCCGTCAATAAGCTCTGTTTTACCGTCATATACCTTGTTTCCGTTTTCGTCTACATAATATCCGATATCTGCAAGCTCAAGGCAGTCACGGATATCCTGCTCGTGAGCACCGTCAAAGACAGGAGTCATCATCTTCCAGCCAAGAGCCTTAGCGGCATAGCCGAGATGAACCTCAAGTACCTGACCGATATTCATACGTGACGGTACACCAAGAGGATTAAGAACGATATCAAGCGGTCTGCCGTCTGGAAGGAATGGCATATCCTCCTGAGGAAGAACTCTTGAAACAACACCCTTGTTACCGTGACGGCCTGCCATCTTGTCGCCTGCCTGAATCTTACGCTTCTGAGCAATATATACTCTGACTACTTTATTTACACCGGGAGAAAGCTCGTCGCTGTTGGCACGTGTAAAGGTTTTTACATCAACAACGATTCCGTACTCACCGTGAGGAATACGCATTGAGGTATCTCTTACTTCCCTTGCCTTCTCACCGAATATTGCACGAAGAAGTCTTTCTTCTGCAGTAAGCTCGGTTTCTCCCTTCGGAGTAACCTTACCTACAAGAATATCGCCTGAACGAACCTCTGCACCTACGCGGATAACACCGTCGGCATCAAGATCCTTAAGAGCATCCTCACCGATATTCGGGATATCTCTTGTAATCTCTTCAGGTCCGAGTTTTGTATCGCGGGCTTCAACCTCGTGCTCAATTACGTGAATTGAGGTATAAACGTCGTCTCTTACTATCTTTTCATTAATAAGGACAGCATCCTCATAGTTGTAACCCTCCCAGGTCATAAAGCCTATGAGGGCATTTTTACCAAGTGAAATTTCGCCGTTGCAGGTTGCAGGACCGTCTGCGATAACCTGACCGTCCTCAATCTCCTGATGGAGAGAAACAATAGGTCTCTGGTTAATACAGGTACCCTGGTTTGAACCTGCAAACTTAACAAGCTCATATTTATCAATGTCGCCTGATTTTGTTTTAATCTCTATAGTATCTGCGTCAACTGCCGTAACTGTACCGCCTCTCTTGGCGATAACAACTACGCCTGAGTCATACGCAGCCTTATATTCCATACCGGTGCCGACAACAGGAGCTTCTGTTTTAAGAAGCGGAACAGCCTGACGCTGCATGTTAGCACCCATAAGAGCACGGTTGGCATCATCGTTTTCAAGGAACGGAATCATTGCTGTAGCAACAGAAACTACCATCTTAGGTGATACGTCCATATAATCCACCATTTCGGGAGGAAGAGTAAGGAACTCATCACGGCAGCGGCATGTTACTCTTGAATTTGCAAATCTGCCTTCTTCATCAAGAGGTTCATTTGCCTGTGCAACAACATATCTGTCCTCAACATCGGCTGTCATATAAACAACCTCATCTGTTACAACACCTGTCTCCTTATCAACTCTTCTGTAAGGAGCCTCAATAAATCCGTACTCATTAAGACGGCTGTAGCAGGCAAGATAAGAGATAAGACCGATATTAGGACCTTCAGGTGTCTCGATAGGACACATACGTCCGTAGTGTGTATAATGAACGTCACGAACCTCAAAGCCTGCACGGTCTCTTGAAAGACCGCCAGGACCGAGTGCTGAAAGTCTTCTCTTATGAGTAAGCTCTGCAAGAGGATTGTTCTGGTCCATAAACTGTGAAAGAGGAGAAGAACCGAAGAACTCTCTGATAGCGGCAACAACAGGTCTGATATTGATAAGAGCCTGCGGAGTGATTGTGCCGTCATCATCCTGAGCCTGAAGAGTCATTCTTTCACGGATAACTCTTTCCATTCTTGTAAAGCCGATTCTGAACTGATTCTGGAGAAGCTCTCCGACTGCACGGATTCTACGGTTTCCAAGATGGTCGATATCGTCAAGGGAACCTACGCCGAAAGCAAGGTTGATGAGATATGATACTGTAGCAAAAATGTCGTCGGTTGTAATATGCTTAGGAATAAGGTCATCTGCACGAAGCTCTATTTCCTCTTTGAGAGCATCCTCGTCGTCGCCGCACTTTTCGAGAATTTCTGCAAGAACTCTGTAGCAAACCTTCTCATTAATGCCGTAAGGCTTACAGTCAAAATCAACATACTTATAGATATCAACCATACCGTTTGAAACGATTTTGATTTCTCTGCCGTCAACATCAATAAATGCGTTCATAACGCCTGTATTTTCAATTTCAATGGCTCTTTCCTCTGAAATCTTTTCGCCTGCGTCTGCAAGGAATTCACCCTGAGGAGAAATAATCGGCTGTGAAAGAGTCTGATTTTTAAGTCTGTCGCTTAAAGCAAGTTTCTTGTTGTACTTGTATCTGCCGACTCTCGAGAGGTCATATCTGTGAGCATCAAAGAAAAGGCCGTCAAGATGTGCCTGTGCAGTTTCGAGGGTCGGAGGCTCGCCCGGACGGAGCTTCTTGTAAACCTCAAGAAGAGCCTCCTCCTGATTCTTTGTAGTATCCTTCTCAATTGTTGCAAGGATTCTTTCATCCTCACCGAAGAAATCTACAATCTCTGAATCTGTGCCGAGACCGAGAGCACGGAGAAATGTTGTAATATAAATTTTTCTGTTTTTATCAATACGGACATAGAAAAGGTCGTTGGCATCGGTTTCATATTCAAGCCATGCACCTCTGTTAGGAATTACTGTATTTGTAAACAGCTCTTTACCTGTTTTATCATGGTCCATATTGTAGTACACACCGGGAGAACGGACAAGCTGAGATACTATACATCTTTCCGCACCGTTGATAACAAATGTACCTGCATCTGTCATCCAAGGAAAATCACCCATAAAAATAGTGTTTTCCTTAACTTCGCCTGTCTCCTTGTTAATAAGACGTGCTCTGACTTTAAGAGGTCTTGCATATGTTACGTCTCTTGCCTTGCACTGTGCGATAGAATACTTAGGCTCATCCTCCATCGAATAATCAACGAAGTCAAGAATGAGATTTCCGGTATAATCGGTGATATGGCCGATATCTTTAAAAACCTCTTTCAGTCCTTCGTCAAGAAACCATTGGTATGAGCTTTTCTGCACTTCAATAAGATTAGGCATCTGCATAACCTCATTGATTTTTGCAAAGCTTTTTCTTGTGGTGGTACCAAGCTGGACATCTTTCACATTTACCATAAGAGTCACTCCGATCGTTTATGTTTATAGTTCTTAAAATGAATTTGCTGATGTAAGGAAATACACATATACAGCACGACCTGAAAACTTCTGTTTTCCGTTACGTAATTTACGTATACGCACTAATTTCCATTTTAAAGTGACTAATAATATAAACTATTAAATAAGCCTTGTCAACAGTTTTTTTCGGTAAATTTGAAATATGTTAAAAAGTTTTTAGCACACGGCTCCCGGTGTTTCTGACTTTCCAGATTTTTCCTGCTTTTTTCTGTCTTTTTCGCATATCGCAGATAAAAATAAAAACCTGTCTTCTTTTATTGATTTGCCAAATCTAATTTGATATAATGTTTCTATAAATATGTTAAGGTGAATATAAATGAAAAAAATTAAGACAATTTTTTGTGTGCTGCTCGCTGCTGTTTTTACGGCGTTTTCTTTTTCGGGGTGCTCCTCCGATAACAGCAAAGTTGATTTTATCTATCCTTTTTCGGGAGATATCAGGAGCTTTGACCCACAGATTGCGTCAACTGCCGATGAATTTCTTATAATTGAAAACTGCTTTGAAGGTCTTGTCAGGGTGATGGATGACGGCACTGTTAAATCGGGAGTTGCCGAAAACTGGAATGTAAGCGATGACGGAAAAACATATACTTTCAATCTGCGTAATGGAGCAAAATGGCATATTGAAGAGGACAGCAAAACCGAGGAGCTTTTCGGCAAGGGTGTTAATCCCGACATAACCGCAAATGATTTCGTTTTTGCACTTCAGAGAGCTGCTGATAAAAATACAAATGCTCCCCTGTTTTCATCAATTTCCAACATAAAAAATGCTTCAAAAATTCATTCGGGAAAAATGAACACTTCAAAGCTGGGCGTTAAAGCACTTGATGATTATACGCTTGAAATTCAGCTTAATTCCCCTGACAGCTCATTTATTAATGTTTTGTCTACCGCCGTAGCAATGCCCTGCAGTGAGAGCTTTTTCAATGCAACAAAGGGAAGATACGGTTTAGGTCCTGAATATTCAGTGTTTAACGGTCAGTTCTATCTGAGCTCAATTCTTGAAAAATCGTACATTCTCAAAAATAATACGCAATATGTCGGGGAAAGCAAATCAGCCGTTACGGACATAACCCTCAATATCACCAATGAAAACTCAGATATCGCAAAAAATCTTAAAAGCGGGTATTATGATGCCGCCTACATCACGGGACAGGAATATCATCAGCTGAAAGACAGCGGCATAACCGCAACGGGATATTCGGACACCACAGTTGCGTTTATTTTAAACAAAAACAAAATCATTCTTTCCGAAAAAGAGCTTCGTCAGGCAGTATGTTTAAGCCTTTCCGATATTGACTTATCCCAAAGAGAATATCTTTCAAAAGCAACCGGCTATACTCCTCCGAGCTGTACCATAGGCGGAGAATCTGCTGTTGACGCCGTAGGAAACATAAACACAAAACAGAATATTGAAAAAGCCCGTGAACTATGGAAAAGAGGACTTGAAAAGCTCAATACGACCCGGGCTGATTTCAAAGTAATAGTACCCGAAGAATACGATGATATCGCAAAGGAGCTTGTGCAGGGTATCCAAAAGGGGATCGGTCAGGTATCCTCATACGGTGAAGATGATACACCTGTTTCATTTTCTCTTAAAATCGAGGCCCTTTCGGAAGACGATTTCAACACCGCCTTTTCAAACGGCGACTATGATTTAGCACTTTACAAATTTTCAGCTTCCAGCCAGAATGCACTTAACTTTCTTGACAGCATAATAAACGGAAACTATGCAGGAAATATAACCGATGCCCAAACTGCATTAAAAAAAGCACAGAGCTCTTCTGCCGACAAACTCGCTTCTTCGGTAAAAAAATGTGAAAAGGCTTTGCTTTCGGACTATTCCATAAAACCTGTCTTTTACGAATCATCATATTATGCTCAGGCAAAGGGTGTAAACGGTATTCAGTTTCATCCTGGAAGCGGAAGGGTGTGCTTTGTATATGCTCAAAGGGAAAAATAATAAAATTCGTATCTGCATTTGCTGGGCTTTAACGGTAATTTGTATGGGAGTAATTTTTTGGCTTTCTTCAAGAACTGCGGTACAATCATCCGAACAAAGCGGAGTAATCGTTGAGTTTCTGAAAAAAATATTCGGCGATAATGTTTTTACTGATTTTATTGTCAGAAAATCCGCCCATTTTCTTGAATTTACAGGGCTCAGCTTTTTGTTTAACCTTTCACTGTATGTAACAAAAAACAAGCCGTCATATATTTTTGCAGTAATACTGACATCGGTCTATGCCGCAACAGACGAATTCCATCAGCTTTTTGTGGAGGGACGCTCCTGTCAGATTTCGGACTGGATGATTGATACGGCAGGTGCGGTTTTAGGTGCTTTAGGATTTTTTATTATTTTTTTGATTTCAGGAAAAATTCTGAAAGAAAAAAAGCAAAATAAAAATTTTGTTGACACTGCTAATAATTAGTTTATAATATTATATAATACAAAATGTGTAAGGGTAACGGAAATATTCCTAATCCCGGGGAGGTATGAATATGAATGTACTTGTGTATAAAAAAGAGGAACAGATAGGAATTGCCGCAGGTAATTATATGTGCGGTCAGGTGCTTGCAAAGCCTGATTCGGTTTTGGGTCTGGCAACCGGCTCAACACCGCTTAAACCCTACGGTCATATGATAAAGCTCTATGAATCCGGTGCAGTTGATTTCAGCAAGGTAACAACCTTTAATCTTGACGAATACTGCCGCATTGATGTAAATGACGTAAATTCTTATCACCGCTTTATGCACGATAATCTTTTTGACCACATCAATGTTCCTGAGGAAAACATCAATTTTCTTAACGGAAACGCAGAAGATTTGGAACAGGAGTGTAAGGACTACGAGAAAAGAATTAAAGAGGCAGGCGGAATAGATATTCAGCTTCTCGGAATCGGTTCAAACGGTCATATCGCATTTAACGAACCCTCCGACAGCTTCCAAAGATGGAGTCATGTTGTTGCTCTGAAAGAAAGCACAATAAAGGACAACAGCAGATTTTTCAAATCTATTGATGAAGTTCCCACCCACGCTGTTACAATGGGTATCGGCTCAATTATGCAGGCTAAGAGAATACTCATTATTGCTATCGGAGAAAATAAAGCAAAGGCTATTAAACAACTCATTGACGGAAATGTTACACCGCAGTGTCCTGCTTCCGTACTTCAGTTTCATACTGACGTTACACTTATGCTTGACGAGGGTGCCGCTTCTCTTCTCTAATTATACATACATCAGGAGGTCATAATATGGCTGAAAAAGAAAAGTTTTATATAACCACACCTATATACTATCCGTCCGGTAATCCCCACATAGGTCACTGCTACACAACAGTTGCCTGCGATTCTATCGCCCGTTTCAGACGTATGCAGGGGAAAGATGTTATCTTCCTTACAGGCACTGACGAGCACGGTCTTAAGATTGAGCAGAAGGCAAAAGAAAAAGGCGTTACACCTAAAGAATATGTTGATGAAATTGTGGCAGTTTTCAAAGACCTCTGGAGCTATATGAACATCAGCTACGACAGATATATCCGTACTACAGACGATTATCATATTGAAACGGTACAGAAAATATTTAAAGAGCTTTATGACAGGGGCTATATCTATAAAGGTACTTACAAAGGCAAATATTGTACTCCCTGTGAATCCTTCTGGACAGAAAGCCAGCTTGTAGACGGTAAGTGCCCCGACTGCGGAAGAGAGGTTTCGGAAGCTGAAGAGGAGGCTTATTTCTTCAAGCTCTCTCCTTTTGCGGACAGAATTGAAAAACTGCTTCTTGAAACGGATTATCTTCAACCGAAATCACGAGCTGTTGAGCTTGTAAACAACTTCATTAAACCGGGTCTTGAGGACCTTTGTGTTTCAAGAACGTCATTCACATGGGGTGTCCCCGTTACCTTTGATGAAAAGCACGTTGTATACGTTTGGGTTGACGCACTTTCAAACTATATCTCTGCCCTTGGATATCTGAACGGAGAATATAATGACTTCGACAGATTCTGGCCTGCCGATTTGCATATGGTTGCAAAGGATATTATGCGTTTTCACGCAATTATATGGCCTGCAATGCTTATGGCGCTTGATTTGCCTCTGCCGAAGCATCTTGCCGTTCACGGCTGGATTACATTTAACGGTCAGAAAATGAGCAAATCAATAGGCAATGTGGTTGACCCCAAAGTTCTCGGTGAACGCTACGGCGCAGACGCTATCAGATACCACATTCTCAGAGAGATGGCTCTCGGTGCAGACAGCTCCTTCTCAAACGAGATTATGATTAACAGAATAAACTCGGACCTTGCAAACGACCTGGGAAATCTTGTTTCAAGAACCGTGGCAATGGTTGAAAAATATTTCGGCGGTACTCTTCCAAAGGACAGAGAAAGCGAAGATATTGACAATGAGCTTATTGAAATGTCTTTGGCTCTGCGTGAAAAGGTTGCAAACCTTATTGACGAAACTCAGCTTAACAATGCTCTGGCTGAAATCTTCAAAATTATTTCAAGAGCAAATAAATATATTGACAAGACTACTCCGTGGATTCTCGGCAAGGACGAAAGCAAAAAAGCAAGACTTGCAACTGTCCTTTACAATCTTCTCGAAGCTATCCGTGTTTCGACTACCCTGCTCTCCTGCTTTATGCCTTCAACAATGCCGAAGGTGTGGGAACAGATAGGTGCAGATGAAAGCCTTATCACATATGAAAACGCAGGAAAATTCGGTGTTCTTCCTGCTGATGTAACAGTAAAAAAAGGTCCTGCCCTTTTCCCGAGAATCGACGTTGAAAAGGAAATTGATGAGCTTAATGCTCTTATCAAAAAGCAGACTGAAGAAGCTCAAAAGGCACAGCAGAAGCCTGAAATTGAGGGACTTGCTCAAATCAGCTTTGACGACTTTGCAAAGGTTGAACTCAGGGTTGCCGAAATTACGGAATGTGAACCTGTTAAAAGGGCAAAAAAGCTTCTCAAAATACAGGTAAATGACGGCACAAGTGAGCCGAGACAGATTGTTTCGGGAATCGCTCCATGGTACAAGCCCGAGGATTTGGTGGGAAAGAGCGTAATCATTGTTGCTAACCTTAAGCCTGCCAAACTCTGCGGTGAAATGAGCAACGGTATGCTTCTTGCAGGAGATGTCAGCGAGAATGACGTTAAGGTTCTCTTTGTTGACGGTATGCCTGCCGGCACAAAAATAAGATAAATTTATAAGGACGTAATCGGAATGTACAAAAACATTTTTGACACACATTCCCACTACGACGACGAAAAATTTAACCCTGACCGAGAAGCGATTCTGAATAATCTTCAAAGTCAGGGTATTTCTTTAGTCGTAAGCTGCGGATGTGACATTGACTCTACACAGTTTAATTTTGACCTGGCACAGCAATATGATTACTTATATTTTGCCGCAGGCTTTCACCCGGAAAATCTTCAGGGAGTAAGCCTTGAGGATTTGGCAATAATCAGAAAATTTGCCGAAAATAAAAAATGCGTTGCCATAGGCGAAATAGGTCTTGATTATCACTGGATGGACTCTCCGAAGGATATACAGAAAGAATTTTTCAAAGCGCAGATTGAACTTGCAAAAGAGCTTGATATGCCTGTAATTGTTCACGACAGAGATGCCCACGGCGACACTCTCGATATTCTCAAAAGCACAAAGCCCAAGGGAGTTGTTCATTGCTTTTCAGGCTCCAAGGAAATGGCAAGGGAAATAATACGGTTGGGTATGTACATCGGTTTGAACGGCGTTATCACTTTTCCTAACGCAAGAAAAAGTCTTGAGGTTGTTAAAGAAATACCTATTGAACGTCTTGTACTTGAAACCGACAGTCCCTATCTTGCTCCGACTCCTGTCAGAGGCAAGCGAAACGACTCCTCAAATATTCCCTATATTGCGGAGAAAATAGGAGAGGTTTTGGAAATTGACCCTCAGAAACTTCTTGACATTACTGAAAAAAATGCGAAAGAGCTTTATAATTTAGATTAACTCGGGTAGAAATTATGTACAGATTTGAAAGACTGTCTGACGATATAAGAATTGCCGTCAGCGATGATCACACCTTCGGAACGGACGCAGTTATTCTCGCCCACTTTGCAGGAATCAAAATTCGGGACAAGGCTCTCGATATGGGTACGGGCTGCGGTATCATTCCAATGCTGTGGCTGAGAAATGAAAAAATAAATAATGTTTCCTGCCTTGACATACAGAAAAATGCTTATGAACAGGTTTGCTTTACCATAAAGGAAAACCGCTTCGAAGACAGGATAAAGCCTTATCTCTGTGATTTGAGAAAAATAAACAAAACCTTTACGGCAGAACAGTTTTCTCTCGTGACAATGAATCCTCCCTACAAGCCTGTAGGCACTGGTATTGAATCCCTCTCTGAAAGTGCAAAAATTGCAAGACACGAAATCTGCTGTAACATTGAGGACGCGGCGAAAGCGGCGGCATATCTGCTTAAATACGGCGGAAGATTCTGTATGTGTCACAGACCGGAAAGACTTGTTGACACCTTGGAAATAATGAGAAAATACAAATTAGAACCTAAGAGACTGAGATTTGTTCAGGACAAAAACGGTGAACAGCCATTTCTTTTTCTTGTTCAGGGACAGAAAGGTGCAAAACCGTTTTTGCGTGTTGAACCTCAGCTGATAATAAAAAAAGAAAACGGAAAATTTACAGATGAGATGCTGGAGATATACGGCTCCTATGCAGACGGGTACGACAAATGAGCGGTAAATTATATGTAGTGGGAACTCCTATAGGAAATTTAGGCGACTTTTCGCCAAGAGCTGTTGAGGCTCTTGAAAATGCAGATTTCATTGCGGCAGAAGATACAAGAGTTACAATGAAGCTCTTAAACCATTTTGATATAAAAAAAGAGACTGTCTCCTATTTTGAGCATAACAAGCGTCAAAAAGGAGAGATGATTTGTCAGCGCATACTTGCAGGTGAAAACTGTGCTATAGTTACGGACGCAGGTATGCCTGCAATTTCCGACCCGGGTGAAGATCTTGTAAAGCTCTGTCACGAAACAGGAATTACTGTTGAAGCTGTTCCCGGTCCTACAGCATTTGCAACGGCACTTGCAATATCAGGTATGAGTGCCGGAAGATTTACTTTTGAAGGCTTTTTATCAGTAAACAAAAAATCAAGACGGGAGCATTTAGAGGAAATCAAGGATGAAAAACGTACAATGATTTTCTATGAAGCTCCCCACAAGCTGATAAACACTTTAAGCGACTTATACAAAGTTCTCGGCAACCGTGAAATTGCCCTTGTAAGAGAGTTGACAAAAATTCACGAAGAGGTTATCAGGACAACTCTTGAAGATGCGCAGAAGTTATATGCCGAGAAATCTCCCAAGGGAGAATTTGTTATCATAGTTTCGGGTAAAACCGATGAGTCAGAAAATGAAATAACCCTTGAAAATGCAATAGAAGAAGCAAAAAAGCTCATTGAAAGCGGTATGTCGGTCAATAACGCATCTAAAGAAATTGCTTCAAGAACACCCTTTAAGAAAGGCGATATATACAGGGCTTTATTATGATTTGTTCAATTTGTCCGAGACACTGCAATATTGACAGAGAAAAGACGCCGGGCTACTGTCAGAGCAAAGACAGCTTCAAGGTTGCAAGAGCGGCACTTCATTTTTGGGAGGAGCCATGCATCAGCGGTAAAAACGGCAGCGGCGCAGTATTTTTCAGCGGATGTAATTTAAGATGTGTATTCTGTCAGAATTATGAAATAAGCAGAGAAAACAAAGGCGTCGAAATAAGCGACAGCAGACTGACAGAAATATTTGAAGATTTAATTTCACAAGGTGCCGAAAACATAAATCTTGTAAATCCGACCCATTATTCGCATCGCATTGCCGAGGTTCTGAGAAAATGGAAAAGCCCCGTTCCCATTGTGTATAACACAAGCGGATACGAAGAGACTGAAACATTAAAGGAGCTTGACGGTCTTATTGACATTTATCTTCCCGATTTGAAATATATAAGACCCGATAAGGCTTTGAGATATTCAAAGGCAGAAGATTATTTTGAAAAAGCGTCAAAAGCGATTTTGGAAATGAGACGTCAGGTAAAAGACCGATTTGACGAAAATGGTTTGATGAAAAGAGGTATGATTGTACGTCACCTTATTCTGCCCCAAAATACTAACAGCTCCATTGAAATAATCAACTGGCTTAATGAAAATTTGCCCGATACATATTTGTCGCTGATGGCGCAGTATACCCCCTGCGGACAGCTTGACAGCTTCGATGAAATCAACAGAAAAATTACAAAGCGTGAATATGAAAAGGTCGTTAATCACGCATTAAATCTCAATATGGACAAAGTATTTATACAGGATGTTAAATCTGCCGACACAAAATTTATTCCTGCATTTGATTTTACAGGAATAATATGATATGATTAAGTTAATAGGAACGAAAAATGTAATATTTTAAGAAAAGAGGAAAAGTTATGAAAAAATTTTTTAAAGAATTCAAAGAGTTTATTTCAAAGGGAAATGTCCTTGATTTAGCTGTCGGCGTTATCATAGGCGGTGCTTTTTCATCAATCGTTACCTCACTTACCGATAATATCATAAACCCGCTTATTAACTGCATAGGCGGTGCCGAGATTCAGGGTAAAATTCATCTTATAGGTGAGAATTACATAGATTACGGTGCTTTTATCTCTGCCATTATCAACTTTATCATTATGGCATTCATCATTTTCTGCATTGTAAAAGCAGTCAACAAAGTTATGGATATCGGCAAAAAAGAAGAGCCTGCCGTCGAGCCCACAACAAAAATTTGTCCTTACTGCAAGAGCGAAATTCCCATTGACGCGGTAAAATGCTGTCACTGCACATCTGACATTTCCGAATCCGAAGAAGAATAAATTATTATTAACACGTGTTTTCAACAATTCATAAGGGGGTAATTTGTATGAAAACAAAGGAATACTCATACAGGAGCAAATCAAATCTTTGCGAAATCAAAGCGTGGCAATGGTATCCTGATGACAAAAATAATGTAAAAGCTGTTTTGCAGATACATCACGGTATGGCAGAACACTGCGGAAGATACAAAAACTGTATCAAAGCCTTTACCGATATGGGATATGCCGTATTTATGAATGATATGATTAACCACGGCAAATCAAATAAGGACAAGGCTATGCTTGGCTATTTCGGAGACAAGGACGGTTACAAAGACATTATTGCCGATGCAAAAACACTTATGGATATTGCAAAAGAAGAATATCCCGATAAAAAATACATAATCAGCGGTCATTCAATGGGTAGTCTTATTATGCGCTGTTTTATCAATGAATACGGCTGCTGCTTTGACGGGGCGGTATTTATCGGAACCTCGGGAAGCAATCCCCTTGCAAATGTCAGCATTGCTCTGACAAATATTATAGGCAAATTCAAAGGAAATACATATAAATCCCCATGGCTTCAGAAAATGGGATTCGGTGCATACGACAAACCGTTTGAACACAGAACTCATTATGACTGGGGCACAAGAGACACTGCGAGCGTTGACGATTATCAGCAGGACGAATACTGCGGATTTATCTTCTCTGCAATGGGATATAAAGACCTTGCTAAGCTCTGTATTGATTGTAACAGCGACAAATGGGCAAACAATATAAAAAAAGATATGCCTGTTCTTCTTATCAGCGGTTCAATGGATCCTGTGGGAAATTATGAAAAGGGTGTTAACGAGGTTTATGACCGTCTTAAAAACACAGGTCACACAAATGTTGACATAAAGCTCTATCCCGAAGCAAGGCACGAAATTTTAAACGAGCTTAACAAAGAAGAAGTTTATGAATACATAGACAATTTTATTGAGAAAAACGTTTTATCATAAACTTCACATAAAGGATAATCAGGCGGTATTTTGTTAAAAATATACAAAATACCGCTGTCTTTTTTTATTTGCAGACAGCGGTAAAATATAGTATAATTATAGTGCAGTCTGTACTGTAAAATATTAAAAGGAGATTTTAAAATGAGAAATGCAATTAAAAAATCAAAAGTTTTCTTTTCTTCGTTAGTGGTTTCTGTTTCTGCTTTGCTCATTTGCTGTATGATATTTCCTTTCAGCGCATATGCATTAACAGCTGAAGACATACCGGATTTAGCAGGCGGAAAATTCTACTACTATGTTGACGGAAATGAAAACGATCAGTGGGTCCTTACAAACGGAAAATGGAAACATTGCGACGTAGTGGATAACAGCTCAAATCTTCAAGACGTTGTCGCAAAAGTCAGAGGCGAAATGATAAAGCGAAATACAAACTTTACTCTTTATATCGCCACCAAATCAGATGGATATAATGCAAAGCTCAATACCTCTGATGCAAATTACAATTCAAAAGCATCTGACCTCAGCAACGAAACAATTGCAAAAATCCGTAATAAAATTAACGCTGATATATACAAAACCGACGGCATAACAGATAATCTTGAAAAAGCAAGAGCAGGAGTTTATCTTGATAAGCTCACATTAACAAATGTCAACACTTCTTCTGAAAGCGGACGTCTTACTGCTTCCGATACAGGTGAATACAGTTATTATAAACTTGTTGTTGAAATAAAATATTTAACTACTGCCCAAAAGGAAAGTAAATTTGACTCATTTGTTCAGCAGTGGCAAAAGACATTTATTGAAAACAATGCAGTTATTCAAAATCCTTCTCTCAATATTAACGAAAAAAATTATTACATAGTTAAAACAATTTACAATTTCCTTTCCGATAACACTATTTACGACAAAAATGTTCAAAAAAATGAGGGCGGAAATTTCGGTGCCGACACTGAACAATATAAAAATTCACACTCCGCATTCGGTGCCGTTTTCGGAAACACTCTTAACGCAGACAAAAAAGTTGACACCTCACTGTATGATATGTCGGTTTACACTGACTCCATGGGACTTACAAGAATTAAAAAAGGTAATCAGGGACTGGCTGTGTGTGACGGATATTCTCTTTTTACATACTATATCTGTCAGCTTAACGGCATTGACTGCGATATCGTAAACGGTGACTTTGACAAAGCGTCGGGCAAAGAAAGCGACCCACACGCTTGGAACATCATTTATCTTTGCCCCAGCGACAGCACTGCATATAATAAGTCTCAGGGAAAATGGTACTATTTTGACGCGACATATTCTGCAACATCATCAATGTTTGTAAAACTTGATTCGCTTAATATTATTGATTATAACTATTTTCTCAGAGGAACTGCAAACAAGGCTTTTGATTCTGTAAGCCACCAGCAGCTTACTTCACCTGTTGCAGGAATTGATGAAAAAGATTACTGTTTTAAATCATCAAATATAAACTGCACTAATGCATGGTGCGTTCTCACAAGAAGAGTAAATTCCGAAAACTATCTTGACATAGAGAATTACTTTCTTGTAAGCCCGGATAAAAAATATTATAAAATTGACGAACAAACATTTGACCTTGTGGAATGTGACAAAAATGTTGTATATAACGGCAACGGCTATTATTACAATATGAATATTCAGGATTTTGCAAACGGAGTTGAATATACGTGCCCCGATCTGTATGAAAAAGACGCAAATGCATACAGCTTTACGGCAAAATCCATGGACGGTTCAAAAGATTTATACACATTAAATTTCAACATCTCCCCTCTTGATATGAGCAGATGGGACGGATACAAGCATTTTATCTGGGGCGACGGAACAACTAATAAAGACCTTATAAACTCCGACCTCAGCCAGACAACATATATTGAATTCAGAGGTGCAAATATCGACTTTACAGTTGATATATATGACGTTGCGGAACATCGGCTCGATATTAACAGCAATTATATCATTGAATATAAAAACAACAATGGCGAAACCGTATCTGCCTGTCTACCCGGTGAATATTACATTGAAATAAACTTTAACATTAATCCGAATGACAACTACGCAGGAGTATTAAGAATACCTTTTGTTATAACAAAAGGTAATTTCGGTAATTTCAGCATTCCGCCTATTAATGATGTTCAATACGGTATGAATATTCTTGAAGGATGCAATTCACTCTATATTGAAAAAGCAGGCATTACTCTTATTAACGGTGTTGATTATACCGTTGCTATTCAGGAGGCAGGCAAAATAAATTACGGTGATGAAGGAACCATAATCTACACCGCATTGCCCACAAGCAAATATCTTATATCAGGATCGGTTCTTTACAGAAATTATAAGGTAACTAAGCAGCTTGACTGCTCTCTCTTTAACGGTTATGCAATCGCTAATCAGAGATATCCGTATACCGGAAATGCTATTACTCCCGACAATTTTTCAATGTCTTTAAATATCGGAGGCAATGCATATACTCTTGTTCCCAACAAGGATTATGTGATAACCTCATACCGTAATAATGTAAATGTTGGTACGGGATACGTAACTGTTCAATTTATCGGAAACTTCTGCGGATGGGCTGAAATGAGCTTTGAGATTTATATGCCGGAGCAAACTTATAATCCATCCAATCCGTCCGGCGGTTCAAATCAGCAGCCGCTTAATATAAAACAGCCGTCTCAGATAAATTTCGATGTTCAGGATAATTTGATATATAACGGTACTGCTCAGACTCCGTCGGCAACAATTACGGTAAACGGAACTGCTCTTACCCGGGGAGTTGATTATACTGTAAGCCCTGTTCCCGCAAGCGTCGGAGCATATGAATGTTCTGTACAGGGAGTAGGACAGTATTCATATATCACATATAAAACTGTTGTATTTGTCAATCCTGTAAAAGTTTCGGGAGGCAGTACAAAGGCTTCTTCAGCTTCAACTGTTACAATCAGCTGGGACAGTCAGGGTGATAGATGCTGTTACGAAGTATATACATATGATGCAAAGAAGAAGCAATGGGTTCTTGTTGGGAAAACTCAATCCACAACCTTCAAAACAAATTACTTCATAAATAACGGCAAGAAAACAAAGCTGAAGGGCAATACTCAGTATAAATTCAAAGTCAGAGCATATTACTCTGCCTCTGTAAACGGCACTCCTTATACAAAATACGGCGACTTTACAGATATAAGCGGAGTTACAAAGGTTTCCGCCCCTGTTTCTCCTAAAGCTAAAAAAGGCAAAAAAAGTTTTAAGATTTCATGGAAAAAGACGGCTAATGCCTCAGGATATGAAATTGTTTATGCGACGGATAAAAAGTTTAAGAAAAACAAAAAGGTATGCACCGTAAATAAAGGTAAGGCAACATCAGCAACAATTAAGAAGCTGAAATCAGGTAAAATCTATTACGTCAGAATCAGAGCATATCAGAAAGTAAACGGCAAAAAAGTATATTCGGGATATACAAAAACCGTTAAAATTAAAATTTAGTTTCTAAAAATAAGAGCAGTATTTTACCTTTTTAATCAGGTAGAATACTGCTCTTTTGCCGTCCTATTTAACTTTTACTTTGATTTTACTGCTCCACGGGAAGTAGGTTGTTTTACCCTTAGAGGTTTTATAAGCTCTTACTCTTACGTAGTAGGTCTTTTTACTTTTTGCAGTTTTAAGAGTTGTTGACGTTTTTGAAGAGCCTTTTACTTTGACCGAAAGGAAGTTCTTTTTAAAATTGCTTGAGGTTGACCACATAACCTGGTAACCTGTTACACCGTTTACCTTCTTCCATTTTACCGTGATTTTTTTCTGTTTTGAAGATTTTGCACTTGAAAGGGAAACAACATTATTTTTCGTTTTAACGGAAACAGCATTGCTTCTGAGTCCCTTATATTTCACACCATTATAAATCGAATATGACAACACTTTAAATTTATATGTTTTATTAGGCTTAAGACCCGTCAGCTTTACCGAAGTTTTATTTGCGTTGTCAACATTTTTATAATATCTGTACTTCTTTTTTGCTGTGCTGTAAATATAAACCGAATATCCCGAAACATTCTGCTGAGGCGTCCAGTTTAGTACAACATAATCATTTCCCGATGATGCCGATACGCCTGTTACCTGTGCAGGAACGGTTGAAACCGTAAGCTCATTTGTATATGTTCCGTACTTGATTTCAATGCCGTTTTGAATAATTGCCCGTATTCTGAATTTATATTCCTGCCCGGGTATCAAGCCGTAAACGGTAACACCGGGCAATGTGACAAATGTATAATCAATCCACTGTCCGTTTGAAAGTATCTGCAGCTGATACGAAGTTGCTCCCGGTGTACTGTTCCACACGAGATTTGCATATCCGTTACCCAGGGAGGACACACCAAAACCTGTCACATTGATTTCTTCAGGCATATTGCTGAATACAGGAATAACAAATTTTTTTGTAATACCTAAAATATTCGCCTGTGCATATCCGTTATATGTCGTTACAGCCTCGCTTGATGCGGCTGCAACATTTTTCATATATTCGTTTGAATACAGATTTGACGAAGCAGGATTTACATTGAACTTTTGAAGATAACCGCTTGTCTGGTTATTAAAACTGCGTGCAATATATTTTGCTCCGTAATAAATTGATTTATAAGGATTTGTCCAGGGTCTTCCCATTCCCGAATCCGTATTGCCCAAATATGTTGTTCTGCAATCAGTTTTTAAAACATATCCGCTGGCGCCTTCAATATATTTTCCGTTTGCTTCCGTATACAGTCTGACGTAATAATAATTTCCCTTATTTGCTCTCCATGTCATATACTGTCCTGCTGTAATCGGCGTTGCAGTTCCTCCGGCAACACCGGTTGAAGAATCGTAATTTGAGTAAAGTATTGAATTATTGTTCAGCTTTAAAAATCCTGACGCCCATGCAAGACCGTCGGATGCGCCTGAATATGCGCCGATATTAAAATAATTGTAAATTCCCTGAAACGGACTAACAGTTCCGTTTACTGCATAGGCAGAGGCAGCAGCACCGCCGTTTTCCTGTCTGATTTTTGAAGCAAGATAATATGCGCTCATACCGCTGTCATTTGCCGCTTTCATAATTACGTCGGAATATTTTGTAGTACTGTCGTAAAGTTTAACGGCACCGCCGGTAGTTCTGTATGTAATCAACGAATCATACATCCACGTGCCTGCCAGGATTGCCTCAACACCCTCCTTGGTCTGCGTACCGTCATAGGCCGTTGACTCAAACTGAAAAATGTGCTGCTCGTCCAGCCAGTTTCTCGGATCCATATAATATTTTACTGCAGATTCGGAGGCAGACACCCAGTTACCGCCTTCCTGTATGATATAATTTCCGTTTACATAACAGCTCGTGCAGTTGCAAAACATAGATGAATCATAGCTTGATATATTCTGAATAAGCTGTTTTGAATGGATACTCCTTTCACCGTTTACGGCAGTCTGCCAATCAATATTTGTTATAAGAGGCTCAAAAATCCAGTTAGGATATTTATTATGAAGAGAAGTAAGTTTCTGCACATAACTTTCAGGAAAGCCCTTTACTCTGAGCTCATCTTCATAGCCTGCCGCAAATGCAGAGCAGGGAAAAGAAATCACACTTGTAACTGCAATAATTAATGCTGTCAGCACAGCTGCAAACCTTTTCACACAAACACCACCATTTAATAAATTACGTATATTGTAACATTTTGTAATATTTAAGTCAACGTATATCAAAAAAAGGAATAATAAAGAGATTAATTTTGGGTTTTTTTGTGATATATATTGACATATTGTCAAAAATAGTTTATGCTTAACTCGGGTGATAAATATGAATGATAATACAAAATTATCTGAAAGGCTAAAACTTTACAGGAAAGCAGCAAAACTTACTCAGCAACAGGTCGCTGATGCACTTGGAATTCAAAGAAGTGCATACGCTTACTACGAAATTGATAAAACTTCTCCTAAACTTCCTACTCTTTCAAACATTGCAAAACTTTACAATATTACTATTGATCAGCTTGTAAATGAAGAGGATTTTGATACTCTTATGTCTAACAGACAGCAATATGAGACAGAGGTTACAGCAGGAGAACGACTTCTTGATGACTCTTTTAATGACCTTTCTCCTCTTGAAAAATCCATTGTTTTAAAGCTGAGAATAATGTCAGCCGAAGAAAGAAGAAAGGTTGTAAAAGAACTTTTTTAACAACAGACAATAAAACACTCCTTTGCAATTTGGCATTAAGGAGTGTTTTTTTATTATTCAATCTGATTTTTTACGGTTGGATTTTTGTTCTTATTCTTCCTTTTCCTGTTTCAAAATCTTTTGGAAATCTTTGGTGTCCTTTGCAAGTACGCCCGATAAAGCCAAAAGACTTATCAGATTCGGAACAGCCATAAGCCCGTTTGCAATATCGGAAAAAGTCCAAACCAAATCAAGTGAGAAAGTCGCTCCGACATATGTCAAAACAGAAAAAACTACTCTGTAAATATAACAGTAAACCGGTTTTTTAAAAATAAATTCGAGGGCTTTTTCGCCGTTATACTCCCATCCGAGAATTGTTGAAAAAGCAAAGAGAATTATTCCGATTGTAACAAAAGCAGCTCCTTTTTTTCCTAAAGCTGTTTCAAAAGCAGCAATAGTCAAAGCAGCACCTTCTGCATCGGTTTTTCCCAAAATACCGCTTGAAGCAATAGCAAGACCTGTTATTGTGCAGACAACAATTGTATCAATAAAAGTTCCGCACATATTTATATAACCCTGACGCACGTGGTGGTCAGATGTTGCAGAAGCGGCTGAAATAGCGGCACTTCCGAGACCTGCCTCATTTGAAAACACACCTCTTGCAATACCGTATCTCATAGTAGTTAAAATTGAGCCTGCAACACCGCCGGCAGCCGCTTTAGGCGTAAATGCAAGTTTAAAAATATCTGCGATTCCCTCGGGAACATTTTTATAATTTATAATAACAACAATAATTCCCGATACTATGTAAAAAACAGCCATTGCAGGAACAAGAACAGTAGATATTTTTGATATTGATTTAATTCCTCCCAGTACAATTACAGCTACAAAAACGGCAAGTACTGCCCCTGCTATTTCAGTAGGAACAGAAAAAGTTGATTTAACGGCACTTGAAATAGAATTTGCCTGAGCAAAATTTCCGATACCAAACGAAGCGAGAATTGTAAATACCGCAAAAAGCACAGAGAGAACAGAACCTAATTTCTTATTCTTCAGACCGTTTTTCAGGGTATACATCGGTCCGCCGCACATCTCACCTTTTTCATTTACGGTTCTGTATTTGAGTGCAAGAGTACATTCGGAATACTTCGTCGATATTCCGAATGCGGCAGAAATCCACATCCACACAAGTGCACCCGGACCGCCTGCCGCCATTGCTGTTGCAACGCCTACAATATTTCCTGTTCCCACTGTTGCGGCAAGAGCCGTCATCAATGCGGAAAAAGGAGATATATCCCCTTCTCCGTTATCGGTTCTCATTGACTCTTTACTAAACAGTTTTTTCAGAGATCTGCCTAAATTTCTCCACGGCAGAAAGTTGAGACGTATCGTAAGATAAATACCCGTACCTACAAGAAAGAAAAGCATAACGGGTCCCCATACAAAATCATTAATACTTCCTAATACTGACTGAAGTTGATTCAACCGCTACCACCCTTTGCCCAAAAATGATTGTTACATAATAACATAATATTTTAAAATAATCAATATTATATCAAATTGTAAAAAAGAGTGCACTGATTATCAGTACACCCTTTTCTAATATTCAAATAACTAACGCTCCTCACGGAAATATGAAATTCCAAGTGAAGCAGGAGGCTGATTCTCTCTCTTCTTTCTGACGCTTACCATAATCAGCACAATAATTGTAACTATATACGGAAGCATTTTGAAAAGCTCCTGAGTACTCATTGCAAGTCCCGGAATAAAAAGATAAACAATATAAAGACCGCCGAAAAGAATTGAACCTAAGATACCGACATCGGGCTTCCAAATTGCAAAAATTACAAGGGCGATTGCAAGCCATCCTCTGTCGCCGAAGCCTTCGTTTGACCAAACGCCGTTTGCGTAATCCATTACGTAGAAAAGTCCGCCCAAGCCTGCGATAACACTGCCGATACAGGTTGCAAGATACTTTGACCTTTCAACATTAATTCCTGCCGCGTCTGCCGTCGCAGGGTTTTCACCCACAGCTCTGAGATGAAGTCCGCCTCTTGTCTTTTTAAGGAAAAAAGCACAAACCAAAGCAATTATAATCGCCGCATAGGCAAGAAATCCGTATGAAAGAAATACCTTTCCGAACCAGCCTGTTGTATCTGCAAAAGGAAGTTTCGTTGTGAAAAAGCTGCTTGTTCTTGTAAGGGCAACAGACGGAATGTCACTTCCTGTAAGCTTAACAAGAGAAGAGCCGAAGAAATTACCGAAGCCGACACCGAAAGTAGTTATTGCAAGACCTGTTACATTCTGATTAGCTCTGAGGGTTACGGTAAGGAAGCAATAAATAAATCCCATAATAAGAGAGCCCAAAATTGTGCTCAAAAGAGGAATAAGCACAGCCAAAAAGCCATTGAGTTCTCCTGTTCCCACACTTTCTTCATAAAGGAAAGCGCCGATAACTCCGCTTATACCGCCCACATACATAATACCCGGAATACCAAGATTCAGGTTACCTGATTTTTCAGTTAAAATTTCACCTGTTGAGCCGTAAAGAATCGGTATACCCTGTAATATCGCACGCTGAATGAAAGTAATTGCAGTTGTTGCAGAAATCATATTACTCTACCTCCTTATGCGATTTACGAAAGTTTATCTGATAATTGATGAAAAATTCACTTCCGATAATAAAGAACAGAATGATACCCGTAATTATATCGGAAAACGACTGATTAAGATTAAACACAGTTGAAATCTCCCCTGCTCCTTTTTGAAGAAATACAATAAGGAAGGATGTGAGAATCATATAAATCGGATTAAACTTTGCAAGCCAGGATACCATTATCGCAGTAAATCCTCTGTTATCTGCCGTAGTTGTGGTAATAGTATGATTTGTACCGCCCACAAGAAGCAGACCTGTAAGACCGCAGACTGCACCTGACAGAAGCATTGTTCTGATAATAACCTTTTTAACATCAATACCGATGTATCTTGCCGTATTTTCACTTTCTCCGACTACCGAAATTTCATAGCCGTGTTTGCTGTACTTAAGATAAATGTACATAAATATTGTCAAAACAAAAACAACAATTATGTTAAGAAGATAATCGTATTCACCTATTACGGGAAGCCAGCCCTCATGGTTAGCCTGATTGATAATACCGATTTTGCCCGAGCCTTTCGGAACCTCCCACACCATAACAAAATACGATACAAGCTGTATTCCCACATAGTTCATCATAAGGGTAAACAGAGTTTCATTCGTATTATACTTCGCTTTGAATATCGCCGGGATAACCGCCCAGATTGCACCTGCAAGAATACTTGCAATAATCATTACGATTATAAGAAGAGCATTAGGGATTTTTCCGCCGAGACAAATCATACATGCGGCAGTTGCAAGACCGCCAATAAGAACCTGTCCCTCACCGCCGATATTCCAAAACCGCATTTTAAATGCAGGCGTCAGCGCCAGAGAAACACAGAGAAGCATTGCAAGACTTTGAAGCATATTCCAGATTCTTCTTTCGCTTCCGAAATTACCCCTGATCATAGTAGCATAAACACTGATAGGGTTTTCGTGTGTCAAAAGCATTGTCAAAAGCGCACAGCAAATCAAAGCAGCCGCAATGGCAATAATTCTTATAAGCCAGGAATAATACCACGGCATTGTGTCACGCTTGGAAATATGAAAAAGAGGCTCGCTTACTTTTTTATTACTGCTCATTGTTCTGCTCCTCTCTCTCTGAATTTTTTGTCATTAAAAGACCGATTTCTTCCTTGACTGCTGTTCTGCCGTCAACTATTCCCGTTATTCTGCCCGAGTTTATAACCATTATCCTGTCGCAAAGCTCAATAAGAACATCCAAATCTTCGCCTACAAAAATTACCGCTACGCCGTTTTCCTTCTGCTTTGTAAGAAGATTATAAATTGTATAAGATGAATTGATATCAAGTCCTCTTACGGGATAAGCCGCCATAAGCACCTTTGGCTGAGCTGCAATTTCTCGTCCTACAAGAACCTTTTGAACATTACCGCCCGAAAGACGTCTGACAGGAGTGCTTGTACCCGGTGTAACAACCTCAAGACTCTCAATAATTCTGTCTGCAAGTGCCTTTGGGTTTTTACGGTCAAGGAACATTGAATGTCCTTTTTTATAGCTTCTGAGCATCATATTGTCAACAATATCCATATTGCCGACAAGACCCATACCAAGTCTGTCCTCAGGTACGAAGGAAAGCCTTACGCCGATATCCCTTATCTGATTAGGAGTCTTGTCTCTGAGATTAACGTCCTCACCGTCTGGAGAGTGATAAATAATCTCTCCGTTTTCAGGCTTAAGCAGGCCTGCTATTGATTCAAGCATTTCTCTCTGTCCGCTTCCTGCAATACCTGCTATACCGAGAATTTCTCCTGAACGAACTGTAAACGAAACGTCATTGACAGCCTTTCTTCCCTCTGAATTCACGTAGGTAACATTTTTTACTGTCAGCCTGTCCTGCGGACTGACAGGATCGGTTCTTTCTATATTGAGTGATACTTTTTTTCCGACCATCATTTCGGTCAATGATTGCTCTGTGGCATCTTTTGTCAAAGCTGTTCCTATATATTCTCCCTTACGCAGAACAGCAACTCTGTCGGTTAATGCCAAAACCTCGTGGAGCTTATGTGTAATTATAATAATTGACTTGCCATCTTCTCTCATACGGCGGAGAATGTCAAATAATTTTTCAGTTTCCTGTGGTGTAAGTACAGCCGTGGGCTCATCGAGGATAAGCACATCTGCACCTCTGTAAAGCACCTTAATAATTTCAACCGTCTGCTTTTCCGAAACAGACATTTCATAAATCTTACTGCCGAAATTTATTTCAAAACCGTATTTATCGGTAATCTCTTTTACTCTTTTTTCGGCTTCTTTAATATTAAACTTTTTGCCGTCGTTTATTCCGAGTACAATGTTTTCCGTAGCCGAAAATACATCAACAAGTTTAAAATGCTGATGAATCATACCTATTCCGTATTTAAATGCGTCCTTTGGAGATTTAATAACAACCTCCTGTCCGTTTACAAAAATTTGTCCCTCATCCGGAAAATAAATGCCGGAGAGCATATTCATAAGCGTTGTTTTACCGCTTCCGTTTTCGCCTAAAACTGCAAGTATTTCGCCTTTTCTGACCTGCAAATTTACATTTTTATTTGCAATTACCTGACCGAATTTTTTTGTAACACCTTTTAACTCAATGGCTAATGACTCACTCATGCCGACCTCCGTAAAACTTCCTAAAACAAATACTGCCGTGACCGTACTTTTTGGGGATACGGCCACGGGTTTTACAGCATTGAATATTATAAACTATATGACTGTGGGATTAACCGCCGTAGTTCTCATCAAGGAGAGTGATGCCGTCAATCTTAAGGTCAAAGTAAGGAGCTGAACGGTATTCTGACTCGTGGAAGTAGCCGTCAGCAATAGCCTCTGTATCAGCTGTGTATTTAGCATCTGTATCAACATCAGCCTTATAAGAATCAAGAGTCTTTTCGTCAACAGTAAATGTTGAAGTATCAAATACGTGAAGCTCGCCTGACTCAAGTTTAGCCTTAGCTTCATCAATTGCAGCCTGTGTGCCCTCTGCTGCTGCAGTCTCGTTTACTTCTGTAAGAAGAACTGAATCTGTAGCAAGGGTACCTGTCCAGTCAGCCTTGATTTCAGCACCGTCCATTACAGCCTTGATTGCATACTCAAAGTAAGGAGCCCAGTTGATTCTTGAAGAAACGATAAATGTGTTAGGACAAGCTGTAACTGTGCTGCCATTGTATGAAACGTTTGGAACACCGGCCTGCTCACAAGCTGTCGGAGCACCCATTGAGTCAGCATGCTGGCTGATAAGCTTACAGCCGTTTGCAATAAGCTTGTTAGCAGCTTCCTTCTCGGCTGTCTCATTATACCAAGAACCTGTAAATGTTACTTCCATTGTAACTGTCGGGCAAACACTCTTAGCGCCGAGATAGAATGATGTATAGCCTGATACAACCTCTGCGTATGTGAATGCGCCTACATAACCCATCTTAGCCTCATCTGCTTTGAAATCGCCTGCTTCAATCATTTCATTGAGCTTCATACCTGCTGCAATACCTGCAAGGTAACGACCCTCATAAATTGAAGCAAAAGCATTGTGATAGTTAGCAAGACCTTCTGTATGAGCCTTTGTACCTGTTGCATGGCAGAACTGAACATCAGGATATTTCTGAGCAGCCTGAATCAAATAGTCCTCATGACCGAAGCTGTCCGCAAAAATGAAAGTACAACCCTGATCAACAAGATCCTCAGCAGCATCATAGCACTCCTGTCCCTCCGGAACATTAGTCTTGTAAATCTTATTGGTATCTGCAATACCAAGAGTTTTGCAAGCCTCATCTGCAGCTGTGATGAAGTTCTTATCATAGGTTGAGTTCTCATCATGCAGGAAAATAAATCCTACCTTGATGTCTGTGCTTGCAGTATTTGATGTATCTTTTGTTGTTTCGGAATCATCGCCTGATGAAGAGCATCCTGCAAAGCATCCTACAACAAAGAGAACAGAAAGAAGAACTGCAAGAATTTTCTTTGTGAGTTTCATTGTCTTTCCTCCGTATAAAAATTTTTATATTATAAGGCTGACGCCCGATAACCAAATTATCAGTCTCTGAAATAGACCTTGCCTGTTACGTGGTCCATGCTCTCGACTATTGCAAGGGACTCCACTTTAATACCCTTTTCACGAAGCCTGTCCCCTCCGTGCTGAAAACCCTTTTCAATAACAACACCGCATCCGGCAAGATGTGCTCCCGAGGCATTGACAATTTCAATCAGGCCGTTAAGAGCATTTCCGATTGCGAGGAAATCATCGACAATAAGCACTTTATCGTTCTCATCAAGGTAACGCTTTGATACCATAATATCATAGGTTGTACCATGGGTGAAGGATTCTACCTTTGAAGTATAAACGTCACCTGCTATGTTCTTCGTCTTTGTCTTTTTGGCAAAAACAAGAGGACATTCAAATTCCTGAGCAACAAGAGCCCCAATAGCAATACCCGAAGCCTCTATTGTTAGAATTTTATTAACACCCTCATCCTTAAAAAGTCTGTGAAATTCTTTACCGACCTGACGCATAAAAGGAACATCAATTCTGTGATTGAGGAAACCGTCAACCTTTAAAATATTGCCCTCATATACTTCGCCCTCGTCTAAAATCTTCTGCTTCAATAAATCCATAAAAAATACCGCCGATAATATTTGTATACATATCTTATTACTTATAAGCCCATTTTGCAATATTTCTTTAAAATTTGACATCAAATTTTAATAATTTACAGCTTTGATTTATAACACACGGAAATATAAGAACCATATCGTTAACACCATTTGCACAATCTGCATAATGTAAAGTAGATTTGCTTTACGCAAAAATCTTTGTGGACTTAACTTTATCAATATGTTAAAATATAATCGAGGTGATAAAATGAACAATAAAAAAACAGCGGTTATTGTAATATTATTTATTACCGTTTTTCTTTTTATTGCCGCATTAATCGGAGTTGCAGGGCATATTCCATTTATAAGAAAACCGCTTGTGTTCATCATTACAATAGTACTCCTTGCTTTTGTAACGGGATTTTTTGCAATACTTGTTTTCAGGAGGATAAAATGAAGATTCTTGTCAGTGCCTGCCTGCTGGGCGAAAACTGCAAATACAGCGGCGGAAACAACGAAAATAATGATATAATTAAACTTTCAGAAAAATATACTCTTATCCCCGTATGTCCTGAAAAATTAGCAGGACTTACTATTCCGAGAGAACCCTGTGAAATAATCGGCAGAAAGGTATTCAATAAAGTCGGTGAAGATGTTACCGAAGCCTTTTATGACGGGGCGGAAAAAACTCTGTATGTTGCAGAAGAAGCAGGATGCCGGGTTGCTGTTATGAAAGAGAGAAGCCCTTCCTGCGGATTCGGAAAAATATATGACGGCACTTTTTCAGGAAAACTGATTGACGGAAACGGAATTGCAGCCGATTTACTGTATAAAAACGGCATTACCGTTATCGGCGAAACACAGCTTGACAGGTTAAAGAATTTTTGACCTGTACAAAAAATAAGGTTTTATCAAAGCAGAAATATTACTGATTTTATTTCATAATTGATTAAGCAGATTAATTGCTGTATAATCCTCACAGCATATTTACACAGAGGTTAAAGCTATGGCAAGAGAATTAACATACGCTCAGACAGTTGAAAGAAGTATTATAAAAACTTACAGAAAAGAAATATGGAATCCTTTTGTAGAAGCCTGCAAAAACTACAGGCTTGTAAATAACGGCGACAAAATTGCCGTTTGTATAAGCGGCGGCAAGGATTCCGTTCTTCTTGCAATGTGTATGAAGCATCTAAAAAGAATATCCGATGTTGATTTTCAACTTGAGTTTATCTGTATGGACCCGGGATATAACGAGATAAACAGAAAGCAGATTGAAGAAAACTGCGAAAAACTTGAAATTCCCGTAAAAATATTTGAGTCTGATATTTTTGATGTTACAACATCTGCAGGCGGTTCCCCCTGCTATCTCTGTGCAAGAATGAGAAGAGGTCATCTTTACGCAAAAGCCAAGGAGCTTGGATGTAACAAAATTGCTCTTGGCCATCATATAAGTGATGTTATTGAAACAACTCTTATGGGTATGTTCTACGGCTCACAGCTTCAGGCAATGCTTCCTAAATTAAAAAGCACCAACTTTGAGGGTATGGAGCTGATAAGACCCCTTTACTGCGTAAATGAAAATGCCGTTATCAAATGGAAGGAGTACAATAACCTGACTTTTATTCAATGTGCCTGCCGCTTCGTGGATGAGTACAGCTGTTCGCAAGACGGTATAGGCGACTCAAAGAGGCAGGAAATTAAACATCTTATCAAGGATTTAAAAAAAATCAATCCCGATATTGAGCATAATATTTTTAAATCAATTCACAATGTTAAACTCGATACTTTTATAGGATATAAACAACGCGGTGTTGAACACAGCTTTCTTGAAGAATTTGATGAATGAATATAAAAATTTTTGTTGCAATTTAATTCTTCATATAGTATAATGTGATACGCAATATGCAGATGTGTCCGAGCTGGCCGAAGGAGCACGATTGGAAATCGTGTAAGTCTTTAACGAGGCTTCTGGGGTTCAAATCCCCACATCTGCGCCAAAAAAGAAAAAACACCCTTGCGGTGTTTTTTCTTTTTTTATATAAATGGGACTTGAAACGAGGTTCCAAAAATGGAGCCCGAAGGGAGAACATTTTTGGGAGAAACCTTCGGTGGAGGTTTCGATAACAAGAAGAAAATCCCCACATCTGCGCCAAAAAAGCCTTGAAATCCATTAATATGGATTTCAAGGCTTTTTCTTTATTTCTTATTTTCAATTTTCAGCTTATCGCCGAAATAAACTGTCTGTGAGCTGAATGCAAGTTCAATATCGCTTTTATCTGCAAAACTCTTGATATCCGAATTAAGACGGCTCTTAAACTCCTGATATTCGGAATATACGGTAGTTGAAGTATAAAAGAAAATATTAATTTCAAGGGCGTGAGTACCGTAATTAAGGAAATTAACTCTGATGTCATCCTTGATTACATTATCATATTTCATAATAAGTTCTTTTAAATCGGCACAGAATTTCTCAACCTCTTCGCCGCTGTGCTTATAATTAATCCACAGAGTTTCGTTAAAGGAACGCTTATTCATTTTTGAATAATTTACGACTGCTGCGTTCGCTACGGTAGTATTAGGATAAACCTTTTCACTGCCGTCAATCATACGCAGTCTTGTTGTACGTATTCTGATATCCTCAACGGTACCGATTTCGCCGTCAAGCTCAATGGAATCGTCAACCTCAAAGGGCTTATCAAAAACAATAATAAATCCTGAAAGGAGATTTTCAACTGTATCCTTGCAGGCAAAAGCAACGGCAACACCGCCGATACCGAGAGCCGCAAAAATTCTTGTGGCGGAAATGCCGAACTGCTCAAGAACAAGCAAAACGGCAATTACTGCAACTAAACCTCTCATAAAATTACTGATAAAGGTTACGGCAGTCTTTTTTGATTTTGAATCATCCCCCTTAAGGATGAAAGAAAAATCGCTGCCGATAAAATTTATGGCAAACCAGGCCGTCGAAATAATCAGCCCGAGCTTAAGAATAAGAAGAAGCCGACTTCTGATTTCACCTGTAGGAGCAATAATTTCCGAAGATATGTATACGCCCAAAACAATCGAAAAAAATGAAAACGGACGGGTTAAACTATCTTTAAGAGATTTTCTTGCCTTTTCACTTTTTCTGAAAGCCGTTATACTTAAAATGCCGACAACTGCTTTTGATATCTGTTTTCTGAAAACCGTGAAAATCAAAAAGACTGCCAAGCCTATAATAAGTCTCAGCAGCATTTCCTTTTCATTTTCAACGCCTTCAATGGAGGCTGCAAGTTTATTTAAAACAGAATCAAACTTTTCCTGCATAAAAATCACCTCATTGAAATTATGAATGAATTATACAATATTTTTTAATATTAATCAAGCACCTGATAATAAGCCGAAAAATTATTGAGCTTCTGCTCAAATTTATCCTTAGGCTGCTCTTTCGGGACATCTATGGGATATTTTCCCGTAAAGCATCCGTCACAAAAGCCGCAGTCTGAATTTTCCGTAAGATGATGAGTAGCATCTATTGAAAGATAAGCAAGACTGTCTGCACCGATTTCCTTTGCTATCTCCTCAATTGAGCCAAGCTGACAGGCAATAAGATTCTCCTTTGAATCGATATCAGTGCCGAAGAAGCAGGGATATTTAAAAGGCGGGGAAGAAATTCTCACATGGACCTCGGCAGCTCCTGCCTCTCTGAGAAGACCTACGATTCTTGCACTTGTGGTACCTCTGACGATAGAGTCGTCAATCATAATTACTTTCTTGCCCTTAATATTTTCTTTAACAACATTCAGCTTAATTTTCACTGCATCATTACGCTGTCCCTGAGTAGGCTGAATAAAACTTCTGCCGATATATCTGTTCTTAATAAAACCTATACCGTAAGGTATTCCGCTTTCGTTAGCATAACCTAATGCGGCGTCAAGTCCCGAGTCGGGTACACCGATTACTATATCGGCATCAACAGGACTTTCCTTAGCAAGAAATGCACCTGCTCTCATTCTTGCATGCTGAACAGACGAACCCTCAATGACAGAATCAGGACGCGCAAAATAAATATATTCAAACACGCAGATATCGCCCTTACCCTTACAATGAGTTGTAATTGACTTTACTCCGTCAGTACCGATAACAACTATTTCACCGGGTCTAATATCTCTGACAAATTCTGCACCGAGAGTGTCAAAAGCACAGGATTCGGAAGAAACAAGCCAGGCACCGCCCGGGGTTTTGCCGAGGCAAAGAGGTCTGAAGCCGTTAGGGTCACGAAAGGCAATCAGCTTTGTCGCAGTCATAACAACACAGGAATATGCACCCTTAAGAGAATACATAACCTTTTCTATCGCCTCTTCGGTGCTTTTGCTTTCAAGACGCTGAGAGACTATTGAATACGCAATAGACTCCGTATCCGAAGTACCGTGGAAGATAGCACCGCCGAGTTCAAATTTTCTTCTGATGTCGGGAGCATTTACAAGGTTGCCGTTATGGGCAACTGCAAGATTACCTTTAATATGCCGGATTACAAGAGGCTGAATATTGTTTACGCTCTTTCCCCCTGTTGTGGAATAGCGGACATGACCGATTGCCATATTTCCCGTTCCGAGACACTCTAACTTTTCCTTCGGAAATACATCGGGAACAAGTCCGTCACCCTTATGATGTCTGAAAACACCATCGTCATTAACTGCTATACCGCAGCTTTCCTGACCTCTGTGCTGAAGTGCATAAAGAGCAAGATAGGCAGACTGTGCAACATATGTGGTCCTGTTTTCAAAAATACCGAATACTCCGCATTCCTCGTGAAGATTATCAAACATAATTTTTCTCCCGGCTTGACAGTTTAATTTAATTATTCTTCTCCGTTCCAGCAATAAGTACAGAGCTTGTCCGCACCGATACCTACGGAATTAATCATATCGTCCAGTCTGTGATAGCGAAGAGAGGTAAAGTGAAGTTTTTCGCAAATTTTATCAACCATCTGCTGATACTTTTCACTGTTAGGGTCAGTATACTCCTTAAGAGTTTTATCGTCAGGAGCACCGCCCTCAAGCTCCTCAATAACACGTCTTGTGATAAGCTCCATTTCAGATGTGGAACGAGAGAAATTAAGATACTTACATCCGAACAGCAACGGAGGACAGGCAGGACGGATATGTACCTCCTTTGCTCCGCTTGAATATAGAAATTCAGTAGTTTCTCTGAGCTGAGTTCCGCGTACTATTGAATCATCTATAAGAAGAAGTGATTTGCCGTCAATTAAATCATGAATCGGAATCAGCTTCATCTTTGCAATAAGATTTCGTTTGCTCTGATGTGTAGGCATAAATGAACGGGGCCAGGTGGGAGTATACTTTACAAAAGGTCTTGAAAAAGGAACTCCCGACTCATTTGCATAGCCGATTGCATGAGCAATTCCCGAATCGGGAACGCCAGCCACAATATCGGGCTTTACGTTATCACGCTTTGCAAGAGCCTTTCCGCAGTTATATCTCATTTTTTCTACACTGATGCCCTCATAGGATGATGACGGATATCCGTAATAAATCCACAAAAACGTGCATATTTTCATTTTATCGCCCGGTGCAACAAGAGTTTTTACGCTTTCGCCGTCAAAAACCACCACTTCGCCCGGTCCTAATTCTTTATAATCCTCATATCCCAGATTAAGATATGCGAAACTCTCGAAGCATGCACAGTATGAGCCCTCCTTATGACCTAAAACAACAGGTGTTCTGCCGTATTTGTCCCTTGCGGCATATACACCCTTTTCGGTAAGAACAAGCAAGCTCAGAGATCCGTCAACAATTTCAAGAGCATATTTTATGCCGTCAATTAAATTCTTCTTTTGATTAATTATTGATGCTACAAGCTCCGTAGGATTAATGTCTCCGTTGCTCATTTCAAAAAAATGAGTATTTGAGTCAATGAGCTTTTGGGCAATTTCATCAATATTATTGATTTTGCCTACTGTGGTAACTGCAAAGGTGCCGTGGTGTGAACGAACAAGAATAGGCTGCGCCTCAAAATCCGAAATACAGCCTATGCCGAAATTACCCTGCATTGAGTTTGACTCGCTTGCAAATTTAGTTCTGAAAGGTGCATTTTCAATATTATGTATTGCCTTATCAAAACCGTTTTCCTTGCCGTAAACAGCCATACCTGCTCTTCTTGTACCAAGATGTGAATGATAGTCGACTCCGTAGAATAAATCAAATACGCAGTCTTCTTTTGATGCTACGCCGAAAAATCCGCCCATAGTCTTTCCTCTCTGTAACAATTAAAATTTTAATAAGTTAATATAATTATACCAAAATATGCATAAATAACAAGTAAGACACAAATAGAAAATATAATTGCCAAGCAACAATTTTTTAGCTATTTTTACAATAAAGGGAACACTCTGACATCTTATGCCGAGTGTTCCCTGTTTTCAGTTAGGTGTATAAAGATTTGCATAAGGTCTTGATGTAGCCGGAATAAGTTTCTTAAAAGGCTTTGACATAACCTTGTCAAAATCCTCGTCAAAATATTTGCAGTACTTCTTTACGTAACCTTCAAGCTCTTTTTTGTCGGTTTCGTCAAGATTTGTAATTTTAATATTTGCAGAAAGATTTTCCTTGGGGAAATTCCCTCTTACAAATATTTTACCGCCATGCATACCTGAAGCACAGTGAGTACCGAAAAGCTTCTCCCCTCTTTTCATATCAAGTCCGAGAAGAACGATAGTACCCCCTGCCATATATTCGCCTAAAAATGAGCCTGCATTTCTACCGATAACGAGAACAGGTCTCATCTGACGGAATTCCTTCATATGAATACCGCCGCGGCAGGCAACATTATCACGTATATAAATCTGACCGTCACGCATACCGTAACCCATTGCGTCACCCGAATGGCCGTGAACGACAATTTCACCGCCATTCATAGTATTTCCCACAGCGTCCTGACAGTTGCCGAAAACGACTACCTTACCGCCGTTAAGATAGCATGCCATATCATTACCCGGTGTGCCGTAGACTTCTATTGTCTTGTCAGCATCAAGGGCACAGCCGATATATCTCTGACCGTTTACGTCCTTAACAGTGACCTTTTTACGCTTTTCAAGCTCTTTTTTAATTTCCTCGTTTACCTTTTCGTAACGGGTAAGTCCTGCTTCTATTGTCATATACGAACTCCCCCTCTCAGCTTTGAAATTCTCGTTTCCTTATCAAACATAAATACAGACGGGTCATCCATAATATCACCCTGAAGTGTATCAAGGCTTATCCTGTTTGCAATGAGATTCGTATACATTCCTGCATTCACGCTTGAATTTATAAGGACAAAACCTACAAGCCTGCTGCCCTCAAAAACAAGCCTTTTATATGAATCACCGTCTGTTTTGATTTTATCGGTGTACTGTTCGCCCTGTGCATTTATAAGTCCGCAGGTGCATATTCTGAGACCGAAAAAGTCGATTGCATTTACGGAATATGTGCCGCTGACAACAAGATCTCCCCCTGCCATCTGAGTACCTGCAGCCGTACCCTGCTGTACCGCATTCGGCCAGAGAGCAATAATCTTCTTTGAACCGTCAAGCATATCCTCAGACACACAGCAGTCTCCTGCGGCATAAATATCCCTGTCGCTTGTTTGCATTGTGTGAATATCCGTAACAATACCTCTGTTTATCTCAAGACCTGCCTTTTCCGCAAGGTCTGTCTGCGGTCTGACACCCACTGCAAGAACTAACAGGTCGCAACTGATTTTTCTGCCGTCTTTAAGAATTACAGACGTAATCTGCTTTCCCTTTGATACTGCCTTTGTAACGGTATTGCCCAGATGAAATTTTATGCCGTTATTTTCAAGATGTTTCTTAACCTGTTTTGCGGAAACAGCGTCAAGAATTGACGGAAGAACTCTCGGAGAAAGCTCTACCACATCTACACTTTTGCAGACCTTGACAAGTCCTTCAGCCGCTTTCATACCGATAAGACCTGCACCTATAACTACTGCCCTTGTATCTTTATCTGCAAGTTTTTTAATTTCTTTTACAGACGCTAAATCAAGGAAGGTAAGAGCATTTGCTTTTCCCTTAACATTTTCCATAGGAGGTACGAAAGGTTTTGAACCCGTACAGAGACAGAGCTTATCATACTGATAGCCTTTTCTTCCTGCCTTTACAATCTTCTTTTCCCTGTCTATTGAAGTCACCTTTGAAGAGGTAACGATATCAATATTCTGAGATTTATAGTATGAGGCTTTACGAAGATACATATCGCTTTCCTTAACTCTGCCCTTGAGATAGTAGCTGATTTCGGGACGTGAATAAGGAAGATACGCCTCCTCTGTTAAAATTGTTATACTGCCCTTTTCATCAGTTTTTCTGATTGCTTCTGCTGTGGCAAGACCTGCCGCCGAAGCACCGATAATAACATATTTCATTATTTGGCACCTCCTGCTTCAAGCCAAACAAGTGCTCTGTTCGGGCAGTTTTTAACACAGGCTGGTTCCCCGCCGCACAGGTCACACTTGAATGCAATATTTCCCTGCTTGATACAACCGATAGGACATACTGCAAGGCAGGTCATACAGCCTATGCACTTATCCTCATTTACGGAAACTATTCCTGTTTTTTTATCCTTAGTCATTGCCCCTGTTATGCAAGCCTTTACACAGGCAGGGTCGTCACAATGACGGCAGTTTACGGCAACCGAAGCAACCTTGTCACCGTAAACGGAAATTCTGTTTACGGGAGCAGGATTTTCCTCCTTATATGCCTTAACAATATCCTTTGATTTTGAATGAGCTGTTTTGCAATAAACCTCACAAAGACGGCAGTTAATGCAAAGCTCTTCTCTTGCGAAAACCTTTTTCATATGACTACCTCCTTATTCTCCTGCGTGTCTGATACCGAGTATGCTCAGCTCTCTGTCTGTAAGTCCTATTCCTCTGAGCATAAGCCTGTTTCCTCTCAGAGAGTCAACCGAATTTATGCCCATACCGCCCATAATCTCTTTAATCTCATGATTCCAGGCATCTATGAGATTTATTACTCTCCTATGTGCAATTTCAGGATTAAGACGTTTTGTAAGGTCAGGTCTCTGAGTTGCAATACCCCAGTTGCACTTGCCTGTATTGCAGGTCTGGCACATATGACATCCCATAGCAATAAGAGGGGCTGACGCAACATAGCAGGCATCTGCACCCAAGGCAATAGCCTTTACTATATCTGAGGAACAGCGAAACGAGCCTGCTGCAACAAGTGAAACTGTTGAACGGATACCTTCATCACGAAGTCTTTGGTCTGCCGCCGCCAAGGCAAGCTCAACAGGAATACCCACATTATCACGAATACGTGTAGGTGCGGCTCCTGTACCTCCTCTAAAGCCGTCAATAACTACTATATCAGCACCCGCTCTTGCACAGCCCGACGCTATTGCCGCAACATTATGAACTGCGGCAATTTTAACAGAAACAGGCTTTTCATTATTTGTAGCCTGCTTCAGCGACCAGATAAGCTGACGCAAATCCTCAATGGAATAAATATCGTGGTGAGGTGCAGGTGAAATTGCATCTGAACCCTCGGGAATCATACGGGCATTTGAAACCTCAATATTTACCTTTTCACCGGGAAGATGTCCTCCTATACCCGGCTTTGCACCCTGACCGATTTTTATTTCAACAAATTTTGAATTATTAAGATATTCCTTATTAACACCGAAACGTCCCGAAGCAACCTGAACGACTGCCCACTTTCCGTAATCGTTTAAATCGGGATGAAGTCCGCCCTCTCCTGTGTTAAACAGTGTACCCAGCTCCTTTGCCGCCATTGCAAGGGATTTCTGAGCATTAAGCGAAATTGAACCGAAGCTCATTGCAGAAAACATTATAGGTGTTTCCAGCATTACCTGAGGAGGCATTTTTGTTATTGATTTACCTTTTTTCTCAACCTCAAGTTTTTCGGGCTTACGGCCTAAAATTGTTCTGATTTCCATTGGCTCACGAAGAGGGTCAATAGAAGGATTTGTTACCTGTGATGCATTAAGAAGAATTTTATCCCAGTATATAGGATATGGCTTAGGATTACCCATTGCAGAAAGGAGTACCGAGCCTGTCTCTGCCTGACGGCAGATTTCCTGCTGATACTGCGGAGTCCAGTTTGCATTATCTCTGTAATCACATACATATTTTTCTATACGGAGTGCACCTGTGGGGCAGAGGTCAACACATCTGTGGCAGGCAACACAATTCTGCGAATTTACACGAACAGTTTTTCCGTCGTCATCAAAAAAGTGACATTCATTTGAGCACTGCCTTACGCAGCAGCCGCAGTTAATGCAAAGCTCCTTATCTCTAACAACGGTAAATTTTCTCGGAATATAATTTATCATCAGTCATTTTCCTCCTCTTCATCAAGCTCAAGAGGTATGAATACAGGCTCTGCACCCGATACGGACCATACCTTTTCAGGGTCGGGACAGATTATTCTGATTGCAGATTCCTCGGAAGCAAAATATGCCCTATTGCCTTTAGTTGCCGCAGTAAGAGAACGAAGCTTCAGCCTGTCGTTAATAGCAAGAAGTCCTTTATTTGAGCCGAGAATTACGGAAAAAGGACCGTTTACCAGGGCACCGCTGTAAATCGAACGAAGATTTGTAAAATATTCTTTTCTGTCATCATCCATTCTGTCAATCTCTTCCCATTCGGGAGCTGTCAGCACATCTGCGGCAACTTCAATGGGAAGATTATGATGGCGCAGGAGATGGTCAAACAAATAGGTTATAACCTCTGTATCAGTCTGCATTGTGCAAATGTATCCGAACTGCTCTATATAACGGCGGTTTGCATCGTAAGAAGAAATTTCGCCGTTATGGACTATCGACCAGTCAAGTATGTTAAAGGGATGAGAACCGCCCCACCAACCCGGAGTATTAGTAGGAAATCTTCCGTGAGCTGTCCATATATACGCTTCATACTGGTCAAGCATATAAAATTCTCCCACGTCCTCAGGATATCCCACTGCTTTAAAACAGCCCATATTCTTTCCGCTTGAGAAAATATATGCACCTTCAATTTCATTATTTACCCTTGTTACGCACTGAGCAACGTATTCCTGCTCGTCAAGTCGTGCATCTTTCATACGGACACGGTTAGCCTTGCCGAAATATCTCCAAATGTCAGGACCTTTTTCAATACTTGCCACCTGCTTCGTGGGGATTCTCTCGGCAACATCAATATTGAAATGTCTGAACAAAAATTCCTCGCATTTTTTTCTTGCCTCTGTAGTGTCGAAAAATACGTGAATTGCATACTGGTCCTTATGCTCGGGATAAATGCCGTAAGCCGCAAAGCCGCCGCCCAAGCCATTTGACCTGTCGTGCATAAGCGCTATTGATTTAATTATTTCAGAACCGTTTATTCCATTGCCTTTTCTGTCTATAATTGCGGCAATGGCACAGCCTGAAGGAATTCTGATTTCTCCCTCTTTTAACATATTCATCTCTCCTTAAAAAATAGCAGAACTCTATATTTAATTTTGTCTGCAAAAAGAGTTGCATATATAAATCCATTCAATATGCTATCTAAATTTTACACCAACTTATAAGCAACAGTCAATTATACCGTTTAGAGAAAATAATATGATTTTTTATAAATATTATGTATAATTTCACATATAAATTAATATTTTTTACATAATTATTCATATTTTGGTGAATATTAGTGTATATTTATTAATTATTCCGTTTGTGGGAAAATATGCACAGGATGCCGTAAAGCAGCTTTGCGGCATCCTGCATTCTGATTATAATTAAAGCGATTAATCAAATTTTAGTCTTTTATTATCAAACATCGTCTTCGCCCTGAAGAGCATCATAGCCGTGCTCTCCTGTACGAACCTTAACAACATCTTCAACATCATATACGAAAATTTTACCATCGCCGATATTTCCTGTATAAAGCACCTTGCGTGCATTATCAATAACCGTTGAAACAGGAACTGCCGAAACCACCATTTCAAGTTTCATTTTCGGATTAAGGCTCATTTCTTCAATCTCAACACCACGGTACCTTCTGATATGACCCTTCTGAGTTCCACATCCCATTACATTTGTAACAGTCATACCTGTTACACCGATTGTGTTCATGGATTCTTTGATTTCTTCAAACTTAGCAGGGTTGAAAATCATAACTACCTTTGAAAGCTTTGCTTCTGTGTTAGCTGTATATGACTCAACAGGAACTGCCTTTTCAACAGAAACAGCCGGTGCTGCAGGAGCAGCTGAAGCGGCTGAGCCGATAACGTCAGGTGTAAATCCCGGCTGCATAAAATCAGCGTATGCAGACGGAAGATTGTGTTCAGTTGCGTCAAGACCTTTAATTTCTTCCTCAGCAGATACACGAAGCCCTACGGTTTTCTTGATAATCATAAATACGATAAACATTGTGACTGCGGTCCAAGCGGCAACACTTACAAAACCTACAAGCTGAATACCAAGCTGTTTGAAACCGCCGCCGTAGAAAAGTCCTTTTCCTACTCCGTCCATACCGTTTGAGAAAAGACCAACAGCTATTGTGCCCCAAATACCGTTTACACAGTGAACTGAAACTGCACCTACAGGATCGTCAACCTTAATCTTCTTATCAATAACTTCAACTGCAACTACTACAAGAATACCTGAAACAGCACCTATTATCATTGAGCCAAAAGCATTTACACAGTCACAGGGAGCTGTAATTGCAACCAAGCCTGCAAGTGATGCGTTAAGCGACATTGAAACATCAGGCTTTCCGTCTTTTATCCAGGTGAAAATCATTGCTACAACAGTTGCCACTGCAGGTGAAAGAGTTGTTGTTACAAAAATTGTAGCAAGAGATTCCGTTGAGGCTGCGGCGGCACCGTTAAAACCGTACCAGCCGAACCAAAGTATAAATACACCAAGCGCTCCCAAAGTCAGAGAATGCCCCGGGATAGCTTTTGCAACCTTTTTTCCCGTTTTCTTATCGACTTTATACTTTCCGATACGCGGTCCGAGAATTGCGGCACCGATTAATGCGGCAATACCGCCTACCATATGAATTGCTGTCGAACCTGCAAAATCGTGGAAGCCTCTTACTGCGAGCCAGCCGTTCGGATTCCAAATCCAGCCTGCTTCAATAGGATAAACAACAGCTGAAATAACCGCCGAATATATGCAGTAGGAAATAAACTTTGTACGCTCTGCCATAGCGCCTGACACGATTGTAGCCGCTGTAGCACAGAACACAAGGTTAAATACGAAGCTTGACCAGTTTTCAGCATTTCCCGTGTAATCTGTAAGCAGTCCGATTGTCGGCATACCGACAAGACCGCCAAGACACTCCTCGCCCATCATCAGACCGAAGCCTAAAAGAACGAACATTACAGCACCAATACAAAAGTCCATAAGATTTTTCATAATAATGTTGCCTGCATTTTTAGCTCTGGTAAAACCTGTTTCTACCATAGCAAATCCGCATTGCATAAAAAATACAAGCGCCGCACCTATAAGAAACCATATGGCGAAGGCTTCGCCGTCTACGATTTCCACAATTGATTCCATACTCATAAAATTCTCCTCCTTAGATAATGACAGACGCATTTGCGAATGTCTGAAAATAAGTATGCAAAAAAGGGGTGCCCGTAAAACTACGGACACCCCTTTGTGTCTATATTTTAAGGTTAAGCCGGCACGGCAAAGCCTTGCCGGCTTAACAAAATGGCATAAAGCCATAAGAGAGGGTTCGTTTGCGACCGCTGCCGGTGGCAGATGAAGGGAGCAATAAGAACTTAGTAGCGGTCTGAATCTCGGAGTGTGCTTTGCATACGAACAAAATTCAGGGTACCGCCCTGCGTCTTCGTTTGCGACCTCCCATGCAAAAAAATCCGTTTTCTACAACACTTATCTATTGATAAATGCAGTTGAAATACAAGAACTTAACATCGGTCTGAATTTCGGAGTGTGCTTTGCATACGAACAAAATTCAGGGTACCGCCCTGCGTCTTCGTTTGCGACCACTCACGCAAAATTTCCGTTTTGCGAACGCATTGTATGAGACATCATATTTTACAACCGTTTAATTCAAGCACACATTTAAACCATTTTATGCGAGCGATCAATGACCGCCGCTACGGTAGTTGCTTACAAATACAAGCGACTATACTCCCACTCGGTACAAAATCACATTAATACTCTGTCGGTATTAATAATTAACCATATATTTATCAATTTCCCACTGGGAAACTCTTGTCTTATATTCTTCCCATTCGTGCATCTTGCCTTCATTGTATGCGTTGAACACATGCTCACCGACTGTTTCCTTAACAAACGGGTCAGCCTTTGCTGCAATAACAGCCTCTTCAAGTGAAGTCGGAAGACACTCAATACCTCTTTCGGCAAGTTCTTCATCTGTGCAATCAAATACATTATAGTCAACTGCATCAGCAGGTGTTAAATCATTCTTAATACCGTCAAGTCCTGCTGCAAGGCAAAGAGCCATCTCAAGATATGGGTTACATGCCGGGTCAGGTGAACGGAGTTCTACACGTGTACCCATTCCTCTTGATGCAGGAATACGAACAAGACAGGAACGGTTTGATGCAGACCATACAATATATGTGGGTGCTTCATAACCTGGAACAAGTCTCTTATATGAGTTAACGGTCGGATTTGCATAAACCGTAAGTCCCTTTACATGCTTGAGAATACCTGCAATAAAATTATGGGCAATTTTGCTCAAACCGTCGGGAGAATCCGCATCATAGAAAGCATTGACTGTATTTCCGTTTTCATCCTTAGTCATAAGTGACATATTTGTGTGCATACCGGAGCCGTTAATACCATAAACAGGCTTTGGCATAAATGTAGCATGAAGACCATGCTTTGTAGCATATGTCTTAACAACATGCTTAAATGTCATAACTCTGTCAGCAGTTGTCATTACCTCATCAAACTTGAAGTCAATTTCGTGCTGGCCTTGTGCTACTTCGTGGTGAGAAGCCTCGATTGTATAGCCCATTTCTTCAAGAGCAAGGCAAATATCACGACGACAATTTGAGCCTGTATCAATTGGATTAAGGTCGAAATAGCCTGCCTTGTCATTTGTCTCAAGTGTTGGAGTACCATCCTCGTCAAGCTTAAAGAGGAAAAACTCGCACTCAGGACCTACATTGAATGTATAGCCCATTTCTGCTGCCTCATCCATAACCTTCTGAAGCACATTTCTCGGGTCACCGAGGAAAGGTGTTTTATTATCGGCGGTGTAAACGGAACAAATCAAACGTGCAGTCTGTGCATTCTGATGTTTTCTCCAAGGGAAAATTGTCCATGTATCATAATCAGGATGAAGATACATATCACTTTCATCAATACGGACAAAGCCGTCAATGGATGAACCGTCAAACATACACTCGTTATCAAGTGCTTTTTCAAGCTGTGAACTTGTGATTGCAACATTCTTCATAATACCGAATACGTCGGTAAACTGAAGTCTAATAAATTCTACGCCGTTTTCTTCAGCGCTTTTAAGGATGTCTTCCTTTGTGTACTTACTCATAGTAAATACTCCTCTCTTTAGTTCAAAAATAGATAAGGGCGCTCCGATAAATCGGAACGCCCTCGTTCTTAACTACAATGTCATTATACTGTTGTCAGATAAAATTGTCAACTTCTTTGTGCGATTTTGTCAATTATCTATTGTGAGTGAAGAATCACTCCTGACCTTTTTGTGCAATTTACACATAGACTGATGTTTTATTTATTTGGTTTTAACGGACTTAACCTTGCTCCAGGAGGAATATACCTTTGCTGACTTTCCGTTTATCTTGATATTTTTATAGGTGCGTACACGGACATAGTATGTCTTCTTTGACCTCAGCTTTTTAACAGCTAAAGACGGTTTCTTGGACTTAGTTGTTGGTTCTTTCTAAGTTTCCTTTTCATTTATTGTATTATCATCAAGCGGTTCAAACTCAAAATCATCGCTTGTTACTGCATAACAATCAATCAAGGCATACAGCAATACTAAACAACATTACCAATCTTTTACCAAGTTTTATAATCAACTCTCCTATTTTATAGTCAAGAATTCTTCGTCTATGACATCCTTGCAAAGCTCGGTATAATATTCAACCGTACCGCCGCTTTGAGAATGGGACTCGGAAAGCTCATTTGTATAATCAGCAAGTTTATAGACATTAAAATTGAATTTACCGTCTTCTCCCCTATTGTAATGGCAGACGATAGGGACAAACTTTGCAGAACTGATTTCAATTTTATCTCCGCGCTTTTCAATAGTTATCTGAGCCATACCGCCTAAAAGCTGGTCAAGCTCAATCTGATGTGAAATGAAATTTCCAAGAGAATAATAAACAAGCATTTTTTTACCCGTATCTTTATTCTCAACCCACTTAACGGGCTCAATAACATGAGGATGACAGCCAATAACTATATCAACCCCAAGGTCTGAAAAAAGTTTTGTATATTCCTCCTGATAGTCAGAGATATCATGACTGTTTTCCGTTCCCCAGTGGGGAAAAACTATAACCACATCTGCATTTTTCCTTGCTTCCTTGATATCCTTAGTAACCTTATCCTTCTCAAGAAGATTAACGCACCAGGGCTTGTCCTCGGGAAGAGAAATGCCGTTTGTACCGTAGGTATAATTAAGCATAGCAAAGGTGATGCCGTTTTTCTCATAATAAGTAATCTGATTGTAGGAATTTTCGTCGGCATTTACACCAAGCTGAACAACCTCTTTATGATTTGAGAAAAATTCGATTTCCTTCTCAATACCCTGCCAGCCCATATCCATAGTATGATTTGTGGCACAGTTAAATATATCAAAGCCTGCGTCAATGGATGCCTCGCCGATTTCCCAGGGGGAATTAAACATAGGATAACCTGTATAATCAAAGGAGCTTCCGCCTAAAATTGTTTCCTGGTCAATTACGGAAATATCAAATTTTTCAACCTCAGGCTTTATATTTGCGTACAGGGAGGTATAATCAAGCTTGCCGTCCTCCTGCTCACCTGCTTCAATAAGAGTATTATGAATAAGATTATCTCCTACAGCCATAAGCGTAACCTTTGCATTCTGAGGTTTAGTGCTTTGGGTGGATTCCTCATTTACCACCGATACGGCAGTAGTTGCAGTCGGATTCTTTTCATCTGCTTTCTTAGTAATGTGACCGCTTACTGCAAGACTTGCCATAACTAACACAGCGACAATAACAGGAATTACAAATGAAAGTATTTTTTTATTTTTTTCAGGCAAAATATCACCCCGTTAATTATTTTTTACTATTGTAGCATAATTTTATTATTAACACAATATACATTTTATATTGACAAAATATGGGTTTATATTCTATTATAGAATGGTTAGAATATTATTGATAAAAAGGTGGTAAAAATAATGGAAACAGTATTAATGTATGTGCTGTTTGTAATCGGTCTTGTTCTGATTATCAAGGGCGGAGACTGGTTTGTTGACAGTGCAAGCTGGATTGCCGAGATACTCGGTGTTCCGAAATTTGTTATCGGCGCAACTATCGTATCAATCGCTACTACTTTGCCTGAAATGATTGTAAGTATTCAGGCAACAGCAAAGGGAAATGTGGATATGGCGGCAGGAAACGCTATAGGCTCTGTTACGGCTAACACGGCTATGATTATGGGTATTTTCATAGTATGTATGCCGTTTGCGGTAAAGAGAAAGGAATTTACTCCTAAGGCGCTTATGATGTTTGCCGCTTCAGCTGCACTTGTTCTCGGCTGTATTTTCACTCAGAAGCAGCCGCTTACTTTTGAGGGCGAAACAAACGACTACTACAGGCTTTCAACAATAGGCTTAATTGTTCTTATTGCAATATTCATTGCTTTCTTCATAGAAAACTTTATGTCTATGAAAAAAGAACAGGTACAGGTTGAACCAAGCCCCACTAATATCGGACTTCAGGAGGAGGACAATATAGTTCCTTCAAAGGCAACCGCAACAGGCAAAGACTGGGCAAAAAATTTAATTTTCTTTGTTCTCGGTGCCGCAGGTATTGTTGTCGGTGCAGACCTGCTTGTTGACTACGGAACAGAAATTGCCCAGAGTCTCGGTATTCCTCAGAGAGTTATAAGTGTTATCGCTATTGCTATCGGAACATCACTTCCGGAACTTGTAACAACGATTACAGCTCTCAGGAAGAAGGTTGGTGCTCTTTCTGTAGGCAACATTCTCGGTGCAAACATTATTGACCTGACTCTTATTCTTCCTATCTGTTCATTTGTTTCTATGGGCAAAGGCACAGGCGCTCTTGCAGTTTCGGCATCATCCGTTACAATAGATATGATTGTCTGCCTTGCGGCAATAGCAGTAGCAATCTTCCCCACCATCATCACAAAGAAGTTTAAAAGATGGCAGGGCATTGTTATGCTTGTAGGCTATCTGGGTTATGTAATTTCGGTTTTTGTTTGATTTAATAAAGTATATTGCAAAAGGCTGTATCCGAAAAGATACAGCCTTTTAATTATTTTGTCTGAGTATATATGAAATTATTACATCCTTTTTATTTTCCAGCTCATCGGAAACAACAAGGGATAAAATTTCGGAAAGAATTTCACCGATTTCTTTGCCTTTAAAACCAAGAGAAATCAAATCGTTTCCGTTAATGTCAAGATCCTTAACCGTTAAAGGCTCACCCTCATCAACAATCAGACGTATCATTTTTTCCGTTTTGTCAAGGTTTAAAAGCTCCTCGCCTGTCATTTCGGGGTTTTGACCTGATTTATCGGCTCTTTTCACCGATACTAAATCAAGGAGCCTGTCCTCTCCGACCTCCGAAAGCCACTTTTTCACTTTTTTCCTGTCCGTCCCGATATGCATATCGTGAATAGGGATAAGAAACATCACACGTCCGTAAAGCTCATTGGAAACTTTAAATCTTTTCAGAACCTTTTCAGCCATTTGTGCGCTTACTGCCTGATGACCCTTAAAATGGTCAACACCGTTTTCGTCAGTAGTTTTTACGAAAGGCTTGCCGATATCGTGAAGAAGCATTGTCAGGCGCAAAGCCGTGTCCTTTGGTGAAGCCTCAACGGTTTTGCAGGTATGCCTCCAGACGTCATAAAGATGCCATTTTGTATTTTGCGGAAAATCAAACGTATCTTTAATTTCAGGAATTATTACGGACAATACATCCTTATATTCAACTAAAACATTATAAACATTATCGCCTAAAAGGAGCTTTGACAGTTCCGTAAAAAGTCTTTCTGCCGAAATATTTTTTAAAAGCTCTTTATTTTTGAATATCGATTTCTTCGTGTTTTCCTCAATATTGAAATTTAAAACCGACGCAAATCTGATTGCGCGCATAATTCTGAGGGCGTCCTCTTTAAATCTTTTGTCGGGGTCTCCCACCGTTTTTATCAGTTTGTTTTCAATATCAGCCAGTCCGCCGAAAAGGTCTGCAAGTCCCCTTTTTTTACTATAAGCCATCGCATTTATCGTAAAATCCCTGCGTGACAAATCCTCTTCAAGGCTTGTTACAAAGGTTACATTTTCGGGATGGCGGCTGTCACTGTACCTGCCGTCTGTTCTGAAGGTTGTGATTTCAAAATTATCATTATCAATTACGACAGTAATTGTTCCGTGCTTAATCCCTGTTTCAAAATATTTGATTTTATTTTCATCAAGTATTTTTTCAAGCTCAGAAGGCTTTGCAGATGTGGTTATATCAATATCGTCACAGGACCTTTTCATAAGAAAATCTCTTACACATCCGCCTACCTGATAGGCTTCAAAGCCGTTTTTTTCAATAACCGAAATAATAAATTCTGCTTTTTCCTGCAATGTCATTCTACCGCCTGCCTTAAATTACTAAATATATTTTAACATATCCGGGTCAATAATACAATTATGAGAAATTTTTATCATTATTTATTTGCGGCACTGCTCGGCGGCTTCGGTTATTGTCTGATTGAAATTATATGGCGCGGCAGAACACATTACTCAATGTTTTTTGCGGGCGCGATTGTTATGTCTGCGTTCTTATACATCAACGATAATTACAGTCTTCCTCTGTGGGCTAAATGCTTTGCAGGTATGCTGATTATAACTGCTGTTGAGCTTATATTCGGCATTGCGTTTAATATTATTTTAAGAGAACACGTATGGGATTATTCAAATGTTCCGCTGAATTTTATGGGGCAAATCTGCGTTCCCTTTTCACTGTTATGGTTTGCACTTTCAGGGGCAGTATTCGGCATAATGGAAAAGGTCAGCATAAGGATATAAATTTAATATTTTAAAGCGTATGGAACAAGTGAATCCCACTGCAATCCCGATTATATGCGGGCAATTAATAATCGCCCCTACGGTTAATTTGTTACAAAAACACTTATTTTCTGATAGTTTGCTTTCTCCGATAATTTACTATTTTATTCATTGACTAATTATATTATTGTATGGTAATATGTAGTTGCCAAGCATAACTGAATATTTATTGCAAAAAATAAGTATGTTTTTTTATCTTTTGATAAAAATGCATGCTCATTATTCACGTGCTTATTTTTGTGCAATGTGTTTAGTTATGTTTGGCGACAGTTGAGCCATGCGTTTTTTATGCACAGCTCTGCTGTGCATTTTTTGTTAGGAGTGAATATTATGAAAAAAATATTATCTCTTTTGCTGGTTTTATGTTTATCATTGTCAATACTTTATCCCTGCGGTACTGTTATCGCAGAAGAGATTAATAGGAAAAATATACTTGAAACAGGCAAAAAAATATCCGAAATGTGTGCTGAATATGACGATTACAGCGATTCAGCAGGTACTGATGACAAAACTATCAATACACGATTAATTGTAAAAGCCGATAGCACAATTGATGAATACGGTGCTGTTGATAGTGTTTATGGTTTTGGCTATGCTTTTTTACAGTATGCAGATGAAAAAACAGCCGAAAAAGCTAAGACACAGTACGAGAATTTAGGATATACTGTTGACTATGATTCTATGACTACACTATGCAACACAAATAGTAACAATTATCCACAATATGCAAATTGGTCTGAAGAATGGGCTTATGAAGAAACTGACGCAGTTTCTGCACTTGATTACTACAAACTAAAAGCTAAATCAACTATAAACATTGCTGTGGTAGACAGTGGCATAAATTATAATCACGAATTATTCAAAAACAGAGTTGTCCGTACTAAAGTGGATTTCAGTGCTGAAGCTACCGGCGACGAAATGGATACATTTGGTCACGGCACAGAAGTTGCAGGCGCTATTGCCAAAAGTACACCTAATAATGTTAAATTGGCAAATTATAAGATTTATAACAGTCAGGGAAAAGCTACATCCTCAATGACATTATCAGCATTTGAATATATCAAACAGCTTTCCAATAAACCAGATATTATCAACTGTTCTTTTTCAATTGAAAGTGGTCTCGGAATAGTAATAGATGAACTTGTTGATATGGGAATTACAGTTGTTGCCGGAGCAGGTAACGATAGCGTTAAAGTATATGAAGAACCCGCAATATTGGACAATGTCATAACAGTTTCCGCAACGAATTATTACGGCAAGCCTTGTTCATTTACAAATTATGGAAACTGTGTTGATATTTCTGCACCGGGAGAATATATCCATACTGCTGATATGAGCAATAACTCTGCTTATACATTTGCTAATGGTACATCATTATCAACTCCAATAGTATCAGCAGCCGCCGCCTATGTTCTTATGGAACACAAAAACTATACGCCTGAGCAAGTTAAGCAGGAAATTATTGCAACTGCAACACCATTTAAAAAAAGTGATTGCTATTATGACCGTTATGGTGCAGGAATCGTTAATTTTTCAAACATCATAAACGGCACAAGATGTAAGGAGGTTACTGCAAATTATATCAGCGGAGCATATCGTGACAATATAAGCGTTGAATTAAAATGTGCCAACACGCTTGTAGATATTTATTACACTACTGACGGCACTCTGCCGACAAAAACAAACGGCACAAAATATACCGAACCTATTGATGTTACCGAATCAACAAGAATCATTGCCGCAGCGTATGCAAGAGCCGGAACTCCTTTCCACAGCAAATTTACTTATCTCGATTATTACATTTTAAACGATGGCGAAAGTGAGTATGTAATTGAAAAAAGCGGCTATTCAGGAATCATAAAAGCATATCTCGGAAATGAAACAAATCTTGTTGTTCCCGACATAGTAAACGGAATTGTACCGACAGAGTTAGGCGGAAGCATATTTAAAAACAGTAACATTGAAAGTATTGTTCTGCCCAATACAGTTACAACAATCGGTGATAACGCATTTTATAATACACCTTTAAAGTCGATAACTGCAAACGGTATTCGCAACTTAAATGAACGCAGTTTTTACGGCTGTGAGCAGCTTGCTGACATCAATTTCCCTGATTTGAGATATATAGGTAAAGAAGCCTTATTCGGCTGTAAGTTACTTACACAAGATTTAGAATTGCCGTTAGTTAATACTATTGCCGAAAAAGGACTTGCAGGAACATATTTCAAAACAGTAAATCTGCCTGAATGCACAGAGGTCGGTGCATCTGCTTTTGAAAGCTGTGCTGCACAGGAGATTGTGCTGAAAAAAGCAACAAAGCTCGGTGCAAAAGCATTTTATAACTGTACAAATCTTGAAACAATTTATATTCCCCAAGCAACAAGTTTTGGCGGATGCTCAGGTTGCACAAATCTCAAAACCGTCTTTGCTCCAACAGCAAAAAGCATTATTGCGGATATACCAAGTAATGCGACTATATATTGTAGTGGTAAGCTTGTAAGTATATATTTCCCAATGGAATATGCTGATTACAAATGCACAATTGTAAGCCCCGAATATACAGCAGGACTTGCTGCTGCCATTCAAGACGGAGATAAAGACCGATATATACACATCAGCAGTGACGAAATTGCAGAAAGCAAGGGTGCTCAAATTCGTACACGGGATAACGGCTTGCGTTTCTGCTTTGAATTTGATGATAACCGTATAGGCTTTGATTTCAGGAAATATGCTGATACGATTGATTACGGCGTTGTTTATACCCAAAATTCTTTTGAAGGTGAAAGTGATTACCAAATCAATGAAAGGTTCAGAATCAACAATGATGAAGAAAACCGCATAAGAAAAGCAGATAAAAGGAACATCAACGGCACGGTTTCATCATACAGCGCTGTAATTACCGATATTCCCGAAGAATATTATGATTATAAAATATCCGCAAGAGCTTATGTGAACATTGACGGTATGTATTTCTACTCCCCTGTTACTACTGCGAGCTTAAATGATGTCAAAGAATACGGCGATGATGATGCATACGATAATGATATTATGTTTAAAGAGCACGAACACTCATATAAAATATCAGTATTTCGTCCCGATTGTGAAAACAGCGGATACACGGTGTACACTTGCAAAGTCTGCAAAGAAAGATATACGGATAATTTTACTTCCGCACTCGGTCATAACTATGATTTTGGAAATTACAGTGATGGCAGATTTTATTACAAATGTACAAAATGCAGTAAAACAGATTCGAAGAGCAAAAATGAATTGCCCGAATTCATCAAATATGTCAACACTAAGGTAACCCGAGGAAACGATAATATGTTTCTGGATATGAACAACGATGAATTCATCAATGCAAAGGATTTTGCTCAAATAAATAAATTCACAAAATAGTATTAAGAGCCTTCAACAGCAAAAAGGAACTGAAGAGAATTAACTCATCAGTTCCTTTTATAATATTATAATTATTCAAAATCAATGGAAAGTTCTCCGTTTCTGAGTGCAAGAGAGGAAAAGGAATTGTCGTCATTTTGTATCAGTATAAAATCTCCGCAGGAAATTTTTCCTTCATATTTAAAGCCTGATTCTATCTTTCTTACGTTCAGTTCTGCGGTATTACTTATGTAATCAAAAACCTCGTATATAACTATGGCAATATTTTCTCTTTCAAAATTGCTTCCGTCAATATCGTATGAAAAATCATCATAAAGGAAGGTCAGCTTCTGACCGTTATAGCTCATTATCATATTTTCAGCCGAAGTAGATGTAACAGAAACTACAACTTCTCCCTCGCTTTTACAAATTCTGCAGGAATAAGAAAAATCCCCTGAGGTTACCGCAGCATTCTGTTCAAAAGAAGCAGGTATCTCAGGGGTATAATCTTTTACTTTACATCCTGCAAGAAGCAGAAAAACTAAAAACAAAGGCAATATTTTCTTCAAGTATCTCAGTCCCGATTTTCAAATTCGGACAAAACAGCACCTAAAAGAGAAATCATATCGTCAACAGTCATTCCTCTTTGTGAAAGCTCCTCGGCACATATATCTCCAACATAACCGTGGATAAAAACGGCAGCTCTTGCAGCGTCAAAGGGAGACATTTTCTGAGCAATAAATGCGCCTATCATTCCCGACAGCATATCGCCTGTTCCTCCCATTGCTATACCGGGATTTCCTGTTGTATTGAAGTAAATCTCTTCTCCGTCAGTGACAATGGTATTTGCACCTTTCAGCACAAGGATAACATTGTTTTCGGCGGCAAAGGCTTTCGCAACCTCGGCTCTGTGCGACTGTACATATTCCACACTCTCGCCTATAAGCCTTGCCATTTCTCCCGGATGAGGCGTCATAACAACAGGCGCCTTTTTGTCCTTTATAATATCTATGAAAGGAGCTATGGCATTTATTCCGTCGGCATCAATAATCACAGGTGCTTCGCTCGTTTTAATAACCTGGTCGACAATAACCTGAATGTCATCATTATTTCCGAGACCGCATCCAATCACAACACTGTCAGCCCATTTCAGCTCATCAGTCACATCATTTAAAGCACCCATTGAAAGGGTTTTTTCCTCATTCTCGCATAGGGGTTTAAATATCGGCTGAATCATATGGGAGGTCATAACGGGATAAATAGATTTAGGAAATGCACATTTTACCAGCCCTGCACCTGACCTCAAAGAAGCCTCTGCGCAAATCACAGCAGCTCCCGGCATACGATAGGACCCGCAGATGTTAAGCTGATGTCCGAAAGTTCCTTTATTTGAATTCTTGTCACGGATTTCAAAAAGCCTTTTCACATCTGCTTTTGTGATAGTCTGCGCATAGCCGCCTTCATAGCATTTTTCGGGGATACCGATATTTACGGTATAAGTTTTTCCGCAGTAAGCATTTGCAGGAGGTAAAACATGGGCATATTTTAATGTTGATACAGCAATTGTGTAATCAGCCTTCACTGCATTGACTACGCTTCCGTCTGTGGCATTTGTACCGCTGGGAGTATCAATACTTATAACCTTCGCCGAGGAATTATTTACAGCGTCAAATACCCTGTCAAAAGGCGGTTTTGGCTCTCCGTGAAAGCCTATACCGAAAATGCAGTCAATAATTACATCACATTCCAAGCAATTTTCTGTAAAGTTAACTACCTTTACATCGTCTTTAATTGCAAAGTTATAATACTTTACAGGCTCTGTAATGGTTGGTTCCTTTTCTGCAAGAACAATATACGCATCACAACCGATTTCACGCAGAAGCTGAGCTATCACAAAGCCGTCACCTGCATTTTTCCCGTTACCGCAAACCACCGCAATACGTTTGTTTTTTATTTTGTCACCGAAAATTTTCACTGTTTTGTTGAAGCATGCCGTACCTGCTGCCTTCATAAGTCCTGCTTCGGTGCATTCCGACGCAAAGGCATTCTCTTCAACTTTTTTAATCTGTTTTGCAGTTAAAACTCTCATAAAATCACCATTTCACTACAACGGCAACAGCATAATCGCCGTCATGGGATATTGACAAATCACAGTTTTCATCGCCTGCGATATACGGTTTTCCATTATCTGTGTAAAGTATTTCTACTTGATGGATAGGTCTTTTTATTCCTGTACCGATAGCTTTGAAATATGCTTCTTTTGCGGCAAAAATTCCTGCAAAATTTTTAGCTGTTTTGCAATGCTCAAGCTCTTTTTCAGTGTAAACCTCTTTAATGAAGCTGCCGCTTTTTATGCTTTTTTCGATTCTTGATATTTCAACAATATCGGTACCTATTTTATACATTTAATCACCTAAAGGTTTAACAACAAAAGATAATTCTTTGCCCTTCAACTTACCAATACGGTATTTTTTCGATGTAAGAGGACCGCATGAATTTGAACCTGCACCCATAATCTGAGCATCAATATTGATACAGCTTGTATCTTTCTCCGGCAAATCCTCCCTGTGCCCAGCCTTAGCGCACTGCTGGGGAGTAAAATGCTTTGCGGAAAATACAAAAGGTTTGCCCAGCGCTTCAAATCTAAATCCGATTCCGTCGCTGTCAGTTATCTGAGCATATCTTACGTCGCATCTTACTGCGCTTTCCTGAGGCTTTATGTAATTCTCAAACATTTCGGATACGGAGCACTCATACACACCTGTCAGGGCATGCTCTTTGAAATCGGGATAATTTACTTTATCACCGAGACCGAAATACTTAACCCTGTCGAAATCAGAGGGCATTTCAAGCTGAACGCCGAAACGAGGTATTTTAATAGTCGGCGAACCCGATACACAAGTATAATCAGCTTTTATTTCACCGTTTGAAAATACGGTATACTTTGCCTTTACCTTTGCAAAATTTGAACAGGACAATGGAGCTTTCGCAATTATTGTACTTTCAAGTTCAACAGATGTTTCATTAATTTTCCAGTTATTATTTTTTGTAACATTAACCATCGAATCAAGTCTGTATTTATTCCAGCCTGATTTAATGTACATATCATTATCAAGGGGAGCTCTGTAAAGCTGTAAACCAAATCCCTTGAAATCTGAGGACGGCACCTGATTGATTAACTCCCTGCCGTTATATACATATGATTCAAAAAATCCTGTTGACTTGTCAAAAATCATTCTGCCCTTATCAAAGTAAATAAACAATTTATTTTCTGATTTTTCAGCTCTTATTTTACTGAGCTTTGACGGTTTTTCAAATGAAAGAACTCCCTCAGAAAGAGTAATCTGCTCCGACGCAACAAGAAATTCCCCATCATAATAATCAAAAATTATAACGCAGTTTTTATTATTATCCGATTTAATTTTGGAAATTTCTACTGTCTCAGTCTGCTGAGGCGGAATATTCAGAGAAATATTACCGCTTGTCTTTTCAGCTCCGTCAACAAGTAATCTGTATTTTACGTTAAATTCTGCATTTGCAAAATAGCGGTGATTTTTGAAGCTGTATTTGCTGTCACTGACTTTTTCTGCTCTTACGGGACGGTAGCAAGCCTTCATCTGGAGAGCACCTGAATGAGGGGTTCTGTCAGGATAGAACAAACCGTCAACGCAGAAATTACTGTCATGCTTCGCTTCACCGTGGTCACCGCCGTATGTATATTCATACTTTCCGTCTGCGTGATAAACCGCGTGGTCAGCAAATTCCCATATACAGCCGCCCATAAGATTGTCATAACTGTAAAATGCCTGCACATATCTTTCAAGCTCGCCTGCACCTACGCCCATAGCGTGAGCATATTCGCAAAGATAGAAAGGCTTATTTGAATACTTAGGCGAAGGATGCGTTTTTTTACCTATCATCTCAACAACATTAGGGAATGTATACATATGAGAAATAACATCATATGCCCAGCGTCTTGTTCTGCATACACCCTCGTAATGAATAGGAACATTCGTAAGCTTTTTCAGATTTTCATAACAGTAGTCATGGTTTTTATATCCATGTGATTCATTGCCGAGAGACCACATTGTTATACAGGGATGGTTTTTATCTCTCTCAAACATTCTGTACACTCTGTCCCAGTAATGTCCCTGCCACTTCGGATTGTGTGAGCAGGCTCCTCTGTTAATCGTTTCGGTCTCACAGCCGTGAGTTTCGATATCAGCCTCATCGACAATATAAATTCCGTATTCATCGCAAAAATCAAGAAACGTCGGGTCAGGAGGATAGTGAGATGTTCTGATACAGTTGCCGTTATATTCTTTAACAAGTCTGACATCCTGCTCCATATCATCAACAGTCATAACATAACCTGTTTTCGGATTCGTATCATGGTGGTTTACGCCCAAAAGTTTAATCGGCTCGTTATTGAATAGAAACTTATCCGAAACTATTTCAATAGTTTTGAATCCGATACTTTTTCTTACAACCTCAACAGTATCCTCACCCTTTGAAAGCACAAGGATAAGATCATAAAGATACGGACATTCGGCAGACCACTGTTTAACCTTAAGCTGACCCATATCAAGCACCCGGAGCATATCAGGCGACTGATTAACGGAGACCGAAGTTATAAGATTTCCGTCATCGTAAAGAAATGCAGTCATCTCACAGTTATCCGTAATTTTTAAAGACGGCTTAATCTTAAGAGTATATTCACTGTCTTTACCTGCAACTACACAGGCAGTATCAATTTCAAAATCGTATATGGAATTTTTTCCTGTTTTATAAAGCAGAACATCACGGAAAATTCCGTTGCAGCGGAACATATCTTGGCATTCAAGATAAGTACCGTTTGACCATTTATGGTTAAGTACAACAATTTCATTTTCGCCCTGATGCAGAAATTCATTAAGTTCAAACTGAGCTGTATTATGGCTGCCCTCGCTGTATCCCACATAACTGCCGTTACAAAAAAGGTCAAGACTTCCTGCAACGCCTAAAAAGCAGACAGTATAAATCAGCGAAATATCCTCTACATTGAATTTCTTTCTGTAAATTCCGGCAGAGCAATCTTCAGGAAATTCAGTAGGGTTCGGCTTAAAAGGATATCTTGAGTTTAAATAATAAGGCTCTTCATATCCTGTATGCTGCCAGGTTGAAGGCACTTGAATTTTATCAAATTTAAGGCTGTCAATATCAATTTCCTTCTCAGTATCCTTACAGTTTTTAAAATAGGCAAAATCCCATTCTCCCGAAAGACATTCCACCATTGAGGAAGAATATCTCTCATTTCTGATATCCGTACCTTCAATATCATCGATACTCCCAAAAGGAATAAAATACGACCTTGGCGCAAGGACGTTTTCTCTAAATTTTTCAAAGGTTTTGTAGTTATCTGTTTTCAAGTTATATTTCATATATTATACCACCCTATTCAGTATAATCTCATTCTAATATAAAACCAAAATTTAGTCAAGCAAAACAAAATAAAACGACTCAGGCATAAAGCTGATGTGCGATAACGAAGTGTTGCTTAAAAACGCAGCAAGACTTGCGTCTTGCGAGGCTTTTTGGCCTTATTTCAGGCAATTTTGGCGAAAAACCAATACTTCGTTACCGCACATCAGCTAAACCCAAATCGTTTTTCTTTTATATCTTATGTCTGTTTTTGACTTTAAGTCTTTCCATTGCTCTTGCAAGATTTGCCTGAGAGTGATGATATTCAAGAATGGAACGCTGTTCTCTGAGTTCCTCCTCTGCTCTCTCCTTTGCCTCTCTTGCACGGCGTTCATCAATTTCTTCGGGAAGCTCCGCAGATATACAGACAAGAAGCGCTGAATTATCAAAAAACTCCATAAATCCGCTTCCTACAAAAGCTGAAATATCATTTCCATGAGCATCGGTGATTTTCATTTCACCGGCATCAATGGGAACAACACAGTTTTCGTGATGAGCAAGAAATCCCTCAGAACCGCCGTCAATGGTAGGCAATATAAGATTTTGTGCTTCGCCGTCAAAGAAAACTCTGTTTGAAGAAATGATTTTTAACTGAAAGGTATTCATACAGTCACCTTATTTATCAAGTTTATTTGCATTTTCAAGCACATCATCAATTGTACCCGTGTTAAAGAAAGCCTGCTCGGGAACATCATCAACCTCACCGTCAACAATAGCCTTAAAGCCTTTAACCGACTCCTCAACGGGAACATAAATACCCGGCTGACCTGTAAATGCCTCTGCAACATGGAAAGGCTGGGAAAGGAACTTTTCAATCTTTCTTGCACGGAAAACAGTCATCTGATCCTCGTCTGAAAGCTCCTCCATACCGAGAATTGCTATAATATCCTGAAGCTCTTTATATTTCTGCAGATACTCCTGAACCTTTCTGGCAACCTCATAATGCTCCTCTCCGACAACGTCAGGCTCAAGAATTCTTGAGTTTGACTCCAACGGGTCAACAGCAGGGTAAATACCCTTCTCAACAATTTTTCTTGAAAGAACGGTTGTTGCGTCAAGGTGCGCAAATGTTGTTGCAGGAGCAGGGTCTGTAAGGTCGTCAGCAGGAACATAAACAGCCTGAACCGAAGTGATAGAGCCGTTTCTGGTAGATGTGATACGTTCCTGAAGCTCACCCACATCTGTTGCAAGAGTAGGCTGATAACCAACTGCCGACGGCATTCTGCCCAAAAGTGCGGAAACCTCGGAGCCTGCCTGAACAAAACGAAAGATGTTATCAATAAAAAGAAGTACGTCCTGATGCTCAACATCACGGAAATATTCCGCCATTGTAAGTCCCGTTTCAGCAACTCTCATTCTTGCTCCGGGAGGCTCATTCATCTGACCGAAAACAAGTGCCGTCTTTTTAAGAACTCCCGATTCGCCCATTTCATTCCAAAGGTCGTTACCCTCACGGCTTCTTTCACCTACACCTGTAAAAATTGAATAGCCGCCGTGTTCCGTAGCAACATTTGTAATAAGCTCCTGAATAAGAACTGTTTTACCTACGCCTGCGCCGCCGAACAAACCGATTTTACCGCCCTTTTGATAAGGAGTAAGCAGGTCAATAACCTTAATTCCTGTTTCAAGTATTTCTACATTTCCCGACTGTTCTTCAAAGGTAGGCGGTTTGCGGTGTATGGGCCAGTGCTCTTCATCGTCAAGAGAACCTTTACCGTCAATAGCCTCGCCTACGACATTAAACAGTCTGCCGAGAGTTTTATCACCCACAGGAACTTTAATTGCGTCACCTGTAGCAATAACCTCCATATCCTTGCAAAGACCTTCCGAAGCAGCAAGCATAATACAGCGCACACAACCGCCGCCGATATGCTGACTTACCTCCATAACAAGTCTTTTGCCGTTTACATAAACTTCAAGAGCGTCCTTAATATTAGGCAACTCGCCCTCAAATTCAACGTCAACAACAGGTCCCATAACCTGTATAATTTTCCCGTTATTCATAAAGGACACCTCCTACTGATTCATTTTATTTTTCTGTGCCTTTGCACCTGCGATTACCTCTGTAATTTCCTGTGTAATTGCCGACTGGCGGGCACGGTTAAATTCAATTTCAAGAGATTTGAGCATATCCTTGGCGGCATCAGTTGCAGTCTGCATAGCCATCATACGGGCATTATGCTCTGAACAATAAGATTCAACAAGAGCACCGTAAACAAAGCCTGAAATATAATTAGGAATAATTCGGTCAAATACCGAGTCCATATCAGGCTTAAAATCACAGTATTCATAATTATTCTTCTCCGCATGCTTTTCAATTCCGCCTTTTTTTAAAGGAAGAAGCTGTCTTATTTCAGCATCAAAAGTTACGGAATTAACCATTCTTGTATAAACGACATAAACCTCGTCAAGCTGCTTTTCCCTGAAAAGCTCGACAATTTTCTCACTTATGGCACGGGCCCTGTTTACATTAGGATTCTGCGCTGTATATTTGAAATCAATATCAACAGGGATATTCTTTTTTTCAAAATATCTTCTGCCAACCTGACCGACTACAAAAAGCATATTTTTGTTATCGGACAGAGCTTCCTTTTCCGCAATTTTGATAACATTATGGTTATATGCACCTGCCATACCTTTATCGGCTGTAACAACGATATATCCCTGCCTGCGTTCTTTTTTAGGAATGCTTTCTCTTTCGTCAAAGTACTCATTACCCGTTTCGGGAGACAGCTCAATAATTTTTGCCAATGCTTCCTGAATGGAGTAAAAGTACGGCTCTGTGTTTTTCAAATCTCTTCTTGCTTTCTGAAGTTTTGATGAGGATATCATACACATTGCATTTGTGATTTTCATGGTATCCTTTATAGACTTCATTCTTGCCTGAATTTCACGAGCATTTGCCATTATTTAACCTCTTTTACTCATTAACTGACTTTTTAAATTCATCAGCCGCATTCAAAATTGCTTCCCTTATATCATCGCCGAGAACCTTTTCTCTGTCAATAGTTGATGATATATTAGGATATCTTTCATTGATAAATTCAAGAAATTTCATCTGACTGCTTTTAATTTTTTCAACAGGAATATCAATAAACTTCTTTCCTGTTGCCGCAACAAGAGTAATTACCATATCAGACATGGAAAGAGAACAACCCAAAGGCTGTTTAAGAAGCTCCATAAGTCCCTTGCCGTAAGCAAGTCCCTCTTTCGTTTCCTCGTCAAGATCTGATGAAAACTGAGTGAAAACTTCCATTTCACGATACTGGGCAAGGTCAATTCTAAGAGAGCCTGCCGCTTTCTTCATTGCTTTTGTCTGGGCTGCACCGCCTACACGGGATACTGAAAGTCCTACATTTACCGCAGGTCTCATACCGCTGAAGAACAGGTCGCTTTCAAGGAAAATCTGTCCGTCCGTAATTGAAATTACATTTGTGGGAATATAAGCAGAAACGTCACCTGCCTGAGTTTCGATAATAGGAAGAGCCGTAATTGAACCTCCGCCCAAATCATCCGACAGCTTACTTGAACGCTCGAGAAGCCTTGAATGGAGATAGAATACATCTCCGGGGTAAGCCTCTCGTCCCGGGCTTCTTTCAAGAAGAAGTGACAATGCACGGTAAGCAACCGCGTGCTTGCTCAAATCATCATAAACTATGAGACAGTCTTTTCCTCTGTACATAAAATATTCTGCAATTGCTGTTGCCGAATACGGTGAAATATACTGAAGAGACGATGAATCAGACGCTGTTGAGCATACAACAATTGTGTATTCCATTGCCCCTGTTTTTTCAAGTGTGCTTACAAGCTTTGCAACGCTTGACGCCTTCTGTCCTATTGCATTATAGATACATACAACGCCTTTTCCCTTTTGATTAAGTATTGTATCAAGAGCTATTGAAGTTTTACCGGTCTGTCTGTCGCCTATAATAAGCTCACGCTGTCCTCTGCCTATGGGAAACATTGAGTCAATAGATAAAATACCTGTTGCCATAGGTGTATCAACACTTTTACGGTCAACTATAGACGGAGCTTTATTTTCAATAGGTCTGTAATCATCGGCTTTGATTTCACCTTTTCCGTCAATAGGCTCTCCGAGGGCATTTACAATTCTTCCGATAAAACCGTTACCGACGGGAACGCCTGCCATTTTATGAGTACGTGAAACCTTGGAATTTTCATGGATACCCACATCGGAACCGAAAAGAATAACTCCGACCTGATTTTTCTTTATATCCTGAACCATTCCTTTAACACCGTTGTCAAAAACAACAATTTCGCCGTACATAGCATGGGTAAGTCCGTGAATGACGGCTATACCGTCGCCGATACGGATAACGCTTCCGATTTCTTCGGTTTCGCTCTTCGGCATAAAGTCCTTGATATTCTTTTGAAGAACAGCGAGAACAGAATCATTATCTACCCGTGAATCCCTGGCAGTATCAATAACCTCTGTTTTAATCTGCTCTAATTTTGTTTTTATACTGCGGTCATACTGCTTGTTGCCAACCTGAATAATAAAACCGCCGATAAGACTTTCGTCCTTAACAATCTCAACCTCTGCACCGCCTGTTTTTTCCTCTTTGCAGATAAATTTTTTTATTCCTTCAAGCTGTTTATCACTAGGAGGAGTTACGCAGTAAAGGGTTGCTCTGACAACATTATTCTTCTTGTCAAGCTGTCTGACATACTCCTTGAGTATTTCATCAAGAGCGTCTGTCTTACAGTCGTCTGCAACAACATTAATCAAACCCTTAACCGATTCCGAAAAAATATTGTCAATAACCGTTGCTTTCTCTGCGTCGGTAACAAGCGGATTATCGAGTTCTTCTTTAAGCTCATCGGATGAGGCAATAATTTTTTCTGCTTCTTCAATAGCAGATACACTGACTTTCTTTGCAAGCAGTGCTTTAACCAAATTATTAATGTCAAACATTATTTACCACTGCTTTCATTTAAAAATTCATCAAAAATATCGCTGTCAGTTTGGGTAGAAACCTCCCTGCCCACAACTTTTTCGGCTGCCTGAATAGCCACCTGAGCAATTTCTTCCTTAACAGCACGCTTTGTGCTCTCCGCCTGAAGATTTGCGGTTCTGAGGACTTCATCCTTAAGTTTCTGAGCGTCCTCACGAGCACGGTCCATGGTCTTGTCATATTCAGCTCTGGCGTCCTCACGTGCCCGGTTGATGATTTCAGCCTTTTCATCTTCAACGTTTACGAGCTTCTGCTCATACTCCGCCCTGAGATTTTCGGCATTCTGCTTTGCATCATCAGCCTCTTTAAATTGATTATCAATGAGCTCCTTGCGCTTATCAAGAGTCTTCTTAATAGGCTTAAAAAGAAATACTTTCATAAGTACAAAAAATATTATCAAATTGATAAGAGTCCAAAGAATATTCCAGTCAAATTTAAGCATTTGCTGTATTTCCTTTCATACAGATTTCGGTAATCCTATACTATTTTACCATAAAGATTATCAGTATGGCACCGATAAGACCGTAAATTGCAGTAGCCTCTGAAAGTGCACAGCCGAGAAGAAGTGCTGTCTGGATTTTACCAGAAGCCTCCGGCTGACGGGCAATAGCGTCTACAGCTTTACCTGTAGCAATACCTATACCTACACCTGCACCTACACCGCACAAAAGTGCAATTCCTGCACCGATCGCAATAATTGAACCTGTCATAGTTTTTCTCCTTTTAATACATTAAAAATTATTATCATCAAAAGCTGAATTGTCAGTCATTGATTATTGCTTTATTTTTTGTCTTTAGCTTTCAGCAGTCTCTTTTTCTTTTTAGAGCCTGCTGCTTCAAGGGGTTCTGTTGCCTCCTGCAAATAAAGACCTGTAAGAAAAACAAAAATATACGCCTGAAGCAGTCCGTCAAATATATCAAAATACAGACTTAAAACAACCGGAAGAACTACCGGCACAACTGCTTTTATAAGCTCCATAATCGTGAATGCGGCAATAACATTACCGAAAAGTCGCATACAAAGGGAAAGGGGCTTTGTTACCAGTTCGAGAATATTAATCGGTGTTATTATCCAAACCGGCTTTGCAAATGCTTTTATACGCCCTGCAAATCCCTTTGCCTTGATTCCAGCATATTCAATGAGAACAATACTTGTAAGCGCCATTATGGCTGTTACCTGCATACTTTTAGTAGGAGGCTTCATACCAAATAAGCCTATAATGTTTGACATGCCGATAAACAATGCCATACTCATAAGCCATGGAATATATCTCTCGGCTCTTTCGCCGACAATTCCTTTAAAGAAATTTTCTGCTTTTTCATAAATCATTTCCATGAAGGCCTGTCTCTTGCTTATCTCGCCCGTAACCTTGAAATTCCTCGTTAAGATAATTGCAAGAACTGTTAACAAAAGAATAATAATCCATGAAACGACAGTTGCTTCGTCAATGCCGATTTTAACATTTCCTATATTAAAGCTGAAAACCTCTTCAATATTAAGCTGTTCATTGATTTCCTTCTGCAAATCAAGCTTCATTGTTAAAGGACCGAACGTTGCAACCACCTCCTTTTTCATTCCACATAATTATACTACAAAATTATGAACAAATCAAGTATAAAAAGCGAAAGTTTATACACGTAGTTGTATCAATCTGTGTTATATATTACAGTACGTAATCTCGTGTTTTTCTCAGCTTTTCCGATTTAATTTGCACACTTTTTCTTTATGAGATTATTATACAACATTGTGCCTGCCTTATTATCCGAAAAAATGCAGTTTCAAAATCACACTGCTGTTTTTTTATTTTTTACTAAAAGCATTATTGAATTTTAAAATAAAAATTTATTAAACTTTCTGTTTACATATCTTGTAATTTAGTTTATAATAGAAAATCAGCAAATTATGGAAAGGAGTTATCTTATGGCTAAAGACCAAAAAAAGATGGTTGACGCTATTACGTCTATGGATGAAGATTTTGCCAAGTGGTACACCGATGTGTGCAAAAAGGCAGAGCTTATCTCATACACAAGCGTTAAAGGCTGTATGGTTATCAGACCTTACGGCTATGCCATCTGGGAAAATATACAAAAAATACTTGACGGAATGTTCAAGGACTTAGGTCATGAAAATGTTAATATGCCTATGTTTATTCCCGAAAGCCTGCTTCAGAAGGAGGCTGACCACGTGGAGGGATTTGCGCCCGAATGTGCCTGGGTAACATACGGCGGAAATGAAAAGTTGGAGGAAAGGCTCTGCGTAAGACCTACTTCGGAAACTCTTTTCTGTGAGCATTTTAAAGATATTGTTCATTCCTACAGAGACCTGCCTAAACTTTATAATCAGTGGGTATCCGTTGTAAGATGGGAAAAAACCACAAGACCGTTTCTTCGTTCCCGTGAATTTCTGTGGCAGGAGGGTCATACACTTCACGCAACAGCCGAAGAGGCTATTGAAGAGACCGAAAGAATGTTAGGCGTTTATACTGAATTCTGCCAAAAGGATTTGGCTATTCCTGTTATTCAGGGTATGAAAACGGAAAGTGATAAGTTCGCAGGAGCTGAAAGAACATACTGCATTGAGGCGCTTATGCACGACGGAAAAGCTCTTCAGGCAGGTACGAGTCATTATTTCGGTGACGGCTTTGCAAAGGCATTTGAAATTCAGTATTCGGATAAAAACAATCAGCTTGTTTATCCTCATCAGACATCATGGGGTGTTACAACAAGACTTATCGGTGCTATCATAATGACTCACGGCGATGACAACGGACTTGTTCTTCCTCCTGCTGTTGCTCCGATTCAGGTTATGGTTATACCTATTGCTCAGCACAAAGAGGGCGTCCTTGACAGAGCTTATGCTCTTACCGACGAGCTGAAAAAGATTTGCAGGGCAAAGATTGACGATTCAGACAATTCACCCGGCTGGAAGTTTGCAGAGTATGAAATGAAGGGTGTACCTGTTAGGGTTGAGCTTGGTCCAAAGGATATTGAAAACAATCAGTGCGTTGTTGTTACAAGACATAACAGAGAAAAAACCGTAGTTCCTCTTGACAAAATCAATGAGGTTATTCCGAAGAAACTTCAGGAGGTTCGTGACGGACTTTATGAATCTGCCCTTGAAAACAGAGAAAGAAGAACATATGTCTGCAAAACTCTTGACGAAATCACAAAAGCGCTTGAAGAAAACGGCGACGGCTTTGTTAAGGCAATGTGGTGCGGAGACCCTGAATGTGAGGATAAGGTTAAAGAACTTACAGGGGTAGGTTCGCGCTGTATTCCTTTTGAACAGGACGAAATTTCGGACAAATGCATCTGTTGCGGTAAACCCGCAAAGAAAATGCTATACTGGGGCAAAGCATATTAATGATATACATTTAAATAAACTATTTATTAAAATTTTCGGAGGTAGCGTATATGTCAGTTTTAGTTACAGGCGGTCTCGGTTACATCGGCTCTCACACTTGTGTTGAGCTTATGAACGCAGGTAAGGATGTTGTAGTTGTAGATAATCTTTACAACTGTAAAAAAAGCTCTTATGACAGAATTAAAGCTCTTGTGGGAAGAGATTTTCCGTTTTATGAGTGCGATATCAGAGACGCAGAGGGCCTTTCAAAGGTTTTTGAAAAAGAAAATGTTGACTCTGTAATTCATTTTGCCGGTCTTAAGGCAGTTGGCGAAAGCGTTGAAAAGCCTCTTGAGTATTTCGACAACAACGTAAACGGAACTCTTGTTCTCCTTGACATTATGAGAAAGCACAATTGCAAAAAGATTGTATTTTCATCATCTGCAACAGTATACGGTATGAACAACGTCTCCCCTCTTACAGAGGATATGGAGGTTGGCGGTGTCACCAATCCATACGGCAGAACAAAGTTTATGATTGAGTGCATACTTAAGGATTTATACGTTTCCGACAATAAATGGTCAATCTGCCTTCTGAGATATTTCAATCCTATCGGTGCTCACAAAAGCGGTACTATGGGTGAAGATCCAAAGGGTATACCAAACAATCTTATGCCGTATATCACACAGGTTGCTATCGGTAAGAGAGAAGCTCTCAGCGTTTACGGAAATGATTACGATACACCCGACGGAACAGGTGTAAGAGATTATATCCACGTTGTTGACCTTGCTTTAGGCCACCTTAAAGCAGTAGATAAAGTTGAGGGCGAAAACGGTCTGTTTATCTATAATTTAGGTACAGGTATAGGATATTCTGTTCTTGACGTAGTTCACGCATTTGAAAAGGCGTCAGGTGTTGAAATCCCTTATAATATCGTACCGAGACGTGCAGGCGACATCGCAACCTGTTATTCAGACCCGAGCAAGGCGCTTAATGAGCTTGGATGGAAGGCTGAAAGAGGAATCGACGAAATGTGCGAGGACTCCTGGAGATGGCAGAGCCAGAATCCTAACGGCTATCCGGATTAATAAATTAGTATTTGTCGAACCGAATTGAGCCTCCCCTGTGTAAGGGGAGGTGGGTTGCCGTTAGGCAACTCGGAGGGGTTGTAACAATCCCTCAGTCTGCTAACGCAGACAGCTCCCTTTACACAAGGGAGCCGTTAATTTTTCACAACAACACCCCTACAAACCCGAATCTATATAAAAAAATCACCCTAATCAAAGGGTGATTTTTTTATATGCTTACTTTGTTTTTACCGACTTAACCTTTGACCAAGAGGAATAAACCTTTGTTGACTTGCCGTTTACCTTTCCTTTCTTGTATGCCCGTACACGAACATAGTATTTCTTATTAGATTTTAATTTTTTAATTTTCTTTGACGGTCTGTATTTTTTATTACTGTTAACAGTAACAGTTTTTGTTTTATTCTTAGCGAATTTCTTTGAAGTGCTATATTGTATTTCATAACCACTTGCATCTTTTACTGAATACCAATTTACAACAAACTGATTAACGCCTGCATTCAAATAGCAACTCGGTATTGATAATTTCTGTTTCTGAATATAGTTACATATATACGAATATCCGCATTTTATACAAACATCTTCATTATATCCCTTTGAAAAATATGTAGCGTCTTTCCTAACTCTTTTGTAGTTATGATTGCAAAAAGGTGAAATACTGAAAGCATAAGGACCATAGCCATAAGAATATTGATAATAGTCACTTATCTTCAAAAAATATTGACCTGCCTCCAGTGATTCATAAATAAAATCACATGAAATATGTCCGTTTTTAGCGTCTGTTCCGTTTGTGCTAATGGTTTTACCGCTATTATCAAGCAAAGATACAGAAATCGTCTTCATTGTAGTGTAAAAATCAATACTAACCTTTATGTCAGTTTTAGACGGAACATAAAATGAATAAAAGTCATTTTCGTTTAAACCTATCGCACCGTAGTACAAACTGCCAAAACTAATAGGGCTTGCTGTATCAACATAATCATTATTGTATTCATCATTTTCATAGAAAGATTCATTAACAGCTGTAAAAGAGGTTGAAATTTGATATGAACTATCATATGCAAACCTTGCTATTTTCAAATAATATGTACCACCTCGTAAATCAAGATTAATCGTTTCCTGAACCCTTCCGAAATTTGAGTCATAATCTAATGTACGTGACAACACTTCTCTTTTTCCATCATTACGATATAAATAAATCGAAATTGAAGCAGTAGCTGAAATATTTAAAGATAAAATTCCGCTAGAAGGTAGATTTATATGATAGAAATCTGACGTATATGTATAATTATCATAGTACACCTTTCCTGAACAAGTTCCGCAATCGGCTAAAAGTTCATATGCCGTTTCGATATTATTAGCATATGCATTAATTTCTAAACCGGCATTTATGCTTAGAAGCATTACGATTGATAAAAATAAACTTATAACCCTTTTCATAAAATCACTCCTAAATATTAATTTTTTATCATTATAGCATATTTCAATTATAAATACAAGATATATTATCTTGTGTTTTTAGGGTGTATATTATACCCAATTAATTGTTTAAAATATATTCAGAGGTGATAATATGTTTAAAGTTACCAAGCCTGAATATTCAAACAAAACCTTTAGAATGCCAAACGATTTAATAAGTGAGCTTGAAAAATTAGCACAGGAAAAACAGGTTTCATTAAATCAGCTTGTTATTCAATGCTGTAAATATGCTCTTGATAATCTTGAAAAATGACATAGATAAAAGGCAGTTCAAAATGAACTGCCTTTTTGAATCCCTCAGTCTTTTTGCTACGCAAAAATCCAGCTCCCTTTAACAAGGGAGCCTATTTATTATTAGTATGTTATGCAATCTGTTGTTATAAGCGTTACGCCTTTATCGGTGAGTCTTTGGAGTGACTCGGGAGTATTGATTGTCCAAGCGCCCATAGCCAAGCCTTCATCAAAGCACTTGTCAATAATATCACTTTCAAAATTCTTTTCCTTATTGCCGTTGAAATCAATACCGCAGTTTTCAAGAGTTTTTGCAAGCTCAATATCCTCTTCCTCAATCTCCTGTACAAGATAATAAACCTGAGCGTCTGTCAGCTCTCTTATTTTCTGAAGATTCTCAAAATGGAATGAAATATAAACTGCATTAACTCCGTACTGATTTACAAGATCGACGACTTTATCATAATGCTCTGTATTATTTTTGCCCTTAAGCTCAATTACTGCAACCATATTGTACTGTCTGCAGATTTCTAGATATTCTTCAAATGAGCAGAATTTAAGATTGGGATACTTTTCAATCTTCGAGCCGTTGTCAACAGTCATTTCCATAAGCTCATCATATGTTTTTTTCTCAATATTTGCGGTTTTATCCATCATTCTGTAGGAATTGACGTCATGAGAAACTATCCATTTACCGTCCTTTGTCATATAGATATCACACTCAGCACCCCAGTAACCGTGTTTTCCTGCTTCTTCAAAGGAAGCGGAAGTATTTTCGGGAGCAACGCTTCTCATTCCCCTATGGGCGACAAGAGTAACCTGAGCATCTGTCGAAACCACATTATAATCTGCTGTTTTGCAGTACCAGTTAAGAACACACACTCCTGCGATAACAACGAGCACAATAAGTGCAAGCAAAACAGAAAGCAGGATTACTGCAATCTTTTTCTTCTTTGACCACTTCTTCTTTTCACTTTTTACTGCTGTGTCACTCATTTTTATTTTCCTCCTGTATATTTTCAATTTTATTATTTTCTTTTTCTGCATCGGGGAATTTTATAACCTTACTGTCCTCAGTACAAAATCTCCCCGAAAAATCCCATTCGCCTTTAATTCCCTTTGCAGCTGCACCGATTTGAAAATGAAGCTGTGCAATACCGAAATCAAGGCTTTTATCGGAATAGGGAGCATCAACACTTGCAGAAATTATACCGTTTTCATATTTAAAATGAACAGGTCGTCTGTTAGTCGCCGACGGAGCTTTTTCAACCAGCTTCATACCGTATTCATAATAAACAGGCAGCTTTTCATCGCAGATATCAAACATTTTCTGGTAAGGTTTATTCGTCTTATGAGTAGCATTATAGATTATTTTTTCCTTAGTACTCAGCTTATCTTTCACATAACCGATTACGATAACGCCGTAAAGCCTCAGCTTCTGCGGAAGATTAATTGTACTGTAAACCTTATTCTCGTCATAAGAGCCTGTTACCCAGCAGGTACCGAGTCCGTGATAGACACACTGAAGAACTATCATTTCTCCCCAGTATCCGCTTAAAATTCTTGCCCTTTCGGTATCAGGACCGCAGACGGCAATATATGAAAACTTCCCGGTAAATATTGTAAAGGGATAAGTTCCGTCCTCTACAAGCTGAAAATTGAGATTTGCCTTTTCATTAACCAAATCAACAAGATTTTGTATAACATCAAGGATATCTCTGTCAAGCTGTTTAGGGCGGTAGGTACGCCTTGAACGGCGCATTTCTATTGCCTTTATGTATTCTTCATTAGTCATAAATCAACATCCCATAATTATTCACTGCTGCAAAACAAGCGTCTGCAGTAAGAAGAGATTTCTTCTGCCGACGCTTTTATTATATCATATTCAGATATCAAACTCAACCTTGTAATTTTTAATCCACACATAAATCTGATAAATATATGCCACAATCTGAGGTACTCTCATAAGCTGACCGTACCACGGCTCGGAAAGCGAATCGGGATTTTTAATCATCTTATCAATCGCATCCTTATTTATCCACTGATAAAGCGGTGTGGACTTATCCTCAAATACTGCATTTGCAAGACTGCATACACGCCTGAAGTATTCGGGATTATGAGTTTTGGGATAAGGGCTTTTCTTTCTCCAAGCAATTTCATACGGCAAATCATTTTCAAATGCTTTTCTCAAAATACCTTTTTCCCTGCCGTCAAGAGCCTTTAAGCTCCAAGGAAGGTTATAGGCATACTCTACAAGACGATAGTCGCAGAAAGGAACTCTTACCTCAAGAGAAGATTCCATACTCATAACATCCTTACGTACAAGAAGCGTCTGCATAAACCAGTTCATATTAAGTATAAACATTTCACGCATACGTCTGTCAAAATCGTTTTCACCATCAAGGTATGAGGTCTGTTTAAGAGTTTCCTCATAAGCGTTTCGGGCGTATTCTTCGCCCTTCGGCAGAAAGCCTTCTGTTAAAATACTTCGTCTGACATCAGTTGTTCTCGACCAGGGGAAGCAGTCCTCAAAGAGTATTTCTTTCCTATGATACCATGGATAACCGCCGAAAATCTCATCGGCACATTCTCCCGAAAGGCACACGGTGAAATCTTTTTTTACCTCCCTGCAAAACAGGAGAAGAGAAGAATCAACATCTGCAAAGCCCGGAAGTCCTCTTGCTTCTGCCGCCTGTGCAAGAGCGTCTGCAACATCGGTATTATTAAGAACAACATTACAGTGCTCAGAATTAACCGCATCCGACATTAAGCCGATATAATCCGAGTCCTTGTTAGGCTGGAAAGCACTCTTCTTGAAATAAAAATCATTGTCCGTATAGTCAACCGAAAAGGTATTAAACCTTTCGCCTCTTTCGGCATATTTATCCGAGGCTATTTTTGTAATAATAGAAGAATCAAGTCCTCCGCTTAAAAAAGCGGCAAGAGGTACGTCCGAAACAAGCTGTCTTTCAACAGAATCTTTCACAAGGTCATAGGTATGCACAACCGCCTCTTTTTCGGTTTCGTTATTCTCGCATGCTTCAACTTTCCAGTACTGCTTTATATTAAGACTGCCGTCTCTGTAAGTCAGATAACATGCAGGAGGAAGCTCGCTGATATCCTTAAAAATCGCCTTGCCTATAGTTTTTGCCGGACCGAGCATAAATATTTCGTTCAACCCGTTTTCATCAACCTTACTGCTGATTCCGGGTACGAGAAGCAGACTTTTTATCCTGCTGGCAAAGGCAAAAAGATTCTTCTTACGGCTGTAATAAAAAGGCTTTACACCTATTCTGTCTCTGACGGCAAAAAGGCTTTTTTCCTTTTCATCATAAACAGCATAAGCAAAAATACCGTTAAGTTTTTTGACGCTGTCCTCTTTCCACCTGTCAAACGCTTTTAAAACAACTTCTGTATCGCAGTGGGTGTCAAAACTGTAGCCAAAGGATTCAAGTTCATTTCTGACTTCGTCGGTATTATACAATTCTCCGTTGTAGACAATTACGTACTTACCGAACCGCATAGGCTGACTGCCGTTTTCAACATCTATGACGGACAGACGTCTGTGAATCAATGCCGTGTCGGCTGTAATGTATTCTCCCTTTGCGTCAGGTCCTCTCATTTTAAGAGTATTGCCGATATCTTCAATAAGAGGCTTCTGGCTTCTGAGGTCTATGTTACTTGATAAAATTCCTGCTATTCCACACATAATAATCACCTACGTTATTATATGCGGTATCGCTTTTACGGTTACTCAAGCAAGCGAGATAAATCCGCATAAGCTAGGCTGCGAAAAGCGAAAATATACCGAAAGCAAGCTGTTTTAGGCTTGTTCAGATTTATCCTGCTTGCTTAACCGTGCAAATTTTACAGCCCTTGCTTACAGGCGTTGTAACTGCAATATCCTTTGCATAACCTTTCAGCTCGCCTGCTGCTTTTTCTGCGTTTTCCCTGTCATCAAATATTCCGAAAACGGTAGGTCCGCTTCCGCTCATACATACACCCAGTGCATTGTTGTTTCTCATAATTTCCTTGATTTCAACCTTGTTTGGCACTTCAATAAACTGTTCAAAAACATTCTCCATTTTTGAGCATATTTCTTTCAAATTCCTGCTTTGCATTGCATACAGCATACCTAATTTATCGGGAGTATGCGTTTTTCCGAAGCTGTCAAACTGACTGTAAGCAGAGCCTGTATTAACACCGCAATCGGGCTTTGCAATCAGAATATAACATTTTCTCAGGGGCTTAACCTTATTAAGTACATCTCCGATACCCTGTGCCAGAAGCGTACCGCCCTTTATACAAAACGGAACATCTGCTCCGACTTTCACGCCTATTCTGCAAAGCTCATCATCACTAAGCCCTGCATCGCAGAGCTGATTAAGTGCTACAATAACTCCTGCGCCGTCGGCACTGCCTCCTGCAAGTCCTGCTGCGTGGGGTATCCTCTTTATTATGTCAATATTGATACCTTTGTTCTTTATGCCTGTAGTCTCAAAAAATGCCGCAGCCGCTTTATACGCGATATTTTTTTCATCAACAGGAATATCATCAATATTACAGGTTATGGTTATTTTTTTTGACTTTGTCTGCGTAACCGTAACCGTATCGTACAAGCCTATACTCTGCATAATCATAAACAGGTCATGATAGCCGTCTGTTCTCTTACAGATTATGTCAAGCATCAAATTAATTTTTGCATAGGCATTTACTTTAATTTCCATTCTGTTCTCCAAGCTCTTTAACAAATTCCCCTATTCTCCTGACTGCCTCCTTGATATTATCAATAGAATAGCAGTAAGATACTCTGATAAATCCTTCTCCGCATTCTCCGAATGCACTGCCGGGGACAACCGCAACATGCTTACTCATAATAAGCCTTTCACAGAATTCATCGGAGGAAAGCCCAGTTGATTTTATACAGGGAAAGGCATAAAAGCCTCCCTCGGGTTCAAAACAGTCAAGTCCTATTTCTCTGAAAGCATTTACGGTATATCTTCGTCTCATATCGTATTCCGATTTCATTTTGCTGATGTCCTCATCACCGCTGCGCAACGCTTCTATTGCCGCATACTGAGAAGTGGTAGGCGCTGACATAATTGCAAATTGATGGAGCTTTGTCATCTGCTTAATTATGGGAACGGGACCCAGAGCATAACCCAGTCTCCAGCCTGTCATTGAATATGTTTTTGAAAAGCCGTTTATTACAACGGTTCTATCCTTCATCCCGTTTACAGAGGCAATACTCATATGCTCCTGTGCACCGAAGGTCAGCTCGCTGTAAATTTCATCAGACAGCACAAGCAAGTCTTTTTCAATTACAACCTTTGCAACTGCTTCCAAATCATCTTTACGCATAACAGCTCCTGTCGGATTGTTCGGATAAGGCAAAACAAGCAGTTTCGTTTTATCGGTTATTGCTTTTTCCAAATCATCGGCTCTCAGCCTGAAATTATCCTCTCTTTTCGTAACAAGAGGAACTGCCTTACCGCCGCAGACCTCAATAATAGGCTTGTAGCAGACAAAGGACGGTTCAACAACAAGCACCTCGTCACCGGGACTTATAAGACAGCGCAGGCACATATCTATACCTTCAGAACCGCCGACTGTTACCAATATTTCATTATCGGGGTTATATTTAACCAGGTGTCGCCTTGCATAAAATGAAGAAATCTCATTTCTCAGTTGAGAAAGACCTGCATTTGCGGTATAACGGGTTGAGCCGTTTTCAAGGCTGTCAATACCCACCTGTCTGATATGCCAGGGTGTAATAAAATCAGGCTCACCCACTCCGAGAGAAATAACATCATCCATCTCCTCGGCGATGGAAAAGAATTTTCTTATTCCGCTGGGCTTAACGTCTACGATTGCGGGATTCAAATAATCATCATAATTCATCAGAGTGAAATTGTCCCCCTATCATCTTTTTTCTTTTCAGTAAATAAAACGCCCTGCTCTTTATACTTTTTCAGGATAAAATGAGTTGCGGTTGACATAACACCGTCAAGAGGAGAAAGTCTGTTTGCCACAAACATGGCAACCTCCTGAAATGATTTGTCAGACACCATACAGCACAGGTCAAAGCCTCCACTCATAAGATATATGCTCTCAACCTCTTCAAGCTGTGCAATCTTATTTGCAATCTCATCGAAGCCGTGTCCGAATTTCGGATGGACCTTAATCTCTATCAAAGCCGTTACCGTTTCGGCAAAGGCTTTATTTTTATCAATAATCGCCCTGTAACCCTTAATAATTCCCGTCTGCTCATAGAGACGTATTTTTTCTTCAACATCCTCTTCGGAAATTCCCAGCATAACAGCAATTTCTTTATTGCTGAGCCTTGGATTTTTTTCGAGTAAAATTAATAACTTATCCATAGTTATCATACACCTTTCCTTTTATCTTATGGGAAGTATAACAGGCTGACGCTTTTCAAATATAACGACGCTGTTAAAGCCGCTTTCTTTTGCGATGTCATATCCCGTCTCTATTCCCCGACATACTTTTTCTGCATAATGCGAATCAGAGCCTACTGTTATAAATTTTCCGCCCAGCTCCTTAAATCTTTTTACAAATGAGATATTAGGCAAAGTATCCTTCATATCCATAAAAAGACCCGATGTGTTGATTTCAAGTGCCTTATCCTTTTCTGCAAGAAGAGAAAAAATTTCATCAATTTTATCTGAAAACCTTGTCATATCAACACTTATTTTTTCCCTTGCCGCTATATATCTCAAAGGATATGTAAGATGTGCAAGAGAATCAAAAGCACCCCACTGGCAAAGCTCAAGAAGTCCGTCAAAATACATATTCAAAAGTGAATATATATCACACTTTGAATAATCAAGGAAGAAGAAATCTTCCATATTTTCAAGATTGTGAAGAGAACCTAAAACAAAATCATAATCATATGAAGAAAGAAGTCTCTCGGTTTCTTCTTTTCTGTAAATTCCCTGGCCGATTTCAATTCCCTTCAGAATTTTTATATCATTTCTTAATCTGCTTTTACACTCATTTATATCTCTCAGCTGTGCAGGACAGAGAACATCTATATCCATATCCGCCCCGTCAATGTCGCAATGGTCTGTGATTGCAATAACCTTTGCTCCTTTTTTAACCGCACTTTCACACAACGCAAGACAGGAATGATTGCCGTCAAAGCTGTGTATGCTGTGAGTATGCATATCCGCAATGTTAGTATATTTCAACTTTGGTCTCCTTCAGTAAGCCGTGTTTTATTTTTTAGTATTTTACCACACTATCAAAAAAAATGAAATATATTTCTGTACTTTGTTGAAAAAAGTTTTCTACTCTGCTATAATTATTGAAAATATTCGGAGGTACATACATATGAGAGCAGTTATTACGGTTGTAGGTAAAGATGCCGTCGGCATTTTAGCTAAGGTTTCAGGCATCTGCGCCGAAAACGAAATCAATATCACAGAAGTTACTCAATCCGTACTTGAGGATATGTTCTGTATGATTATGCTTGCAGACATTTCAAAAAGCACTGTTGAGTTTACAAAGTTTTCCGATAAACTTGCAAAATACGGTGAAGAAAACGGACTGTCAATTCATGCAATGCACGAAGATATCTTCAATTCCATGCACAAAATTTAGGAGGAATAATCCTTGATTAATACGAACGACATACTCGAAACAATCAGAATGATTCAGGACGAATGCCTTGATATCAGGACAATCACTATGGGCATCTCCCTGACAGACTGTGCCGATTCCGATATTGACCGCTCCTGTCAAAAGGTCTATGACAAAATCTGCAGAAAGGCTGAAAAGCTCGTTGCAACAGGAGAACAGATTGAAAAGGAATACGGCATACCTATTATAAACAAGAGAGTAAGCATTACTCCCGTAGCTATTCTTGCAGGTGCAAGCGGCGGAGATCCTGTAAAATATGCTCTTGCCCTTGAGAAAGCTGCTGAAGCAATCGGCGTAAATTTCATAGGCGGATACAGTGCACTTGTACAAAAAGGATTTGCCGCAGGCGATTTGGAGCTTATCAACTCAATCCCCCGTGCTTTGGCCGAAACAGAGCATCTTTGCGCCTCTGTAAACATCGGCTCTACTAAGGCGGGTATAAATCTTGACGCCGTTAAAATTATGGGTCAGAAGGTTATTGAGGCAGCTGAACTTACAAAGGATAAAGAATGTATGGGTGCAGGCAAACTTGTAATTCTATGCAACGCACCCGAGGATAATCCGTTCATGGCAGGCGCTTTTCATGGCATTTCAGAACCTGACTGCGTTATTAATGTAGGCGTATCGGGACCCGGTGTTGTCAGAAGTGCAGTATCAAAGCATCCCGAATATTCAATTAACGAGGTTGCCGAGCTTATCAAAAAGACAGCATTTAAGATTACAAGAATGGGTCAGCTTGTAGGAACACAGGCATCCGAAAGATTAGGCGTTCCCTTCGGAATAGTTGACCTTTCACTTGCTCCTACTCCTGCTGTAGGCGACTCTGTTGCGCATATTCTTGAGGAAATCGGTCTTGAGCAATGCGGTGCGGCAGGCACAACAGCCTGTCTTGCCATGCTTAATGACGCAGTTAAAAAAGGCGGCGTTATGGCTTCTTCAAGTATAGGCGGTCTTTCAGGTGCATTTATACCCGTTTCTGAGGACGCAGGTATGATTGACGCCGCAAGAAGCGGAGCATTGTCTATCGAAAAACTTGAAGCAATGACTGCTGTCTGCTCAGTAGGTCTTGATATGATTGTTATTCCCGGTGATACACCTGCCGAGGTTATCAGCGGTATCATCGCCGACGAGGCGGCAATCGGTATGGTAAACTGCAAAACCACTGCTGTCAGAGTTATTCCGGCAATCGGTAAAAAAGCTGGTGAAGAATTGGAATTCGGCGGTCTTTTCGGAAGCGGACCCATAATGAATGTAAACACAAAATCCCCTGCTCAGTTTATCAACAGAGGAGGAAAAATCCCTGCTCCTCTTCACAGCCTGAAAAACTGACAATCTATATATTTTGAGACGGTTTTCAAAAGAAAACCGTCTTTTTCTTTCTGAATATTTTCGTACACATTTGTAAATATATATAAATTAAAGCAAAAATATTTTACAAAAAATTCGTTGACAAATATTTCCTCTGCCTGTATAATTATGGTGTATGAATGTCGGTGTCTTTTTTCTGCTTCTTGGCACAGTATATTCTGCATAAATTATGTCTTAACTAAGACAATGTTAGGAGGAATTGCAAATGAATTTTGCAAAAAAATCTATTTCGTTTGCTTTGGCAACCGTAATGGTAGCTTCGAGTTTATTTGTGGGTACAACGGCTTTTGCAGCAGCTCCGCAATACACTCCTACTACCGGCGTTAACCAGGCATTCACAGCAAATCCTGTTGTTGAAAAAGACGATCATTCCTATTCTGTTAAGGATAATGATTCTTACTTCAGCTTCACACCTGCAACAACAGGCACTTATGAATTCACTGTAAATACAGCTCCGAGATATGAGTATTATGATGAAAATACTCAGAACGGGGTTTACAGTCCGAACTACGTAGCCGGCAGTTCCCGCTGCGACTATGCAAGCATTTCTGTTTATGAAAGTGGAACTGACAGTAACGAGCTTTTTGAACTTTGGAATTCATTTAAAACAACAAATTATGTTTATGACAGCAATGCAAAAGAGCTTGTCAGAGACAAAGCAACATTAAGAAATCTTCCGGGATACACCACATATGAGCTTATCGGCGGAAAGACATATTACATCAAGGCTTCTGCAAGCTATGATTATAAATATTTGTCAACCGATGCTAACGGAGTACCTTCCTATGATTTTTCAAAAACACAGGCTACTCTCAACATCGTTCCTGCTGACTGGGATGTAGATATCAACTCAACATATGAAGAGGCAAATTATGCCCTTCCTTACGATGCAGAAGAATGGGATTATAAAGACAGCTTCGGAAATAAATATGCAACACGTGAAGTTCTCAAGGAAATCACTGCTTCTGTAGAATACAGGGGCAACGCAAAAGATGTATTTGTTCCCAATGTAATCGCTGCTAACGGCGCTGCTGTTACCGCAGTAACCGGAACTTCAAACAAGGGCATCACATCTCTTACACTTGGCGCTAACACTAAGACAGTAGGTGGATTTGATAACTTAAAGAACCTTGCAGCTGTAAATCTCAATGCAGTTGAAACAATCCGTGATTATGCATTTTTCAATGATTCTGCTCTTACCGCTGTTGCAATTCCTGCAAGCGTTAAGACAATAGGCAGCAGTGCATTTGAAAACTGTACAGCTCTTTCAAATGTTACAATCGCTAACGGCATTAAGACAGTTGGTTCATATGCATTCTACAACACAGCTCTTAAGGGCGTAGTTGTTCCTGCTACATTAAATTCTATCGGAAACTATGCTTTCGGTTATGAAGAAAATCTTAATACCAACACTGTTAGCCCATATGACCCGACAGAAACAGTTGTAAGCGGTTTCGTAATGGGCGGTTATTCAAACGACACAGCAGCAAAATATGCTGCACAGAGCGGAATTCCTTACTATGATGTAACAGCAGGATGTCCTCATCCTTATAATACAACTACAGTAGCTGCTACTCTCTTTACAAAGGGTTCAAAGACAAGCGTTTGCCCTCTTTGCGGTACAGTAACCAAGAAGTCAATCGCTAAGAAGACATTTAAGATTAAGTCTCTCACAGCTAAGAAGGCTGCACTTGTTGTAAAAGCTCCTGCACAGGCAGGCATCACAGGTTACTCTGTTGAGGTTTCAACTTCTAAGAAGTTCACAAAGAAGACTACTAAGAAGACAACCGTTAAAACAAAGAAGGCTCTCAACAAGACTATCAAAGGTCTCAAGAGCGGTAAGAAGTACTACGTAAGAGTTCGTGCTACAGGCGTAAATGCAAAGGGCAAGACCGTTTACAGCAAATACACACCTGTAAAGAGCGTTAAGGTTAAATAAGGAGGGATTGAACAATGAAGACATTTACTAAGAAATCATTATCTGTTGTTCTTGCAGTTCTTATGGCTCTCTCCACTTTAACAGTGGGCGCTATGTCTGCATTCGCTGACACAAGAAAAGTAGCTCAGTATTATGACAACATTACAACAAAATATTTGGAAGTTAATCAGCTTGAAGCAGTTTCATTCAAAGCTCCTAAGACCGGTTGGTACAGCGTTGTGCTCACTCCTTATGAAATCGACGCAGCAAGCGGAACAGCCGCTGCTTCATTTGATGTATTCAACACATCCGAAAAGGATGCTACTGTATCTGTAGGTGACAGTATCGCTGCAGATTCATCAAACAATGTTACTCTTCTTTACGGCGTAACATCTGACGGAATTTTAGTTCCAAACAAAGCATATGTACCTGCACAGGATATGGTTGAGCTCACAAAGGGTGAAACTTATAACATTGAATTAACTGCAAATTCAAATACAAACGCTTCACTCCTCGTTGTATATTCCGACTATATTTACAGCTTTGGTACATATCAGGCAGATCTCACCTGGAACTACGAAATGCGTGAAAATGGACTTGTTTATCCTGAAGAAAGAACATTAACAGATTCAAGAACTGTAGGTATCTGTGCTGAAGTTAACGGATATCAGGGAACTGAAACTGCATTATCTGTACCGGGTGCATTCGGCGGTTATGTTGTAAAGGAAGTTGTACTTTCTAATACTCCTAAATCTTTAAAAGAGAGAATTACATCAGTTGCAATTCCTGAAGGCGTTGAAGCAATCGGCGGAATGAGCAATTTCTACTCACTCACATCAGTTAACTTCCCTGCATCTCTCAAAACTGTTTACGGTTCTGCTTTCTCAGGCTGTCATTCACTTGCCGGCAGAATCACTGTTCCTGCAGGTGTTGAAAGAATCGGCGGTTCAGCATTTTATGACACAGCTGTTACATCTGTTGAATTTCTCAGCAAGGAAACAACTGTAGGCGAGATGGCATTTGGTTATAAAGAAGTTCTTAACGATGCTACAGCTTCTCCTTTGGATACAACTTTTGCAAAGGCTGACGGATTCTTTGTAATCGCTCCTGCTAACTCACCTGCTGCTAAATATGCTGCAGACAACGGCTTCACTGCATACGACAGAGCTAATTGCATAGCAGGAAATCATCCTTATGCAGTTACAACTGTTCCTGCAACATTATTTGCCAACGGTTCAAAGACAAGTGTTTGCCCTGTCTGCGGTAACACTGTTAAAACCGTAATCAAGAAAAAGACTTTCAAGATCAGCTCTGCTAAATCTTCTAAGAAAAACACACTTGTAGTTAAGGCTCCTGCTCAGAAGGGTATAACAGGCTATGTTGTTGAAGTTTCAACTTCTAAGAAGTTCACAAAGAAGACAACAAAGAAGACAACCGTTAAGACAAAGAAGGCTCTCAACAAGACTATCAAAGGTCTCAAGGGCGGCAAGAAGTACTATGTAAGAGTTCGTGCTACAGGCGTAAACGCAAAGGGCAAGAAAGTTTACAGCAAGTACACAGCTGTTAAGAGTGTTAAAATTAAGAAATAAGTTTTAACTTACCAGGAAACAGAAGCAGATAATCGGCTCTCTCCCTTACGGGAGGGAGCTTTTTTCACCCTTTCTGCCCACATAATAAAAAAGCTGTACACGACGTAAATTTGTCGGGTACAGCTTTTCATTATTCAGATTAGATTATATCTGCCAGTGTTTTGGAAGAAAGAAAATTTTCAATAACATCATCAAGCTCTTTCCACAGAGTATAAGTTTTACAACAATGAGAATTTTCACAGCTGTCCTCTGTTTCAACACAGGCAACAGGCGCCAGACTGCCCTCAGCAGCATTTAATATTGACGAAATAGAATATTCATCAGGAGCTTTGTTAAGTCTGTAACCCCCGTTTTTTCCTCTTGAGCTTTCAAGAAGTCCGTTTTTATTAAGGGATGCCACAATTATTTCAAGATATTTTATTCCGATATCTTCTCTTTGTGCAATATCCTTCAGAGACACAGGACCGTCTTTTCCGTAAAGAGCCAAATCAATCATAATCCTCAGAGCATATCTGCCCTTTGTTGAAACCATCATTGTCCGTCACCTCCGAAAAATTTCTTTGCTATTCTGACACTTTCCATAGCATCCTTTGCATAAAAGTCTGCGTTAATCATTTTTGCATATGACTTCGTTAATACTGCACCTCCCACAAAAACCTTAGCGTCAGTATTGTCATGAATAAGTTTAATTGTCTTTTCCATATTAGGAACAGTTGTGGTCATAAGCGCAGAAAGTCCTACAAGTTTGCAGTCATTTTCCTTAACTGCCTCAAGTACCTTTTCGCACTTAACATCCTTACCTAAATCAATCATATCAAATCCGTAATTCGACATCAGTACTTTAACAATATTCTTTCCGATGTCATGGATATCGCCCTCAACAGTGGCAATTACAACCTTGTTACCTTTTGTTTTCTGTTCTCCCTTAACTGTAAGATACTTTTTTATAACATCAAAAGCCTCTTTTGCCGCATCGGCACTCATAAGAAGCTGGGGAAGGAAAACCTTATTCTTTTCAAAGCCGTCGCCAACAACGTCAAGAGCAGGAATGATATAATTATTTATAATATCCATTGCAGGTATATCTTCAAGGAGTTTCTGTGCACAGGCACCTGCGTCTTCGCGCATGCCTTTTATTATAGAATTTTTTAAATCATGCTGTTCGGAGACATTTGCAGCTTTTTTTTCAGAAGCTGTAACCGACTCAATATATCGTGTGCAATTTTCGTCAAGACCTGACAGCGCATTAAATGAATAATATGCATTCATCATAGCGTCACTTAATGGATTTATAATACCTGCAGACAAGCCGTTTTCAAGTGCAAGAGTAAAGAATGCAGTATTAACTGCTTCCCTTTTCGGCAGCCCGAAGCTGATATTTGACACGCCTAAAACCGTACCGACACCAAGCTCGTTTTTGATATATTTAACTGCTTTCAGAGTTTCTTTTGCGTTGTTTTTATCGGTGGAAATCGTCATTGTAAGAGCATCAACAACCAGGTCCTTTTTATCAATGCCGTAGCTTTGGGCAGTCTTTATGATTTTTTCGGCAATATCAATCCTGCCCTGTGCAGTTTTTGGAATACCGTTTTCATCAAGACAAAGGCAGACAACAACACCGCCGTATTTCTTAACAAGGGGAAAAATCTCACTCATTGAGGACTGCTTGCCGTTTACCGAATTAATCATTGCCTTGCCGTTATAGATACGCATTGCATTTTCAAGTGCATCTGTATTTGAAGAATCAAGCTGTAAAGGCAGAGAAAGAACACTCTGAAGACTGAATACCGCTTCTGAAAGCATTTTAACCTCGTCAATTTCAGGCAGTCCTACATTTACATCAAGTATGTGAGCGCCCTTTTCCTTTTGGGACACACCCTCTTTTATAATATAGTCAATATCATTATTTCTCAAAGCCTCTTTAAAAAGCTTCTTGCCTGTCGGATTAATTCTTTCTCCGATTATAACAGGCATTTCACCGATTTCAACAGAGGTAGAATAGGAAGAAACAACTGTTTTATTTTTCTTTTCGGGTAATGAATCGGGAGTATTTTTACAGCGTTCTATCATCTGACTGATATGTTCGGGTGTTGTTCCGCAGCAGCCGCCTAAATATGATACGCCTATCTTGGCAATCTCGTACATATCATCTGCAAATTCTTCAGGTGAGACGTTGTAAACAGTCTTTCCGTCAACAGATTCGGGAAGTCCGGCATTAGGCATTACAATAATAGGAAGAGACGTATGCTGTCTTAATTCCTTTAATAGCGGTATCATCTGCTTTGGACCCAAACCGCAGTTAAAGCCTATTACGTCGATACCAAGTCCCTCCAGCATTGCAACAGCCGACTGAACGTCCGCACCTGTAAGCAGTCTGCCCTTCTCGTCAAAAATCATTGACGCGATAACGGGCAAATCACAGTTTTCCTTAACTGCAAGCACAGCCGCTTTAAGCTCATAGGTGTCACTCATGGTTTCAATAATAACAACGTCTGAACCGTCCTTACCTGCATTTACAACCTGCGCATAAAGTTCAACTGCCCTTTCAAAGTCAAGGTCGCCCATAGGCTTAAGCAGTTTACCTGTAGGACCTAAATCAAGGGCAACCTTTTTACCTGCCTTTTTCGCAAGAGCAACGCCTGCTGTAACAAGCTCTTCAACATTGTCATATTTGAGAGCATTTGCTCCGAATGTATTTGCCGTGATAAACTCTGCACCTGCCTCGGCATACGCTTTATGAACAGCAAACACTCTGTCAGGCTCGGTAATATTAAGTTTTTCAGGCAGTTCACCTGCCGAAAGGTTGAGCATACTGCCCATACCACCGTCAAAAAATCTAATCATTTTCAATTCCTATAAAAGCCGTAACTGACTTTGTAGGCACCATCTGAAAGGTGTCTGTCAGGGTAAGTCCGATACGCTTCGTTATATCCATCAATTCAAAAATCTTTTTATTTTCCTTTATATCAAGGTCAAAATACCCGGGCGAATAACGCTGTCTCAAAGTCATTCCCTGAGCCTTCAGCTTATCCTCAAGGCTGTCACAAACCTCTTCAATCTTTGATGCAAGGCATGCCTGAAGAACAGCAGTTTTTGTTATATCGGCAGGGGCATAGGTTCTTAAAAGCCTGTCACATTCCGTACCTAAAGTTGCTCCGAAAACACATACTCGTTTACAGCCCGAAAGATTATCGGCAAGCCTTTTGCTTTCAAAACAATATTCTCCGATAATCAGCCTGTCCTTATCAACTGTACAGTCAAAAATTCTGTGAATAGTTTTGGGTCTGACACATTGATTTACTTCTTCACAGCAGTCATCTATCAGGGAAAGAAGTCTTTTATCATCTGTATTTGAAGCAGTACGGAGATAGTGAAGAATCTCAGTTTTGTTCATTTATTATTTCCGACAGTCCTTCCATAATCTTATGAGCAACATCGGGTTTGTTCATAGTGTAAATGTGTATATTATTTACCCCGTTTGCCATTAAGTCAATTATTTGCTCTGTTGCATATATTATTCCTGCCTGCTTCATTGCATCGGGATTTTCACCGAATCTGTCCATAATTTTTTTGAATTTTTTCGGGAGAGTGCAGTTCGATAACTCAACGCTTCTTTTAATCTGCTTTGCATTTGTAATGGGCATAATTCCGGCAATAATCGGAACATCAATTCCTTTAATAGCACACATCTCACGGAAATTCAAAAATTTTTCATTATCGAAAAACATCTGAGATGTAAGGAAATCAACACCGCAGTCAACCTTTTCCTTGAGCCTTGCAATATCCTCAACCCTGCCAGGTGATTCAGGATGCACCTCAGGATAGCAGGCGGCGCCTATACAAAACCTGCCTCTTGCTTTAATATCGCTTACAAGCTCATAGGCATTATGGTAACACTGATTATCCGTAATATGAAAATCCTTCGGAATATCACCCCTGAGTGCCAAAACATTTTCAATATCGTTTGCCTCCAAATCGTCAAGTACACTATTAATCTTTTCCTTTGACGAGGTAAGGCAGGTAAGGTGAGAAAGGGGAGTTACTCCCCCGCTTTTAACTGCATTTGCAATTTCCGTTGTATATCCGCTTGTAGTACCTGCGGCGCCGTAGGTAACACTCATAAACGCGGGTTTATCCTTTACCATTTCCTTAATAACTGCTTTCGTATCCGCAAGTTTTGCCCACTCCTTAGGTGGAAAAATCTCAAAGGAAACAGTCACTTTATTTTTTGCTAATATTTCACTTATTTTCATCGTCTGTACCGCCTGTATTTTCACTGCAAATATTATACTACCGTTTTAGTAGGAATTCAAGTTATATTTATTGTATCATTAGAATCGGCTGCAGCTTTTCTCTCATTATTTTCGCAGCAAAAAGTATTACCCGCCTCAATTGTTGCCAAAGAGTCTCCGAGCTGGGTAAAAAATGCAGAGAGAAGTTCAAGCTCTTTATCTGTTTTGCCCTTTGCAATAGCACAGGCAAGGGCTGATACAGTCATATTCAGGGAACAACCGTCCGTACAATCCCCTCCTTTTTCGTAAATATTATATTAGCTTTTACTATGATTGAGTAAGAAAAAAAGAGATTTTAAGAGATACATATATATTTTATAAAAATTATTCAAAAAATTTATTGACTATCCATTGCCTCTATGTTATTATATTCGGGCAAAAGAAAAAAGACTTTTACAAGTCATCATAATTATTTAACGGAGGATATTGATTATGTCAACATTTATGCCAAAAGCTGACGATATCGAACGCAAGTGGTATGTTATTGACGCTGCTGACAAGCCTCTCGGACGTGTAGCTGCCGAAGCTGCAGTTCTTCTCAGAGGTAAGCATAAGCCAATCTTCACACCAAATGTTGATTGCGGCGATTTCGTTATCATTATTAACACTGATAAGGCTGTTCTTACAGGCGACAAGCTCAATAAGAAACTTTATCAGCATCACACAGGTTACATCGGTAATCTTAAGACAGTTAAGTACAGCACTCTTATGAATGAAAGAAGCGACTTTGCCATGGAGCTTGCAGTAAAGGGTATGATTCCCGATACTACACTCGGCAGAAAACAGCTTACAAGATGCCGTATTTACAAAGGCGCAGACCACAAGCATGAGGCTCAGAAGCCTGAAGCTTACGAAATTTAACAGGAGGTATCTGAGTTATGTATGAAACTAATCCATATTTCTACGGTACAGGCAGAAGAAAAGAATCTGTAGCTCGTGTACGTGTTTACGCAGGTACCGGTAAAATCACAATCAACGACAGAGACATTGACGATTACTTCGGTCTTGAGACTCTTAAGCTTATCGTTCGTCAGCCTCTTACACTTACTGAAACAACTGAGAAGTTTGATATCGTTTGCCGTGTAAGCGGCGGCGGTGTTACAGGTCAGGCAGGTGCAATCCGTCACGGTATTGCAAGAGCTCTTCTTCAGTATGATGAAGCACTTCGTCCTGCTCTTAAGAAGGCAGGCTTCCTCACTCGTGACCCACGTATGAAGGAAAGAAAGAAACCAGGTCTCAAAAAAGCTCGTCGTGCACCACAGTTCTCAAAGAGATAATCTTACAACAAACCTCAGACAATTCGTCTGGGGTTTTCTTTCGCCATAATAGCAATGCTTTTATTTATATTGCAAAAATACTGTAAACTTATACTATAATCGGAGGTATTCAAATGTGCTTAATCTGTGACAGAATTGAAATGATAAAAAAAGGAACAAATCCTTATTTTGTAAAAGAACTTGAAACGGGTTATGTTGTTATAGGTGATTTTCAGCATTTCTACGGATATTCCCTATTCCTTTGCAAGAAGCATAAGACTGAACTGGACCAGCTTGAAAAAAGCTTTCGTGACAGGTTTTTATCAGAAATGGCTGACGTTGCCGCAGCAGTTTCAAGAGCATTTCCATGCGACAAGATGAACTATGAGCTTCTCGGTATGGGTGACGGTCACTTGCATTGGCATCTCAACCCAAGGCGTGACGGTGATTTAGAAGGTCACGGATATAACGAAAAAGGTCCGATTTGGTGGTATCCTCTTGATAAAATGTATGATAAATCAAACAAGCCAAGTGATAAAGAACTTGAAGAAATGAAGAAAAAACTACTCATTGAATTGGGGAAATAAATGGAAGATTATATTAAAAAAGTCAGGAAAAAGTTCGGGCACGATGAATTGATTTTGAATTATGCAGGATGTATTATTTTTGATAACAAAACAGACTGCTTTTGCAAAAACGCTCCGATTGTGAGAAATGGGGATTTCTCGGCGGAATGGTAGAATTCGGTGAATCGGTTGAAGAAGCTGCTGTAAGAGAGGTTAAGGAAGAAAGCGGACTTGATGTGGAAATAACATCTTTTTACGGTGTTTATTCAAAATATTTTGCCGAATATTCAAACGGCGATAAGGCACAAACAATAGTTCACATATTCAAAGCAAAGATAAAAAGAGGCAAGCTAATTGACAGTAATAACGAAACTCTTGAGTTAAGATTTTTTGATATAAACAATATACCGCCTTTGTTTTGCAAACAACATCAGGACATACTTGATGACATAAAATCAGACAATGAATATGTATACAGATAACAGGAGCAATTATGAGTTACATAAAAGAAATAAGAAAATTTATCGGTCACGCACCTATGCTGTCAGCAGGTGCAACAGTTGTTGTTATAAAGGATAACAAAATTCTTCTGAACCTGCGTTCCGACACTAACACTTGGGGTATTCCCGGAGGCGCCATAGAGCTTGGCGAAGCACTTGAAGAAACAGCTTCAAGAGAACTAAAGGAAGAAACAAATTTAAAAGCAGACAGCTTTACACTTTTGAATGTATTTTCAGGCAAGGATTTTTATTTCAAATATCCAAATGGAGACGAGCTATATTCAGTTGTCACCCTATATCTTGCAAATGGTGTAAAAGGTGATTTGAAAATTACTGATGGAGAAAGCTATGAGCTAAAATATTTCGGTAAAAACGAACTTCCAAATCTTGAAAGCAGGGCAAAAGTAATATTAGATTGGCTGATTGAGAAAGAATATTTAAAATGATTACAAACCCAAAATAAACCTTTGACAGTTTTGTCTTAGGTTTATTTTTTTGTTTTTCTTTTACATTGACTGAAGGTGATTATTGTTGTAATATATATTTAATATATTGTAGCTTTTACAAGGAGATGCGGATATGGACAAGTTTCAAACCTACACAAAGCGTGAACGCAATATGTATCTTACCGGTATGTTCGGTCAGAATATGCTTTACAACATTATTGCAACAGGTCTTTACTATTATTTTCAAAACATCATTTGCCTGCCTGCCGTTGCACTTGGCTGGATATTTGCCATTGCACGTGTATGGGACGCAATCAACGACCCCATAATGGGCTCCATTGTTGACAAGACAAAATCCAAATGGGGAAAATGCAGGCCGTATCTTATTTTTTCTCCTATCATAATCTGCATTATCACCTGTGTGTCCTTTTTTAACGGCAACTATGCGGAAGCGAAGCTGGCAGGCAGCAAAACTGCAATGATATTTATTGTTGCCTGGGCAGCAATTTCCTATGTTCTCTGGGGAATGAGCTACACGGTTGGTGATATTCCTTTGTGGGGAATCATATCAAGAATGAGTGAAGACGAAAAAGACAGGTCTAAACTTATTTCTCTTTCAAGAATTATCGCCTCTATAGGTGCTGCTGCAGTTTTGCTCACCATTATTCCCTTATCACAGGCTGTAAACGGTATGCTGAACCTTTCAATCACATCGCAGAAGGGATTTATCATTGTAGGTATAGCACTGACTGTTATAGGCTCTCTGCTGTTTGAATGCGCAGGCATAGGAACAAAGGAAAGAGTACCTGCTTCCGAAAAAGTGATTACTATGAAGGAAAGTTTTGCTCTGATGTGGAAATGCGTACCTTTTAGACGACTTCTCATAAGCGGTATTCTGCGTGCCCCTATACAGCTTCTTATGATGGTGGCAATGACTTTGCTTTCCTACTATTACTGCGGCGGTGATTTGACTAAGGCTTTTACCGACCCAAAAAATTTGCTTATTGTAATTATCGTTGCAGGCGGTCTTTTTATCGGTCAGTTTGCGGCAATGGCAATTTCTCCCGCGCTTATAAAAAAGTTCGACGTTAAGAATATTTACAATATGTTCAGCGGTTTGTCCGCTATCCCCTTTGCTTTGCTTTTTGTAATTTATTTAATCGCACCTGCCGACCTTTCAAAAATAGGCTTTGTTATTATTGACGGCATACTTTTCTTCGGTGCAGGTGCAGGCTTCGGCGCTGTTAATGTATGTCAGTCCGTAATGATTTCAGACTGCATTGACTATGAAGAATATCATAACGGCTTCAGACCCGACGGTGTATTTTTCTCAGGTCAGAGTTTTATAACGAAGTTTTCCGCAGGTGTTGCCTCTATTATCTCTGCATACGTATATAAACTTGTAGGATATACAGACATAAACATTGAGCATATGAATGAGGCTATCAAAAACGGTGCAAATTTTGCCACCGACTTTATGCCCTATTCAAAGGCAATGTGGTTTTTGATTTCCATACCGCCTGCAATCGGTATGGCTCTTGCGGTTATCCCGACTTTGAAATATGAAATAGACCAAAAGTCACATGACAAAATTCTTCAGGAACTTATCAAAAGACATAACAATATGTAATATACGGCGAAAGGTCGGCTTGCAGAGCCGACCTTTTAAGTTATTATTTATGATATTTTGAGTTATTTAAAATGGAAAAGGCTCTGTAGACCTGCTCCAAAAGCACCATTCTCGCAAGCTGATGGGGCAAGGTCATTTTTCCGAAAGAAAGTTTAACCTTTCCGAGTTTTTTGACATCTTCGCTTAGCCCGAAGGATCCGCCGATAACAAAGCAGATTGAAGAATTCTCAAGAGAAATTTTCTGAATAAGTGATGAAAATTCGGGACTTGAATATTCCTTTCCCTCAATGCAAAGAGGAATTACTGCTGAATTTTTCGGGATTTTCTTTAAAATTCTCTCCCCTTCCTTATTGATAACGCAATTTATCTGGGTTTGAGAAGGGCTGTCACAGATTCTTTCCTCTTCAATTTCCACTACATTTATTTTAGAATACGCGCCGAGACGTTTCACGTATTCGGCACATCCGTCACGGAGATAGCTTTCCTTCAGCTTGCCCACTGCAATGACCGTAACATTTATCATAATGCAATTCCTCTTCCGTTATTTTCCCTGGGAGAAACAAAAAGACGGTAGTCGCTTTCTTCTTTCATTCCTATTTCATCAAGCGCCGCTACAGCGGTCTGACGTGCAAGATGAGGTTCATTATTTTCCTCACTCAAATGAGAAAGGACAAATCTTGTTGTACCGTTTCGGGCAAGCTCTTTTATGTATTCACCGCAGGCAAAATTTGAAAGATGACCCTGCGGTCCTAAAATTCTCTGTTTAAGAGGATAGGGATATGGCCCTGTATTAACCATTGAAATCTCGTGATTTGACTCAATAAATATCAAATCAGTCCCTGTTAAAACCTTTTTTGCCTCGTCGGTAACATATCCGGTATCCGTGCAAACCGAAACCGACCTTCCGTCGGGAAGATTAAACCGATATCCCACGCAGTCAACGCTGTCGTGACTCTGATGGAAAACAGAAATGTCAATTCCGCAAAGCTCAGCGTTGCCGCTGATTTCGCAGGTGTTATTCTTCTCTGTCAGCATATCAGTAATTCTCATCTGACCGAGACAAAGAGGTGACCCAAAAACGGGAGTTTTGTGCTTAGCGGAAAAAACTCTTACTCCGCTGCTGTGATCCCTGTGCTCATGGGTAATAAAAACACCGTCAATGCTGTCGGGGTCAACACCTATAGACAGCAAAGCATTCTCACATTTTTTAGCAGACACACCGATATCAACAAGAAAGCTGTGCCCCATTGAAGAAACCAATATTGAATTTCCGCTGCTGCCCGAAAACAGCTGGCAAACCTTTGACATAAATATTCTCCAAATGATAAGGCGTACCAAAACGATACGCCTTTTTTATTTATAATATTATCCTGCGTCGGGAATTACGGTATCGGCATCATTTGTAACTACACGTTTAATATCAGCGCCAAGCGAAGCGAATTTCTCGCAGATGTCCTCGTAACCCCTGTCGATATACTTAATATCCTCCACAACAGTTTCGCCCTTGCCTACAAGTCCTGCAATAACCATTGCAGCACCGGCACGAAGGTCGGTTGCTTTTACGGTAACACCGGTCAGACTCTTAACGCCTTCAATAACAGCAATCTTACCGTCAACCTGAATATCGGCACCCATACGAAGAAGCTGTCCTACGTACTGAAAACGGTTATCCCAAACGCTTTCGGAAAGGATACTTGTTCCCTTTGCGACAGAAAGCAGAACCGCCATCTGCGGCTGCATATCAGTGGGAAATCCGGGATGAGGCATTGTTTTAACATTACATCTTGTCAGAGGCTTAAAGCGGGTTACCCTGACTGCATCGTCATACTCTATTATCTCTGCACCGGCTTCTTCCAGTTTTGCACTGATTGATTCCAGATGCTTCGGAATAACATTATTAACAAGTACATCCCCTCCGCAGGTGGCAGCGGCAACCATATAAGTTCCTGCTTCAATCTGGTCGGGAATAATTGAATATGTGCATCCGTGAAGCTTTTCAACACCGCGGATTTTAATTACATCGGTACCTGCACCTCTGACATCCGCACCCATTGAATTAAGGAAGTTTGCAAGGTCAACTATATGAGGTTCTTTTGCAGCGTTTTCAATTACGGTAAGACCTCTTGCAAGAACTGCCGCAAGCATAACATTCATAGTTGCGCCTACGGAAACCTGATCCATATAAACCGACGCACCTACAAGTTTATCAGCCTTGGCACAAACCATACCGTTTACCGTTTTAACCTTTGCGCCCAGCATTTCAAAGCCTTTTACGTGAAGATCAATAGGTCTTACGCCGAAATCACAGCCGCCCGGCATAGCCACCTCGGCCTTTTTAAACCTTCCGAGCATAACACCGATAAGATAATAGCTTGCTCTGAAATGAGACGCAAGCTCATACGGAACGCTTTGAAAGGTTACGGGTCGTGAGTCGATTTCTATTGTATTGTTATTTATCATCTTAATTCCTGCACCCATACGGTCAAGAATCTGAATTATTAAACTAACATCGCTTATGTTAGGGATATTTTCAATACGTACTATGTCATTTGAAAGCAAGGCGGCAGGAATAATCGCTACTGCGGCATTCTTAGCGCCGCTGATGTTTACTTCTCCGAAAAGCTCGTGTCCGCCGTGAATTACAAAATTCTCCAAGTACATTTCACCTCTCTTACAGAGTATCTAAATTATATTCTATATATAATGTTTGTAGTAAGCATTTAAATATGTATTCCAATAAACTTCAACTATTATATCAAAAAAATCTATAATAAGGAATGGAATATCAAAGATTTTTTCCAAAATGTAACCACTTTGAATTGTGTATCAAAGTGGCTTTTTCGGATTTTTCTACGCAATATATTGTACAACACCAAAAAATTATATTTATTTGGCAAAATATTGTACCTTTAAAAGGTAACAAAAGAGTAACACAGTATGAGTAAAAAGTCAAGAGAAAATTAGCTTATTTTATCATACGGTATCATTTTGATTGTTATATCTGCCGCCTGTCAAAATTGCATCAACGGTAAAAATCAGTTTTTTCATATCATTATTGTTTTTAATGAGCTTACTCGGAATTGAAACAAAAGACATCACAAGCCTGTAATAATCAGACTCTCTTTTGTAAGTAATACGGCTGCCGTCAAAAACGGAAAGGAGAATACTGTCAGCAAAATCAATCAGCTTTTCATTTTTAAACTTATCAACAAGATTTTTGTCAATAAAATGTGACAATCCGATAAGTTTAAGTTTTTTATAAACCTCACCTACAGTATTTGTTTTTAAGATGTTTAATATCGGTTTAACTGCAAAAAATAAATTTGAAAATTTTTCACCATCAATCTGAAGAGCTGTTAATCTGTCTGCAAATTCCTGCTTGTTTGCACAGTCCAATATTCTGTGAATAAGTGCCGTCGCATGAGAAGCAAGAAATTTTTGAGCATCAATTTCTTTGCCGTCAATGTAAAATTTTTCAAGATAATCAACATTATATGTAACGGTCATATCGTCGTTTACGGTAACATTTACAATAGGTGCAGGATATCCCACAAGAGAGCCTATATTTATCTCCACGATTTTATTACCCTTTTCAGAAACAAAATCAGTGGTGCTCTGTATATGAGAATGCCCCACGAACATATATTTCAGCCCTGCATCTGCAAGCCGTGAAGCAACATATTCCCTGTTTTCAACACACGTGCCGCCGCCTGTAATAAGGGGGTTGATATGAGGTGTAAGAAGATGATGCTCCATACCTATTATTAAACAGCCGTCATTTTCCGCTGCTTCAATCTGCTTTTCAATCCACTTAAAATGCTCCTCGGTAAAGCCTGCGTGGTCATTATCGTTTTTATCATCATTAAGAGCAAGCAGCCGAACATTTTCGGAAAGCTGAACAACATAGGAACAGGTGCCTATATGAGTAATGTATTCGCTTAAAGCGTCTTTCGGACCGAAATCGTAATAGAAATCACGGAGCTTACCACTCGGCATTGTTTCCAAATCATGAGTAACAATACCTCCTCTGAAACGTCTGGGATTTCCGTCACAGCACCAGTCATGGGTAGCGGTTATCAGGTAAACTCTTTTTTTCTTTCTGAGACGGTAAAGTTTTTCTCTGAACTCAATATGAGAAACAACCTCTCCGTCATTCGACACATCGCCTGCAATCATAACTGCATCTGTATCGGAATTGCCGATTTTTTCAAATGCAGCGTCTATTATATACCCTGTTTCGGCAAGGCATTTTTGGTCCGAGCCCGAGCGGAGAAAATACTGCCTGCCCGATGTACCGAGAGTTTTGCTGTAATGATGTGTATCTGCAATAAAGGTTATTTTTGTCATTTTAGCTCCTATTTTATCTGTTCAATCTTATCTCCCGAAACAAAATAGACATGGTCGGCAATATCCATCATTGCCTTGTCATTCATTGAATCGGTATAAAAATTATCTATATGTGCACCGGGAAAGGATTCATAAAAGAATTTCACTTTATTTTCAAGAAAACACAGTCTTTTAAATTTTCCTGTTTTTTTATCTATCGAAGAACCGATGTAGTTTTTAATACCCATGCGCTTCATAATTTCGTCAAGGAGAAAATCCGTTGAGCCGGAAACTATTATATCGTCAGGCTTTCTGACTGTTTCATACCATGGTTTTATCTTCTTTTCGTTTTTATCCCAGAATTTTTTAACATCCTCTTCTATTGTATCAATTTTTGTATAGTAGCCCTCAAGGAATCCTGCGTATGCGTCAACTGCGTCCTCAACGGTAAAAAGATGAAAAGCATCTTTAAAGCAAATCACAAGCAATTTCGGCACGTATTTCCAAATTCTCGGGTCAGTGCGGACATAATAAAGTATAAAATCCACAAGAGTTTCGCCGTCGTATATTGTATTATCAAAATCATAAACATTCATAATTTTGCCCAATTCTCCGTTTTTTTCCATTTTATCACAATATATATCTTTATTCAATCTTGACAAGAATGAAAAAAAAATATATACTAAAATAAGTATATCTAAATATACGAGTCCAATTTTTTAAGGAGATAAAGACATTACGTGTCTTTATAAATACTTATGGAGACTAATGAATTTATAAAAACCGATACAGTAATTGTAGGAAGCGGCGTGGCAGGACTTTTTGCGGCACTATGCCTCCCGAAAGATATGGATGTTCTTATAATTACAAAAGAAAATTACAGCGACTGTGACTCCTTTCTTGCACAGGGAGGTGTCTGTGTTTTAAAAAGCATTGACGATTTCAAGTGCTATTATGAGGACACAATGAAAGCAGGACATTATGAAAACAATCCCGAATCGGTAAGGGTAATGATTGAGTCCTCACCTGAGATTATTCAGACTCTTGTAAATCTCGGCGTTAAGTTTGACACCGATGAAAGCGGAGATTTCGACTATACAAGAGAAGGTGCCCACAGACGAAACAGAATACTTCACCACAAAGACGAAACGGGCAAGGAGATAACCGACACACTTCTTGAAATTGCGAAGAAAAGAGAAAATATAACTATTGTTGCTCAGACCACAATGATTGATATTATTGAAAAAGACAATATTTGTCAGGGTGTTGTCTGCGAGGATGAATACGGAGAAATGGGTGCAATTCTTGCAAAGAATATCATACTTGCCACAGGCGGAATCGGCGGTCTTTTCAAAAATTCCACCAACTATTCTCATATTACAGGCGACTCTTTTGCACTTGCACTTAAACATGGCATCAAGCTGAAGGATATGAACTATATTCAGATACACCCCACTACCCTTTACAGCAAGAAAAAGGGAAGACGTTTTCTTATAAGCGAAAGCGTAAGAGGTGAAGGCGCAATTCTTCTCAACGAAGACGGAATGCGTTTTACTGACGAGCTTCAGCCCAGAGACGTTGTTACAAACGCTATTGTTGAGGAAATGAAAAAATACAATACCGACCACGTATATTTAACTCTTCCTACTATGAACAGCGAACAGGCTGAAAAGCGTTTTCCGAATATTTTTGAAGCGTGTATGGACGAGGGATATGATATTACCAAGGACAGAGTTCCCGTTACCCCGGCACAGCACTATATGATGGGCGGTATTGAAACCGACATCAACGGCAGAACATCTATGGAGCACCTCTTCGCAGTGGGCGAAACTGCCTGCAACGGTGTTCACGGAAAAAACAGACTTGCTTCAAATTCTCTTCTTGAAAGCCTTGTGTTTGCAAAAAGGGCGGCAGATCTGATTGCAAATGACACAAACGAAAAGAAAGTTGACCTGCCTGATATAGAGCTTTCGCAGTATCCCGAAAAGTCTGTTAGAGAGGCAGAATTTAAAGAGCTTATAATGAACAACATCAAAGAAAAGGACAGGGATTTTTATGATAAATGGTGTAACACTGAAGGTTAATGTTGACGACTACATAATGAACACTCTGCGTGAAGATATAACCTATGAGGATGTTTCAGCAAATGCAGTTATGCCTGAGGACAGACAGGGCAAGGCTGACCTTATCTGCAAGCAGGACGGCGTTATCTGCGGTCTTGATATTTTCAGAAGAACCTTTGAGCTCCTTGACAGCACAAGCCACTTTGAAGCAAACTGCAAGGATGGCGACTTTGTCAAAAAAGGCGAACTTTTAGGTATAATTTACGGCGACATAAAAGCAATTTTAAGCGGCGAAAGAACTGCTCTTAACTATTTGCAGAGAATGAGCGGAATCGCAACCATTACAAAGGAATATATGAAAGAGCTTGAGGGATATTCCACCACACTTCTTGACACAAGAAAAACAACCCCGAATATGCGTCCATTCGAAAAATATGCAGTAACCGTCGGCGGCGCCACTAATCACAGATACAACCTTTCAGACGGCGTTCTTCTCAAGGACAACCATATCGGTGCGGCAGGCTCTGTCACAAAAGCTATTGAGATGGCAAAGGCATATGCTCCCTTTGTACGCAAAATTGAGATTGAAACAGAAACTCTTGAACAGGTAAAAGAAGCTGTCGAAGCAGGAGCAGACATCATTATGCTTGACAATATGGATAATAACATGATGAAAAAAGCCCTTGAAATAATTGACGGCAGAGCCGAAACAGAATGTTCGGGAAATGTAACCAAGGAAAGACTGAAGGAAATTGCAGAAATCGGAGTTGATTTCGTTTCCTGCGGTGCTCTTACACATTCGGCACCTATTATGGATGTAAGCCTTAAAAATCTTGTTCCTATCGATTAGCATAAATCAAATATGGCATAATTGATAAATCGGGAGGCATAATGTCTCCCTTTTTTGTTATAAAAAATGTTGCAATTTGTTATTCCTTCTGCTATAATATACCCAAACAATTTAGCAAGGCAAAGTGCTAATTTGTAAAAGAACAGTATTTTTGAAAGGAAACAAAATATGAAAAAGTTTTTATCAGTTCTTCTTGCAGCAGTTATGACGATTTCTGTTATATCAATTTTTGCTGCATGTTCAAAAGACACAAACGAACCAACAAATGACAATTCAGGCAGTGATGCCTCTGTATCAGCAGACAGCGATGTTGCATACATCAAGGACAAGGGTACTCTTGTAATCGGTATCACAGACTATGAGCCGATGAACTACAAGGACAAGGAATCAGGAGAATGGACAGGCTTTGATACAGAATACGCTAAGGCTGTTTGTGAAAAGCTCGGTGTAGACGCTGAATTTATCGTTATCGACTGGGATAACAAATTCCTTGAGCTTGACGCCAAAACCATTGACTGTATTTGGAACGGTATGACAATTACTGACGAAGTACAGCTTAACGCAAGCGTAACAGACCCTTATGTTAAAAATGCACAGGTTGTTGTTACAACAGCTGATGTTAAAGCTGATTACACAACACTTACCGAAGCGAAAGATCTTACCTTTGCTGCTGAGGCAGGTTCGGCAGGTGCAGGTGCTCTTGACAATGCAGGCATCAAATACACAGCAGTAGCAGACCAGTCAAGCGCTCTTATGGAAGTTGCTTCAGGTTCATCAGACGCATGCGTTATAGACCTTACAATGGCTAACGCTATGACAGGTGAGGGAACAAGCTATAAAGACCTCGTTCAGGCTGAGTCCCTTAATGAAGAGGAATACGGTATTGCCTGCAGAAAGGATTCTGACCTTACCGCTGAAATCAATAAGATTACAGATGAGCTTATTACAGACGGAACACTTGATAGACTTGCTGAAAAATATGGTCTTACCCTTATTAAATAATCCACACTGAAAACCGCAAAGCAGGAGTCGGTAAAGTAATTTGCCGATTCCTGTTTAATTTCTTAAACAAGCGGCCTAAAACGGTTTATTCGGATTTATCTCGCTTGCTTATCTACTGATTTTAAGGAGAAACAAAATGTTCTGGCAGGTAACTTTAGAATTGCTTAAAGGCTTCGGTACTACTCTCGAGCTTTTTGCTTTAACGCTTGTTTTCGCTCTGCCTCTCGGTCTTATACTGAGCTTCGGCTCAATGAGCAAATTCAAGCCTTTAAAATATCTTGTAAAAGTATTTGTCTGGATTATAAGAGGTACTCCCCTTATGCTTCAGATGCTTGTAATCTTTTTCGGCCCGGGTCTTGCTGCGGCAGATGCAGCTAAGGTTGAAAATCCGAATGCTTTAATAGCCTGGGTAGCGACATGGTCCGTATTTGACAGATTTGCGGCAGTGCTTATTGCCTTTGTTATTAACTACGCCTGCTATTTTTCGGAAATTTACAGAGGCGGAATAGAAGGCATTTCAATAGGTCAGTACGAAGCAGGCCAGGTTCTCGGTATGACCAAGAGCCAGATTTTCTTTAAGGTTATTCTCCTGCAGGTTGTCAAGAGAATTATACCGCCTATGAGCAATGAAATTATTACACTTGTAAAGGATACCTCCCTTGCAAGAATCATTGCAGTTTACGAGGTAATCTGGGCAGGTCAGATGTTTATTAAATCGGCAGGTCTTATCTGGCCATTGTTCTACACAGGTGCATTTTATTTGATATTCAACGGTATACTTACTGTTCTTTTCGGCAAAATCGAAAAGAAATTAGACTACTACAGAGGTTAATGCCATGGCTATTATTGAAGTAAAAAACATACATAAAAGCTTCGGCAATAACGAAGTTTTAAAAGGCATAAACTTTACTCTTGACAAGGGTGATGTCCTTGTTATTATCGGTTCTTCGGGAAGCGGAAAAACAACTCTTCTCCGCTGTCTTAACTTTCTTGAAACCCCTGACAAAGGCACAATAACCGTGTCGGGCGAAACGCTGATTGACGGTGAGGACAAAGAATCTCTTTCCGAAAAAAAGATAAGAAAAAACCGACTTCATTTCGGTCTTGTTTTTCAGCAGTTCAATCTTTTCCCCCAGTACACTGTGAAGAAAAATCTTACTCTTGCGCCCACTCTTGCACTTAGAGAAGAAATAAAGGCGGCAAAAAAGAGCAGCAAAAACTTCTCTGCTAAAAATTACAAGGCAAAACAGCTTGAAATAATTGATAAAAACGCCGACGCCCTGCTTAAAAGAGTAGGTCTTTATGATAAAGCAGACGCTTATCCCTGTCAGCTTTCGGGAGGACAGCAGCAGAGAGTTGCCATAGCAAGAGCCCTGGCTATGAGCCCTGACATACTCTGCTTTGATGAGCCAACCTCGGCGCTTGACCCTGAGCTTACAGGAGAGGTTTTAAACGTCATAAGAAGCCTTAAAACAGGAAACAGCACTATGATTGTCGTTACTCACGAAATGGAATTTGCAAAAAATGTTGCGGATAAAGTGATATTTATGGCAAACGGAGTAATTGAAGAAGAGGGTACTCCCGAGGAAATTTTTGAACATCCAAAGAGTGAAATTTTAAAGAGCTTTTTGAGTAAAACCCTTGATACCTAAAATATATTGTGCTAAAATGTAATTAACAATTTTTATTTTAAGGAGGAGACTTATGGATTTTAAAAACATCATAAGCAAGAAAGACAATTATGCCAAGTATATGCTTGACGAAATCACTCATATCTGTAAAGATATGGAAAAACGTGCTCCCGGCTCAAAGGGTGAATATCAGGCATGTAAATACATGGCTAATGTTCTGAAGAAGGATTGCGGCTGCGAAAGAGCAGACGTTGAGTCTTTCAAGGAAAATCCCGGAGCTTTCTTTGGCTGGATTTACTTTACAATAACATTTGTTTTAGCTGCTATTGTACTGTTTTTCTTTGCTCCGATTTTGTCAATAATTCTTATTATTGCAGGACTTGTAATTGTACTTCTTGAATTCGGTACGTACAAAAAATGTGTTGACCGCTTTTTCCCTGAAAAAACAGGTCACAATGTAACTGCAGTTAAGAAATGTACAGGTGAGGTTAAGCGCCGTATATTCTTCAACGGTCATCCTGACGCAGCTTGGGAATGGCCTGTAAACTACGCTTTAGGCGGTGTAGGCTTTGAAGGTCACGCTGTAATCTGCGGTATCGGTGCAGTATACTATCTTGTTATCGCAATCATTTCCACTGTTAAATACGGTGCATTCGGTATGGGTGCCTCAGGCACAACACTTTTCAAAATGGCTCTTATCGGTCTTATCTTTGTTCCCTTCCTCATCGGTCTTTACTGGATGTGGAATAAAAACAGAGTAGTTGACGGCGCTAACGACAACCTTTCAGGTTGTTATATGGGCATCGCTGTTATGAAGGCTCTTCAGGACGAGGGCATCACTCTTGAAAACACAGAGGTCGGCGTTATCCTTTCAGGTTCGGAGGAAGCAGGTCTCAGAGGTGCTAAGGCTTGGTGTGAAGCTCACAAAGGTGAATTTGATGATGTTCCCACATTCATCTTCTCTTACGACACAATTCATGACCCGAAATATCTTATGACAAATTACCGTGACCTTAACGGTACAGTTAAAGCAGATAAGGATGTTTCAGACTTGTTTATGGAATCAGCTAATGAGCTTAATATCCCTTGTAAAAAGGGTTGGGTTCCTCCTCTCGGCGGTGCTACTGACTCAGCTGCTTTTGCTCAGGCAGGCTTCCGTGCAACAGGTATCACCGGTCTTAACCATAAACTTGAAGACTATTATCATACAAGACGTGATACATACGACAATATGAATCTTAAAGGACTTGCAGACTGCTTCGCTGTAAGCGTAAAGGTTCTTGAGAAATTCGATAACGGTGCGAAACAGTAATTAAACATAAAAACTCCGAAAGATTTATAAATCTTTCGGAGTTTTTTTATTTCCTGTCAGACTCAAATACAAGTTTGACAGGATTTTTTTTATTATATTTTTCAAGCTCTTCTGAAAGCTGTCTTAATTCGTCCTCATTAAGAGGTTGTTTTTCCTCGGGATAATCCCAGTGTTCAAAAGGATTTTTTCTTTTGCAGACCATTTTTCCATCCTCAAGCACCCATGGAAAAGCAAGAATTTTCCGCTTGTTTTTAACATAAAACAATATGCCTGTACTGCCCTTGGACACATTTTTAAAATAAATAAGTCCCTTTGCCTCTTTCATAAGAATCCTTATCTGCTGGTCAGGGGGAAGATTTCTGAACTGTTTTCTGTTAATCAGCGGAAAAACGATTATGCCGAGAATGAGAACGATTACAGCAATAATTATTATCTGAGACGCTGTCATTACTTCACCCCGATTGTAATAATCTCAAAAGGCTTGTACTCAATAACATCTGTCTCCCCTGTTACATCTTCAAGCATATTGAGCAGTTTAACTTTTTTACCAAGTCTGATTTTACCGCTTTTACCGTCCTGTTCAGAAAGTCTGATGACGGTCATTGAACCGTCCTCGGATGTTTTCATTGCCTGAAGATACAAAGGCTCAAAGGTATCGCCTTCATATTTTACATCAGCCTTTACAAGGGGAATATTATACTGAAAAGCAAGATTGTTTATTCCCGCTCTTACAGCATCGTCACTGTGGGGAACAATCATATAGCAGAAATTATGCACGCCCATATCGCTTGTTACATCGGGTCTGATTGTTGCACGAAGCAGTGACAGCGACATTGTGTTTTCATCAAAACCGATACCGTATTTTCCGTCGTTAATAAGTGCCACACCGCCGTCTGTCTGGGATAGGTCTGCCCATTTATGGTGGCAGATTTCAAAACGAGCCTGCTGCCATGTTGTATTTCTGTGAGTATCTCTCTCAATAAAGCCTGCCGACGTATCGCAAAGAGCCTTACGCGTAAGCACATTACAGGAAAATTCAGTCTTTGCAAGCCTGTGCTTTTCATTCCAGTCAACAATATTTTCGACTTCAATGCCACGGCTTCTTCTGAAAAATCTTATTATCATTGTCCAAACGGACTTTTCGGTTTTCAGAACAGCAGTAAAACTTGCACATTCTCCGTCACTTTCCGTAAGCGCAACAGGTCTCTCAACATCAAGAGTTATCTGCTTATCCTTATAGTTCGGCAGGATATCCCAGGCATCATAGTTTCCCGGACAATCGGCATAAATTTTCAGCTTATTAAAATCTCCGTCAGTCCATTCCCTGTCAAGCTCCTTATCATAAAGAGAAGCAAAAGAGCCGTCGGAATTTAACTTAACCGAATAATAAGGAGTTTCAACAGTATCACCCACAGTAAACCAGTCGTCACTGCCCTTTTTACTGCGAAGAACTGCCGACGACATTGCAGGAATATTGGGAATAATCCAGTTTCCCCTTTCGCCGTAACGGCTTGAAGTACCTTTTTTATTCGGCACAAAAGTAAGAGCGTCACGCTTAAAATTTAAGGTGTTGAAATATTTTGAACCTGAGCCGATAATTTCGTCAAGTCCTTTTTCTATTTCTTCATAATCTGCCATTGCATCCTCGTAAACAGGATGAATATGAGAGCCCGGCAGAATATCGTGGAACTGATTTATAAGGAGCTTTTTGTAAAGCCCGGTAATCTTTTCGGTATTATTTTCTCCTCTTAAAACGGAGAGAATTTCAGCATTCCTGAACTTATTTTCAAGACGTCTGTTGGCACGCTTTAAATCCGATTTGGTGGTAAATGTACCGCGGTGCATCTCTAAATAAAGCTCACCGTCCCAAACCTCAAGGCTATCATTATCCTTAAGATTTTTTTCAAGAAATTCAGCTCCGCCCATATGCTCGCATTTAGGCATAATTGACAGCTTTTCAAAGCGGTGCATAAGCTCTATCATTTCCTCTGTACAGCCCGAACCGCCGTCACCGTAGCCAAACATATTTATTGTCTGACCGCCCTTGTCCTTGTCAATATAAGCCTCCCAGTTTTCCTGAATCTGTGACGGCATATTCCAAGTTATAAAGTGAGTAGGCGGAACACATGCAAGAACTGTTGAGCCGTCAATACCTTTCCATATAAAGTTGTTATGAGGAAATCTGTTTGTATCGTTCCAGGTTGACATTTTATTTGAAACAAAATAATCGACTCCGCTCTTTTTAAGAATCTGCGGCAAAATCCAGCTGTTTCCGAAAACGTCGGGAAGCCATGCATTATTAACTCTTTTACCGAACATTCTTTTATAAGTCTGCTGACCGTAAAGACACTGGCGGATAAGAGATTCCGCTGACGGCACATTACAGTCAGGCTCAACATACATTGCGCCTACAGGCTCAAACTGACCGCCTGCGACCTTTTCCTTTAACTCTTCAAAAACATCCGGATAATACTTTTCCAGGGTTTCATACACATACGGCTGAGTATGGGTGTATTTAAAATCAGGGTACTTATCCATCAGACGAAGCTGAATAAGGACAGTACGCAGATTTTTCTGCACTGCGTGAATCCTTCTCCAGTAATAAGCAATATCAAGATGAGAATGTGCAATAAGAGCAACATCACCGTTTCCTTTATAATTATCGTTTGCAAAAACAGCTTCATCAAGATACTTCTGACATTCATCAACACCTGTCAGCTCATCACTGTCAAAATCAATAAAATTCATTGCATTATTAAGCTCTCTGTTAAGAAAAGCTCTGTAATCCTCATTAAACAGGTCGCTTTTAGCAATATCAAGCAGAAGCTCAAAATTCCATACAAGATTCTGCACCTTATGATTAACCGTACATATATAAGCGCCCTCAAAAATCTGACGGCAGCCTCTTACGGAAAGAGATTCGGGGTTTCTTTCATCATCAGGCTTTGAACGGTTATAACCCATCATTTCAAAATGCAGGGTCTCTTTATCATTTACATATGGGGAAAGCAGCATTCTCTCTCTGTTAGGGTCAACACCGCCTATATATTTTCCGTTTACCTTTACGCAGATTTCAGCCGCAGTTTTAAGAGAAAACCAAAGCTCCTTACCCTGGAGCTCCTCAGGAATATCAACATCGGCCTTAATAAAAGCAGTACCGTCGGGAGTAAAGTACATATCGCCCTTATTAAGCGGTCTGTAATCATCACTGTAATACTCAAATTCCATTTCGGACACCTGTCTGGCGTCTCTTATCATAAGGTTTTCAATTTCCTTTTTACTGCTGTAAATATGTCTTTTCAGCCAGCCGAAACGCAGATCGGTCCACTCTTCGGGACGCATGGAACGTCTTACAACTTTAATATGTGCCACAAACTTTTCCTCCTTATACGTCCTGAAAATAAGGCTTTTTGCGAACAGCAATGACCTTAACGTTTTTCTTTAAATCTCTTTTTATCTGCTCTTCTATCCAGTCTGTACAACGGTGAAGGATAAGACATTTTGAACATTCTCCTCTGAAAACAAGAGTAAGTGCTTCTCCGTCAAGAGATACGAACTCTACCCAACCGCCGTCGCCCTGAAGTTTCGGCTGCAAAACAGTTTCAACATAATTCTGAACCTTGTTCATATTTTTCTCCCTTAAGCTAATATGATTTCTTTGATTTCTTTTCTTATGCTGTCAAGCCTTTTTGACCCATTATCCTTTGACGAGTCAACAATAGAGTAATAAACCTTAATTTTAGGCTCTGTACCTGATGGTCTCACTGCCATCCATGAGCCGTCATTAAATATATATTTAAGCACATTTTCCTTTGGCAAATCTCTGATACCTATTGAAAAATCTATGACATCTTCTATTCCTTCAAACAGGTCTTTACCCTTTTCTCTGAAATATGTCATAAGACACTGTATTTTTTCTGCGCCGTCCTTGCCCTTAAGCACAAACGAGTCAAGATAATCAAGATAATATCCGTATTCGTCATATATCTCATTAAGTCCGTCAACAAGAGTTTTACCCTGATTTTTATACCAAGCTGCCATCTGACAGATAAGCATTGATGAAACAACGGCATCCTTATCTCTTGCATGAGTTCCTACAAGATAACCGTATGATTCCTCATAGCCGATAACAAATTCCCTCTCACCTGTTTCCTCATACTTATTTATTTTGTCGCCGATATACTTAAAGCCTGTAAGAGTTTCTTCAATATTAAGCCCGAAACTTCTACCGATGTTAGCGCCTAAATCCGAGGTAACAATAGTCTTTACAAGGGTTGATTGGGAATTAAGCTGAGCCTTCTTCATAGTCAGCACAAACTTAACAAGAAGAGCACCTGTCTGATTGCCTGTAAATAATTTATAGTCGTTTCCGTCTTTTACGGCAATACCCACTCTGTCGCAATCAGGGTCAGTTCCTAAAACAAGGTCAGCACCGATTTTCTTTGCTTTTTCAATAGCAATTGTAAGGGCATCCTTTTCCTCGGGATTCGGAGAACGGACTGTTGAGAAATCACCGTCAGGAAGCTCCTGTTCCTTAACAACGGTAACGTCAAGTCCCTCAAGCATTCTTCTGACAGGGATATTTCCCGTGCCGTGAAGAGGAGTATAAACAATTTTAATGTCGCTTTTTTCTTCATAAAGCGACTGCTTTTTTACCTCGGCAAGAAATGCAGAAAGCTCTTTTTCTCCGATATAATTGATAAGCTCGCTGTCATTTGTAAACGGTATTGAAGAATAATCGGTAATATCATTTATAAAGCCAATAGCGTTTTTTGCGTCCTCGGTACAAAATTGGCAGCCCTTGCTGTCATAAACCTTGTAGCCGTTATACTCCTTAGGATTATGGGAGGCTGTAATCATTATGCCTGCAGTACAGCCGAGATAATGGGTTGTAAAAGAAAGCACGGGAACAGGAACAACCGTATCATAAATATAAACCTTAATCCCCTGTGAAGCAAAAATTCCTGCCGCTGTCTCAGCAAAATACTTAGAATTATTCCTTGTATCATAGGCAAGGGCAACTGAAATTTCACCGTTGTTTCTGCTCTTCAGATATCCTGCAAGACCGAGAGTTGCTTTACCGACAGTATATCTGTTCATACGGTTCGAGCCTGCCCCCATAACTCCTCTGAGTCCGCCTGTACCGAAGGCTAAATCCTTATAAAATCTGTCTTCAATTTCTTTTTCATCTGTAACAGAAAGAAGCTCTGCCCTTGTATCCTCATCAGCAAAGGAAAGCCACTGACGATATTTTTCTTTATAATCCATTGCTTACCTCTCACAAGTTTTTTCTAATTATATCATAAGTGATTTTAAATTACTATATTAATTATTAAATTTAGTATAAAACTCCTTTTGTATCTTCAGGGAGGAAGACACTTCTCTGAAATTAAATTTTCTTAAGGAAAGAGCTGAATTTGTATAACAAAAAACCGTCCTGCCGAGAGGACGATTTTTTATTATGATTATTTTGTTTTAACTGATTTTGCCTTACTCCATGAGGAATAAACCTTTGTGGTTTTACCGTTTACCTTAACTGTCTTGTAGGTACGAACACGGACATAATATGTCTTCTTTGACTTCAGGTTTTTAATTGTTGCAGACGGCTTCTTTGACTTATTGCCTTTTACTGTTTTTGTCTTGGCAGTTTTCTTTGTAAATTTCTTTGACGTACTGTACTGAACCTGATATCCGCTTACGGCTGATATCTTTTTCCATGCTACCTTAAAGGATTTTTTAGCCTTTGAAGCCTTGCTGATTGACGGCTTTTTAACCTTTGACGATACATAGTCACCGTTTTTGTCCAACTTGTACACTTTACCGCTTACATTGATGCTTGAAGGTTTAGTGGTTGTTACATTTTTATCAGTAATTTCCTGCTGTGACTGTGCAGTCGGCTGTGTTGCGGTCGTAGTTGTTGAGGATGCGGACTGTGGTAAACTTGTCGGTGCTTGTGTAGGAATTTGAGTAGGTGGCAGAGTTGTTGGTTGGGTCGTCGTATCTGTTGGCTTCGTTGTAGGTTGAGTTGTTGGTTCTGTAGTTGTTTCAGTTGGTGTTTCTGTTTCGTTTAATATACCGTCAGTGCAATGTATTATCGCATTTGTAAGGCATTCGTTATCCAAATCAATATAAATAGCAATCCAATGATCTTTAGCTCCTGAATAATATACATCTGTTAAGCTATCACAACGATAAAATGCACTATCGCCTATATTTGTTACACTTTCAGGAATTATTACACTTGTTAAACTGCTACAATTTCCAAATGTTTCATCATTTATACTTGTTACACTATCAGGTATTATTATACTTGTTAAACTTTTGCAATTAGAAAATGCGTTATCAGCAATAATTGTTGTATTTTCTTTTATTGAATAATCACCTGAAATTGTTTCTTTTGCTGCTATAAGTGCCTTATCAATATAGAGTACATCATCTACCCAATTTGACTCATTATTGTAATATGCAGTACCAAAAAATGCGGCATAGCCTATACTTGTTACACTATCAGGCATTGTTACACTTGTTAAACTGTTGCAAAGGTAAAATGCATAAACGCCTATACTTGTTACACTGTCAGGTATTGTTATGCTTGTTAAACTGCTGCAAAATTCAAATGCACCAGCTCCTATACTTGTTACAGTATAATAATCAATGGTGGATGGAATTGATAACTCTGTTGCAATTCCTGTATATTTGGTTATTTCAGCTGTGCCGTTGCCAAGTACGGTATACTCAAAATCGCCGCTTGTTTCTGCACTGACCGTTAAATCAAGACCTGCGGTAATGCTGATAAGCATTACGAGTGACATAAATAAACTTAATACTTTTTTCATTTCTCTGTCCCCTTTTATTTTCGGTAAAATTATCATACCGCAATTTGCGGTATTTGTCAATACAACGAATTGCGGTAGCACATAATATTTCAGGTGATACTTATATATGTATAAAAGGATAAGAGACTTGCGGGAAGATGCAGAACTTACGCAAAAGGAAATGGCGAAAATTCTAAACTGCTCCCAGCAGGTCTACTCGAACTATGAACTCGGACAAAGAGATATACCTACATCCGTGCTTATTGCTCTTGCAAAATATCATAAAACATCAGCTGATTATATATTAGGATTAAGTGACAAAAGATAGAAACAAAAATCCCGAAGACCACATAAGCGGAATTCGGGATTTTTAAATATTTAATTATAATGCAGCCTTTGCAGTCTCAACAAGAGTTGTAAAAGCAGTTGGGTCTGAAACAGCAATTTCAGAAAGCATCTTTCTGTTAAGGTCGATGCCTGCTTTCTTAAGACCGTTCATAAAGGTTGAATAGTTAGTACCGTTTGCCTTGCAGGCAGCAGAAATACGAGTAATCCAAAGTCTTCTGAAATCTCTCTTCTTCTGCTTTCTGCCGATATAAGCATACTGACCGCTCTTCATTACAGCCTGCTTAGCTGTTTTGAAAAGACGATGCTTTCCGCCGTAGTAACCTTTAGCTGCCTTTAATACTTTCTTTCTTCTTTTACGAGTTGCCATAGCACCCTTAATTCTTGCCATATCAATATACCTCCGAGTTTATGTTTAATGCTCAAATGAGCAAATTCTTCTTATTTGTAAGGAACAAGTCTCTTGCACTGCTTCTGATTTGTAACATCGGCAACTGCAGTCTTGCGAAGATTTCTCTTACGCTTGGTTGACTTCTTAGTAAGAATGTGTGAGGTATAAGCATGAGCACGCTTTACCTTGCCGCTTTTTGTGGTCTTGAAACGCTTTTTAGCGCCACTGTGAGTTTTAATCTTTGGCATAATTTATTCCTCCGTAATGATTATTTACTTGCCTTGCCCTTAGGAGACATAAACATAAGTATCTGTCTGCCCTCAAGCTTAGGAGCCTTATCAACATTTGCCTCTTCCTCAAGCTGTGAAGCAAAACGCTTCATATTCTCGATACCGAGATCTGCGTGAGTCATCATTCTGCCCTTGAGTCTGATAGACACCTTGAGCTTATGACCCGAAGCAAGAAACTTCTTTGCCTGATTAACCTTAGTGTTGAAATCTCCCACGTCAATGGTAACGGATAAGCGGATTTCCTTTGTTTCAATCTGCTTTTGGTTTTTGCGATTTTCCTTCTCCCTTTTTGCCTGCTCATAGCGGAACTTTGAATAGTCCATAATCTTGCAGACAGGAGGCTTTGCCTGAGGCGCAATCTTAACTAAATCAAGATCATTGTCCTCTGCAATTTTAAGTGCCTGAGCCGCACTCATAATTCCAAGCTGCTCACCGTCGGCAGAAATCACACGCAATTCCTTGTCCTTGATTTCATTATTAATCTGTTGAGCTTCCTTGCTGATAAAAAACACCTCTTAAAATAAAATAAAGTACAAACGCAGAAATTGCGCCCGTACTTCAATAATTAACAAATAAATTATTGCCCTTTTCGCCAAAACTGAAGGGGAGAACGCAAGTTCTTCTTTGTTGTGGCAATATATTAACACATAGTAATTCATTTGTCAACATTTTTTGTCAATTTAATTTTCTGTATTTTTGAGCATATAAAATCAATTAATATTCCCATTATAACAGTTAAAATCGTGACTAAAATCACATACTGCAAATTGCTTGCGGAAGGAATATTGAACTTCACGAAATTACGCACTAAATTCTGGCTCAGATACACTGTAAGGCTTACCTTACCTAAGTACATAACAAAAGGATTGTTATAAAGCTTATTATCAAAGCTTCTGCTAAAGGTAAGAGTAACTGCAAGTGCTAAAACATAAACTATAATTCCCTCGTACTTTTTCTGTATGGTGGAAACCATAAAATACAGAGAAATAATCCAGCAGACATTTTCAACCGCAATCAATACAAAACGGTACTGCTTTTTTAAATCAAGACCTTTGATTTCTTCGCTGAGTGTATAGCAGAAAACACCAAGTAAAATAACTGCAAGACCTCTTAAATTATTTGGAGAAATAATCGGGTCAGGCACAAGAGATGACGGCAGCTTATCATACTTAGATATCATATATCCTATAAGCAATGATGAGCCTACCGGTGCAATCACTCTTGAGGTAAAATCAAAGCTTTTCAAAAGCATAGGATAGATTATTACAAGTGCAAAAAGCATTGCACAAATATACCATTCAACTGCAATGAAATAATTATCAGTAATTCCCGTTGCCTGCAAAAAGAACAGACTTGGCAATTTATCAAGGAATTTGCCGAAGGTCATTTTGCCATCAACCGTAAGTAAAATAACAGTAAGGGTGCAAAGAATGATATGAGGAGTAAATACACTTTTTACCTTTTTCAGCATAAAATCATATGTTGACCTGCCGATAGGCAATCTGTTTTCTGCGGATTTGTATTTCGCTGCACTTTTTGCCGCAAGATATCCTGAGACAAGGAAGAAAAATTCCACACCTGTCCTGCCGTGACTAAAGAAGGAAAGCCCGTCTGCCAGCACCTTTTGTCCGCCCCACAAATCGTTATTTATATGATAAAACAACACGCACAGGCAAAATACGAAGCGAAGAATTTCAATTTTTCCGTTTCTTTTACTTTTCATAATTCCTCTTTCCAAAAATCAAATATAATCAGTTTGTATTTGTATCCTTCAGCTTTTCCCAACTATTTTGAAAATCCTCATAGGTATCGGTGAAATAAAAATCATCACCGTTGTTGTAAGAGAAGAAATAAAAATAATCCGTATTCGAATGATTGATAACAGCGTCAATATTTGCCACACCCGGATTACAAATCGGTCCGCTCGGCAAACCGTCGCATTTATAAGTATTATATGATGTTACAATATCATCGTCAAAGCCGTTTTCTCTGAGAGCGTTTCCGTAATCTATGGTAACATCCGACTGCAGTTTATGATTATCGTTCAGTCTGTTCATAAAAACAGAGGCGATATTTTCTGCAACACCCTCACCCAAGGTTTCCTTTTCAACTATTGACGCAAGGGTTATAAGCTCATTAAGAGTTAAATAATTTTCTTCGCAGTAGCTCACCCAGCTGTCCTTGATTTTACCGTCGAAGGTTTCAAGCATGGTTGAAACCACGTCTTTTGCATCTGTATTTTCTCCAAAATCGTAAGTTGCAGGGAAAAGATAGCCCTCAAGCTGGTAAGCAGCCGTCTCGGACGCTGTTATCTTATTAAGAAAATCGTAATCGTATTCCGACTTATCCTTACAGGCATTTAAAAATTCTTCTCTTGAGCATATTCCGTTTTTCTCCATTGTATCGGCTATATCAAAAACATTATAGCCTTCGGGGATACAAACAGAAACCGTCCTGTGAGATATGTCGGGATTCTGAAGTTTTTGCGCAATTTCCTCATAGCTCATTGAACTGTTAAGATTATATTCTCCGTTTATAAAAGTGAAATCGGGATAATGCCTGTCCATCCAGTAGCACCACAGAGTATCATTTAAAATAACCTTATTATTCATAAGTTTTGCGGCAACCTGATACTGAAAATCCGACGCCTCAATATTTAAAGTATAATCATTATTACTGCCGTCATTTCCGCTTATATCTTTTTCAATATATGTATAGCCGATAAATCCCAAAACACATATAAGCAGAACAGCGAGAACGGCAATAACTGTTTTTAAACCGTTATTTTTCTTTTTAGACATAAATTTTTACCTGTAATTATTTTTATCAAGGCTCATAGGCATATGAGGAAGCCCTCTGTCAAAAATCTGACTGCCGGTAATTTTAAATCCGAATTTTTCATAAAAAGGCACCGCATAATTCTGGGCGTCAACAAAAACGGTTTCGGCACCCTTTTCAAATGCTTTTTTCAAAACTGCTCTGACAATTTTTTCTCCGCAGCCTTTTCCTCTGTATTCCTTTAAAACGGCAATTCTGCCTATTTTAAAGCCTTCTTCCGTAATGGTAAGACGTGATGTTGCAACAGCATTTTCTCCGTCATAGAGCAAAGAGTACAAAGTACCTTTGCCCGCTTCGTCATAAGAGTCAAATTCTGTTTTTTCATCTGCGCCCTGTTCGGCAGTAAAAACCGATTCCCGTATATTTTTTACAATCCGGAAATAATCACTGCTTGATGTGATAAATATAATCTTACTCATCTACTTCGTGCACCTTGAGCATATTTGTAGTTCCGGAGATACCGAGAGGGATACCTGCCGTAATAACGGCAATATCGCCCTTTTTAACAATTCCTGCTTTCTCCGAAACCTCAACAGCATGGTCAAAAAGCTCATCCGTGTTGTTTTTCAGCTCGCATTTTACCGGATATACTCCCCAGCTCAAATTAAGCTGACGCCAAACTTTATCGTCAACAGTAGCTCCTACAATAGGGGTAAACGGTCTGAACTTTGATATCATTCTCGCTGTTGTTCCGCTTTTTGTTACAGTGATAATGGCAGTGGCTGAAAGGTCATGGGCAGTAGTTACGGTAGCGTGACTGATAGCAGAAGTAACTCCGATATTATTCTTTTTCTCATAGAACTTATTAAATCTGTTTATATAATTTATATCCGCTTCGGTGGTAACTGCTATTGATGCCATAGTTTCAACAGCCTCAACAGGATGCTTACCAACAGCAGATTCTCCTGAAAGCATAATTGCACTTGTGCCGTCATAAATAGCATTGGCAACGTCTGTAATCTCAGCCCTTGTAGGTCTCGGGTTGTTAATCATGGATTCAAGCATCTGAGTTGCTGTAACTACAATTTTGCCTGCCTCATAAACCTTACGGATAATCATTTTCTGAATTGAAGGAATAAGCTCAAAATGGATTTCAACACCCATATCACCTCTTGCAACCATAATACCGTCAGCCGCTTCAATGATAGAGTCTATATTCTGTACACCCTCGGCATTTTCAATTTTTGCAATAATTTTTACATCTTTCCAGCCGATTGCCTCAACATAGTTACGCAGGATAGTAACATCTGTTGCATTTCTTACGAAAGATGCGGCAACAAAGTCAAAGTCGTGTTCCTTGCCGTACTGCAAATCAGCCATATCTCTGGATGAAAGATAAGGCATATTAAGGCTTACTCCCGGGACATTTACTCCCTTTCGGTCAGTAAGAAGCCCGCCGTCAACTACAGTACAGTGAATATCGCTTCCGCTGACACTGTCAACCTTCATTGAAACAAGACCGTCATTGATAAGGATTACAGTCCCGGGCCTAACATCACCCGGCAGTCCGTCATAATTAACAAAGCATTTTTTCTCATTGCCCTTACATTCCTTGATTGTGAGAATATACTTATCTCCTGCCGAAACCATAACTCCCTCAGGCTTTTCAAACACGCCGAGACGGACCTCAGGTCCTTTGGTATCGAGCAAAGTTGCAACAGGGAGCTTCAGCTTTTCCCTCATTGCAATAACACGCTCAAGTCTTTTTGTATGGTCATCATAAGTTCCGTGGCTGAAATTAAATCTTGCAACATCCATTCCTGCGAGCATTACCTTTTCAAGAATGCTGTCATCATCGGTAGCAGGTCCCAAAGTGCAAATTATCTTTGTTTTCCTCATAAAAAACAGTCTCCATAGATAGAATAATTATCAGAAAGTCCATAGCTTTGCATCCGCATTGCAAAACCTCTTTCCTCGATAGTATAATATCACAAAAATATAAAAATGCAACATAAATAATAATGAAAACTGTATTAACATTTATCAGTCAACGACCTTAACATCATTTGAAATAAGATGGCAGTATACTGCTCCGTCTTCATCATATGTTTCAAATACTCCCGTAACCTCAATATTACTGTTTACGGCAGGATAATCGTCGGGATATGTATGACCTTCCCAGACAAATTCAAGCCCCTGCTGACAGCAGGCTGTGGCATCCATAACAGTAACATTATAGTATTTCTGCTTCGTTTCAACATTTTGAGAAAGGGTGAACTGGCCTGTCATTTTTATTGTTTTTCCTATATATGAATCGGGATTTTGCAGCATATCGGCAAGCTGTGAATAAACCATAGTTGTATTCATTGATGATAAATCCAAATCAATTTTTTGAGTTACAGCTTCAGTTTCGGCTGCTGCATCATTTTTACTGCTTTTCTTATCCAAACAGCCTGCAAAAACAGATGTGAAAACAAGCAATAAGGCTAAAACAGGCATTATAATTTTTCTAAACTTTTTCATCTTTTTCCTCCTGAAATTTTACCTGCTATGGTAAATAAAACAAATCCTATAATATCCGCCGCTACAATTGTCGAACCTACAGGAGTACCTGCAAGAACGGAAATAAGTATTCCCAGAAGAGCACAGACAACCGAAAAAACTGCCGAGCAGATTGTTACTGCCTTAAAGCTCTTGAACACTCTCATTGCCGAAAGGGCAGGAAAAATAACAAGCGCCGAAATCAGCAGAGAGCCGACAAGATTCATTGCAAGAACAATGATAACTGCAATTACAACTGCGATAATCAGATTATACACATTAGCTTTAGTACCTGTTGCGGATGCGAAATTTTCGTCAAAAGTAACCGCAAAAATTTTATTATAAAGGAATATGAAAACCATTACCACAATAAGCGACATAACGGTGCAAATCCAAACCTCTGTTTTAGTCAGAGTAAGTATTGACGTAGAGCCGAAAAGAGTACTGCACACATCACCCGAAAGATTACTTGATTTTGAAAAAACATTCATAATCAGATAGCCTATTGCAAGGGAGCCTACTGAAATCATAGCTACAGCGGCATCGCCCTTGATTTTCGCATTGCTGCCCGAACGGAGCAGAAGAACAGCACATACAACGGTTACGGGCATAATCAAAAGCATATTATTTGTCATACCCAAAACGGTTGCTGCCGCCATTGCTCCGAAAGCCACGTGGGACAAGCCGTCGCCTATAAAAGAAAATCTTTTAAGCACAAGGGTAACGCCTAAAAGCGACGACGAAAGAGCAATCATAACACCGACTATCAGAGCATATCTTACAAAAGGATATTCAAGATAAAGAGATAATTTTTCAAGCATTTTCGTCATCCCCTTTCCTGTCCGCAAAAGCCATTCCAGCCGGGCTTTTAACATATTCCCCGGAAGTACCGAAAAATGTATTTTTGCCCAAATGAAGAATACGGTTTGAATATTTCACGGCTGAGGGAATATCATGGGAAATCATAATCACCGTCATGCCGTCTTTTTTATTAATATCATTTATGAGAGAATACATATCGGATGTGGCTGTCGGGTCAAGTCCCGAAACAGGCTCATCAAGAAGTATCAGCTTTTTTGCGGCGCACAAAGCTCTTGCAAGGAGCACTCTCTGCTGCTGACCTCCCGAAAGCTCCCTGTAACAGCGTTTTTTCAAATGGGTTATTCCCATTTTTTCAATATTCTTCTCAGCTTTGCTCTTTTCCTCCTTTGAATAAAAAGGTCTCAGTCCGCAGCCCGACTGACAGCCGGAAAGCACAATTTCCCAAACAGAAGCAGGGAAATCTCTCTGAACGTCCGTTTGCTGGGGGAGATATCCTATTTCAGTCTGTTTAAGCCCGTTTTCAAAAACAATTTCGCCTGCAAGTTTAGGCTGAAGTCCTAAAAGAGTTTTTACAAGAGTTGATTTTCCTGCACCGTTTTCTCCGACTATGCAGAGATAATCACCTGCTTCAACAAAGAAATTAACGTTCTCCTGAACTGTTTTTGAATCATATCCGAGAGAAACATTATTACAAGATAAAAGTTTCATTAAGACATCACCTCACCCGAAAACCTGCTGCAAAACAGTCAGATTATTTTCCATAACGGAAAGATATGTTTCGCCGTTTTTAATATCATCAAGAGTCTTTGACTGCATAGAATCAAGAACAAGAATCTGCTGATTCTTTTTGGAAGTGTTGTCAATAACAGTCTGAGCTATGTTGTGATTAGCGCCCTCAATAGTCATTACATATTTAAGATTCAGCTCATCAACTTTTTTTGCAAGGAAACTGACTGTTTCAAAACTCGCTTCGCTTTCGGCAGAGCATCCTGCAAAAGCGGCATAATAATCAATTGGGTAGTCATCAGTCATATATCTGAAAGGAAATCTGTCGGCAAAAACAAGAGTTTTATTTTCCGCATTGTCAACAACCGACTGATACTTTTCGTCAAGAGCTTTAAGCGAAGAAATATAGCTTTCTGTATTTTTGCTGAATAAATCTGCATTTTCACTGTCAAGGGATGAAAGTTTTTCTCCTATATAGCTGCACAAAATCTGTGCATTTTTAAGGGAAAGCCAAACGTGTTCGTCGTATTCCGCTTCTTCCTCACATTCAGAATGTTCTTCCTCCATTCCTTCCTTATGCTCTTCAGTCTTTGCATTTTCCCCTATTGCGTCAAGAAGATTTACTGCAATCATATTTTCGTTAGCTGACTGCTTTAACACATCTTCAACCCATTCGTCAGATTCTCCGCCCACATAAATAAACATATCGCAGTTGGTAATCTTTATAATATCGTCGGCAGTAGGCTGATAATTATGCAAATCCGCTGAATCATCAAAAAGAAGAGTTAAGTCAATATCGTCACTGCCCGACATAATTTGTTTCACCCAGTCGTAAGCAGGGAAAACTGTTGCTACAACGCTGAATTTTTCACCGTTTTCAGCATTGTTGTTTTTGCCGTCGGAACTGCAGGCGGTAAATCCAAATACCGCAAAACATAAAGCAGTTAAAAGTACAATAAATTTTTTCATAATAAAAGTCCTCCAAATAAAATTAATCAAATCGCCCTGAAAAAGGGTATAAAAATACAGGGAATCCTTAGCGCATATCACAAATATACGCAGACTCTCCCTGTTTTTTCGGTACGCAAATAACACACGGCTATCCGTGTTAAAAATTAATATAAATAGTTACTGCATACCGTATGATTAATTTAATTTGAAAGCTTTACCTTCAGTATAACAAGAGTTGACAGGCTGACGATGTTTTCATTTCCCAAACTGAGGACAATGATAAATACCGCAGCCGCAGTAATAAAGAGCAAGCTGCTGACAGTATTTATATTTTTAAGATTATTTTTGCAGGCGTTAATCTGACAGCATATAGTACAGCTATCCTTAACACAACAGGTATGGTCAGCCTCTGCAGCAATAAAGAAAATTGAAAAAAGGATAATGAAAATATAAACAACTGAAACAAGTGCAGTTACTACTCTTTTTTTCTTATCCATTTTTTCACTTCCCTTTAGTTATTATAAAAATTATACCATACAAAAGCTAAAAGTCAATTAAGTATTATTTCCAAATATATTTTTCAAACGGTTGATATCAGTGCTTTAATATGCTAAAATAGTCGACGAGGTACAAACTATGGAAAATTTATGGAAAGAAAATTTAAGAATAATCACACCCTATGTTCCCGGTGAACAGAGCAAAAATAAAAATATCATAAAGCTGAATGCTAACGAAAACCCCTACCCTCCCTCATCTAAGGCAATGGAGGTTTTGAAAAATTTTAATTCCGACAGGCTTCGTTTTTATCCTAATGCAAACTCAACCGAACTAAAAGAAGCACTTGCAGAATACTACAATGTCGGTATTGAAAATATATTTGTGGGAAACGGCTCCGACGATGTCCTTGCCATTGCCTTCCAGTCATTTTTCAACAGTCAGAAGCCGATTGTATATCCCGATTTGACCTACAGCTTTTATCCTGTATGGTGCGACCTTTTTAAAATTCCTTACAAAACATATCCTGTTGACGATAATTTCAGGATTAATCCCGAGGACTACAGGGAGAAAAACGGCGGCGTTGTCATTCCTAATCCAAACGCTCCCACATCTATCGGAGAAGGTCTCGATTTCGTTGAAAAAATTATGGAGTATAATCCCGACAGCGTTGTAATTATTGATGAGGCTTATGTTGATTTCGGCGGTACATCTTCGGCAGAGCTTACAAAAAAATATAAAAATCTCCTTATTACAGGTACTTTTTCAAAATCGCGTTCACTTGCAGGGCTGAGAATAGGCTTCGCTGTGGGCAGTAAAGAACTTATTTCGGTTATGGAAGCAGTTAAAAATTCATATAATTCTTATACGGTGGACTCCCTTTCAATAGCAATGGGTGCCGCCAGCATAAAGGATGATGAATATTTTAAAAGCACCTGCAAAAAAATAATTTATACAAGAGAAAAATTTACCGAAGAGATGAGAGCACTCGGCTTTAAGGTGCTTGATTCTTCAACAAACTTCGTTTTTGCAACCCACAATGATTTTTCAATAAGGGATATGTTTGAATTTCTCAAAACAAAAAATATTTTTATCCGTTATTTTTCTCTGCCGAGAATTGAGAATTACACAAGAATTACAATCGGCACAGATGAAGAAATGGATATACTTATAAAAAATATTAAGGAGTATATAAATGAACATAAATAAAAAACTTGTTGTTGCTTTTCTTGCGGCAATAAACATTATGAATCTTGCGGCAGGAATTATAACGCAGGTAAAAATAATCACAGGCAGTGACGTAACATCAATAATTCCTATTAAAGCGGAAATGACGGTTAATCAGATTTTACTTTTAAATTTTATGTGCGTCTCGGCAATAATTTTTCTTATCAGTATTGTTACTGCGTATCTGACTACAGACGTTCCCTATTCCCCGGCAGAAATTCTTTCAAACTGCCCGGGCACATTTCTTATAATTCCGATTATTATACTTTTCCTCGGTATCTTCAATGCCGTTAATGCACCGATTACGTCAGACAAAATCTGGATTGCTCTTTGCAGTGCAATTTATGTATTTTTCAATGCGGTAAACTTCGGCTGTATCATAACGGTTAAAGAGGATGCGGAAGAATAAAACCGATGATATAAAAATTATTTGACAAAAATTTATTTTGATGTTACTATGAAGTAAATATTCGAAAGGAAATTATACTATGTTTACACCGGACTTTGAACTTAACAGAGCTATGGAATCTATACGCAGAATGTATAGATTTGCTTTGCTGTGCTCATTTTCGGTGTAGGTATATAACCATATTGACAAACCCGTTGATGAGCATATCATCGACGGGTTATTTTTTTATTTCAGGAGGACAAACAAATGAAATTTGTATTATTGTTTGGCGATGCGGCTGTAGGAAAAATGACAGTCGGTCAGGAGCTTGCAAAAATTACTGATTTAAGGTTATTTCATAATCATATGAGTATAGAGCCAATCCTTGAAATATTTGGCTCGTTTAACGGAGCTGCGATAAAGAGATTTAGGGAAATTGTTTTTGAAGAGTTTTCCAAAACTGATAACTATGGTTTAATATTCACATATATGTGGGCTTTTGACTGCAAAGACGACTGGGATTACATAGAACATATCAAGGACATATTTAAGCCGTATAACACAGAATTTTATTATGTTGAGCTTGTTGCTCCGCAGCACATAAGATTAGAGCGTAACATTTCAGAAAACAGGTTGAAAAACAAGTTTTCAAAGAGAGATTTGGAATGGTCTAACAAAAGACTGATTAATGATGACAATAATCATAGGCTTATAAGTTATGAAGGCGAAATACCGTTTGACAACTATCTGAAAATTGACAACTCAAATCTTACTCCAAAAGAAACCGCAAAATTGATAAAAGAGAAATTTGATTTGTAATGAGGAATAAATTATGAATTACACTATTGAACAGTTGAATATCGCAAATTACGATAAAAGCAATAATATATGGGATATGGAAAGCTGTCAATTTACTGAACAATTCAGAAAGCAGGTTGCCTGCGGTAATCGTGAACCATATCTGATGAAATATAATGACAAATACATAGCAAGCTGTGATTTGGTATATGATTACGGTGAATACACCGAAGCAGGAACTAAAGTTTATCTGTCAAAATTGATTGTGAAAAAGGAATACCGTAACAAAGGCATAGGACAGGAACTATTGAAGTATATGATTACCCTATGCAGAAAAAAGGGGTATCGGCAGATTACAATCGGAGTAGATACAGATAATAAAAAAGCACTTCATATATATGAAAAATATGGTTTTAGTATATATGAAACTGCAAACGACGAATATGGAGAATATTATAAAATGATTTGCATACTACCATGTTAAATTATGATTTATGTAATTCTTTCATTGAAAGAATATTTCCGCTGACGCGGGGTCTTTCATTTCTTTCGAGTTGCGAAAGAAACGAAACAAAGAAAGCAAATCAAGGGGAAGCATCAAAGATGCCCATTCCCCTTGATAATCCCCTCTGCTGCGTCGGCACGCGCACAATGCGCACTGTGCCGAGGAAACAAATTATCGTAGGGGCTTGCATTGCAAGCCCGTTTTTTACTTAAACATTTCGACAAATCATAATTTGACATCATTATCGGTCGGGAAATTGCGTTAATCATTTAAACTGTCTATCTTCTCGTTTGCTTGCAGGCTCAGCCTGCAAATCATAATTTTTTCGGATAAAAAAGACCCCGGAAAGCTCCGAGGTCTTTAAAATTATTAAGATATTATTTATTAATCTGCTTTGAATATTTAGCAAGATAAACAGTTCTCATAAGGAAGCATTCAGCCTTCGGAACATAATGAGGACGGTTGAAAATACTAACGTCAACCTGAGCCTCACAGCCCTTTTCCATAATAAGCTCAAGAGCATTCATATCGCCTTCGCTGTTGCCTGTTACAAGAGCGCCGTTGCCCTGAATGAGAACAGCATTTCTGCCGTCAGCAGCCTTGCCGATTTCCTTTGCGCAAGCATCTGTATCACCGTCAATCCAAGGACAGCATTTTACATCAACACCTGCAATCTGTGCAAAATCGTCAATCATAGGAAGCATTGTTTCACCAAGGCAGGAAACAGCTACAACATCAGGAGCTGTAATATGCTTAACCATTGTGCAGTCCTCTGTATCATAAATTGCTTTATGAATTTTTGCACACTTAGGAGCAATACCGTTAACGCCGAGACCTGTTGTCATATCAACATCAACCTTCTTGCCGCCATCATATGTAAGAGTAAATACGCTGCCGTTTCTTACAGAGCTACCCAAATCGCAGATAGTTTCAGGCATTTTGCCTGCTTCTTCTTTTTCAAGGAAGTAATTTCTTCTGTCCTCGTCGGAATATTCCTTTGCCCAGGAATGACGGAGATAGTTATCCTTAATAACCTTCTCACAGCATTTCTCAAGAGCATCTGCAACCTCAAATGCACCCTCATAGCTGTCGCCAAGGCAAAGTGTACCGTGATGCATAAGTAAAAATGCACGGCAGCTCGGATTCATCATCATACATCTTTCAACATTTTTTCTGAGAGGATTTGTTGTTGACATTGCGTAATCTGCAACGGGAACATAATCGCCTAAAACAGGCTTGAACTCATTATAGACATTTCTGATTTCCATGCCTGTAATGCTGACAATTGTTGCAGCTTTCTGATGAGTATGAATAACAAAATTAACAAGCGGATGATGCTTGTATGCGTCTGCATGAATACCCTTTTCAGATGACGGCTTAATATCGCCCTCGTGAGAACAGTCATCAATATTTACAACTACAACCTCATCAGGTGTAAGTGTATCGTAAGCACGTCCCGACGGAGTAATAACAAACTGTGTTTCGCTTATTCTTGCAGAAACATTACCCCAAGTACGTGCAATAAGACCTGTCTCAAGCAGCTTTTTGCCGGCTTCAACAACAAGCCTTTTAGCCTCTTCAACTTCGTAAGCCATAAACTTTCTCCTTAAAATAATAGGGTTAAAGGGAGCGATGAAAACCGCTCCCCGAAATTATAAAATTAATAGTCAATCTTCTCGCACTTTGAAAGAACCTTATCAAAACGTCTGATACATTCATCAATGTCCTCTTCAGTGTAAGCGCTTGAAGTGTAAAGACGTGAGCCTGCAAGAGTAACAAGACCCTCTGCCATATAAGCAGCACCCATATACTGCATCTCTGTCTGGCGGATACCTGTCTGCTTGAGGACAGTAGGAATAGTCCAAGGCTTCTTCCAGTTAACTCTGAAGTGCATTGTAGCAACTGTATGTAACTGACAGATTGAACCGATGTTGTAGCAAACAAATGGAAGATCATACTTCTTAATTGATTCATTAATACCCTTAACAAGTCTGTCTGCCATCTGACCTGCAACCTGGCAGGCATTTCTCTTTTCAATCTCACAAATTACT
>CAZHSE010000007.1:0-103902 GCA_964535085.1 uncultured Bacteroides sp.
AGACCCCGCGTCAGCGGAAATATATTGTATCTGCGTTAGCAGAAATATTTTTATAAAAGAGTTATTAAACCTACAGTTGCGGTACCCAAAATTTTATTCATTGCTAAAGCAATTCTAAAATTTTGACCACTGCCGGTTCTTATTGCTCCTTTAATCTCGCACCGCGAGCAGTCGCAAATGAACCTTTCGCAACACGAAAGAAATGAAAGACCCCGCATCAGCGGAAATAACTATAATCCATAATTTGGAAGGACAAAAAATAATGGAATATTCAGCAGGAGAATATGATGTAATAGTAATCGGTGCAGGTCATGCAGGAATTGAAGCGTGCCTTGCTTCTTCACGTTTGGGATGCAAAACGGCTGTATTCACAATCAATCTTGACTGGGTTGGAAATATGCCCTGCAATCCCTCAATCGGCGGTACCTCCAAAGGTCATCTCGTAAGAGAAATTGACGCATTGGGCGGTGAAATGGGAAAAGCCGCTGACAAATATTCTCTTCAGTCCAGAATGTTAAACTTAGGAAAAGGACCTGCAGTTCATTCCCTCAGGGCACAGATTGACAGGCGTGAATATTCCGCAGGAATGAAGCATACTCTTGAGCTTCAGGAAAATCTTGATATCCGTCAGGGCGAAATAGTTGATATTATAAGGCTTGATAACGGATTGTGGCAGGTAAAGACGAAGCTGGAAGCGCTGTTTACGGCAAAGGCTGTTATTATTGCAACAGGTACATTTTTAGGCGGAAGAGTATATATCGGAGATGTTTCGTACGAAAGCGGACCTGACGGAATGTTCCCTTCAACGGAGCTTTCCAAAGCGCTTAAAGAACTTGACATTACTCTCCGACGATTTAAGACGGGAACTCCCTCAAGAGTAAACAGACGTTCCATAGATTTTTCAAAAATGGAGATTCAGGACGGTGACAAAGAAACCGTACCCTTCAGCTTTGAAACAGAGCAGCCGCCTGAAAACAAGGTTTGCTGTCATATAACCTACACAAATGAAAAAACCAAGGAGATAATCCTTGAAAATCTCCACAGAAGTCCTATGTATTCGGGAAAAATTGAGGGCAAAGGACCGAGATACTGTCCCTCCTTTGAGGATAAAATTGTTCGCTTTTCAGATAAACAACGTCATCAGCTTTTCATTGAACCCTGTGGACTGAATACGGAAGAAATGTATCTTCAGGGTCTTTCCTCTTCACTTCCCGAGGATGTTCAGCTTGCGTTTATTCACACTATTCCCGGGCTTGAAAATGCCCAGGTTATGCGAACTGCATATGCTATTGAATATGATTGTGTCGACCCTACCGCTTTAAAAGCCACTTTGGAGTTTAACGATATACCCGGACTTTACGGTGCAGGTCAGTTTAACGGCTCAAGCGGTTACGAGGAGGCAGCGGCTCAGGGACTTGTGGCAGGAATCAATGCCGCTTTGAAGATTAAAGGCGAAGAGCCTATGATTCTTGACCGCGGCGGTTCTTATATTGGAACTCTTATTGACGACCTGATAACCAAAGGCTGTACAGACCCCTACAGAATGATGACAAGCAGAAGTGAATACCGTTTAGTGCTCCGGCAGGATAACGCCGATGTCCGTCTTACTCCCACCGGTTACAAAATAGGCTTGATTTCTCAGCAAAGATATGATAAATTTTTATATAAGGAAGAATGTGTAAAAAAAGAAAGACAAAGAATTGAGAATAAATCAATCCCTCTTTCAGATACTTTGCAGAAAATACTTTCAGACTGCGGTACAACTCCTCTTGAGCGTGGGTGCAAAATGATTGAGCTTATCAAAAGACCGCAGGTAACATACAATTCTTTATTGCCTGTTGATGATGACAGACCAGATTATCCCTCTGCCGTATTTGAGCAGGTGGAGATTTCAGTGAAATACGAGGGCTATATCGCAAGACAGGAACAGCAGATTAAGGAAATGAGAAGAATTGAATGCAAAAAGATTCCTGACGATATTGATTATTCTTCCCTTAAGGGACTGCGTCTTGAGGCTGTTGAAAAGCTTTCAAAAATCAGACCTGAAAATTTGGGACAGGCAAGCAGAATCAGCGGAGTAAACCCTGCCGATATTGCTGCCCTTAATATTATTTTGGAGACGTTATGATTGATTACGAGTTGCTTCAGTCGGAAGCAGAAAAAATAGGTGTAAATTTAGGCGAATACGGTGCAGACAGGTTTGACACTTATGCAGAGAGACTTGTCAGATGGAATGAACACGTGAATCTTACCGCTATTACCGAGCCGGAGGATATAGTTATAAAGCATTTTATCGACTGCCTTTACATAATGAAATATGTGAATTTTAAAAAAGATGAGAAGCTGGTTGATGTAGGAACAGGCGCAGGCTTCCCCGGTATGCCATTGTTGATTGCAAATCCAGGGCTTGACATTACATTTGTTGACAGTTCGGGAAAAAGAATAGGTTTTCTCAGAGATGTTTTGAAGAATATGGGTCTGGCAGGAAACCGTATTCACGAAAGAGCCGAAGCTGTGGGAAAAAGCGCTGAATACAGGGAAAAGTTTGATTATGCTACTGCGAGAGCTGTTGCTCCGCTTAATGTCCTCTGCGAATACTGCCTCCCGCTTGTTAAGGTCGGCGGACTGTTTGTTTCTCTGAAAGGCTCAGCAGGTATGGCAGAGCTTGAGGCAGCAAAAAACGCTGTCAGCGTACTCGGTGGTGAGGTTGTTAAGGCTGAGGAATATCAGTTGCCCAACGGTGACGGCAGAAGCATAATTATTATAAGAAAAATATCGCAGACACCGACAAAATACCCCAGAAAGTCAAAGAAAATTGATACCAAGCCCCTTTAATAATGTAATTAAATGTCAGATACAAAGGATTTCTCACGATGAGAAATCCTTTATTTTTTTTAAACAGTATGATATAGTTTAATCAAGGAGATGAGGTGAGTGGAACAAACCATAGTTCAGATACCTACCGAAAAGCTTCTCCCTAATCCTTATCAGCCGAGAAAGCAGTTTAAAAGCGAAGAGATGCTTTCCCTTGCAGATTCGATAAAGGAAAACGGAGTACTTCAGCCCCTTTTATGCAGACAGATAAATAACAGCGATTATTATGAGATTGTGGCAGGAGAAAGGCGCTTAAGAGCTTCAATTCTTGCAAATCTGCAAACGGTTCCCTGCATAATTATTTGCTGCGACTATGAGAACAGCGCCATATATTCTATTCTTGAGAACATTCAGCGAAGCAATTTGAATTTTTTTGAAGAAGCTCAGGCAATAGGACATTTGATTAATCAGTTCGGCTTAACACAGGAGCAGATAGGAAAAAAGCTGGGAAAAAGTCAGTCAGCGCTTTCAAATAAGCTAAGGCTTCTTAAACTTCCTGTTGATGTAAGATATTTTATAGAAAAGGAAGGGCTTACAGAAAGACACGCGAGAGCACTGCTTAAAATTGACAATGAAAAGGATATGTGGACAACCCTTAAGGTTATTGCCGACAGGCATTTGAATGTCGAGCAGACGGAAGCGTATGTAGCTTCCCTGACGGATAAAAGAATCAAGCCGAAGAAAACGGTTATAAAAATATTTAAAGATATCAGAATATTTGTCAATACGGTGGACAAGGCTATTGCAACAATGAAAGAAGCCGGAATTAATGCCGAATCAGACAAAACAGAAACAGACGAATATATTGAATACAGGGTAAGAATACCTAAAGAGGCACAGAAGTGCAATAACTCCGCTTAAAACGGGAAACCGTTTTAACATATTCTCCTCTTTTCATCACGTGGAAAAAACGGGCGTACGCTCGTTTTTTCTGCGTTATATGGGTTTTATATACGTTTCACGTGAAACATCTATATGTTGTAGTCCTATGCTGCACAAGACACAAAAGTTCAAAAATAATTTCAATGTTTCACGTGAAACCTCTTGTATACCCGGCAAACGTGTAGTATAATTGTACCCACGGAGGTGTTGTTATGGGCAAAACCATATCAATATTTAATCAAAAAGGCGGTGTCGGTAAAACTACTACCTGCGTAAACTTTGCCGCCGCATTAGGATTAAAAGGCAAAAAGACTCTTCTTGTTGATATCGACCCTCAGGGCAATACAACAAGCGGTGTCGGCATAGATAAGACTGAATTTGAAAATTCAACCTACAATATGTTAATTGATGAAGTTCCTGCAAAGGATATTGTGCTCCAAACTGATTTTAAAAACCTTTCCCTGCTTCCTGCCGATATGAATTTGGCAGGTGCGGAAGTGGAGCTTGCAGAGAATGAAAACAGATTCAGGGTATTGAAAAAGGCACTTGCCCCTGTTGTTATGGACTATGATTATATTATTATAGACTGTCCGCCCAGTTTAGGCTTACTCAGTCTTAATGCCCTGACTGCGTCAGATACTCTGATAGTTCCCCTGCAATGTGAATACTATGCTCTTGAGGGATTGAGCCAGCTTGTGGGAACAGTAAGAACGGTAAAACAGCATTATAATGAGCATTTAGAGCTTGAAGGTGTTATATATACAATGTATGACAGCAGATTGAAGCTGAATCAGCAGGTTATTGATGAGGTAGACAGGTTCTTCCCGGGAAAAGCGTATAAAACTCATATCCCGAGAAGCGTTAAACTTGCAGAAGCCCCCAGCTTCGGAAAGCCTATTTTCTACTATGAAAAGTATTCAAAACCTGCATTTGCCTATAAAAAACTTGCAGATGAATTTTTAAAGAAACAGTGATAGAGGTGTAATATGGCAAAAAAACAAACGGGACTTGGCAAGGGCTTGGGTGCATTGATGCTCGAAAACTCTGTTGACGAGATGGTAGCAACTAATTTTCTGCCTTTAAATGAAATTGTTCCAAATAAAGAACAGCCCCGAAAGACCTTTGACGAAGGCGCTTTGCAGGAGCTTGCCGACAGTATAACCCAGCATGGAGTTTTACAGCCTCTGCTTGTAAGACCCCTGCCTGCCGGAGGATATCAGCTTGTAGCAGGTGAAAGACGCTGGAGGGCTTCGAGAATAGCCGGGCTGAAGGAAGTTCCTGTTGTAATTAAGGAGCTGTCGGATGTTGAAACGATGGAGATTGCAATTATAGAAAATCTCCAGAGAGAAGACCTTAACCCTATTGAAGAAGCGGAAGGACTTCAGGCACTTATTGACAGGTGCGGCTTCACTCAGGAGGAAGTTGCTGTTTCAGTTGGTAAGTCGCGTCCTGCAATAGCAAACTCTCTAAGATTGTTAAAATTACCGCAGGAAGTCCGTGATATGACCAGAAACGGTGAAATTTCTGCAGGTCACGCAAGGGCGCTTCTTGCATTTGACAATGAGGCGATGATTTACGAAGCTGCCGAAAGTATAATCAGAAACAATCTTACCGTCCGGGATGTTGAGCGTATGGCAAAGATAGCGGAAAAAACAGGAACAACAACCCGATCGAGAAATAAAAGACGTGACTCGTTCTATGACGAGGTTGAGCTGTCGCTTACAGAGGTTCTCGGCAGAAAAGTAAAGGTTTATAACGGCAGAGGCAGGGGCACACTTGAAATAGAGTTCTACTCAGCCGATGATTTAAAAGAATTAGCAAATAAGTTAGGAGAATAACAAATGCTTGATATTAAATTTGTAAGGGAAAATCCCGAAATCGTAAAGGAAAACATCAAAAAGAAATTTCAGGACAAAAAACTTCCTCTTGTAGATGAGGTAATTGCACTTGACGAGGAAAGAAGAGCGTCAATGGCAAAGGCCGATGAGCTTCGTGCCAACAGAAACAAACTTTCAAAGCAGATAGGTGCATTAATGGCGCAGGGTAAGAAAGATGAAGCAATGGGAATTCGTCAGCAGGTAACTGCCCAGGCAGAGGAGCTTGAGGAGCTTGGCAAAAAGGAAAAGGAGCTTAACGAAAAGGTAACATCAATTATGATGAGCATACCTAATATAATTGAGGATTCTGTGCCTATCGGTAAGGACGACAGCGAAAATGTTGAAGTTGAACGTTTCGGTGAGCCTGTAGTCCCCGATTACGAAATTCCGTACCATACCGATATTATGGAGAGCTTTGACGGTATTGACCTTGAGTCAGCCGGCAAGGTTGCGGGAAACGGCTTCTATTATCTTATGGGCGATATTGCAAGGCTTCACAGCGCAGTAATCAGCTATGCAAGAGATTTTATGATTGACAGAGGATTTACCTATGTCGTACCTCCTTTTATGATAAGGTCAAATGTTGTAACAGGTGTTATGAGCTTTGAAGAAATGGACGCAATGATGTATAAAATCGAAGGGGAGGACCTCTATCTGATAGGTACGTCGGAACATTCAATGATAGGTAAATTCATTGACACAATTACTCCCGAGGAAGAGCTTCCTAAAACCCTTACCTCATATTCACCCTGCTTCCGTAAGGAAAAGGGCGCTCACGGCATTGAGGAGAGAGGCGTTTATCGTATTCATCAGTTTGAAAAGCAGGAAATGGTTGTTGTCTGCAAGCCTGAGGAGTCAAAAATGTGGTTTGATAAATTGTGGCAGAATACTGTTGACCTGTTCAGAAGTCTTGACATTCCCGTACGTACTCTTGAGTGCTGTTCGGGAGATCTGGCTGATTTGAAGGTTAAATCCGTTGACGTTGAGGCTTGGTCTCCGAGACAGAAGAAATATTTTGAGGTCGGCTCATGCTCAAATCTTACAGACGCTCAGGCAAGACGTCTTAAGATAAGAATCAAGGGAGAAAACGGAAATTATCTTGCACATACTCTCAACAATACAGTAGTTGCTCCTCCGAGAATGTTAATCGCATTTCTTGAAAACAATCTTCAGGCAGACGGCTCTGTTCTTATTCCCGAGGCACTTCGTATGTATATGGGAGGAAAGGACAGAATTGTTCCGAAGAAATAATGCGGATAATCTTAATTTTACTTGGAGCCGTCCTGATTGCAGTCTATCTTTTGCCGATTGTAAGGCAGGTATTTAACTTCGGAAGCATTGCAGGAATTGCAATGGGAGGAGTTCTGCTCGGCTTTGGCTTAACGTGGAACAAAATGACCTTTTCACAGCAGAAATTTGCTGCATTTGCAGTTGTGGTTGTGGTAATCGGTCTGTGGGGGCTGACTTATATGCTCCTGCGTGACGGTAAAACAAATGCAGAAAATCAGAAAATTCTTGTGGTCTTAGGCTGCAGGGTTAAGGGCGATGTTCCCAGTAAAGCGTTAAAAAAAAGAGTTGACAGCGCCTATCTTTATCTTATGTCAAATCCTCAGTCAAAAGCGGTTTTGAGCGGAGGACAGGGAAAGGATGAATTTATATCCGAAGCGCTTTGTATGAAAGAAATGCTTACAAAGCGCGGAATTTCCCCGGACAGACTGATGTTAGAGGACAGGTCGGTGTCAACTTACGAGAATATTAAATTTTCAATGAAATATATTGAAGAGGCAGGCGTAAATGAAATCGCAGTGGCAACCTCCGAATATCATCAGAAAAGAGCAAAGCTAATTTGTAAAAAGTTCGGTCTTACGGCTTATTCGGTGAGTTCAAAAACGGACCCTTTGATTTTGCCTGTGTTTGTTCTGCGTGAGCTTTTCGCCTTAGCCAAAGAATATGTTTTAAAATAAAGATGTTTAGTTACAGCTGTCTATTCACCTGCAATGTCGGCGAAATCAATTTTTATGACTTTCCGGAGGTCAAGCGGGCTCATTTCAATCTGATAGCCTATTTTTCCGCCTGAGAAGAATATTGTGCCGAAATCATTTGCGGTTATGTGGGCAACTGTTTTAAACTGTTTTTTCATTCCTATGGGAGAGCATCCGCCGTGAATATAGCCTGTAAGGGGCAGAAGTTCTTTTGATTTAATCATTTCAATTTTCTTTTCGCCTACTGTTTTTGCGGCTTTTTTCAGATTAAGCTCTGAATTTACAGGCACCATAAAAACGTAATGATTTCCCGATTTTCCCACGGTCACAAGAGTTTTAAAGACCTTGTCGGGATTTTCTCCCAGAACCTCGGCAACCTCTTCTCCGCCTACGGCGTCTGTACCTGTATAGCTGTGAAACTTATAGCTTAACTTTTTCTTGTCGAGAGTACGCATTACGTTTGTTTTGTCTTCCATGGAAACTCATACCTTTCATTCAGATTATCAAAAATTTTAGCACAGAGAAATAATATTTTCAAGTATGTTCTTTGGCATACTGCAGTATGCGCATAAGAATACGAGGTGGTAAATAATGTACACAGCAGATGAAAAAAGATACGAAAAAATACCGTATAATTATTGCGGAGACAGCGGTCTTGCACTGCCTGCAATATCGGTAGGACTTTGGAAAAACTTCGGAAACGATGCGAATTATGAAGAGATGAAGGATATTATTCTGACAGCCTTTGATATGGGTGTTACTCATTTTGACCTGGCAAATAACTACGGACGTCCCGAGCCGGGCTCGGCAGAAAAAAATTTCGGCAGAATAATTAAAGAAAATCTGCTTCCTTACAGAGATGAGCTTGTTATAAGCACAAAGGCAGGCTATGAAATGTGGCCCGGACCGTACGGCGGTATCGGCGGTTCAAGAAAATATCTTATTTCCTCTCTTGACCAGAGCCTGAAGAGAATGGGTCTTGATTATGTTGATATTTTTTATCATCATTGTATGACACCCGAAACTCCTCTTGAGGAAACGGCAACTGCAATTTATGATATTATCAGACAGGGCAAGGCTCTTTATGCAGGTATCAGCAACTATGACGGTAAAAATATGAATAAGATGTACAGCCTTTTTGAAGAGCTTAACGTACCGTTTATCATAAATCAGAACCGTTATTCGATTTTTGACAGAACAGTTGAAAAGAACGGACTTAAAGCTGAGGCAAAAGCAAGGAAAAAGGGTATTATTGCATTTTCACCTCTTGCTCAGGGTACTCTTTCGGATAAATATGCAAACGGTATTCCCGAAAACTCAAGACTTTATAATGACCCTGCTACTCAGAAAAAGGTGGGCTATAATGAAAACAGACAGGCTCAGATTAAAAAGCTCTATGATATTGCCCACGAAAGCGGAAAAACTCTTTCACAGCTTGCTATTCAGTGGCTTTTGCAGTACGGCGGTGTTACATCTGTGCTTGTGGGCGTACATTCAAAAGCACAGCTTCTTGAAAATTTAGGCGCATTAAACTGTTCTCCTCTCACAGAGGAAGAAATAAAATTGATTAACAGCATAGTTGAAGAATGATAAATTCCGGTTTGTCAATTGTGTTTTTTTTCGTTATGCCATGTTTCGCCGAAACAAATTCCGTATTTAAACAAATTGCTGCGCAATATGAAACAAATACTGATTTACATTACTATTGATATTTTATTAACATTGTAGTATAATATTTCAAGCAAATTAAATAATTAAAGTATAGGAGATTAGAATTATGCCATTAGTTACTACTACCGAAATGTTTAAAAAGGCATATGAGGGCGGTTACGCTATCGGTGCTTTTAACGTAAACAATATGGAGATTGTGCAGGGTATTACCCGTGCTGCTAAGAAGCTTAATGCTCCTGTTATTCTCCAGTGCTCAGCAGGCGCAAGAAAATACGCTTCACACGATTATCTTGTTGCTATGGTAAAGGCTGCTGCTGAGGAAACAGGACTTCCGATTGCACTTCACCTTGACCACGGTCCCGATTTTGAAACATGTAAATCCTGTATTGACGGCGGTTTCACATCTGTTATGATTGACGGTTCTTCACTTCCTTATGAAGAGAATGTTGCTCTTACAAAGAAGGTTGTTGAGTATGCACATGCTCACGGCGTTGTTGTCGAGGGTGAGCTTGGTACTCTTGCAGGTGTTGAGGACGATGTTCAGGTTGACGCTGAAAACGCTTCATATACAAAACCTGAGCAGGTTTACGATTTCGCTACAAGAACAGGCTGTGATTCACTTGCTATCGCTATCGGTACAAGCCACGGTGCTTACAAGTTTAAACCGGGTCAGAAGCCTCAGCTTCGTTTTGACATTCTTGAAGAGGTTGGCAAACAGCTTCCGGGCTTCCCAATCGTTCTTCACGGTGCATCTTCCGTAAATCAGGAGCACATCAAGATGATTAACCAGTACGGCGGTGAAATGCCTGACGCTATCGGTATTCCTGAGGATATGCTCAGACAGGCTGCCTCAATGGCTGTATGTAAAATCAATGTTGACTCTGATATCCGTATCGCAATGACTGCTGCTGTAAGAAAACATTTTGCAGAGAATCCGACTCACTTTGACCCTCGTCAGTACCTTACTCCTGCAAGAGAGCTTATTGAAGAGGTTGTTGCTCATAAGATTGATGTTGTATTCGGTGCAGCAGGTCACGCAAACGACTGATTAAAAGTTAAATCTATATAGCGGGTGGGCATTGCTCACCCGTTTTATATTTTTGGTTTAAAATAAACGCCGGGGTAACAAAACCCTGGCATTTATTTTGAAGTCTATTGTTTTTCTGTAAATATTATTCGGAAACGGGAAGAAGTTTCAGGCTGTTTTCTGTCTTTTCCCAAGTGCAAAGCTCCCTATTTTTCTTATTGTAGAGTTTAAGGCCGTCATTTAGCTTTTCAGCTGAATCAGCGGCTAATTTATAACCGTCATCAACTGAATCAGTGCCGCCGTAGTTGCTGTAACAATTTTCAACAGTGCTGTAATAATATCCGGAAATACCGCCGATGCTATTGCTCTCAAGCTCGCAGTCGGCAGCGCAGTTGTAAACTTTTCCGTATGAATTATCGACAATTCCCGAAGCTCTTTCCGCTGCGGTAATTTTTCCGCTTACGAAGCAGTTGATTATTTCTGAATTTTTGGACGCGTGGCTTACCAGACCGCCTGCGTAAACACCGTTTATATTACAGTTAATTACCGAAACATTTTTTACCGTTCCGTTAAGGAAACCGAAGAGTCCTAAATATCCGTTGTCATTTTCACCTGTGGCAGTGAGATTTTTAACGGAATATCCGTTTCCGTCATAGGTTCCGCTGAAAGCTGCGGAATTTTTATATGTTCCGATAGGTTTCCAGTTTTTAACCTCACTTAAATCAATATCGGCTGTTTGAACAATATATTTATCTTCAAAGGTTACACCTTCATTAACAAGATTTCTGAGGTTTTTAAGGTCGCTTGCAGAAGAAATTTTATACGGATTTTTAACTGTACCTTTTCCTTCAAGTCTGCTGATATAGCCTTTTTTGATATTTGAAGAGCTTATCGTTTTATTCTTTGCCGTCTTTCTTTCAATGAAAGTGCTTTTTGGTTTTTCGCCGTTTTTAAGTTTGTAAACAAAAACATCTTCAACCTGTCCTATAAGCTCATAATCGGTTTTAACCGCACTTGAAAACCATTTCTGTATTTTCCTCTGACCTAAAGGTTCGCCGTCTCTGAATAGCTCCTCGTGGACTTCCATACAGTTATCTATATCGTGCCAAACCACAATGTCGGGCTGATTTTTTGAAAGTATTTTTGCGTCGCTTTCGGCATAAGCGTCCGAGCAGACATCATAAAACAAAACAGGAACGAAATTGTCCATATTGTAATTTTCAAGGAAAACATTATAAACCTTGACATAAGGGAATCCGAAGATTACAGAATCCTCATCTGTATTTTCATCAATCAGCTTATTGAGGTCATCATATTTTTTCTTTTCCTGTTTGCTGAATTTAAAGCCCTTTAATGCCCTGATATCCGAAGTCTCTGTCTTCTCGGTAAAGGAGGCTTCACTGTCACCCCACCAGGTGTAAGGGCACTGTGCCTTTTGAGCACCGCATACGCATACACAAGCAAGAGAAAAAATGATAAATGATTTTACTGCAGTCTGGTAATGTTCCCTGCGGTTCTTAAACAAAATATACGTGAGTGTAGGCACGGAAAGAAATGCCGTAGCAACAGTAAGCGCATCCATACCGGAAGACATTGAAGTTGCCCAGCCGCTTGCAATTGAACCGCAGACAAGCGTCATTGCTTTCAGGTCAAATTCGGTTTTATGTTTCAGGCATTTTACAATGTGTGAAATAACCCAGGTTACGAGTGCGAAGTGAATCAGCGTAACAAGTGAATTCATAAGCGAGAACGAAGCGGTGTTGTTGTATAAAACAGATGAACAGCCGTTTACGTCGAAAAGAAGTAACAGTACGCAGATGATTCCGCTGATAAATACTATGAATTTTGAATAAAGTTTGTTTAAATCCAACAGGCATATTGCCGCTGAGAAAATTATAAATACAACCGAGAAAAGCGTCTTGAAGCTTTCCGTAACCGCAAACCACGTATCGGTAAAATATAATGAACCAAGAAGTCCTGCGGATAACGCAATCAAAACGAGAAATACAAGATTTTTACCGCCCGAAAGCCTGCCTTTGTCGGCTTTTTTTGCTATTGAATAAGCGGCAGCCATTGCGGCCAATGCAACAATTGCCTCGCCAAAGGTGCTTATCATATCTGTCTGGCTTAAAAAGATTAAGTCCAGTGCTCCGCCCTTTGAGCTTGTATCGAGAAATACCTGATTGAGAAATTCCGTAAGAGATCTTGTGTATATAAGATATATTCCGCAGATACCCATTGGTACAGCAAAGCCTGCAAAGACAGACAGTATCATTTTAAAAATATTCTTCTCTTTTTTTGTTATTACAAGGAAAAGAACAAACAGTGAAAAAACAATTCCGCTTGATACAATTATTGTCTGCTTTGATAAGAACAGACATCCGCCTATGATTCCGGCAAGAAAAATCCATTTCCACTTTTTATTGAGACAGTCAAGATTTTCTGTATATTTTATTACACACAGACACAGCAAAACCACGAGAAGCTGCATTGTCTGGTTATAGTCGCCCACAAGGTCATAGCCGCTTGCACTTGCAAGTACAGTTGCTAAAATACTGCCTACGGCGGAAATGAAGGGGTCGACTTTTTTAGAAATCTGTTTATACATTAATTCGACTATCAATACTCTTTCCGCAAGGCGAATCAATCTGTAAATGAAAAAGTATCCGCCGGAAATTTTCCAGATTACATAGTCAATCAAAAGATTGAGCGGAGGGAGGAAATAGTAGAAATCCCTGTAAGGAATCTTGCCCTCGTCCATAAGACCGACGTAAAATGCCACCCAGCCTTCCGACATAGTAAATGAACGGTTCAGCCATATGAAGTTATACGCTATTACCAGTACAGCTAAAAATATGCCGAATATCAGCCGCTGCTTTTTATAAGAATCGCTGTTTAATCTTTCAAGTTTTCTCATTTAGATTTCTCCTGAATAATGGTGTAGTTATACGGGTTTTATTTCGGATTTGCTTGTAAGTCCCAGTGCTATTGAAAGCAGGAGTCTCAGACCGTTTGAAACCGCAGTTGCGACAGCTACTCCGAGAACGCCCACTGACTTTGTAAGAACTACTGCAATAACAATGAAAATTACGGCATAAATTATCTGAACAATCATCTGCCATTTTTCATCCCTGAAGGTTAAAACCACGTTGAGTACAAGCTCTGACACAAAGCACATTACCTGGCCGAGATTTACAAGAAGCATTAAGTCTAAAACCTCCTGATAATAGTTAGGGTAAAACAGCTTTGTAAATATGGGAGTTCCTATAAGTGTCAGACCGAAAAATAAAACACCGCCGGCAACGGCAACACCGATAAATTTTGAAAACTGCTTTTTATCAAGCTTGGAGCCGTTTTTAGTTAAATAGCCGATGATTACACCGCTCAGAGGAGATACGACCATTGCCGCCGTTTTTCCTATCAGCGTAGTTGTGTAGTACGGACCTACGCTGTCACTTCCGACCACATTTCTTATTATGATTCTGTCAAGATTCATAACAAGGTAGTACAGCAGGTATGAAATTAAAAGGGGAGTTGTGTTTTTTGCAAATTTTCCAAGTGAACGAACGGAAAGAAAAGGCTTTTCCTTCAAATTCGTTGCCGCATATGAGAATATTATTCCCGAAAATTCGCCGATGACAAACGGAATCCACCATTGCTGTACAAATCTGAAAATAACAATTCCGACGATATATCCCGATGTAAGTACAATGCAGAAAATAAGATACCTTTTAAAGTTCATCGAAATTTTATAAATCGCTTCCGTATAATACCTTATTGCCATTAATGCCTGAATCAGTACAACCATTGCGATATCAAGAGGAGCAACCTTTTGCATAAAGAGGAATCCGCCGCAGACAACGGTCATAACTGCAAGGACAATAAGGTTGTAGCTCATACAGTCACCGTTTACTATACCGTAATTGTTTCTTTGTACAAGCTGTGTGTTTCCGACGGAAAGACCCAGTGCAACTGAGGTTATTGAAAAGATGCTTATATAGTAAAGCACTTCTCCGTATTGATCATTTCCCAGATATTTGCTGAGCAGAGGATAGACAATAAGCTGAATAGCCGCATTAAAGACTATAAGCCCGGCAAATGTCAGTAAAAAATCGCCTGCAAATTTTTTCTTTGCATCCATAACATTTTCTCCAGTAAAATTTATGTAGAAATTATATACTATTTTATAGAAAAAATCAACCTTGGTAATTTTTTATTAATAGACAAGTTACAGCTTTATATATATTTGTCTATATTTACTTGAAAATAACTAACTGTTATGATATAATCAGTTGACACGAAATATGAATCTTGATGTAGATGGAGAGCATAAATGAACAGAAAAAAAACTTTTTTATCGAAAGAATTTATATTTACCGCAATACTTAATATTCTTGCCATAGCCGTTTTTTTGCTGGTGTTCGACCCATTATATCAGACTAATGACGATACAACTTTTGCAATGTTTGTGGAGGGTGCACACGGTAACTGCCACGGACAGCTTTTTTATGTGAACATTATTTGGGGCAAGTTTTTAAGCTTTCTTTATTCTGTTATTCCGACGATAAAATGGTATACGGCACTGCAGATGATAGGCCTGTTTTGTTCATTTTTTGCAATCACTTATATAATATACAAAAAATTCACTACTGTTGCAGCAACATTGATAAATGTTTTTATTCTGGCATTCTTCGGATATTACAGTTATGTTATTTTTCAGTTTACGAAAACAGCTTCGTTCAGTGCTATAGCAGGTATTGTTCTGATTTTTTATGCTCTTGAAAGCACGGAAAATAAACATTTAAGGCGGTTTCAGATTTTAATCGGTGCAGGTCTGACTGTTTTCTCCTCACTTATAAGATTTGAGTCTATGGCTATGAGTGCCCTTATACTGTCGGGTATCGGCGTTTTCAAAGTAGTGGAGCTTTTGAAGGGCGGTTTCAAAGAGAATATAAAAACCGTTATAAAATATGTTGCCGTATTCGGCGTAACCTTTGCAATTACAATCGGCGGATTTGCAGTTAATTCATATTATTATTCGATGAATGACAGAATCGTTAATATTATGGAATTTAATACGTACAGGTCTGAACTCTGGGATATGGGTTTCCCCGACTACAAGGAAAATAAAGAGCTTTACAAAAGCCTCGGTATTTCAAAGAAGGATTATAAATATTTCCAGACCTGGAATATGGATACGAAAAAACTTAATACGGAGAAAATGAAAGCTCTTGTTGAAGCGAAGGAAGAGAAGACGGTTAACGTAGAATTCGTAAAGGACTTTATCAAGGATGAGGGTACTGTTCTCGGTGAAAGTTTCCCCTTTGCCGTGTTTATGATTTTAGCGGCGATTTTTCTTGTGGCGGATATAAAGAATCTTTGGCTGATGCTGTATCAGCTTGCGGCAGTATTCGGGCTTAATTTCTATCTGTATTATGTGGGCAGAATGGGGCTCGAACGTATTGATACGGGAATGTGGTTTGCCTGTATCGTAACGCAGTTTTGTATGCTGAAGAGTTTCGACGGAAAGCAAGATCTTAAAAAGCTGCTTTCTCTGGTTGTTGCGGCGGCTTCCGTTGTAAGTGTATTCGAATATCCTCTTGACCTCAAAACATCAAACCCGGAAACGAGACCGTTTTTTGAGCTGGTGTCACAGGATAAGGAGCATTTTTATGCATGCAGTGTTGTTCTGAGCACGGAAAACAGTGATTTAAGCGGTTCATATGAGTTCTGGGATGTTGCCGAAAAAAATTCGGCAGACAACATTTATTATCTCGGCGGATGGAATTGTTACATTCCTGTTTCAATGAACAAACTTAAAAATTACGGTATTAAAAATGTATATAAGGATTGTATAGACAGTTCGGAAATTTATATTATCAGCACCGAAGAGGATATTTATTCCCAGTTCCAGAGCTATGTAAAACGAAACTATAATAAAAAAGCAAAACTTTCTCTCGTTAAAATTATTGACGGACAGTTAATCTGGTCCGTAAGAACAAAGGCTGTTGATCTTTCGGACAAGACAATTAAAAAGGCCGACAGCAGCATAGACTATGATTATGATATATATATCGAAAAGGACGGCGTAAGCGTAGACGGCCACGCTTTCAAAAAGAATGTAAACTCGTTTAATCAGAGGTATTATATAAAGTTCAAATCCAAGAAGGATTCAAAGGAAAAAATATACGATTTGACCTGCAGTAAGATGAAGAAAAATGACGATCTTATGAACGGCAAATATTCCCACATTTACGGAAGATACTATATTGATATGGAAGACTTTAAGGATTATGAATACAGTGTTATCCTTGAAACAGGCGGCGAATATTACGAATTACCGTATGAAAAATAATCGGCGCAGACTATTACAGAGCTATATTCTTATTTGAGTAAAAGGACAGGCATATATGAAAAAATTAGTTATTATCGGTGCAAATGATTTTCAGAATCAGCTTATTTTAAAAGCAAAATCACTTGGGTATGAAACTCATGCTTTTGCTTGGGAGGAAGGAGCAGTCGGAAAGGATACTGCTGATTTCTTCTATCCGATAAGCATTACGGAAAAAGAGGAAATCCTCGAAAAGTGCAGAGAAATAAAGCCGGACGGCGTATGTTCCATAGCCTCTGACCTTGCGGCAATTACGGTAAATTATGTTGCCGAAAATTTAGGACTTCCCTGCAACCGTTTTGAAACCGTTGAGGCACAGACAAATAAATATGAGATGAGAAAAAAGCTTCGTGACAGCGGTGCAAAATGTCCCGAATTTTTTGTAACCGACGGAAGCGATCTGGATACTCTTGAAAGCAAACTTTGTTATCCTGTTGTAGTAAAGCCCACGGATCGTTCGGGAAGCAGAAGTATATGTAAACTGGAAAACGGTAAGGATTTAAAAAAGGCGGTAGCTTCCGCCTGTGCAAGCTCATTTGAAAAGAGAGCCATAATTGAAGAATATATCAGCGGTGACGAGTACAGCTGTGAATGTATAACGCAAAACGGTGTTCATCATTTTTTGAGCTTTACAAAAAAATATACGACGGGATCGCCTGCATTTATTGAAACGGGGCACTGCGAACCGTCTGATATACCCCTTGATTTGCAGGAGCAGATAAAGACAGAGATATTCAAAGCTCTTGATGCGCTTGAGATTACAAACAGTGCCAGCCACGCGGAATTCAGACTTGATAACGGCGAATTTAATATTATTGAAATCGGCGCAAGAATGGGCGGAGACTGCATAGGCTCTGATTTGGTTTATTTGTCAACGGGAAATGATTTTGTGCGTATGGTTATCGATGTTGCCTGCGGTAACAAAATTGTTCTTTCACAGCAGACCGAGCCGAAAAAAGCAGAAGTACGGTTTATGTTTGACGAAAAAGATTTGGACGAGCTTGAAAGAGTTAGAAAAGAAACCCCGGAAAAACTTTACCGTGTAAGCGATATTGAATACGAAAATCTCGGAAATGTTTCCGACAGCGGTTCACGTCTCGGATATTATATCCTGTATTGACAAAACAGCAGATTTTCAGTAATTAGGAGTATAAAATGGATCTTTCAATTATTATCCCGTGTTATTGCTCGGGAAACAATATCAGCGTTGTTGTTGAAGATATCGACAGGACGATGAAAACTACCGATTTGTCTTATGAGATTATTATGGTGAACGACGGTTCTCCCGATAATACTTTTGAAATTATTGATAAAATTGCAAGATCACGCAGTAATACGTATGCTGTTGACCTGGCGAAAAACAGCGGTCAGCATGCGGCAATTATGGCGGGATTCAACTATGCAAAGGGCGACCTGGTTGCTACCTGTGAGGATGACGGGCAGACGCAGATAGAAATTCTTCCTCAGCTGATTGCTAAAATCGGGGAGGGATACGATGTTGCCGCACCTTCATATAAGGAAAGAGGAAAGCGGTCGTTATTCCGTCAGTTCGGAACAAAGTGCGCCACTGCTATGGGAAACTGGATGATTCCGAGACCTAAGGGTGTGTTGGTTCCTATTTTCTTTGTTGCGAAGAAATTTGTTGTCCAGGAGATTATCCGCTATAATCAGCCTTATCCTTATATTGAGGGTCTGATTTTAAGAAGTACGTTTAATATTGCACTGATAGACGCAAAGCAGAAAGAACGTATGGAAGGCAAGAGCGGCTATACTCTGAAAAAGATGTTTAATCTTTGGCTTAACGGCTTTACGTCCTTTTCAATTAAACCTTTGAGATTATCAATCATTCTCGGAATAAGCTCTGCTATTGTGGGTGCGATTGTAGGAATTTACGTTATTATAAGTAAAATTGTCAACAGCAATGTTCTGGTAGGCTGGACATCAACTATTGCCATTATGCTGTTTATGTTCGGCATTATATTGGTTGTGCTGGGAATGATAGGCGAATATATCGGAAGAATATATTTATGTATAAATAAAACGCCTCAATTTGTTGTAAGGCAGGTAACCTGTAAAAATAACGCAAAGGACTCTGAAGAAAACGATGATGGAAAATAAAAATTCTGCTGCCGTATTAGCTGTTATCGGAGCCGGAATTGCAGCAAAGCCTATTCTTGAAAAAGCGAGAGAGCTTAATATAACTACGTATTGCTTCAGCACAGCAGAGGGTGCCTGTGCAAAGGATTATGCCGATAATTTCTTTCCGATTAATATTTTTGACGTTGACGGCATATATAACGAACTGCTGAAAATTAAGCCGGACGGAATAATAGCATCCTCTGAAATTACAACAGAGGTGACGGCTGTGCTTGCGGATAAGCTGGGACTTCCCGGCAACGGTGTAAAAAACGGCTTCAGCGCAAGAAATAAATACGTTATGAGAAAAAGGGTAGAAAAAATTTCAAGCGTATGTCAGCCGGAATTTTATCTGTATCGTGACAATATAAAGCCGAAGTTTCCCGTAGTTGTGAAGGCTCCCGATTCCTACGGAAAAAAGGGAATAAGCCTTGCTCATAACGATGAGGAATTTGCTGCCGCCATTGAATATGCGAAGGAAATCACGCAAAACGGCGAGATTCTCATAGAAGAGTATTTAGCAGGCGGAACAGAATATTCGGTTGAGTGTTTATGTAATAATGATGATGTTTACGTCGTTCAGATAACTGAAAAAGAAACCTCAGGACCGCCTCATTTTGTTGAACTGGGTCATCATCAGCCGGCTCAGATCAGCGATGATGTGCGAAATGCAGTAAATACTGCGGCAAAGGATATTTTAAATGTTCTGGAAATTTCCTGCGGTATGGCGCATCTTGAAGTGAAAATCATAGACGGGAAAATTTATTTTATCGAGGTCGGAGCAAGAGCCGGCGGTGATTCCATAGGAGACCGTCTGGTACAGTTAAGCACTGACTGTGATTATTATAAAGCGGCAATAGAAACATCCTTCGGCACATATGAGTATAAGGAGATAAAGAATGTTGCCTGCAGCGGAATTTATTTTTTGTGCAGACAGACGGAGCAGCTGCTCCCGTTGTTTAAAAATGCGAAGAATTACGACTGGTGCCGTGAGATTGAAATGTTTCACGATGATTTGTATGACATTTACGGAAACGGCGACGATTTAATTTCAGGGAGATTAATATATATGTCAGACCACAAGGTTACACTGGATGATTTGGAAGGCAGTGTTGTAAGAATAAACGATTTTGAAAATGCTTACGATATGCTGTTTGATTTCAACAGGGAAATAGGAATATACAAAAATGACGAGGACATTGAAAAAAGCGTGAAAAAATTTTTGAAGCTCGGCAATGTGTTCGGAATTATAAAGGATAAAAAGCTTATTTCAATTCTCAATTTGTATTGCAATAATACGGAAACTCTTGAGTCCTATGTGTGCAACGTCTATGTGCTTAAAGAGCACAGGAGAAAAGGGCTTGCTAAAAAACTTATGGAAAAAGCAATTGATTTTACAGCGGATAACGGCTTTAAAAAGGTTGCGCTTCATGTGGCAAAGGATAATTTCTCTGCAATAAAGCTGTATGAAGGATTAGGCTTTGAGTATACGGGTAATACAAAAATTATTGAGGATGAAGAAACAGTAGAAATGGTTAAAAGCCTGTAATATGTGTTAATGAGGAGCATTTTACGGCAATGTAAGGGAAGGGACAAGCAATGATTTTATTTAATGAGCCGCCTTATTTAGGCACAGAGGAAAAGTGCATAAGCGATGCAATTGCACAGAAGCATATCAGCGGAAGCGGTAAGTATACCAAGCTCTGTCACGAGTTTTTGGAAAAACTTACAGGTTCTCCCAAGGTACTGCTTACCACATCGGGAACAGATGCTCTTGAAATGGCGGCAATTCTTTGCAATGTGGGACCCGGAGACGAGGTTATTGTTCCGTCATATACATTTGTATCTTCCGCTATGGCATTTGTTATGAGAGGTGCAAAGATAGTATTTGTGGATGTCAGACCCGACACAATGAATATTGATGAAACAAAAATCGAAGCGGCAATTACGGATAAAACAAAGGTTATCGTACCTGTCCACTACGCAGGTGTAGCCTGTGAGATGGACACTATTATGGAGATTGCGAGAAGGCACAATCTTCTCGTCGTTGAGGATGCCGCACAGGGCGTTACTTCAACATATAAGGGAAGGCAGCTGGGCTCAATCGGTGATATCGGCTGCTATTCCTTCCACGAAACGAAGAACTACAGTATGGGTGAAGGCGGTGCAGTTCTTGTAAACAATCCTGATTTTATGGACAGAGCAGACATAATCAGAGATAAAGGAACAAACCGTTCACAGTTCATTCTCGGAAATGTGGACAAGTACACATGGGTTGATATCGGTTCTTCCTTCCTTCCCAGTGATTTGAATGCCGCATATCTTTATGCTCAGCTTGAAGATTACAAAACAATATATGACAAGCGTATGCATATATGGAATATGTATGACAAGGCTTTCAGACCCCTTGAAGCAGAGGGAAAATTAGAGCTTACCCATATTCCCGACGATTGTGTTCATAATGCTCATATGTATTATATTAAACTTGACGACTATGACCAGAGAAGCAAAATGATGAAATATCTGAAAGAAAAAGGAATCGGCTCGGTATTTCATTATATTCCGCTTCACTCTTCTCCTGCCGGAGAAAAATTCGGCGTGTTTGCAGGAGAGGATAAATACACGACCAAGGACAGTGAAAGACTTTTAAGACTTCCTCTTCACTTCAATATGACGGACGGGGATGTTGAAGAAGTAATTAAAGGAGTACTCGAATTTTATGCTGAATAAGATAAAGAGATTTTTTAATTATAAAAATCTTTCTGCGTTAGCCTTTATCAACTTTTCATTTGCGTTTTTCCTTGATTCAATAGTGGTATTCAAGCATTTTAAGATTACGTCAACAGAGAGTCTGATTTATCTTTTTACTGCAAATTTCTGCTTTGTCTTGTTTACCGTGCTTGCGGTGAAAAAAAGAAAAGAGCTTCCGATAAAAAATTTTGATTTAAAAAAAGCAGCAAAAAAATATTATCCCCTTGCAATTCTGATTGCTGTTGTGACGGTTCTGGCAGTAATGAACTATGACTGCGTTGCCATATATGATGCGCATCTTTATTACGGCTCTTTTGTTAAAGCACTTGAATTGTATAAAATGACGCTGAAAACGGCTATCGGTGCGTTTATATTGTGGGGACACGTTTTTATCGGCTCGGCTTTGTATGTTGCTCCGTTTGAATGTATGATGTACGGAGAAATGACGGGAACGTATATTGCGAATACTGTTCTGTTCTGCGTTACATTGATTATACTTTATAAATTGCTTGACGGATTTCTTGTAAAATCAAATAAGTGGTTTATAACCTTTTTGGTTGCGGCTTTTGCATTTATGCCGTATTCCTTCAGCCTTATAACATATTTTAATCCGGATTTTTATTTGGAAATTTATCTTATATGGCTTATGTATGCTTACAGTAAGAAAAATAATCTTATGGTTTCGTTTATAGGATTTTTATTCTGCTTTACTAAAGATACAGGGGCATTTATCTATGGCTTCTTTGCTCTTTCAATGTTCCTTATCGAAAGCACCTATAGGTATAAGCGTGAGAGATTCAAGTGGTGGAAGCTGTCAAATATCCCCTACGGAAAATTTGTTCTGTGGCTTATACCGGCTGTCCTTTACGGCATTACATTCTTCATTAAAGGCGACCTTGTGCTTCAGCATTTTGAAGCAGCAGGCTCTCTTAAATTCGGTATCAATTCATATGATATAATTACTCAGGGACTTCAGACATTTGTTTACGGTTTCAGATGGCTGATACTTGCTGTTGCGGCAGTTGCTCTTATTGTATATATTGAGCGTAGGCATAACTGCAGGAAAAACAATCTGGAATATACGCCGGTTACTGACGAAAGCCTGAGACCGCAGTTTTTGAGCAATGTAGTAACAATAATGCTTTTGAATATTTTGCTCAGTGTGTTTACTCTCAGCCATTGCCCCAGATATACAAATCCCATGAACGTAATGTATGTTTTTATTTTGGGTATAAGCATAAGCATTATATCCGATAAAAATACGATTAAGCGTATAATATCGGGTGTAGTTTCCGTTTTGATGCTTGTTCAGACATATATAACGGTTGACCCTGCCATCATTAACGGCTGTTCTGCTGTAGATACGGGCAGTCATTTGATTTACAATATAGGAAACAGAAAGGGTCAGTACGCAGGTTTCTTTGAGGATTTAGTGGGAGATTACTATGTTTATAATATGGAATATTCCGTATATTCCGACCTTGTAGAGCAGACGATTAAGCACTTTAATCCTCAGGAGGATTGTGCATTCCACGTTTACGGACTTTATGTTTATGAAATGCATTTTGCAGGACTTCAGTACAGAATTTACTGGGATAAGGAAAAGCAGAGCCGAACATATGTTAAAAACAAAAATACTATTACCGTATACGACGCAACTGATTCTCCTGATACGGAAATTCAGAATGAAGAGAAATACGACATCCTTTTGGTTGTTCCGGGAAGAAAGGATGCCGCACAGGCGATTAACAGATATATTGACGGCGGATATGAGGTTACGGAGGCCTTTACTGCGTCAAACACTTACGGAAATATGACGACATATCATTTCACTTATGTCGGATAAAGGGGAGAGAATAATGAAAGGTATTATTTTAGCAGGCGGCAGCGGAACGAGACTTTATCCGCTTACAATGGTGACGTCAAAACAGCTTCTGCCTATTTATGACAAGCCGATGATTTATTATCCGTTGAGCACGTTAATGCTGGCAGGTATTAATGATATTCTTATCATATCGACGCCTACTGATTTGCCTAATTTTGAGAGACTTTTAGGTGACGGAAGTCAGTACGGAATTAAACTTTCTTATAAGGTTCAGCCGTCTCCTGACGGTCTTGCCCAGGCATTTATTCTCGGAGAGGAATTTATCGGTGACGATTGCTGTGCCATGGTGCTTGGCGACAATATATTCTACGGAGCAGGTTTCGGCACGATATTGAAGCAGGCTGTTGAGAATGCTGAAATTAATCACCGTGCCACTGTTTTCGGTTATCGTGTTGACGATCCCGAGCGTTTCGGAATTGTTGAATTTGACAAAGATGGAAAGGTCCTTTCGGTTGAGGAAAAGCCCGAAAAACCAAAGTCGCATTATGCAATTACAGGTCTTTATTTCTACGATAACAGATGTATTGAATATGCAAAAAATCAGACTCCGTCAGCAAGAGGAGAGCTTGAGATAACAGACCTTAACAGAGTTTATCTTGACAGCGGTGAGCTTGATGTTAAACTTCTGGGAAGAGGTTTTGCATGGCTTGATACAGGTACTATGGAAAGTCTTATTGAGGCGGCTGATTTTGTAAAAACAGTTCAGACTCAGCAGGGTATACGTATTTCGGCACCCGAGGAAATTGCATACCGCACAGGTATGATTGACAGGGAAAAACTGGCTCAATCAGCAGAAAAGTACGGTAAATCGGACTACGGAAAATATCTTAAAAAGGTTGCGGCAGGAGAAATTTAGGAGGAACAGTTATGACTATTATTGTTACAGGCGGTGCCGGATTTATCGGTTCAAATTTTGTATTTTACGAGCTTAAAAATCATCCGGAGGATAGAATAGTTTGCTTTGATAAGTTGACTTATGCAGGAAATCTTGCAACACTTGCTCCCGTTATGAACAATTCTAATTTCAGATTTGTTAAGGGAGATATCGCCGAAAGAAACGACGTTGAAAAACTTTTTGAAGAAGAGCATCCCGACATTATCGTAAATTTTGCAGCAGAGTCCCATGTTGACAGATCAATAGAGGATCCGGGAATTTTCATTAAAACAAATATTATGGGTACACAGGTGCTTATGGACGCTTGCAGGAAATACGGTATTAAGCGTTATCATCAGGTTTCAACCGATGAGGTTTACGGTGATTTGCCTCTTGACCGACCTGACCTGTTCTTCACGGAGGAGACGCCTATTCATACCTCATCTCCGTATTCATCATCGAAAGCAGGCGCCGACCTTCTTGTTCTTGCGTATCACAGAACATACGGTCTGCCTGTTACAATTACAAGATGCTCCAATAACTACGGTCCGTATCATTTCCCTGAAAAATTGATTCCGCTTATAATAAGCCGTGCACTTGCAGATGAGTCTCTCCCTGTTTACGGCACAGGCGAAAACGTACGTGACTGGCTTTATGTGGAGGACCACTGCGCCGCTATTGACCTTGTTATCCGCAAAGGCAGAGTAGGAGAGGTTTACAATATCGGCGGTCATAATGAGAAAACAAACCTTGAGGTTGTTAAAACTATTCTTAAACAGCTCGGCAAACCTGAATCTCTTATCACATATGTTACAGACAGACCGGGTCACGATATGAGATATGCAATAGACCCAACAAAAATTCATAATGAGCTTGGCTGGCTTCCTGCAACAAAATTTGAAGACGGAATAAAACTCACTATCGACTGGTATCTTAATAATAAGGAATGGTGGGAAAACATCATTTCAGGCGACTATCAGAATTATTTTGAAGAGATGTATTCCAAAAGACTTGCCGATTAACAGTATGGGCATTTTGCACGTAAGATGTCAGTTCAGCTGAATATAATAAAATAAAAAGGACTGTGATTACCAAAACAATCACAGTCCTTTTATGCTTTAATCAGAAATTAAAATTGTTGTATCCCCAGTTATCAATTTCGGAATATTTGATGTAAGTTCTGTCGGGAGGAACACTGAGATATTTTTCCGAAAGGGAGCAAAGCAGTTTTGTAAGATTTTCATAATCCGTTTCTGACGCTTTGCCGAAAATTGCAACCTCAAACATTGCACACGGCTGTTCGCTTCCTTTGAAATACATATCAAGGTTATCCTGTAATTCAACCATAAGCCAGCTTTCGCTTTTGCCGGGGATTGCTGTTATGGCTTTGCCAAGCTCTGCTTTCAGTTCTTCCTTTGAGGAAATACTCTGATTTGTTTTAACTTCAATAAAAGGCATATTTTCAGCTCCTTTAAATTTATTCTACCGTAATACCTTTTTCGGCTCTCTGCTGTGCAAGCTCCTTTTCCATTCTTTCCTTAAATTCTCCCGTGATATTATAGAAGAACATAGGAATAATGCACACAAGAAGCGAAATCGCAGGAATTAAGGAAACTATGCTGAACATTCCCGTTCTGATGCTGTTGCTCATATCAAGGGGGTTTGCCGTGATTTTTGCGCTGATTGAGGACACGTCAAGGTCAACAATAATATACATCAGAATGATAAATGATGTGGAAAGAGCATTGCCGAATTTTGTAACAAAGCTCTGTATCGCAGAGCCCATACCTGTAAGACGTCTTCCTGTTTTCCACTCCATATAATCAAGGCAGTCGCCTATCATTGCAAATGCGCAGACATTGATTGCTCCGCAGGGAATAGTTGAAAGCACAAGGCAGGGCACGCATGCCCAGAAATGCTCATATCCGATAAACCACATAGCTAAACTTGCAGCCGCACCGATAAGGGAGGTTACAATAATAATCTGCTTGTAGCTGAATTTTTTGATAAGAGGTGTTACGGCAAGCATTGTTCCCATCATTCCAACTGCGGAAGCAACGGAAAACACCGTTGAAACAGTTGAAATATTAGACTGAAGAGCCGCCTCATATTCTGCACCTGTGAGACCTGTCAGATCCTTGCCGATATAAAATGAATATCTTGCAACATGAACTGCGCCTGCCTGATACATATATCTTGCAGCGGATAAAATTCCCATAAGAGCTGTCAGCATAAGGGGCTTACAGGTTAATATAAGTTTAAGAGCCGACGGCTCATTTTTATTCTTCTTTGGCGGGTCGGGGATTATAACTCTTTCATTTGCTTTAAAATATACTCTTACAAAAAGCAGGTTGCCTATTATTGAGCTTACAAGCGCCATAATGGTATATTTTGTCTGTTCAAGTTCTGTTCCTGCAAGATTAAATTTAGGCAGAATAAAACCTAAAATCATAAATATTGCCATGGGAACGGCAGAGCCTACACCGTTTGCTGTTCTTGCCTTTGAAATAATAGAGCCTCTTTCGTCAGCGTTTGGGGTTAAAGCATTCGGCAGACTCCAGAACGGGACGTCTGACGCTGTATAAATCATACCCCACAAAACATAAGTAACTGCTGCATAAACCATTTTGCCGGTGTCGCTGATATTCGGAGCAAAAAACAAAAGCATTGTCAGTATTGCCACAGGTACGGGAGTGTAGAGTATGTACGGCTTCATTTTGCCCTTTTTGGGATTTACACGGTCAACTATATATCCCATAATCGGGTCATTGATTGCGTCCCATATTCTTGCCAAAAGCATAAGAAGCAAAACAAAAAGCGGTGTAACCTTAAGTACATTCAGGTAAAAGTCCGAAATATACGAACTCATTATTGCGTAAATCATACCCTGTCCGAGAGCGCCTACGCAGTACGCCATCCATTCCTTTTTAGGAACATATTTTTTCGTCTTATCCATAAATTTTTCCCCTTAATCAGTTCAGTTGAAGGTTTAAATGTTCGTATAAATTTTATTCAATTTTAGACGGATTCGGAAAGTATCTGAACTTGACCTTTCCTATAATCTTATTCTTTTCAACAAATTTATTCTGCCAGTATCTTGAGTCCCTGCTGTCATTTCTGTTGTCACCCAGCATAAAGTAACTGTCCTCGGGAACTTCGTAAGGTCCGAAATTACCATCGGGCTCACAGGCGGTAATGAAGCTGTCATCAAGCTGTATTGTTTCACCGTCTGTTTTGGTTACATAAACAACGCCGTTTACTATCTGAACAGTCTCGCCGGGAAGCCCGATTACTCTTTTTACAAAATACTTGCTTTCGTCATCGGGAAACTTGAAAATAACAACATCATATCTCTGAGGGTCTTCGTTAATATAGGCAAGCCTGCTGGCAATTATCCGATCTTTCTCCTGAATAGTGTTAAGCATTGAGCCTGTGGGCACTACCGCATTTGCGAAAACAAAGGTCTTCAGCAAAACGGCAATTACCACCGCTATAACAACGGGGACAAGAAAATCCACTGTGTCCTTTATCCTGCTTTTCTTTTTCGGGCTTTCGGAAATTTTCTGTTCTTCCTTTAAAGATGTATCTTCCATAATTAATACCGTTTTCGTATATTATTCAATTGATGAAATTTTTGGATAATATCTGAATTTAACCTTTCCGATAATTTTTTTCCTTTGAACAAACTGGTTATTCCAGTACCTTGAATCCCAGCTGTTATTTCTGTTGTCACCCATCATAAAATAACTGTCTTCTGGAACATAATAAGGTCCGAAATTGCCCTCAGGCTCACAGTTTGTAACAAAACTATCGTCAAGCTGAATGGTTTCACCGTCGGTTTTGGTTACATAAACAATACCGTCAACTATCTGAACAGTCTCACCGGGAAGTCCGATTATCCTTTTAACATAGTACTCCTTTTCATCATCGGGATATCTGAATATTACTATGTCATATCTCTGCGGGTCTTCGTTAATATAGGCAAGTCTGCTGGCAATTATTCTGTCGCCCTCCTGAATAGTGTTAAGCATTGAGCCCGTGGGCACTACTGCATTTGCAAAAACAAAGGTTTTCAAAAGAAGAGCAATAATAACGGCAATTACAATTGGGACTAAAAATTCAACCGTTTCCCGAAGTTTGCTTTTCGGCTTTTCATCTTTATGCTTTTCCTTTTTTTGGCCTTTTTTTTCCGTTAATGCTTCTTCCGTGACATCTGCCGTATCTGTTACATTTTGAACTGCGGTCTGTGCCTTTTGAACATCTGAAACGAAGCCTTTTTCTATTTTTTCCATTTCCTTGGTCGGACTTGTAACATCATTGATTTTTACATCGGTATCGAAAATAACGGCACCGCAGTTCGGACATTTATACCAGTCGTCTGTCTTTATTAATGCGTCACAGCCGCATTTTTTACATTTCATACTCATTTCTTCTTTCTCTTGCCAACCTTTGTAAGAATTTCCTTAAGAGTTATTATTTCATCATAAGGAGTAGCTTTTTCGGAAACGGTAAAGTCTTCTGCAGTACTGCTGATATCCGTGTTGATTACAGCCTTTGCCCTGCTGTCAAAGCCTGACGAATCAAGGTGTCTGTCAATATAAATTTTCAGTGCCCTGTTCTTTTCTCTGACAATGGTAATCTTATGCTCTCCTCCGCGTATAATGCTGTTTGAACGGAGATGGCATTTTCCGCATCTTACAACTGCAATTCCTTTTTCAACTGCAATTTTTATATCGTCATTTTCGGCTACGGCAAGATTTTCTTCACCCTTATAATTGAAGGATATGGTAAATTCCGTGGAACCTGTTACATAATCGTAACGTCTGTCCTCGTGACCGAACTGAAATACTTTTATTTCAAAAGGTCTCAGAGTCAGATCAATTTTATCTCCGTATGAAAAGCTGTCAAAACTTTCTTTTCCCGTTTCGTTATATACGTTATATCTCTTAACATCTTTCAAATCCTCGGGACAGCCCATAAGTTTATTAAGAGTAAGCGTAATAGGCGCTTTTTCGTCTGTGGGATTTCTCAGGGCAATAACACCGTTGCCCTTTCTGTCCCAGCTGAAATAACCGTAAATATTGTTTTCATCGGGCTTTCCGCCGATAAACATTGCATTCTGAAGAATATCGTAATTGCTCTTCTGCCACTTGAGAACATTCGAAAGTATACGCCACTTGGATTTATTCATCTTGGTATAGCTGAGATGAAGCTCGTTAAAGGCCTGGCCGCGGCAGGCATTAAAGTAAAGATACTTTTCAAATTCCTCGTCGGTGTAATCCACCTTTGCGTAATTGCCGTAAATCGGCTCGTGGTTATAAATATGGTTTAATGGCATCTGATAAGCTCTTGTGCAGAGCAAATCGTAATACCTGCTGTCTCTGTAGGTGATTTCAGCATCAACCTGAGGCTGATTACTGATATTATCGGCAAATCCGATGTCACTGCTGTTTTGAAGCCAAATGCTGTTTACATACTGAAGCCACCAGGGTGACGGATTAACATAGCAGGTCATATTTATCCAGATACTTTTGCCCTGATTTGCACGAAGCTGTCGAAGATGCTTGAAAATTTCAATCCAGCCCTGCCACATCTCCGTAAAATAATACATATTATTTTCACCGCCCACAATATGATTGTGGCTTGAATTTGTACAGGGAGAAAGACAGAATCCGTCAAATTTCCAGTAATTTATATCAAATTCTTTCGTTACCTTAAGGATAAACTTTTCAACATTTTCCTGATATGTTTTGTCTGCGACGCAGATATCTTTTGACTGTGCGTTATAGGCGCCGAGTCCGTTTTTCTCAATTCGCTTTGCAAATTTTGCCTGATAATTATATCCTCCTCTCGGACCGAGCCACAGTCCGAAGGAAGAGCCTAAATTCTTTGCAAGCTGAGTGGAATCGTAAAGTTTATTAGGGAACTTTTTATTGAAAGTCCAGAACGGAGCGCCGTAATCATTCCAGCCGTCGTCAACAACATATGCGTCAATAGGCTCAACACCGTTTGAGGAAAGTCCCTTTTCAATCTCATAAAAAGACTTTTCAATATTATCGGCATTGATATTGAGCATATGGTCATACCAGCTATTGTACTGCAAACGGAATTTTGTCGGCGTTGCAATAGCTTCAATATAGTCAAAAAATGCTTTTTGAACATCAACCATAAGGTTGCTCTTTGCACCGCCCACAACCGTAATGGGGCAGTCGTACCGTCCGCTTATATTTTTTCCGAGATAAAATTTCACTTGACCGATACCGAACTCAATTAAATTAAGCGTGGCGGGAAGCTCACAGCCGAAGAAAAGGCTGTCAATATAAAATGGCTGACCCAGAGCGGAATGAATACCGCTAAGCTCAGGTCCCTTTACATCAGTAGGAACGGTGAAATGGGTTTTTGAATTAGTGATTCCGATATGCTCAAGTGCGATATAATCAATAATCTTATCCCCTGTCTGAACAAAGGAAATCTGCTTTCTGAGAGTATTTCCGTCATCACCTGCCCAAAAGGACAGGGTAGGTGTAATACCGTCGGTTTCCTCAAAGGTAAAGAAAAGTCTGCCGTTTTCCTGCTTGCTGTCGGTTACTTTCAATCCCTTTGAAGAAAATTCGCTTCCGTCGGTAAAGTGAAACGCAAATTCAACGCTGTTACCGTCGGGAACAAAGTCCTTTCCCGAAAGCACATTTCTTATCTGTGACGCATAAAGTATATCCTCGTGAACAACAAATTCACGCTGAAGTATTTTACTTTCAAGTCTTAACATTTTTTACTCCTTAAATTCATATAATCAGTGCTCGTCAAAATATTACCGCTTTTTTAAAGCTCCTCCTCAATCTTCTCAAGAGCGTGGGCAAGCTGATCCGGGCATGAGGTGCTCTTCATTCCGCATCTGATACCCTTCAGTGCCGAAATAATCTCATCAAGAGTTTTGTCCTTTGCCAAAGCGGATATACCCTTCAGGTTTCCGTTACAGCCTCCCAGAAACTGAATATCGTTAATAGTTTTGTCATTTTCGTTTATGTCAATTGTAATCTGCTGTGAGCATACACCCACAGGTCTGTATCTGTAAACCATAATAAAATGCTCCTCATTAATTATAATACTGCAAATACATTATACATTCATTTTGCCTGCTTTGCAACTTTAATATAAGATATTATTTAAAATTAAATATTTATTCATTTAAGCAGTTGAATTATAAAAAACATTGTGATATTATTAGCAGGAAAGAGTGAAAGCTCTGAAAATTTATGTGAGAGGTAACTTTTTATGGAGAAAATCAAAGTCGGAATTATCGGTGCCGGACGTATCGGTCAGGTACACGCAAAATCAATTACATACCATATTCCTCAGGCAGAAATTGTTGCAATTTCAGATATTTATGTTGAAGGTGCAAAAAAGGTTGCTGCTGAACTTGGTATACCGAATTATTATGAGGATTATCACGAAATTCTCAACAATCCTGAAATTAAAGCCGTGCTCATCTGCTCATCAACAGATACCCACGCTGATATTGCTATAGAGGCTGCCAAGGCAGGAAAGCATATTTTCTGCGAAAAGCCTGTTGACCTTACAGTTGCTAAAATCAAAGCTGTAATTGACGCTGTTGATAAAGCAGGCGTAAAGCTTCAGATAGGCTTTAACAGACGTTATGACCACAACTTTGCTCACATTAAAGACCTTGCAAACAAGGGCAAAATCGGTGAGCTTCAGACAATTAAAATCACCTCACGTGACCCTGAACCGCCCCCGATTTCCTACGTTAAAGTTTCAGGCGGTATCTTCCTTGATATGACTGTTCATGATTTTGATATGGCTCGTTTTATCGGCGGGGATGTTGAAGAGGTTTATGCCAATGCCGCAGTAACCGTTGACCCTGCAATCGGTGAAGCAGGCGACGTTGATACTGCACTTGTTGCTCTTAAGTTCAAGAGCGGTGCAATCGGCGTTATTGACAACTGCCGTAAAGCCGCTTACGGATATGACCAGAGACTTGAGGTCTTCGGCAAAAAAGGTCAGGCAAGCGCATCAAATGACACCCCTACAAATGTTGAATTCATTGATGAAAACGGTGCTGTAACCGATAAGCCCCTTTATTTCTTCCTTGAAAGATATATGCAGTCCTTTACAGATGAAATGACTGAATTCATCAACTGCGTAATCAACGATACCGAGACAAAAACTACTGTATATGATGGTCTGGAGGCTCTTCGTCTCGGCCTTGCAGCAAAGAAATCCGTTGCAGAGCACAGACCTGTTAAACTTTCGGAAATTGAGGTTTAACCTATGAAACGTACAAGACTTACAATGTCACAGGCACTTGTTAAGTTCCTTGACAATCAATACATAGAATGTGACGGAGTTGAAACAAAATTCGTCAGCGGAATTTTCGGAATATTCGGCCACGGCTGCGTTGTCGGTGTCGGTCAGGCACTTGAACAGGGCGGACATAACCTTAAATTTTACCAGGGTAAAAATGAGCAGAATATGGCTCTTGCCGCTGTTGCATATGCAAAACAGATGGACAGGAAGGCAATTATTCCCTGCGTTTCTTCAATCGGACCGGGCGCTACAAATATGGTAACTGCCTGCGGCTGTGCAACTGCAAACAGAATTCCTCTCCTTGTTCTTCCCGGCGATACATTTGCCTGCCGTCAGCCTGACCCTGTTTTACAGCAGGCAGAGTTTTTTGACAACTACGGCAGAACAGTAACCGACGCATTTAAGGGCGTTTGCCATTATTTTGACAGAATAAGCAGACCCGAACAGCTTATGACTGCATGCCTTAACGCTATGAGAGTTCTCACCGACCCTGCAGATACAGGTGCCGTTTGCCTTGCCATGCCCCAGGATGTTGAGGGCGAAGCATACGATTATCCCGACCATTTCCTTGCTAAACGTGTTTGGCATATGGACAGAAGACCTATCTCTAATTCACAGCTTGAAAGAGCAACAGCTCTTATCAAGGAGGCTAAAAAGCCTATCATCGTTTGCGGTGGCGGTGTTAGATACAGCGGTGCTGAAAAGGAGCTTCTCGAATTTGCCGAAAAGTATAATATCCCTATTGCCGAAACTCAGGCAGGTAAGGGACTTATCGACTGGAAGCACCCGCTTAACGTAGGCGGTATCGGTGTTACAGGCGGTAAAGCCGCTAACGTAATCGGAAGAGACGCCGACCTTGTTATCGGTGTGGGAACACGCTTTACCGATTTCACAACATCTTCAAAATGGCTCTTTAAAGAAGACAGAAAAGTTCTCGGAATTAACGTATGCCCCTTTGACGCATACAAAATGGATGCCGAGGCTATTGTTGCAGACGCTAAAGAAGCAATTACTGCTCTTATTTCTTCATGCGAGGGCTTTAAGACAGAATACACTGACGAAATTGCAGAAGCTAAAAAGGAATGGGATGCAATCGTTGACGGCTACTATTCCACAGAGCTTGAGGGCGGACTTAATCAGACTCTTGCACTCGGAATCATCAATGAATTTATGCCGGATGATGCTGTAGCATTAGGCTCTGCAGGCTCACTGCCCGGCGATATGCAGAGACTTTTCAGACCTAAGGACAGAGGCACATACCATATGGAATACGGCTATTCAAATATGGGCTATGAAGTAAATGGTGCTCTGGGCGCAAAGCTGGCTAAACCCGAATCAGAGGTTTACACCTTCTGCGGAGACGGTTCATTCCTTATGGGACACAGCGAGCTTTATACCTCTTTGCAGGAGGGCTTAAAGATTAATGTATGTCTCTTTGATAATATGGGATGGGGTTGTATCGAAAATCTCCAGAATAACCAGGGTACTGATACTTTCGGTACTGTTTTCCGTGCAAGAAATCCCGAAACAGGTATGCTTGACGGTGCGGAAATTGACCCTGACTTTGCAAAAATCGCCGAAGGCTACGGCTGTAAGGCTTACACCTGCCGTACATCCGATGAGCTTCGTGCGGCTCTTGCAGACGCTGCAAAGCAGACGGTTTCCTGTTTGTTTGATATCAAGGTTCTTCCAAAGACAATGACACCGGGCTTTGAGTCCTGGTGGAGAGTAGGCGTTGCCGAGGTTTCAAAATCGGAAACAGTTGCCGCCGCATACGATGATATGCAGGCTCATATCAAAGAAACATTTGACTATTAATAATTGAAAGGTAATATTAAAAATGCTTGATGCTAATAAAGTAAAACTTGCTATCGCTCCTATCGGCTGGACAAATGACGATATGCCCGATTTAGGTGCGGAAAATTCCTTTGAGCAGTGCATTAGCGAAATGGCTCTTGCAGGCTTCAAAGGTTCTGAAATCGGAAACAAATATCCTGCCGACCCTGACGTTCTTAAAAAATATCTTGATATCAGAGGACTTCAGATTTGTAACGCCTGGTTCTCGTCCTATCTCACCTCAAAGCCTTATGAGGAAACTATTGAGGCTTTCAAGGCTCACTGCGATAAGCTATATAAGTTAGGCGCAAAGGTTATCGGCGCATCCGAGCAGGGCAATTCTATTCAGGGCTGTCTTGACAAGTCAATCCTTGACGAAAAGCCTTACTACACCGACGAGGAATGGGAGATTGTTGCCAAGGGTTTTAATGAGATGGGCGCATGCGCAAAGTCAAAGGGTATGTATTTCACCGTTCATCATCATATGGGCACAGGTGTTCAGACTGTTGAGGAAATCGATAAACTTATGGAAATCACAGACCCTGACCTTGTTTATCTTCTTTTCGATTCAGGTCATCTGACCTTTGCAGGTATTGATCCTGTTCCCGTGCTTAAGAAATATATCAACAGAGTTAAGCATGTACATCTTAAGGACGTACGCCTCGATGTTTACAACAATCAGGTCGTACCAAATCATATGTCCTTCCTTGACGCTGTAAGAGCCGGAGTATTCACTGTACCTGGTGACGGCGACGTTGATTTCAAGCCTATCTTCGATATCCTTGAGGAAAACGGCTATGAGGGATGGGTAGTTGTTGAGGCAGAGCAGGACCCTGCTAAAGCAAATCCATTCGAGTACGCAGTTAAGGCAAGAAAATATATCGCAGAAAATACAGGATTATAAAAAAGAAAAATGCCTTGGATTCAATGTCCAAGGTATTTTTTATTAAAAATATTTCTGCTAACGCAGGGTTTTCTTTCCGCTGGCGCGGAGGTCTTTCATTTCTTTCGTGTTGCGAAAGAAACGAAACAAAGAAAGCAAATCAGGGGGAAGCATCAAAGATGCTCATTCCCCCTGATAACCCCCTCTGCTTCGTCGACACGCGCGCAATGTGCACCGTGCCGAGAGAGCGCATATGCGTAAATACGTAATGCTTTATACTTTTTCTGCCATTTTAAGAAGCAAATATCCTTTTGGATATGATGTTTTCATGAATTCTGCATCGTTTTTATCCAAAAGCTCCTGATTGTGCTTTAAGAATAAATCAAAATATTCCTGTCCCGTATCGGTTGCAGATTTAATTACCTCACCGCCGAGATTGTCTATAAGTATTGCCTCTAAAATCAAATCTTCATTTTTATTCAAATTACCATCAATAAATTTTGAATAAACATACCTTAAAGTATAATCACCATACATATTTAACTGTCTGAATTCTTCAGGCTTTGAATCAGAGGAGGCCGTATCATTTAATAAGATTTTATTAATCAGTACGTCTATACAGGAGTCAATATCAATATGATACTGCTCAATTGCTTTTGAAAATGCAGTTTTTGTCAATATATCTACATTTTCATTATGATATTTTTCAAAGTCGTCAAGCTTTGATTTTGCTGTTTTTGAAAAGCTTTTATTTATATCCTTGGCATATTCGGAGCCGTCACTGGGAAGCCAATATTCACTAACAGTATAGTAGCTTCCGTCATTTTTGTTTATAACAACTGCACAGGGATGCAATGCGGCACTTTCTTCTTTTAACACACCGTCCTCTATTGTAAGTCCTGCTGCATAAACATATAAATATGCTGTTTCGCAGGTTTTTCTTTTGTTTTTATTCAAATCACCGTCTTCAACGGAGAGCAACTCATAGCTTGAGGCGAAGTATTCAGAGTGAGCTGCAATACTGACTTCATTTTCATTTATTGCCTGAGATATTATTGAATTTATATTAGGTGCTTCAAGCCTGTAAATTCCCGCAAAATCAGATATTGCCACGGGACTTTCATCTACATAATACACCAAAAAGGCTTGATTGGAAGTTGAAAACCTTTTAACCTCCAGGCTTGTATCTGTGAATAGATCCTTATATTCCTCTGATATTTCAAACTGTAAATCCTCTACCTCAATATACCTAAATGAATTATTTTCATCGTATTCATCCTTGAAAGAATAGTAAGAAATCGGTGTTACTTTCACATTTTCACTTGTAAAATACTGTCCAAGCTCACTGTCGTATACCGTGATTTTATCATCGTCAATTTTAATTGATGAGTATTGCCTACCGTCGGAAACTATTCTTGAAATAGACATATTTTGTGCTATTGCTTCACCTGCCGTATATTCATTTTTTTGAGTTGTGTTATTAGCTATGGTATTTTCTATACCTTCACGGCTGACAATTTCCTTTGGATTTGCTGAACAGGCAATTAAAAGTGAAACACTTAATATAATTGCAAGTGCAGAAAATATTTTCTTCGGCTGTTTGAATGAAAGCACATTTTTTATTCTGCTTTTTACCGAGCTTTCTCCGAAGCATAAAGGACTTGGAGAGGGGAATTTTTTATTTGTTGCAAAGGATAAAAGTGCATTAGAATATGATTTTTTTATACCGTCGTTATGTGCAAGCACCCATTCGTCACAGCTCATTTCCATATCCTTATTAACAAGATGAAAGGCAAGCCAGCAAAGCGGATTGAACCAATGCACACACAGCAGGGAAAAGGCAATTATTTTAATAATATTATCTCCGCGTTTGATATGATATTTTTCGTGTGCAATAACATATTCCAAATAACCCTCATCAATCCCGTACGGAATATAAATTTTAGGCTTAATAATTCCAATAATAAACGGAGAAGATATATTTTCGCTCTGATAAATATTATCCTGTAATTTCACGGCAGTTGAAAGGCTCTTTTGAAGTTTAATAAAACTGACGGCTGAGTACATAATCAAAACAATAGCCCCCATAAGCCAAATATACGGAATGAAATCAATAAAGCTGTCCCAAAAGGAATTTGTAACATATACCGCGGTGACTCCGTCGGCACCTCCCGAGACATCAGACGGTACAGCCATATCAGCATCAGGCATTAACACATCGGTTCTTGCATAATTCATCGTTCCGCTGTTTGTTGCAACATCTTTGCTTACAAGAGGATTAATATTAAAAATACTGACTATTGATTTAAAGCTGACAGGGCAAATAAGTCTGAAGCCCGCAACACTCCACAAAAGATAGGAATATTTTTTCGGCATACCCTTTAAAAGAAACCGCACAGGCAAAAGCGCCAAAATAACATATCCTGCAGTAATACTCATATTGAGAATACTGATAAAAATATCTGCCATAATCATTCCTCCTTATAAGCGTCAATCAGATTTTTCAGCTCCGTTGCCTCTTTTTCACTGATTTTCTTTCCGCCGAAAAAGGAAACAAGAAAATTCGGCAGAGAGCCTTCAAAAGAGCTTTCAACAAATTTATTGCTTGCATACTGCTGAACATCCTTTTTTGCCACAACCGAAGAAATAACAGAGCCTTCGTTTTTAGCAAAGCCTTTTTCGCACAGCTTTTTCAAAACCGTATAGGTTGTGGATTTCTTCCAGCCGAGCTCCTCATTGCATTTCACAACTAAATCATGGGAGGTGACAGGCTCATTATCCCACACAACACTCATAAATCTAAAATCGCTTTCACATAATTTCAATTCCATTATATACAGCCTCCTTTGGTCTATAACCATAGACCTTCAGCTTTAGTCTATAACAATAGACCTATAATGTCAAGGATTTTTTGCAAATCTTTCATTGTCTGCGATATTTGAGCCTGTGGTAACATATTAATTAAAGATATACAAGCATAAAAAAATAAAAATTTAGCCTTGACAAATAAGTTAGTCAATGCTAACATTTTATAGTAATAATAAATAAAGAATTTAAAGAGGTAGAAGAATGATAAAAATTGCACTTGCCGGTAATCCCAACTGCGGTAAGACCATGCTTTTTAACTCCCTTACGGGCTCTAATCAGTATGTTGGAAACTGGGCGGGAGTTACGGTTGAAGCAAAGGAAGGCAGGCTCAAGGGCGAAAAGGACGTTATCGTTGCCGACCTGCCGGGAATTTACAGCCTTTCTCCCTACACTCCCGAGGAGGTTGTGGCAAGAAATTATCTTGTCAATGAGGAGCCTGATATTATTCTCAACATAATTGACGGCACAAATCTTGAAAGAAATCTGTATCTTACAACTCAGCTTTGTGAAATCGGTATACCCGTTGTTATGGCAATCAATATGATTGACGTTGTAAAGCGAAACGGAGATGTTATTCATCTCGATGAAATATCCGAGCATTTCGGATGTGAATGTTTTGAAATTTCAGCTCTCAGAGGAACAGGTGTAAAGAAATGCGCCAAGCGTACAGTTGAGCTTGCAAAGACAAACAAGGGTGTTCCGCCTATTCACCATTCTTTTGACGACAGAATAGAATCCGCAATTCATCTTATATCTTCACGTTTGCCGAAAAACTGCGATATTCTCCACAAAAGATATTATGCCACAAAGCTTTTTGAACGTGACGAGCTTGTGGAAAAGGAATTTGATATTGACGTTGAGAAAATAATTCACGATGTTGAGACAGAATACGATGATGATTCCGAAGGAATTATTGCCGACCAGCGATACAGATACATATCCTCCTGTATAAACGAGCTTCGCACAAAATCAAACAAGCCCACCTCTACTGAAAAAATAGATAAAATTGTTACAAACCGTTTTCTTGCTCTGCCGATTTTTGCTTTGATTATGTTCGGGGTTTACTACGTTTCGGTTTCAACCTTAGGCGGTATTCTTTCCGATTTTGTAAATCTAAAAATTTTCGGCGACGCAGGTGTTGTAACCGCATTTCTTGACAGACTGTTGACGTCAGTGAACTGTGCAGAATGGCTTCAAAGCCTGATAATCGACGGTATTGTGGGAGGTGTAGGAGCTGTTTTAGGCTTCGTCCCTCAGATTTTCATTCTGTTTATTTTCCTGTCATTTCTTGAGGACTGCGGATATATGAGCAGAATTGCCTTTATCCTCGACAGGCTTTTCCGCCGTTTCGGTCTTTCGGGAAAATCCTTTATACCTATCCTTGTGGGAACAGGCTGCGGTGTTCCGGGAATTATGGCGTCACGTACCATTGAAAATGAAAACGACAGACGAATGACTATCGTTACCACAACATTTATCCCCTGCGGTGCTAAGCTTCCCGTTATTGCTCTTATTGCTTCCGCATTTTTCGGCAAGGCATGGTGGGTTGCCCCCAGCGCATATTTCGTCGGTATTGTCGCAATAGTTTGCAGCGGTATTATTCTGAAAAAAACAAAACTTTTTTCAGGTGACGCATCACCCTTTGTTATGGAGCTTCCGGCATATCATATGCCCACGTTTAAATCCGTGGCAAGAGCTACCTGGGACAGAGGCTGGTCATACATAAAAAAAGCAGGAACAATAATTTTACTTGCCTCTATTCTCGTATGGTTTTTGTCAGGCTTCGGCATTTATCAGGGCAGGTTGCTTATGGTTGAAAGCATGGACGATTCTATCCTTGCATTTATTGGTAAACTTATTAAATTTATCTTTGCTCCTTTGGGATTTGGAACATGGCAGGCTTCTACTGCAACACTCCTCGGTCTTATGGCAAAGGAGGAAATTGTCGGCGTTTTCGGCGTGCTCTATAACGATTTCAGCACGGCGTTTTCAGCTCTTTCAGGCTACAGCTTCCTTATGTTCAATCTGCTTTGTATGCCCTGCTTTGCAGCTGTCGGAGCTATCAGACGTGAAATGAACTCTCCGAAATGGACATTATTTGCAATCGGTTATCAGTCGTTGTTTGCTTACTGTGTAAGCCTCTGCATTTATCAGTTCGGACTGCTGTTTTCAACAGGAGTGTTCAGTGTGGGAACAGTCTTTGCCTTTGTTGTTCTGGGCATATTCCTCTATATGCTTTTCAGGAAGAAAAGAAGTTTCCGCTGACGCGGAGTCTTATAATCTTCATAAAAAATATTTCTGCTAACGCAGGGTTTTCAATTTCTTTCGCAACCCGAAAGAAATGAAAGACCCCGCGTTAGCGGAAATATATTGTATCTGCGTTAGCAGAATACATTTTTATATGAATTATAATTCGTATAATATTAATATAAATTGCTGTTTTTTGGTTTATAACCGGACAACAGGTCTTGATTTGTCGTATTTATTGACTTGATATGTTGCTTAAAGTATGCTATAATTATACCGAACAAAATATAGGAGGCGAATGAAATGGCAATGACATATGAGTCTGTTGTTCAGACAACGAAAAAGAAATTTTTAAATACCGATGTTTCTTCTGTTCAGGGAACACTTGCTTTTCAGATTAATCTTATAGGCAAGGTTGAAGGAATTTTCTACATTGAGATTAAGGACGGCAGAGTTAACGTTGAACCTTATGAGTATTACGACCGTAATGCTATCCTTACAGTTAATGCAACTAATTTTATTAAACTTATTAACGGAAAACTTGACCCTGTTATAGCTTTCACAACAGGTAAACTTAAAGTTGACGGCGATGTAAACGCTGCCCTTGAGCTTGTTAAGTTTATTAAGTAATAATATTTTGCATTTAACCTCCCTTTTTACAGGGAGGTGTATTTTTCATTTGGAGTGATGATTATGTTCAGAGAAGTTGATATTACAGAGGTTAAAGACAATGTTGTTGAACTGCTGAATAACCGCTGGGGTCTTGTCACCGCAGGCGACGGCGAAAAGTTCAACACAATGACTGTATCCTGGGGAGCAATCGGTGAGCTTTGGGGAAAGCCCTGTGCAACTGTTTATATCCGCCCTCAGAGATATACGGAAGAATTTTTAAACGCTAAAAATTATTTCACACTGAGCTTTTACCCTGCTGATATGAAACAGCGCATACACAGTGTCTGCGGTTCAAAAAGCGGCAGAGATATTGACAAAGCAAAGGAATGCGGATTAACTCCCTGCTTTGACGAGAAAGCACCTTATTTTACAGACGCAAATATTGTGCTTGTATGCAGAAAAATGGCGAAAAGCAAATTTGACCCCAAAGACTTTATTGATACCACCATTACGGATAAATGGTATCCTGAAAATGATTTCCATTATATTTATTATGCAGAGATTGAAAAAGTCTTGATTTCTGAATAATCGTATAGTATAATAGTTTAAGCAATTAAGGTAGGGGACTTCCTTATTTCATAGTGTAGCGTACGGGCCCTGTGCAACGGGATGCTACGAACCTTGTCAGGCGGGGAACCGAGCAGCAATAAGTGGATTATTCTGTGTGCCGCAGACAAGTCTGTGCGTTACATTATGGAATAAGAGCTCCTACCTTTTAATTCTGTCAGATAAAATATATTAAGGGGGATTTTACTTTGTATCAGGTATTGTACAGAAAATACAGACCTAAGGTCTTTTCCGATGTCTACGGTCAGGATCATGTTACTTCTACCCTTAAAAATGAAATAAAGGAAAACAGGATTTCCCATGCATATCTGTTTACAGGCTCAAGAGGTACAGGTAAAACCACCTGTGCAAAAATTCTTGCAAAGGCTGTAAACTGTGAGCACAGCATTGACGGTGAGCCCTGTAACGAATGTGAAGTCTGCAAAGGTCTTGACAACGGAACAATTTATGACGTTGTCGAAATTGACGCCGCTTCAAACAACGGTGTTGACAATATCCGTGACCTGCGTGAAGAAGCCAACTATACTCCTTCAAGAGGACGTTACAGAGTTTATATTATTGACGAGGTTCATATGCTTTCGACAGGCGCTTTTAATGCTCTGCTGAAAACTCTTGAGGAACCTCCTGCCCACGTTATTTTCATTCTTGCAACTACTGAGGTTCACAAACTTCCGGCAACTATTCTTTCGAGGTGCCAGCGTTTTGACTTTAAGCGTATTCAGCCTGAAACTATGGCTGTAAGACTTAAAGAGGTTGCAGGTCTTGAAGGGCTGACGCTTACAGATGATGCCGCTGTTCTGATTGCGAGAATTGCCGACGGAGCTTTGCGTGACGGTCTTTCAATCCTTGACCAGTGCTCAGGCAGAAGTAAAAACATAGATGCTCAGCTTGTTGCAGATGTGGCAGGACTTGCAGGCAGAGAAGCACTTTATCAGCTTTCGGAATGTATTTATAAAAAAGACAGCTCTGCCGCTATGGCTGTTATATCCGGGCTTTACCAAAACAGCTTTGATATGGAACGGCTGTGCGTTGAAATGATTAACCATTTCAGAAATTATCTTGTTGTAAAAACGGTAAAAAAAAGCAGAGGTCTTATCATCTGCACCGATGACGAATACGACTCTATCTGCGAAAGCGCAAAAAATTTTACTCTTGAAAATGTTATATATGCCCTTGATTTATTTCAGGAAACATTGACAAAAATAAAAGCAGGCGCCACGGCACGAATTGAAATTGAAATGGCTTTTGTAAAGCTGTGTGAACCGAAGCTGGATGTTTCACAAGGGGCAGTTATTGAGAGAATTTCCCGGCTTGAAAGAGCCGTAAAACGAGGAATTCCGGCTCAGCCGACATCTGTTTCTGCCGAAATTAAACCTCCTGCCGAAGAAAAGAAGCCGGAGATGCAGGAGAAAAGAGAGGATAACGATAATGTGTTTATTCCTCCCGAAGCACCGCAGGAAAATACAGTACCTGCCGAAACGGAATTTATACCTCCCGAACCTTCCCGCGCTGCAGAGGAAAAAACGTCAGTCACTCCTGCACCTGTTGTTCAGACGCCTGCATCAGCACCTGTTAAAAATGATGTTCCTGTGCAAACGGAATTTGACGCATGGGAGGATTTTATGGACGTTATTCATAAAAATGCCATTGCTCTTTACGGTGTGTTAAGCGGTGCAAAGGGTTATGTCAGAGGTGAATATTTCCTTATTGAAAGCAATAATCCGTCCGTAAGAGAATTTCTTAAAACGCCGACATATGCCAAGGCTATAAAACAGGCGCTTCTTGAAATTACGGGCAAAAGCTATAAGCTCGGAATTTTTAAAAATAAATCGGAAGCAGCACAGAAACGTGATTTGCTTGAAGACCTGATTAATCAGGCACAAAATAATATTAAAATAAATTTTGAATAACAGGAGAATTAAACTATGAAAGCAAGACTTCCACAGGGTATGGGCGGCGGTCCGCAGAATATGCAGAATATGCTTCGTCAGGCTCAGAAGATGCAGGAAAATATCGAGGCTAAAAGAGCCGAGCTTGAGGAAAAGGAATATGTTGTTACCTCCGGCGGCGGTATGGTTGAAATCACCGTTACAGGCGACCATAAAATCAAGTCAATCGGTCTTAATCCCGAGGTTGTTGATCCGGATGATGTTGAAATGCTGGAGGATATGCTTGTTGCCGCTTTCAACGAAGCAATGAGACAGATTGATGAAGAAGCCGAAAGAGAAATGGAAAAGGTAACAGGCGGTCTTAATATCCCCGGACTTTAATCTGCTAAATCATAATTTTAAAGGGGAGCTATAGAATGAAAGACATCTTAAAGGACAGCTTTAAGTTGATTGCAGTTTCTTTCGTATGTAACTTTTGTTTGTTTACTTCGCATTTTTTATGCGATGGACTTGGCTTATGTCCTTTTGACGGCATTATGGACATTGTTTTTTATTCCGTTTGTCTTGTTATAGAGGTTTTTGTATTTAGCATTGCAGGCAGTAAAATGAGTTTCAGTTATAAACCATTAACTGTATTTTTTATTATATCAGTTTTGTTTAGCTTTTTATCAACTGCTTTGCGTGGTGAATGGTTCAGCATGATGCTTTTAAATTCCATTGTTGTTTCGTATCCTTCGTTTGCGAAAAGTCTTGTTGCTCCGATTTGCGAAACGGCATTAAAGGCTTTTGTTTTGCTGATATCAAGTTTTATAGTCAAAAAAGTGAAAAAATAAAGGGTAAAATAAACAAAAATTAAGCATTGAGGTTTATTATGGCAAATTTAGCACCGCTTCAAAACTTAATAGACCATTTTGAGCGTATGCCCGGTATAGGTCATAAAACTGCCCAGCGGCTTGCTTTTTACGTTCTCGGACTTGAGGAAGGCGAAGCAAGGGATTTTTCACAGGCAATAGTTGACGCTCACACTAAAATTAAGCAGTGTAAAATCTGCTGTAATCTTGCCGACGATGAGCTTTGCCCTATCTGCAAAAGCAATACGAGGGATAAAAGCGTAATCTGCGTTGTCGAGGATCCACGTGATGTTGCTGCCATAGAGCGTACCCACGAGTATAACGGTACGTATCACGTTTTGCACGGTGCAATTTCTCCTATGGATAATATCGGTCCGGATAACATCAGGATTAAAGAGCTTGTGGCAAGGCTCGGCGACGATACGGTTGAAGAGGTTATTATGGCAACCAACCCGACTGTTGAGGGCGAAGCCACGGCAATGTATATCAGCCGATTGCTTAAGCCTATGGGAATAACTGTAAGCAGGCTTGCCTACGGTGTACCTGTGGGTGCAGATTTGGAGTATGCCGACGAGGTTACTCTTTCAAGAGCTCTTGAGGGCAGAAGTCTTATTTAGGTATTTAAAAGGAGTGATAGACTTGGATAAAAAAGAAAAGCAAATAATTGCAAATAATAAAAAAGCCTATCACGACTACTTTGTGCTTGAAACCTACGAAGCAGGGATAGAGCTTTTCGGAACTGAAATAAAATCTGTCAGAAACGGCAGAGTTAATCTTAAGGACAGCTTTTGCTCTGTTGACGACGGAGAAATGTTTGCTATCGGTATGCACATCTCTCCTTATGAAATGGGAAACAGATTTAACCGTGACCCTATGAGAAAGAAAAGGCTCCTTCTTCACAAAAGAGAAATTATGAAGCTTTTCGGTGAAAGTCAGCAGCAGGGACTTTCAATAATACCGCTCAGCCTTTACATCGTAAACGGCAGAGCAAAACTTGAAATTGGTCTTTGCAAAGGTAAAAAGCTGTACGATAAACGTGCTGTTCAGGCAAAAAAGGACTCCGACAGGCAGATTGAAAGAACTCTTAAAGAAAATTATCGCTGATGCGATTTTATATATGGGGATGAAAGGATTTCGACAGGGTTGTTGAACCTTGGTCAGCGGGTAGCGGAGTTGCACCGCTTTAAAAGTAACAGCTTAAAATTAACTGACAAAAATAATTCAGTTGCTCTTGCTGCTTAATTAGCGGCTTGCGTTCTGCCTCGGAGTGCCACGGCTGGGAACAGAGCGTCGATTTAGTGGCGGACATGAACGGGAGAAGGTCTCGGCTCCTGTCAGGAATAAGAGACTACCGTAGGCTGAAGGCTGTTTACCGCCGTCAGCTGAGGGGATTACCTAAAAGATAAACTACACCCGTAGAACCCTTGGCAAGATAGCTTTGGACGCGAGTTCGACTCTCGCCATCTCCACCATAGCACCCGTAAGGGTGCTTTTTTATTATGGCGGTAATCGAAACATGAGGATGTAAATTTTTGGTTTCGCAGCGAGTGGATGCGCATATCTATCTCCGTTAAAAGATAAAATCCTTACCTGTTTGCAAGGCAAGGATTTTACTATAATATTTGATTCCTGAATTGCTTTGGAGTTTTACCAAATTCTTTTTTGAAACAGGATATGAAATAGCTCTCCGAACAGAAGCCAAGATAATATGCAATATCTGACACGGAATAATTGCCTTTGAGCATCTCCTTAGATGCTTGTAACCTTTGTGTTCTAATATATTTTGATAGATTGATTCCCATGTTTTTCTTAAACAGATAAGATAAATAATCCTCTGATAATCCGCATTCTTCAGATAATGCTGCAACATCTAATTTTTCATGAAGGTGAGTGTTGATATAATGCAGACACTTTCTTATTGGCTGAGGATAGACACTATTCTCTCTGCTTTCAGCAACCATATCGGTTAATGCAATGCATTTTTGGATTACATATTCGGCTATATCATCTGCCTTTGTCATTTTGTCAATATCAGCAATGCAATTATCCGAAAAATTGTAAGCGGTTGTTTCGTCAAGTCCTCCCTGAATTGCCGAACGAGTAATAAGTGTAAACGATGATACAGCCCAATATTTTATCTGCCTTAAACTATCGCTTGACATTCTGCCGATAGTTATGCCGTTATCAACCATATTGTTAATCATAAGCTTGACATCGGTACGGCTCCCCTTTTTAACGCTTGATAAAAATGCCGTCTCTAATTCGAATGAAGTATGGATAATGCCATTTTCTCTTTCTTCAAAAATACGGCTTTCATCAAGTATATTTATTTTGTATTTGTTCATTTTAATCACCATAATAAAAATATCACATTATTGCTGATTATTCAACGGAATTATTATATAAATATAAGAAATATTATATATTTTTAATTTGTGTATCGATATGATGATATTGAAAGAATCGGAGGTGCTTATATGATAAGCAGAACTAAACCTGAATTAACAAACACACAAGTCCAAGATATGTTTGATGCCGCCTGCCTTGGCAAAGTTCAATCTTTTGATAAGCTCGGCGACGGAGAATATAATGCTGTCTATGATGTTGTAACCGACATGGGTAATTATGTATTAAAGGTTTCTCCGCTTGATAAAACAGGAATATTAACCTATGAGCAGGATATGATGCGCGGAGAAGTTTTTTGGTATGCCCAAATCAGAACACATACAAATGTTAAAGTACCTTATGTATATTATAAGGATTTTTCTCATACTGTTTTTCCTTCTGATTATTTCATAATGGAAAGAATGGAAGGAGAGCAATTAAACAATGCGGATTTAACTAACGATGAAAAAATTTGGTGTACAGAAGAAATAGCAAGAATTATATCAAAGTTTCATAAGGTACAAAACAATGAATTTGGTTATCTTCAAAATCAGCTTTATGATAACTGGTATCTTGCATTACGGAATATGACACTAAATCTTATTAACGATACCAAGAGAGCAGGCAGAAAAACAAGACGAGGTGAAAAGCTGCTTAAATATATTGACGAATACAAATCCTTGTTAGAGGATGTTCCTTGTTCAATGGTAAACTTAGATATGTGGTACGGTAACATTCTTTGTGTGAGGAAGATTGATAAAATAGAATTAATAGTTATTGATCCTGAACGAACTGTATGGGGCGATGCAATTTTTGATTTTGTGAATCTTGAATTCGGAAAGATGCTTGATAAGAAAACTACCTCATTAAATGCATATAATGAGGTAGCTAAAGCCAAAATTAATTGCACCAAAGAGGAAATGATTAGATTTGCTGTGGGCATAGGTTATTTAGCATTAATTCAAGAGGCGGAAAAATATTACAGATACACTCCTCATCATTATGGCTGGTGGCGAAATGTTGCTTCTTGTAAATTCTTATATACAAACGCTTTTAAAATTTTAAGACAAGGGTTAAAATAAAATGGAACAAGTCAAAATTAACCCTATCACTATTGAGGATGCTGAACAAATTGCGATTATTGTTGTCCAAAACGAATTTAACTGTAATGTAAAAGCAATTAAATACTTAGGCGGTGGCTCCTTTGGATACGCCTACAAGGTTGATGTTGATGTAGCACCTTACACTGTTGTAATGAAGGCTTGCCGGTGTGATAATATGTGTGAGCGGGAAGCGTTTGAATTAAAGACACTATCAAAAGACAGTATAATTCATATACCTGAAGTGTATTTTACACACTTAAAGGATGATATGACATCAGTTGATTTCATCTGTATGGAATATATCAGCGGCAAAAACTGTTTTACAGATATTTCAAGATTGTTTTTATCAAAATCAAAAAAGCGTGAATTTGCAGATAAGGTTACATCAGCGATGTATGCTTGGCATTCAAAAACCAATGAAAAGTTCGGACCTATTCTAAATCCAACGTACGATGAATGGCTGGATTATTACAAACCATTTGCGTTTGATATTTTGCAAACAGCCGAGAAAATGGTTAAAGACGGTCAATTAGAACCATATTTTTTAAGAACAATGGAGCTTGCATGGAATAACTTTGATTATATTTTCAGCGAAAAGGTTGAGCACGCTTGTTTGATTCACGGTGATCTTAATGTAATGAATATAATGGCAGATGACAAGCTTAATCCTATCGCAATAATCGATCCGCTTGAAAGCAAATGGGCAGATGTTGAATTTGATTTATTTCAATTAAAAAGCTTAACCGGAGATGTTTTCGGTCTTTACAAAACATATAAATCAAAGTATCCAACATCAAAGAATTGTGATATAAAGGTTGCTTTTTACGCAATGTATCACGAAATATATTGCTATATTTCTTCAGGAAGAAGGACAAAGATTAATCATTTGAGATGTTTATTGCAACTGAAAAAAGAATTAAAAAAAGCAAAACTGTATAATTAACAAACAATAAATAAAATTAAAGCACATACCATTTTGGCAAGTGCTTTTTCCTTTAAACTAAACTCATTATAATACTGCGTCACAGCAGAAGAAGTCGTTATCAATATAATGTGTGATAAAGCGGGCTTTGAATTTGCGCTTATTGCAGATTCCGTTTGGCGAACCGCCCGAAACGTCCAAATCCTCAGGCAGTACAAACTTAATACATCTTACAACAACATCTTTGCAGGAGGCTGAATTATGCTCGGGAATTTGATTTGTGCTTATTGTTTTATCGGAGTTTTTTATACCCATAAATTTTCCTCCTTTTAGTCATATAGACTATTACATTATATGAGAAAGAGGATTATTTTGTTATTTTTACAGACTGTAAGCGGAAAAACCAAACAGCCCCGAATATTGAATTTGGGGCTGTTTTTGTGCTTGATTTACTTTTCAAAATGCATATAGCCGTCGCTGTCAAAGTACAGGTCTATGCTTGCGGTTTTAACTGTGCCGTCATTAAATTCTACGGTGAAGGTGATTGTATCCTTTATCTGTGACAAATCAAAATCGGGGTTTTCGCTTATTGCTGATACTAATTCATCTGATATTTCCCAAGTCAGCCAATAGCCCTTGCATACCTTGTGTCTGCCAAGTCCCATTTCACCATACCTTGTATTGTATGAATATCTTAATTCATCACCTGATAACTTAAATTCGTGATTTTGTAAAATAAGTTCAGGATATTTTGCATAAAGCTCCTCAAGCTCTTCGTCGGACACCACATAATTTTCATCACACATATATGGATACTCTTCTAAAAACTCTGCTGCTTTCTCTGATGCATATTCAAATTGAAGCTGACCGTATTTACTTTCGTTATTAACCGTAAAGGTTTTAACCTCGGAGTAGTCATCAAGGTCTAAAGCAATGGAACTGCCTTCGATTGTTTTTAACATTCCTACAAATTTTCCTGTATCGTCATATAATCCGTTACTGCCGTGTCCACCGGAGGAACCGTAGCCTTTTTTGTTTAACTCATCTCTATAGTTAATTAATTCAGTATCATCACGATTATATCGTTCTAATGTGCTTTTGCGAAGCTCCTCATCATCTTCGGGAATAACATATATTCCATAGAATACATCTTGTTCATCAAGCTTATCAACGGTTGTAAAGCTACCGTTAGACGCATATGCAACAAGTACGCCTAATTCGTTATTTGAATTGCTTTTGTTTACTGCATAATTCACACCGAAGCCGCCGCCGATTAAAATTGCAAGCGCCATAAAGGCAGAAGCCGTTCTTTTAAATACTGAGTTAAAGTTCAGTTTGTTCTTTGTATTCATATCCATTATCCTTTCAACTGCTTCGTTGGAAGGCTGAACGCCCGAAAAGGCATTTTTATATTCGTTTTTATTCATATATCAATTCATCTCCCAACATTTCCTTTAAGTGTTTTCTCCCACGGCTAAGTCTTGTTTTAACGGCGGACTCTTTGATATTAAGCATTTTTGCAATTTCTTTTACAGGTAAATCCTCATAGTAAAACAAGTGTATAACCGTGCGTTCCTTTTTCGGCAGTGACATAACCGACTTGAAAATATCGTAATCGTTTACGGTATCAAAGGTGTATAAATCCTTTGCCTCATCAAGCAAAACCGTATTTTTACGAAAAGGCGACTTTATGTAATTTTTGCTTTCGTTTACACAGACAACCGTGAGCCATTTGTCAAGGTGTTCTTCGTTATTAAAGGACTTATTGTGCTTTAACAACTTTAGAAAAACATCCTGCATAATATCCTCTGCGTCGCTGTGATTTTTCGTAAAGGACAGTGCCAGCATATAAAGCCTTTGACTGTTGCGTTTTACGGCAGAAATATAATCGTCGTTTGTCATTGTCTCACCGCCTATGGTTCGGATTATTACCGTTCCCCTATCTGAAAGGTCCTTTCACTTATATAACAATTTAGAGACCGAAAAGGTTACATAATTCCGTGAATTTTGTAAAATAAATGCCCCGACATTTCTGTCAGGGCAAATTTGACTGTTTTATATTTCCTCAATAATTGCCTCGGTGACACGCTTTGCCGCCTGTCCGTCATCAAGGTAATTGAATTTTGCATTGAATTTTTCGTATTTTTCGTCAAAGCTATGGTCGGTCGGTGCATTTTTTATAGCCTTAATAAGCTCGTCCTCAGTTTTTACAATGGGTCCCGGCAATTCGTCAAGGTCAATATAAAAGCCTCTGATTTCGGAACCGTATGCCTCAAGGTCGTACATATAAAATATCTCCGGCCTTTTAAGGTTTCCGTAGTCAAAGAACACGGAGGAGTAGTCTGTTACAAGCAAGTCCGAAATAACATAAAGGTGATTTATGTCATTAACCTTTGAAACATCATAGACAAAGCCCTTGTACTTATCAAAGTCAAAGGAATTTGCAACGAGATAGTGGGCTCTGAAAAGAATTATATATTCATCGCTGAGAGCCTCTCTGAGCCTGTCAAAATCAACCTCTGTTTTGTAAGTGTAGCCAACGCCTGCCTGATGCTGATTATCTCTCCATGTGGGAGCATAAAGAATAAATTTTTTGTCATTGGGCAAATTAAGCTCACTGATTATATTCTCAACATCCTGCTGTGTGAAGTTGGTAAGAAAATCGTTTCTCGGATAGCCAAGCTCAAGGACAGTATCGGTTTTCCCGATTTCTTCAAGATTCCAGGCGCTGATGAATTTCTCTGCGGCGAAACGTGACGGGGCAAGAATATATTTGAATTTTTCAGCGTCAACCTTGTATTTCCCTCTGATTTCCGATTTTGAGTTCATAGCATTGTCTGAAATATTTATGTCGTAACCGAGGCGTTTTAGCGGTGTACCGTGCCACAGCTGAATATATACCTGGTCATCTTTCGGATATATATGATCTGACATACGGTAGTTATAAATCCAGTATTTTGCGGTGGCACATGCCTTTTCATAATCCTTTGTATTGACTGTTACGATACAGGTATTAAGATTGTCAAGTATAAATGTAAAGGCCTTTGGATTGCGGAATGCCCATACGAATGTATAATCCTCGAAGCGTTCATCGGAAAGCATATATTCATATATTGCTTTCGGGCTGTCACCGTAGCTTCTGCCGTCAAAGGTGGAAAAAAGAATGACTTTTTCGTTAGTCTGAGTTTTATTTTTTGTTTCATTGTATGATTTCTTTCTGCTTTCAAGAAGGATTTTTCGCGACTCCATTCGGAAGGAATCCTGTTTTTTGGCAATTTTTATTGCAAATTTCTTTAATGCTTCAAAGGCTTCTTTGCGGTAATTTCTCTTTTTTGGAGCATAAAGCGTTTCAATATTGCTCTTATCAAGCCACATAGCAATCTTCCTCCTTATGAATCTATATTAGTATACCCTATTATAATTCATAAAATCATTTACGTCAACAAACTATTATTTAAATTACCATATTTTTACTTTTAACTGTTTGCTTTGACAGATTTAACAAATATTTTAACAATAATGTTTCACGGCAGTTTGTAACCTTTTGTTTCCGTTTATGAGGTAGAATTTATGGAAATTTCTGTGAAACAACCGAAAATCTTTAATCCTATATATACGTAGTATTGTGGAGCTGAAAAATAAAAAGTACAATATATTGTGTATTTTTGCAAAAACGCTATTGACATATACAAGATAATCTGCTATTATTAATTCAGTCGCGAAAAACGGCGTAACCGTTTTGTAACAATTTTAAAGATAACGATTCAGAGTTAAAGAGGGAAAAGAAATGAAAATTATTAAGAGAAACGGCGCAGAGGCGGATTTTGATTTAAATAAAATTATAAAAGCCGTGTCAAAGGCTAATGCTGCCTGTAAGAAAGAAGAGCTGACACAGAGTCAGATTAATGAAATTGCAGAATATGTTGAGTTCAAACTTGCAAAGGCGGGAAGATCATATTCCGTTGAGGAAATTCAGGATATCGTTGAAAATCAGATTATGGCTCAGGGTGCCTTTGAGGTTGCAAGAAGATATGTAAAATACCGTTACAACCGTTCTCTTATTAGAAAAGCAAATACAACGGATAATCAGATACTTTCTCTTATTGAATGCAATAACGAGGAGGTTAAGCAGGAAAATTCGAATAAAAATCCTACCGTAAATTCAGTTCAGCGTGACTATATGGCAGGTGAGGTTTCAAAGGATATCACAAAGAGAATTCTTCTTCCTCAGGATATTGTTGAGGCTCACGAGCAGGGACTTATTCATTTCCACGATGCTGACTATTTTGCACAGCATATGCATAACTGCGACCTTGTAAATCTTGAGGATATGCTCCAAAACGGTACGGTTATTTCCGAAACTATGATTGAAAAGCCCCATAGCTTTTCGACTGCCTGCAATATTGCAACTCAGATTATTGCACAGGTTGCTTCAAGCCAGTACGGCGGTCAGTCGATTTCCCTTGCACATCTTGCTCCTTTTGTGCAGATAAGCAGAGAGAAGATTAAAAGAGAGCTTACTAAGGAATCCGAGGATTTCGGTCTTAATATGAGTGATGCTCAGATTGATGAGCTTACCGAGAAACGCCTGAGGGACGAGGTTTCAAGAGGTGTTCAGACTATTCAGTATCAGGTTGTAACTCTTCTGACAACTAACGGACAGGCTCCTTTCGTTACAGTATTTATGTATCTTAACGAGGCTAAAAGCGAGCAGGAGAAAAAGGACCTTGCCCTTATCATTGAAGAAACCCTCAAGCAGAGAATTCAGGGCGTTAAGAATGAAAGCGGCGTCTGGATTACACCTGCATTTCCGAAACTTATTTATGTTCTTGAAGAGGACAATATTAAAGAGGAATCACCGTTCTATTATCTTACTGAGCTTGCAGCAAAATGTACTGCAAAGAGAATGGTGCCTGATTACATCAGCGAAAAGGTTATGATGGAGCTTAAAGGTGATGTTTACACCTGTATGGGCTGCCGTTCCTTCCTTACTCCCGACAGATTTACCGAAAAAGGTATCGGTAATGTTGCAAATGCCAAGAATTACGAAGAGGGCAAGCATAAGTATTACGGCAGATTCAATCAGGGTGTTGTTACAATTAACCTTGTTGACGTTGCCTGCTCTTCAGGCGGAGATATGACAAAGTTCTGGAAGATATTTGACGAACGTCTTGACCTTTGCCACAGAGCACTGCAGTGCCGTCACAACAGACTTAAGGGTACATTAAGCGATGCCGCTCCTATCCTTTGGCAGCACGGTGCCCTTGCAAGACTTAAGAAGGGTGAAACTATTGACAAGCTCCTTTTCAACGGCTATTCAACAATTTCTCTCGGCTATGCAGGTCTTTATGAGTGTACAAAATATATGACAGGCAAGTCGCATACAGACAAAGAGGGAAAGCCTTTTGCGCTTAAAGTAATGCAGTATATGAATGATGCCTGCGCTAAGTGGAAGGCAGAGGAGAATATTGACTACAGTATTTACGGAACTCCGCTTGAGTCAACCACATATAAATTCTCTAAATGTCTGCAGAAGCGTTTCGGTATTATTCCGGGCGTAACCGACAGAAACTATATTACAAATTCTTACCACGTTCACGTTGCAGAGGAAATTGACGCATTTACAAAGCTTAAGTTTGAATCCGAATTTCAGGCTCTTTCTCCCGGCGGTGCTATTTCTTATGTTGAAGTTCCGAATATGCAGAATAATATTCCGGCTGTGCTTCAGGTTATGAAGTATATCTATGAGAATATTATGTATGCCGAGCTTAACACAAAGAGCGATTACTGCCAGTGCTGCGGCTATGACGGAGAAATCAAAATCGTTGAAAACGAGGACGGTAAACTTATCTGGCAGTGTCCTAACTGCGGCAACGAGGATCAGGATAAAATGAATGTTGCAAGAAGAACATGCGGTTACATCGGCACACAGTTTTGGAATCAGGGCAGAACTCAGGAAATTAAAGAAAGAGTTCTTCATTTATAATAACTAAAATAGGCTGCCTTAATTTGACAGCCTATTTTTATATTAATGTTGAGTATAGAGAGGCTTTGTATGAATTACGGTGAAATTAAGTATAACGATATTGCAAACGGTGAAGGAGTAAGAACGTCGCTGTTTGTTTCGGGCTGCCGTCACCACTGCAAAAACTGTTTTAATCAAATGACATGGGATTTTGGTTACGGTCAGCCTTTTACCGAGGAAACGATGACGGAAATTATCGAGTCCTGTAATCATGACTGGATAAACGGTCTGTCCCTTTTGGGCGGAGAACCCTTTGAGCCTGAAAATCAGAAGGTTCTGCTCCCTTTTCTCATAATGTTCAGAGAACGCTTCCCCGAAAAAACCATTTGGTGCTATTCGGGATTTACTCTTGAAGAAATTATGGGGAAGAAAAGTTCAAGGGCATTTACTCCCATAAGTATGGAAATGCTGGAGAATATAGATGTTCTTGTTGACGGTCCGTATGTAGAGGCGAAAAAGGATATATCCCTTGTTTTCAGAGGGTCGTCAAATCAAAGAATTATTGATGTAAAAAAATCATTTAAAAACAAGAAAGTTGAACTTTATATAGATGAAAAAGGAAAAACATAAAATTACAATTACTGCCTGCTTTATCGGCTATATTGTTCAGGCGATAATAAATAATTTTGCGCCTCTTCTTTTTATTACCTTTCAGAAAAATTATGATATTCCTCTGTCACAGATAACGCTTCTGGTAACTGTAAACTTTCTTTTTCAGCTTTTTATAGATTTGGTATCGGCTAAATTCATCGATAAAATAGGCTACAGAACGTCAATGATAATTGCTCATATTTTCTGCGCAGCAGGTCTTGTTTCCCTGACAGTGCTTCCCGAGGTTTTTCCAAATTCCTTTTCGGGACTTTTGATATCAGTTGTGATTTATGCCTTGGGAGGAGGAATCCTTGAAGTTCTTGTCAGTCCTATAGTTGAATCCTGTCCTACCGACAATAAGGAAAAGGCTATGAGCCTGCTTCATTCCTTTTACTGCTGGGGACATGTGGGAGTAGTGCTTATTTCCACAGTATTTTTCACTGTTTTCGGAATTGAAAACTGGAAAATTCTTGCCGTTATCTGGGCTGTTGTTCCGATTGCAAATGCTTTTCTTTTTGCAAAAGTACCTATTGCTCCTTTGGTTGAAGAGGGCGAAAGTGGTATGAAAATTAAGGAGCTTGTATCGAACAAATTATTTATTGTACTTTTTGTAATGATGCTTTGTGCGGGAGCTTCGGAGCAGGCTGTAAGTCAGTGGGCGTCAACCTTTGCGGAGCAGGGACTCGGCGTCACCAAAACCATAGGCGATTTGGCAGGACCGTTATCCTTTGCGGCGCTTATGGGTCTTTCAAGAGTGTTTTACGGCAAGTACGGCGAAAAAATAAAGCTGGATAAGTTTATGAGTATCAGCTGTGTTTTGTGCATAGCTTCATATCTGCTGATTTCTCTTGCTCAAAATCCTGTTATTAATCTTATCGGCTGCGGACTTTGCGGTCTGTCGGTGGGAATTATGTGGCCCGGCAGTTTCAGCAAAGCGGCAGCATTGCTGAAAAACGGCGGTACTGCAATGTTTGCGCTTTTGGCACTTGGCGGAGACTTGGGCTGTACAGCAGGACCTACTCTTGCAGGTATGATTTCCGATGCCTGCAAAGGAAATCTGAAAATCGGAATTTTATGTGCAGTGATATTTCCCGTGATTTTGTTTGCAGGTATCTTTATGTGCAAAAAATTTACCTCAAAATCAGCAGAATAAAGCAAAAAAAGAGAGCCCGATAAGACTCTCTTCAACCTGTACAGTATGATTATTTTTTACAAATTATAAATCATCTGCGTCCTGAACGGGAATTTCGTCAAGCTCATCATTGTAATACATATCTGCCGGAATTCCCGTGTAGCTTCCGTTTACGTCGCTGTTTATCATTTCAGGACTTATATATGAAGTTAAATCTATAATTTGCTTATTGTTTTTCTTGCTGTTCTTTTTATCATTCTTTTTCAAAAAAATCACCCCTGCAATTATCTTTTGCAGGGGAATATTTTTTATTTACAGTTTTTCAACATCAATTACTGCTATTTTTTCCATAAATTGTTTCGGCGTTATAACAGTTCCCATTTCAAAAAATTCGTCCGTATTCATATTGAAATTGTTTACATAAACAGGAATGTCTTTGTATTCCATATCAATATGGAGTACTTTAGCGTCCTCTGAAATTTTTTTAGCGTCACAGAAGGTTGCATCATACATTTTGCTGACAACAATTTCGTGATTTCTGATATATTCAAGAGTTACATTTCTTGAAGATTTCGATACGGAGATATAACTGTCGTCATATTTTGAAAGAGCAAGAGCCATAGGCATTTGCGCAACAGCCTTGCAGGTACCCGAATTGACAAAAAATTCGTTTATGAAAATTGACTCCAGCTTGCTTGTGTCATCAGGGACAATGATTGCAAAAATATATTTTGAAAGTTTTTTGCCGTAAATTCCTCTCATAAATTCTTTGAAATAATACTGTCCCTCGGCAATTTTTTCTGCAAACTGATGGTAAAAGGGAATATTCGGTACATTTGACAGTGCAGGCATATTAAAAGGCTTGAATTCCTCGTTTTCAATGTCCCAAACAAGTATGTTATCGTTTGTTATAATCATAGGAACTGTCTTTGCCAAATTATCACCTCTGAAAGTTTATATTTAGTATTTTACTACATACATTATTTTAAATCAATAAAATTTAAAAAAATAAAAAAACATAGTGAAAAGTAAAACAATATGTGATACAATACTGTTGTTAATAATAGAAGAGAAAGGGGATAATTATGCCTGACTCAGATGAGCTTGACGATATATTAAATGAAATAAAGAATTTCAAAAATTCCGAACCTGAAAAGGAAACGGAAAAGAAAGAAGAACCAAAAGTTTTTGAAGAGGAAGAAAAGTTTGTCCGAAGCAAAGAAACCGAAGAGGATTTTGCCGGGGCAGATGTTCCGAAAAAGGAAGAATCCGGGGGGATACCCTTTGAGAGCTTTACAGAAAAATATAATGAGCAAAAATATAACGAGGAGGACAGTCCTGTGTCTGAAAAAAAGTCAAAAAATAATAAGGATTCAAAAAAGAAAATTGCGGTAATTGCCGTTGTAGCAGTAGTGATTATTGCGGTGATTGCCTGCGTGGCAGTCTTTGCCGGTAAAAATAAAGAGCCTGAAACAACTGCTCCCGCCGAGCCTTCACAGGTAACGGAAGCACCTGTCCAGGCACCTGTTTCAACTGAAAACCCTCTTACGGGAGACAGTGATTTCAATTCCGAAGCAGTAGGCAAAAGACCTATTGCCTGTGTTGTGGAAAACTCAGCGGCAGCAAGACCGCAGTGGGGTATTAACGACAGTAAAAATCCGCCTGACATCATCGTTGAAGGTGAAGTTGAAGGCGGCGAAACAAGAATGTTGTGGATGTATGCCGACTATACAGCTGTTCCGTCTCAGATAGGTCCTATGAGAAGTGCAAGACCTCCTTATATCAAGTTTTCCGAGCTGTTTGATGCAATCTTTCTTCATTGGGGACAGAGCCAGACTAAAAGAGGCACTGCTTATATCGGAGCAAATACCGTATTCAGAGTTGATGAAGTTGACCATATCAATCAGATGACCTACAGCGGAAAGGCTGCACTTTTCGGCAGAGACGGTTCAAGAGGAGTATCAACCGAGCATACAGGTGTTTTGTACGGCGATAAGATTGCCGATGCTATTAAGGGCGAGGGCTTCAGAACAGAGGCTGACGACGCACACTATACAAAATTCAATTTCTCGGATGATGTTAAGTACGATACGGATTGTCAGTCTCTCGGTCTTACATTCTCAAGCAGAACAGCCACAAGAAACTGGACCTACAGCAGTGATGACGGAATGTATCATTGCAATGACTATAACACTGATGTTGCAAGAAAGAATCTTCTTGTTCTTTTTGACACAACGGAGTATATTTCAAAGGCTAATTACAAAAACAGCGGTTCGGCGGAAATCTATTGTAACTATAATCTTGACGGCGGAAAAGGCAAACTTGCCTGCAACGGTACTGTAACAGATATTACATGGTCTGTTGAAAACGGCGTGATTGTTCTTAAGGATGCAAACGGTGCTGATGTTAATTTGAATGCAGGTACAACATGGATCGGATATGCGTCATCAAATAACGGCGGTGCAGTAAAATAAAAACAAAAACGGCAAAACGGACAGATATTATTTCAATATTATTAAGCCGGCAATCCCCCTTGTTAAAGGGGGATTTTGTTATGAAATTCTCCACCGCAGCGGTTCCCCTCTCTTTCACAAGGGAGGTTTTTTCTTTTTCTGCTGACGCAGAGGTTTTTTCATTTTTTTCGAGTTGCGAAAAAAACGAAACAAAAAAAGCAAATCAGGGGGAAGCATCAAAGATGCCCATTCCCCCTGATAACCCCCTCTGTTACGTCGGCACGCACACGCTGCGTACTGTGCCGAGAGAGCATGCCGATAACACAGACAGCTCATAAACTATAATAAAGACAAAGGCGTTTTTCATATACTTGATTTACTGTTTATATATTCTGTTACTGCACGGGAAACGATGGCGCCGTCTGCAGCAGCGGTTACAACCTGTCTGCAGGGCTTTACTATTACGTCTCCTATGGCGAAAATTCCCTTTTTGCTTGTTCGGCAAAGCTCATCTGCTTTTATAAAGCCGTATTCGTCGGTTTCAATAATATTGTTTAAAAAATCCGTCTGCGGAGCCTGACCTACGGCAACAAATGCACCTGATACGGAAATTGTTTTGCCGCTTTTGAGCAGTATCTCATTAAGGAGCTTGTCACCCCTGAATTCCTGTACCTCTTCACAGGGGAGAAATTCGGTATTGCTGAGGGAAAGGAACTGATTTTGCAGAACTTTGGATGCTCTGAGCTCTTTTCTCCTGTGAATAAGTGTTACCTTTTTGCAGATTTTACTGAGGTATAGAGCGTCCTCAAGAGCTGTGTCACCGCCTCCGATAACGGCTGTTTCTTTGTCAGCGAAGAATGCACCGTCGCATACTGCACAGTAGGAAACACCTCTGCCCGAAAATTCTCTTTCGCCCTTTACGTCCAGTCTTTTGTGAGCCGTTCCCACGGCAATGATAACTGCTTTTGCATTTATCACCGTTGAATCTTTCAGAGTTACTGAGCCCTGATTAATTGAGGTGACCTCACCCTTGATAAATTCTGTTCCAAGGGCTTCTGCGTGTTTTCTGAATTTTTCGGAAAGCTCGTCACCTGTTATATTTTCAAAGCCGGGATAATTTTCTATTTCCTTTGTTAAAAGAAGCTGACCGCCTGAAAAATACTGCTTTTCGATAACGGCTGTGCTGAGCATAGCACGTCTTAAATATATTGCGGCGGAAAGGCCTGCAGGTCCTGCACCTATAATTATAACGTCGTATTCCATTGCTGTTCTCCTTGAAGAGTATATAATTTTTATGATAATATTATATATTTTAATTTTGTTTTTATCAAGATTTTTTATAACAAAACTGTACACTAAAAAATAGTTAATATTGTACATTGATAGACATACAAAATGGTGATATTATTTGTATATCAATCAGAAAGGGAATAAAATTATGAAAAAATCAAGGGTAAATGTAAGAGCTATTTGTTTTACGGGAATTATGGCGGCATTAGTATTTGTGTTTACATTTACATTTAAAGTTCCCCTCGGAAACGGTTACACACATTTAGGAGACGCATTTATTTTCCTGTCAGCATATTTGCTTGGCGGAAAAAAGGCAACCTTTGCCGGCGGGCTTGGTGCGGCTCTTGCTGATTTAGCAAGCGGATATACGATGTGGATTATTCCGACATTTATCGCTAAATTTTTGATGGCGGCTGTATGCTGCTTGATTGCAGAGCTTATATTCAAAAAATCTCTTTTAGGATATGCAGTAGGAGCAGCTGCAGGAGCAGTGGTTCATATCGGTGCATATTCACTTGCCTGGTATTTGCTTTTTGATAAGGCCGCAATGATTTCTGCATTTCCGGCTCTTACACTTCAGACGATTGTCGGTGTTGCAGTTGCGGCAGTGTTTGTTGCAGTTTTTCGGAAAACAGGCACAGATAAAAAGTTCAGAGCAATGGCAGGCTTTGAAAAGAAAATCGAAAAAGCTACGGAGGATAAATAAATGAAAAAAATTGACGCACATTCACATATCGGAAATTTCGGCGGTTGGGCAGGCGTTGCCTTTACTAAAGATAAGCTCATTGAGCAAATGGAGGAGTATGATATTGAAAAGACCTTTTTAACAGGTAGTTCTTTTCAGGGAAACGACGAGGTTATTGATGCTTTTCAGTCATATCCGGATAAAATTGTGCCCTTTGTTTGGGTAAATCCTGCACTTGATGATGTTGAAAAAAAACTTGATAAATATATTAACAAAGAAGGATTTATGGGTATTAAAATGCAGCCTCTTTTTGATGCCTTTGTTGCAGACGACCCTGTAGTTTATCCCGTTATGGATTTTGCAGAAGAATATGATGTTCCTGTATTTATCCATTGCGGTCATCCGCCGTTTTCACTTCCTTGGAGCATTGCTCTTCTTGCTGAAAAATATCCCGATGTTCGTGTCACGATGATACATATGGGCCACGGCCACGGCGTTTACATCGACGCATCAATTAAAATGGCTAAGAGATATGACAATCTTTATCTTGAAATAAGCGGTATGCCTATGGGCAGTAAAATTGCCGAGGCATATGAAACAGTCGGCAAAGACAGAATTATGTTCGGTATTGACTCGCCGTTCCATCATCCAACTGTTGAAATTCAAAAGGTTCTCACCTGCGGTCTTGATGAAAAGGCACAGGAGGATATTTTCTATAACAACGCAAAGAAATTGCTGAGATTATAATTTATCTGTGTATAATTGTAACAAGCCTGTTATAATCGGGTGAGCATTGCCAGTACCACGGTAGTTTGTTATTTTAAAATGTTTAAAGCCTTCCGGTTATTCGGAAGGCTTTTGTTATACTGTGTATTTACTTATTTAATAAGTGAAACGCCTGTCATTTCATCGGGCTGGGGGAGACCGAGGACCTTAAGCATTGTTGGAGCGATATCGCAGAGCTTACCGCCCTCACGAACCTCGCAGTCGTAGTTATAAATAATGAAAGGAACAGGATTTGTAGTATGAGCTGTAAACGGTTCGCCGTTTTCGTCAAGCATTTTGTCTGCGTTGCCGTGGTCGGCAGTGATGAAAAGAACACCGTCTGTTTCTTTAACTGCCTCTGCAAGGGAGCCTACACATTCGTCAACGGTTTCAACAGCCTTAACTGCCGCCGGTATAATTCCTGTATGGCCTACCATATCGCAGTTTGCAAAATTCACAATAACAGCATCATATTTACCGCTTCTGACAGCCTCATTAAGTTTTTTTGAAACTTCGGGAGCGCTCATTTCGGGCATTAAATCAAATGTTGAGATTTTAGGGGAGTCAACAAGAATTCTGTCCTCACCCGGATACTGCTTTTCCTCACCGCCGTTAAAGAAGAAGGTTACATGGGCATACTTCTGTGTTTCGGCAATTCTGAGCTGTGTTTTTCCCTGATTTGAGATATATTCGCCGAAAGTATTTGTAAGAGTTTCAGGACCGAAAGCAACCTCAACATTAGGCATTTCTGCATCATACTGTGTCATACAAACATAGAAAAGAGGTAAAAATCCTTTCTTCCTTTCAAAACCGTCAAAATCAGGGTCAACAAATGTTCTTGTGATTTCTCTTGCACGGTCGGGTCTGAAATTGAAGAAGATAACGCTGTCTCCTGCCTGAATTCTGCCGTCTTCGCCTATAACAGTGGGGAGCACAAATTCATCTGTGAGATGCTTACCGTCCTCATCGATTGTTTCATATGATTTTTTAACAGCATCAACTGCGTCATCTGCCTTGATTCCCTCGCCGTATACCATTGCGGCATATGCCTTTTCAACTCTGTCCCAGATATTATCACGGTCCATAGCATAAAATCTGCCCATAACAGATGCAATTTTACCTACACCGATTTCCTTCATTTTTGTCTCAAGAGCTTCAAGATAATCAACTGCGGATGCAGGCGGAACATCTCTTCCGTCAAGAAGAGCGTGAACATAAACACTTTTAACACCGCAGTCCTTAGCCATTTGAATCAGGCTGTATAAATGGTCTGTATGGCTGTGAACACCGCCGGGTGAAACAAGACCGATTAAGTGAAGCGCTTTATCCTTTGCGTTATCCATTGCGCCCGCAAGAGCAGGATTTTTCTGTGCTTCGCCGTCTGCAAAAGCCTTGGTAATTCTTGTCAAAGGCTGATAAACTACTCTGCCGGCGCCGATATTTGTGTGACCGACTTCGCTGTTGCCCATCTGACCGTCAGGCAGACCCACATCCATTCCGGACGCTCCGATATATGTCATCGGGCATTCTGCCATAAGTTTATCAAGATTAGGCTTTTTTGCCATTGCAATGGCATTTCCGTAGTCCGATTCGTTTTTACCGTATCCGTCCATAATACACAAAACTACTGGTTTTTTCATATTTCAGTCCTCCATATATTCAGGTAGAATTATTTTATTCTATAAAAAAGGTGGTTCTGACTTACGCCCGAACCACCCCCGAAATCTTGATTATTTGCTTGCAGCCTTAACGATGATTGAAAAATCTTCTGCTTTAAGTGATGCACCGCCGATAAGTCCGCCGTCAACATTAACCTTGTCTGTAAGCTCATCAGCATTCTTAGCGTTCATTGAACCGCCGTATTGGATTGTTACACCCTCTGCGGCATCAGCGCCGAAAGCCTCTGCGATTGCAGCACGAACAAATCCGTTACCCTCGTCAGCCTGATCGGCAGTTGCTGTAACGCCTGTTCCGATTGCCCATACAGGCTCGTAAGCGATAATTATATTCTTAAGCTGGTCTGCGGTTACATTTGTAAGAGCCATCTTAGTCTGGAATTTCAGGAGAGTTTCTGTATAACCAAGTTCTCTCTGCTCAAGAGTTTCGCCGACGCAAACGATTGGCTTAAGACCTTTTTCAAGAGCCTTAAGTGTACGAAGATTAACTGTCTGGTCTGTTTCACCGAAATATGTTCTTCTTTCGCTGTGGCCGATTACTACATATTCAACACCAAGCTCAACAAGCATGTCGGCAGCAACTTCGCCTGTGAATGCACCGTTGTCTTTAAAGTGTACGTTTTCAGCACCGATTTTGATATTTGAGCCCTTTGCAGCTTCTACTGCAGCAGGAATATCAACAAAAGGAACACAAAGTACAACTTCACAGTCAGCGTCTGCAACAAGCGGTTTCATTTCATTGATAAGAGCTGTAGTCTGAGCAGGAGTTTTATTCATCTTCCAGTTACCTGCGATAACAGCTTTACGAAGATTTTTATTCATTATCATATACCTCTTTTACAAATAATATATTAATTCAGTTTAATCAGTCTTTGTCCTGAAGAGCGCAGATACCGGGAAGATCTTTACCCTCAAGGAATTCAAGAGATGCACCGCCGCCTGTTGAGATGTGGCTCATCTTGTCAGCAAAGCCGAGTTTTGTAACAGCTGCAACTGAGTCGCCGCCGCCGATAATTGAGATAGCACCTGATTCTGCAACAGCGTTGGCAACTGCGATAGTACCTGATGCGAAGTTGTCCCACTCGGAAACGCCCATAGGACCGTTCCAGATTACTGTGCCTGCACCCTTGATAGCGTCTGTAAAGAGCTTCTCGGTGTTAGGACCGATGTCAAGACCCATCCAGTTGTCAGGGATTTCATCGCTGTTTACTACCTGATACTCTGTGTTCTCGTCATATTCCTTACCAACCTTGTTATCAACAGGGATGAGGAATTTAACGCCCTTTTCTTCAGCAGCCTTCATCATTTCGCCTGCTTTTTCAACCCAGTCAGCCTCGAGAAGAGATGTTCCGATGCTGTGGCCGAGATATTTCATAAATGTGTAAGCCATACCGCCGCCGATAATAATTGTATCGCACTTTTCGATAAGGTTTGAAATTACGCCGATTTTGTCGGAAACCTTTGCACCGCCGAGAATTGCAACGAGAGGTCTCTTCGGATTAGCGAGAGCGCCGCCCATAAATTTGATTTCCTTCTGAATAAGATATCCGCATACAGCCGGGAGATAAGAAGCAACGCCTGTTGTTGAACAATGAGCTCTGTGAGCTGTACCGAATGCGTCGTTTACAAAGATATCAGCGAGAGAAGCAAGCTCCTTTGAGAAGTTCTCTTCGTTCTTTGTTTCTTCTTTGCGGTAACGTACATTTTCAAGAAGCAAAACTTCGCCGTCTTTAAGCTCTTCTGCCATTTTCTTAGCATTTTCGCCTACAACTTCAGGATCCTCGGCAAGTTTAACCTCAACGCCGAGATACTCGGAGAGCTTAGCAGCTACAGGAGCAAGGCTGAATTCAGGCTTGTACTCTCCCTTAGGTCTGCCGAGATGAGAGCAAAGAATAACCTTTGCGCCGTTTTCCATAAGATATTTGATTGTAGGAAGAGCGGCAACAATTCTTTTGTCGTTTGTGATAACGCCGTCTTTAAGCGGTACGTTGAAATCACAGCGGGCAAGAACTTTTTTACCATTAACTTCAATGTCTTCAATAGTTTTTTTGTTTAAAGCGTCCATTGTTTTTTCCTCTCTGTATTTGAATTATTAATATTTAAAATTAACCTTTATAATTATATATTATTTTCCCCTGCAATGCAAGAAAATATTACCGTTTTGTCAATATTACTAACTTTGTCAAATGTTTAACAAAGTTTAATGTTTATTTTGCAGGCTGAGCCTGCACGCAAACGATAAGATAGGCGGATTAATAATCAACACCTTTTCCCGACAATAAATAGTTTTACAAATTCGGGTTTGTATAATACATCCGCAAAAGCAGATATATTATATTTCCGCTAACGCGGGGTTTTTCATTTCTTTCGAGTTGCGAAAGAAACGAAACAAAGAAAGCAAATCAAGGGGAAGCATCAAAGATGCCCATTCCCCTTGATAATCCCCTCTGCTCTGTCGGCACGCGCACAATGCTCACCGTGCCGAGGAAACACCCCGATAAATACTAATTTGGATACGAAAAAGCCGTGAAAGCATTTTACGCTTTCACAGCTTTTTATGAGTATTATACGATTGTAATTCTTCCGCTTGTTACGTAGGCTTGATAGGTGTTAAGACCTGATTTTTCATTAACGGCACTCTTTGTACCTTTCAAAGTCATATGACCCTGATTCATTGTCAGGCCTTTTTTACCCTCAAGCTGGATAGCGTCACCGCCGCTTGTGATTGAAACGGTTGAATCATTGTCGCCTAATGCTGTATCTATTGCCTCAAATACCATATTCTTACATCTGATACCGTCATCATATGAATTGATAGTTACATTTGCATTTGCCTCAAAGGAGATGTTTGCATAATCTGTATCAATAACAATTCCCGATTCGTTCTTTGTCTCAATCTTAGTATCAATGCCTCTGTTGGTTGAAGAGGTAATATTCATTGTAAGGTTTCTGATATTCAGCTTTGCTCTTGCGTCAACAGAAGTTGAAACAGTTTCCATATTCAGTGTTCCGTGCCCTTTGAATTCAAGTTTTGCTTCGGACTGAATTGCGTTTCCGCCTGCAGCTGTTACCTTGAGAGTATTTTCCATGCCGTCTTTAGCGGAAATTGATACGGTCGGAATTATCTTTTCCGTAACGGGATTGCCGTTCGCATCAACTGATGGATTGCCGTTTACGTCTAAAACAGGTTTGGTTTCGGTACATTTATCGTTAATTCTTATGCAGTCATCAATAACTGCTGCAGTTTCGTTTGTGATTGTTAAGCCGCAGAGCTTAATTTCAGCATCGTCATAAGCATCAACAGATATTGTGATATCCTTTGCTGTTCCGGAAATTTCAAATTTATCAATGTATTTCGTTGCAGTCAGGGTCATTTTGTGACCTGACGGTGAAAGCTCTGCAATGCCCTTGTAAGCAGAAAGACTGTCAGCCGTTACATCTGTAATATCAAGGCAGAAGGTGTCTGTTTCAACCTCTTCGTTACATACAGGGCAAACGTAATAGATATGTGTCATTTCTGTTCCGTCAGCTTCTGCAATATTCTTTACAACATAATTTGTTGATACTGTGTGGCTGCCTATTTCATCTGTAGGAGTAATAATGGTTTTATTGCAGTTTTTACAGGTCTTGACTGTTTTTCTTGTTTCTTTACAGTTTGCAGGCTCTTCTGTAGTGGTTACATAAACATGCTCACCTGTGGCAGGCATTTCCTCGTAATGTCTGTTACCGCACATTGAGCAGACTGCATATTTTGTTCCTGCAGTACCGCAGGTAGGACTTTTTTCAACTATATAGCTGCCATAGCTGTGAGGTATTACGGCAGTAAAACTGTCCTGATATGAAACGCCGCAATAGATACAGGTATGGTTTGTATAACCCGGAGCTGTGCAGGTAGGAGCGATAACTGTTTCTGCAAAGCCGTGAGATAAAGCAGTGGCGGATATTACGGACGAATAAGGACCGTAAACCTTTTTACCCTTAACAGTTCTGTAGGCTCTTACCTTATAGTAGCCTGTATTGTTTGTGCCTATAGAATGAGTATATGAGGTAGATTTGGTTACTGCAATGGAGCTGTATGTTCCTTTTTCGGTATTGCAGTATCTTATATCATATCCGTTTGCACCGCTGACCTTTTTAAAGCTGATGGTTACATTTGAGCAATCGGATGATGTTCCCGTAACACTGCTTACCTTTGCAGGAGCACATTTGATTTTCACTGCCTTTGATGTTTTTTTGGTATTGTCCTTAACGGCTGTTACCTTGTAGTAATAGGTCTTGCCGCAGGAAGCCTTTGTGTCTGTATATGTATTTTTCTTAACGGTTTTTATGGACTTGTAGCCGGAGCTTTTCTTGGTTGAACGCAAAACCGTATATTTTGATGCGCCCTTAACCTTTTTCCATGTGAGCTTAACCGACTTGTAGGAAGCATTTGATGCCTTTACCGAAGGAGCAGAAAGACTTGCCGCATATGCAACTATACTGCTTTGGGTAAAAGCAAGTTCGAATGCCGTTACGGCCGAGAAAGCCATAATTACAGATAAAATTATTGAAAAGTATTTTTTCTTCACCATAAATTAATCCCCCTAAAAAATATGGTTTGGACAGTAAACTTGCAAAGAAGGAAGCAAATTGTTATTTTAATGGATATATTTTACCATATAAGTCTTAAAAAATCAATTTACTTTATAAATAATTAATATTACAAAAGGCAGACTACCAGTCAAATTTTGTCAGCTTGCCCCTTTGAGAAAGCTGTGGGTAGCCCCATTGTCTGAGCACTTCATAAGTGCCGACGCATACTGCGTTTGAAAGGTTAAGACTTCTGATAATACCCCTCATGGGAAGTCTGACACATGTATCGTGATTTGCTTTTAACAGCTCCTCGGGAAGTCCTTTTGTTTCCTTGCCGAAAACAAGAAAGGCGTTATTCTCATAAGTCATATCGGAATGAGTGATTTCCGCCTTTGTTGAAAAATAGTAGAATTTACCGTCTTTGTTTTTTTCAAAAAATTCCTCGGTGCTGTCGTAGTATGTAATATCAAGCTTATCCCAGTAATCGAGACCTGCTCTTTTAACCTGCTTGTCTGTTATCTGAAATCCCATAGGTCCTACAAGGTGAAGCCTTGCTCCCGTAGCGGCACAGGTTCGGGCAATGTTGCCTGTATTCTGCGGAATTTCCGGCTCAATAAGAGCGATATTAAGCGAGTATTCCATCAATATATACCTCTTTTATGTTAAGCTCTTCGTCAAGAAAAACCAAATCAGCCGCTTTGCCTACCTGAATTGAACCGATATTTTTGTCTTCTCCGATTGCTTTTGCAGGGTTGATGGTACAGCTTTTAAGCGCCGTTTTAAAATCAATGCCGAAGCTGATGAGATTTTTAAATTCCTGATGAATATTTGAAATTGACGCGGCAATAGTTCCGTCTTCGAGAACAGCATATTTTCCGTCTTTTTTGACGAAAACCTGCTGACCGCCGAGTTCAAATTCTCCCTCGCCGAGACCTGCACCTCTCATTGAATCACTGATAACAACTGCTCTGTCTTCGCCTAAAATATCAAAAGCATTTCTCAAAACAGTCGGGCAGATGTGGCCGCCGTCACATATTATTTCACACATAACTCTTTCGTCGTCAAGTGCAGTGCCGACAATTCCGGGTTCTCTGTGAGTCATAGGCGTCATTGCGTTAAACAGGTGAGTTACCTGCTTTGCACCAAGGTCAAATGCCTTTTTGCACTCTTCACCGTCTGCACAGGAATGACCTACGGAAACTGTACATTTTTTGCTGACCGCTGTGATAAAATCTTTGCTGTCAAAGGCTTCGGGCGCTATTGTTATCAGTTTGATTTTTTTACCGCTTGCACAGTACAGCTCTTCAAATTCTTCAATAGTTCCCGCTCTGACGTAATCGGGATTTTGTGCACCCTTTTTAGCCATTGCGATAAAGGGACCTTCCAGATTTATGCCTGCAATTTTTGCTTTTTGGGATTTATAATCCCTTATTGTTTTTACGATTTCAACAAGCTGTTCTCTGCCTAAGGTCATAGAGGTAGGGCAGAAGGAGGTAACGCCGTGCCGACAAAGCTCATTTGTCATTTTTTCAAGGCTCTGAACGCTTGCGTCCGAAGCGTCACCGCCGCCGCAGCCGTGAATATGAACGTCAATAAAACCGGGTATGAGAATAAATCCGCTCATATCTCTGCCTTCACCGAGAATGCCTATTTCCTTAATTTTTCCGTTTTCAATTTCAATGTCTCCGAATTCCTTTTCAAAATTCTCGTTGAAAAAAGTGCAGTTTTTAAAAATCATTATTCATTTTCCTTTGCAATTCTGAACGCCAGCTCTTCAAGCTGTTCATATTTTTCAAGCTGACCGATTTCACGTCTGAAAGCGGCGCCGCCCCGTAAACCCTTGGTGTAGTAGCCTGCATGGTGGCGGGCTTCTCTCATTGCCGTGTATTCACCCTTGTAATCAATCAGCGTTTTTATGTGGCGGAGCATAACCACCATTTTTTCGGACACACCGACAGGAGGCAATACTCTGCATTCGTTTAAATATGCGTTTATCCTGCGGAAAAGCCAAGGGTTTCCTAAGGCTCCTCTGCCAATCATAATTGCATCACAATTGGTTTTTTCAAGCATTATTGCCGCAGATTGCTCGTCAATGATATCTCCGTTTCCGATAACGGGAATATCTACAGCCTGCTTTACCTTTGCGATGATATCATAGTCAACCTTTCCTGAGTACATCTGCGTTCTTGTTCTGCCATGGACTGTTATTGCAGATGCTCCGTTTTTTTCGGCGGTTTGTGCAAGCTCCACAGCGTTGACATTGTCATCATTCCAGCCTTTTCTTATTTTTACAGTTACGGGAATATCCACCTCAGATGAAACAGCTCTAACAATTTCACCGGCAAGAGCAGGATTTTTCATAAGACTTGCGCCGCCTCCGTTCATTGCAACTTTCGGGGCAGGACAGCCCATATTTATATCTATTATACTCGGGTGATATTCAAGACACTTAACAGCCGCCTGTGCCATTATTTCAGGGTCGTCACCGAAAATCTGCGCTCCGGCAGGTCTTTCATTTTCTCCGAGGGTTAAAAGCTCACCGCTTTTTTTATCTCCCATTGTAAGACCTTTTGACGATACCATTTCCGTAACGGTATAGCCTGCGCCGTAATTTATGCAAAGCTCACGGAATGCTCTGTCGGCAACGCCTGCCATAGGTGCTAAAAATACAATATTTTCAAATTTTACATTTCCTATATTCATAACTGTATTTTATCATACTTTAAATATAAACGCAATAACAGGGACTTGTTTGGCAAAAGAAAATATGCACCTTCAAAAGCGTCTGACTTTTGGGAGTGCATACATTATAATTTATTTTATTTTTCGGCGGCAGCTGCTTCCTTTTCTGCTTTTCTCCGGGCTCTCTTTTTCTTAGCCTTATAGCCTAAGAGCTTGTCCAGATGTTCGTCAGGTGTTGTACAGGTGCCGATTGTAACGGTGCTTGGGCCGTATATGCCATGGAAATCCGAACCGCCTGTCATAAGAAGTTTATTCTTTTTGCATATTCCGCTGAGAAGTTCAATCTGAGCCTCGGTTGCTGTCGGATGCCAAACCTCAATACCGTCAAGTCCCATTTCAATATACTTGTCAATTTCATCAAAATTATCAAAGAATGCAGGGTGAGCCAAGACGGCAATACCGCCTGCACCGTGGATTTCTTCAAAGACTTCCTTGACATCGGGATATTTCGTGGGAGCTAAAATATTTGTTTCGCTATCATTTGAAAACAGTGCATGATACAGGTCTCCGAAAACCTCGTTGGTATATCCTGCGTCCATAAGGGCGTGCATGATATGCTGTTTGTAAAGATTTGTGGAGCCTGAAGCGTGATTAATGATAAAATCGGTTGAAACAGGAAAGCGTGACGCAACCTTAAGCATCATAATCTGACCTGCTCTTTTTCTTGCTACGGAGGTACGCTTGCAGAGACCTTCAAGTCTGTCGGGAGTATCGGCAAGGTAGCAGAGAATATGAACCTTTTTTCCTGCTTCGTTATCAAATGCCGAAAGCTCAACTCCCGGTATAACGGTTACTCCGTATCTTTTTCCTATAACCTGTCCTCTTACAGTACCGGCTAAGCAATCGTGGTCTGTTATGGCAATAGTATCAACTCCGCTTTTTTGTGCGATTACTATAAGATCTTCAATACCAACAGACCCGTCACTAAGCTTTGTATGACAATGTAAATCCGCTGCCATAACAATCTCCTTTCAATTCAAAGTGATTGGGTTTTGCTGAAAGGGACTAAACTAAAACAAAAAAATATGACGTATATTTTCAAAAAATGTCTATATGTAGTAAATTTTGAAAAATAGCAATCTGTCCCTCAAAATATATGATATCACTAATACAAAAAAATTTCAAGTATATTTTAGGACAAATTGGCGTTTTTTATCCTAAAATATACCAAAACGTGAAAATCGTCTATAATATTTTCGTAATCACTAAAAATTTTTGTTGAATATACAAACAGCTAAATATTACCGAGAATTTTTGCAAGCCTGCTGACAGGCAGACCGACCACATTAAAGTAATCTCCGTTGATTTTTTCCACCAGCAAAGAGCCCTTTCCCTGAATACCGTAAGCACCTGCTTTGTCAAACGGTTCGCCTGTGTTTATGTAATCATTTATCTCGTCATCGGTAAGAGCAAAAAACTTAACCTTTGTTTCAACTGAGAAGGTTTGAGCCTTGTTATTTCTTATAACCGTAACGCCTGTAAAAACGCTGTGCTCCTTTCCGCTGAGTATTTTCAGCATATTATAGGCGTCGTCTTTGTCCTTTGGCTTGCCGAGAATTTTGCCGTCTGCTGCAACTACCGTGTCGGCGCCTATAACGATATCATTTTTATCTGCAAAAGGCTCTGCCTTGATTTTTGAAAGATATTCAACTGCCCTGTCGGGAGCAATATTTTCCGGCAGGGTTTCGTCAACATCAGCGGTTTTTATTTTAAAATCCGTCGTTATAATTGAGAGAAGCTCTTTTCTCCTGGGTGATTTTGAAGCAAGAATTATCATTATATTGCACCTCTTTGATACAGTCCTCTTGTATACTTGAAATCGGGTTTTCCGCCCTTTTCGTAAAGGCTGATGATTTTTTCAACCTGACTTCTGCTTTCCGTTGTGAAACAGAAATGAATAAAATCCGTTTTTATCTCTTCAATACGGTCGAGCATATAGACGGGAACGGAATTTAAAATTTCAACACAGGGATAATCTGTGCAGATTACGGGAAATTCAACCCCTTTTCTGTCGGTAAGTCTGCCGTTTTTGCTGCATTCAAAACAGCCGATGTCATTTTTTACCGGGCAGTTTCTTGTGAGCATAAGGGGAAGTCTGCCGTAGGCGATTATTCCTGTGTCCTTTGCGTTAACTCTGTTTGCCTGTTCAAGAGTCAGCTCAAATGACAGGATAGGGGAGTTAATAAGATTTGCACTGACGCTGTTAAAGACATTCATCCCAAAGTCCCCGAAAACCTCAAACCCCATATTTTTTGCGAGGTAATAACCGTTTACGGTAGGGCACAGAATATTTTTTACTCCGATTTTCTTCAGCTTTTCAAGTCTTTTTTCAATTTCCTTTTCACAGCCGAACATTCCTCTCGGCAAAACCGCACCTGCTCTGTTGTCAACAAAATCCTCGGCATATGAATTAAGGGGTATAAAAATCCTTCTGAAAGGATGGCGGTCGGGAATCTGACCGGGACTTGAAAATACAGCCGTGGCATAAGGGGTACCGTTTTTCTTTTCGGGAAGAACAATGTCGAGAGGCTTGCAGACAATCTGCGGAATTTCAACCTTGTTAAGCATTTCAACTGCTTTTCTCCGCATTTCGTTTATTTTGGAGGCAGGCAGAATCAGACCGTTGTCAACGGTTACATTTACATTTTCTGCATAATACTGAGTTCCGCCTAATTTCGACAGCCTGTCGGTAAGAGATTCAGCTGTCATAGGCTTGTTTATTGCTTTTTCGGGAATATCTCCCGTTACCGTAACCGATTTTTCAAGTGCCTCCGCCGTAAGTATACAGGGCTTGTTTTCACGGCATTCAAAGGTGATATTGACGGGAACAAGGGGATTTTCATTATCGTAATTGTGACTGATTTTCTTCAGTACATTCTGTGCGGAAAGCACATCTTCCTTTTGCCTCGTACCGAACATATTTTTACCCATTTTATTCATCAGGTAGCCGTCTGTGAAACCGCTTCTTGAAAATACGGAACGCAGAGTGAATTCGTCTGACGGGGAGTAATTTCCCTCAACGGCTTTTTTAACTGCTGTTACGGCAGCACCGACATATTCGGGCCGTTTCATTCTGCCCTCAATTTTAAGGCTTGTAATACCGTCAAGGAGGGAAAGGTCTTTAATTATACTGAGGTCTTTCAGTGACAGAGCGTGAGTTTCTCTTCCTCCTGCCGTGAAGGGCAGACGGCAGGGTTGAGCGCAAAGACCTCTGTTTCCGCTTCGTGAGCCTATCATCGAGGAAAGATAGCATTGCCCCGATACGGACATACAAAGTGCACCGTGAACAAACATTTCAAGCTCAAGGCCGGTGCTTTCTTTCATTTCTCTGATTTCTTCGGCAGTCATTTCCCTTGGCAGTACAATTCTTGAAAAGCCGGCTTCTTCAGCCATTTTCGCACCTGACGGCGACATTATGCTCATTTGAGTTGAACCGTGAAGCCGTGCCTGAGGAAAATGCTCTTTTATGATTTTTGCTACGCCTAAGTCCTGGACGATAAATGCGTCAACTCCTGCTTCAAGGGCAGTTCTGACAGCGTCATAGGCAAGAGAGATTTCATCGTCGGATATAAGAATATTAAGGGTTAAGTAAACCTTAACCCCTCTTTGCTTACAGTATTCCACTGCACTTTTCAGTTCTTCGTTATCAAAATTGCCGGCGTTACGTCTGGCGTTAAACAGCTTACCTCCCAGGTAAACCGCGTTTGCTCCGCTTCGTACACCGGCAATCAGAGACTCCCTGCTTCCTGCGGGAGCCAGTATTTCAAAATTCATATAAAATTTATTTCTCTTTCCTGTATCTTATTTACCTGCAAGTCTGTCTCTGAGCTCCGAAATTTCACGGTTGAGCCTTTCAACCTCTCTTCTCGCAACGTCGACCTCCATACGTGCCCTTGCACTGTCCTCAAGATAATCCTTAATCTGTGCACGGAGATTATCGGAAGAGGCAGTAGCTTTTTTGCAGGCGTCTGTTTGGTCAAGAGCCACAAGCACCGCCGCCTGCGTCATTGAAAGAGACGGGTTGGAATTGCAGATACTTCTGATTTCGTCATTAAGCTCTTCTGCAAGACCTTCTACATATTCGGGTTCATCCTCTGTTACTATTGTGTAGGTTGCACCGCCGATTTTAATCTGCACCTTATTTTTATTCATACTTGTCACCCTTTCGGAAAATATCTTGTTTCATTACCTTTATTGACATATTTTTACCTATTAAGTATATCAACAAAGAGTCTAAATGTCAATTACGATTAATATGTATAATATGTAAAAAATATGGTAATGCAGTAAATTAAGAAAAAGAAATATTGCTTTTTCTCTTGCCAAAATTGTTAAATAAAGGTAAAATACTAATAAATCAACAGAAAAAGGCAGGAGACATTTATGTCTGATGCGGAAAAATTAGAGCTTTCACTGTTCTCTCTTTCAAATTACATATTTAACAGAGCGCAGGAAATTCAGAAAACAATTTATCCCGATAATCTTTCATCAGGGTATGGATATATCATTTCTTATCTTTGCGACAATGAGGAAGAGAATATTTTTCAGCGTGATATTGAAAAAGAATTTGATTTAAGACGATCTACGGTTTCGACTATCTTAAAGGAGCTTGAAAAGGAAGGACTTATTGAAAGAAAGTCTGTTTCAAGTGATGCAAGGCTTAAAAAAGTAATTCCCACCGAAGGTGCAAAAATGATTAACGAAGCCTGCAAAAAGGAGCTGGAAACCTTTGTGGGAAATCTCATAAGCGACATTAATCCCCAAAATTTGGATATCTTTTCAAAAGTGCTTTTTGAGCTTAAAGCAAAAACAGAAAATATGAGAAACAAAGAAGAAAGAAAAAACAATCCCGAAATTAATAATGATACCGAAGAATAAAAAAGACTTTCCCGAAAACCAAGGGAAAGTCTTTTATCTTGTTTAAGCTGTTATTTAATAACTGTGCCGATTGTGTTTGGCGCCATACCTGCGGCATTAGCTTCGTCCGTGTCAATGTGCATTGCAAGAGCGTAAGAGTCTGATACTCTTACTACAACGTCGCCGAAGGTAAGGTTTCTGCCGTTTGATGTAGGGATTTCAACAGAAACGATTTCACCGTTTGTAAGTCCCATTTTTTCAGCGTCTGCAGTTGTTGCGTGAATATGTCTTTTAGCAGCGATAACACCCTCGCTGAGCTCAACCTCGCCTGCAGGACCTACAAGTTTGCATTTTCCCGAGCCTGCTGTGTCGCCGCTTTCTCTGACCGGTGCGTCAACTCCGATTGAACGGGCATCTGTAAGTGAAAGCTCAATCTGTGTTGCCTTTCTTACAGGACCGAGAATTGATACTGCGGGAAATTCATTTTTAGGACCTATAACTCTTACTCTTTCATTGCAGGCATACTGTCCCGGCTGTGAAAGCTCTTTTTTTACGGTAAGCTCATAGCCCTTGCCGAAAAGAGTTTCCAAATCCTCCTGTGACAGATGAACATGTCTTGCCGATATTTCTACTAATACCTTGTTTTCCATAAGTAATCTCCTTATATATAACAAATTTTACTTTTAATATTTTATACCTATTCTCATTGTTTTTCAATAGTAATTTTGATATAATGTATTCGGTGATTAAAAATGACATTAGACGAACTTGAATTAAAATGTAAAGACTGTACAGCCTGCGGACTTTGCGAGGGCAGGACAAACCTTGTTTTCGGAATGGGGAAAAAGGATGCCGATATAATGCTGATAGGCGAAGGACCCGGTGAAAACGAGGATTTGCAGGGACAGCCCTTTGTGGGCAGGTCGGGTCAGCTGCTGGATAAATTTCTCGCAAGCGTTGACCTTTCCAGAGATAAAAATGTTTATATTGCAAATATGGTTAAGTGCCGTCCTCCGCAAAACAGAGACCCGAAACCCGAGGAGCAGGATATGTGCATTAAGTGGCTGAGGGAGCAGTTTAAAATTATCCGTCCGAAAATTGTTGTCTGCGTAGGCAGAATTGCGGCTCAGAGACTGATTGACAAGGACTTTAGGGTTACAAAGCAACACGGAGAATTTATCGACAAAAACGGTACTCTTTTTATGGGGACTTATCACCCTGCGGCTATACTCAGAAATCCTAATAATAAGGAAGCGGCATTCGGCGACTGGCTGAAGGTTAGGGATAAGATTGAAGAGCTTGGAATAGAGATTTAACTTAAATTGCCTGGGGGCAGGTCTCTGCGCCTGCCCGAAATATTGATTTTGCGGGAGGGGATGGAACCCCTACCCTACAGATATAAACAACGCCGTTATTACCAATCAACCGTAGGAGCGATTATTAATCGCCCGCATATAATCGGGCTTGCACTGCAAGCCCCTACGAATGCTTGATACAGTAACACATTGAAAATATGCGGGATGTCGGGGACGCCATCCCCTACAAAATATAAAGAGCGTTCCTGTAAAATGTTAGGGAGGGTTTCCAACCCTCCTGTTTTTGCTGAAAATTCTTTACCGCTTCTTTACTTTTTCTTTGATGTGTTTTTGAAATCCTGTGCTTTAATATGTACAAAGGGTAATGAAGATTTTAGATTTACGGAGAAAATTATGTATAATGTACTTGTGTGTGATGACGACGAGGCTATCCTCGAGTCACTCAGAATTTATCTTGACAATGAGGGCTATAATGTTCTGACGGCGGCAGATGGTTTCGAGGCTTTGAAAAAAATCAGGGAGAATGAGGTTCACTGTGTTGTCCTTGATATTATGATGCCTAATCTTGACGGATTGAAAACTACGCTTAAAATCAGAGAAAATTATAATTTCCCCATTATTCTTCTCTCTGCCAAAAGTGAGGATACCGACAAGATAACGGGTCTCGGCTTCGGCGCTGACGATTATGTTACAAAGCCATTTAACCCTTTGGAGCTTGTGGCAAGGGTAAAGTCTCAGATCAGACGTTACGTTATGCTGGGCAGCATAACCATAACAAAAAGTCAGCTTGTAACGGGAGGTATCATTCTTGATACCGATACGAAGGCTGTTACCGTTGACGGTGACGAGGTTAAGCTGACGCCCATTGAATACAAGATACTGGAATATCTTATGAGGAATATGGGTAAAGTTTTGTCCTCCTCCCAGATTTACGAGGCTGTTTGGAACGAGCCGTCATACACAAGCGAAAAAACAGTTACCGTACATATACGTAATATCCGTGAAAAAATCGAAATAAATCCGAAGGACCCCAAATATATTAAGGTGGTGTATGGACTTGGCTACAAATGCGAAAAAATTTAAGTACAGTACATTTAATAAAATTCTCTGCGTAATAATCTGTCTGGCAACCTTTGCAGGCTCGGCAAGGCTCATTTCAGGTATGTTCTTTTCCGTGATGTATCAGGAAAAGCCTATAGTTGAGGCTGAAAAAATTGACCATCCCTGGACAGCAACTGTTGATTTCAGAAATCTGCTTAACAGCGATTTAAGCAAGATTTATGATAGCACCATACGTGATGCTGAATATGAAAGATATAAAAATTTAATTGCAGAGAAAAAGGATGAGGCTGTTCAAAAAGCCCTTGAATACAAGGAGCAACAGATTGAAAGGCGTATTCAAAATGATGAATACTATGGTGAATATGGGGATGACGTTTATTTAGGCGATTATCAATGGGACATAGATTGGTTGTGCTTGTACCTTCCGGTTTACAGTGACGATAATGAAGCCTCTCTGTCACAAAGATATGACAAAGAGGCGGAGGGACGGCTTAATGAGATGTTTGAGTGGGGATTATATTCATCAAGGCAATCAATTTCTGCTGATTTAAGCTACATAGCCTATCTTAACGGTAAGGTGGCTTGCTCCTCTCTTAAAAGCTCAAAACTGGCTGAATTTAATAAAAACGATGTAAAGAATAATAATGATTATTATATTGCAATAGAAGATTCCAAGCTTACAGACTGCAAGGGTATAGAAAAGGAAATTGCCCAAACTGTATGTGACCAGTGTATTTCTAATTCACACTACAAAGACGTTGATATATATTTATATTTTGACAATGATGATTTAAAAAGCACCATCACATCATATATCAGCTTTGATGAAAGTAAAATTTACGGATATTCACAGCTTAAAGCCTTTGACTCCTTTGCTTATACTTATGATTCAGCAAAGGTAATCATTATCCCTATTGCAATAGCACTGCTCATAATCAGCTTTATCTGTGGCTTTTATTATTTCAAAATCAGCGGTAAAAAGGATAAGGATGATTTTGCAAGGCTTCGATTTACCGATTATCTGCCCTTTGAATTACAGCTTGGTGCAGGCTTTGGCATAGGCTTCGGTATGATAATGCTTTATGTGATGATTTATGAACGCTTCACATTTAATGCCTTTTCCCTGCTGATCGTCTGGGCAATGACAATCGTTGCAGTGGTTATTCAGATTACACTGTTTTGCATCTGCTCGGCAAATGCAAGATTTGCAAACAGTGACAAAAAGTTTTACAAGCATTGTATTTTGTTCTGGCTTTTCTTTGGATTATGGAAAGCTATTGTATTCGTATTCAGGCTTGATAAGAAAATCTTTAAAAGGCTTATTTCAAGTGCAAAGCGTACATTTAAAGCCTTTACATACAAGCCCGGTAATTTTAAGAAAAATGTAATTGCTTTAACAATAATTTATGCAGTAGTAAATGTTCTTTTATTTGCATTTATTGTTTTACTGTTTTTCGTATTTATTGACACAATAGGTCTCGCTATGCCGTTTATACTTGCTGTGGGAGATTTGGTGGGTAATATTCTTATTCTCCGTAAGGTTCTTGAATATGTCAAAAATCTTGATATGATTATTACTGCAAGTTCATCACATCGGGATATTGCCGCTCAGCTTGATACCTTGCCCGAGTCCTTACGTGTTCTTGCGGAAAGTATGAAATATACAAACGCAGAGTTACAGCAGGCTATCAACAAGGCTGTTAAGGACGAAAGGCTCCGTACAGAGCTTATCACAAACGTTTCCCACGATTTAAAAACTCCTCTTACATCAATTATCACCTATGTTGACCTGCTTTCAAAATGTGATATTAATGACGAAAAGGCTAAGGAATATATCGCCGTTCTTGATGAAAAGGGTGCAAAGCTGAAGCGGCTTATTGATGATTTGATTGAAGCGTCAAAGGTAACGTCGGGAAATATTACGGTTAATGCGTCGCCTATGAATCTGTCAGAGCTATGCCTACAGGCAACAGTTGACGCTCAATCTGATTTTGAAAAGGTTGGACTTGACCTTATTGTTAAGCAGGGCGAAACACCGTCAACCGTATTTGCAGACGGTGCAAAGACCTTCAGAATTATTGAAAATTTACTTTCAAATGCAAAGAAATACAGTGCCAAAGGCTCCCGTGTATACGTCAGCGTTTATGATGAGGGAGGTAAGGGTGTATTTGAAATAAAGAATATTTCGGCTCAGCCTCTTGATATTTCTGCCGACGAGCTGACAGAACGATTTGTCCGCGGTGACAAGTCGAGAAATCAGGACGGAAACGGCCTGGGACTTTCTATTGCCAAGGAGCTTTGCCGTGTTCAAAACGGCAGTCTTGAAATCACCATAGACGGTGATTTGTTTAAGGCAAAAGTAAAATTGCCGAAAAATAGATAATATCAGCAAATTCTGATTTATAAAAATATAACCACCCGTTTGACGGGTGGTTATATTTTTTATTCAAGGCTTAATTCGGGATAATCCTGCTGTGTAAAGTTTATTGCTTTCGGAAACTGTTTTTGCCGATTTGCAAATTCTTCTTCACTCAGAGTTTTTTTCATTATTGCAAAATCCTTTGCGTTTATTATGCCGTCCTGTGAAAATTCACAGGTGCAGACAGCAATGGGAGTATTGCTGTAATCTTTGTTTTCAAGCGACGAGGTGGTTATATATACCTTCCTTGAAAGTGTATTATCCGCCGTTACAGTATAGTCGGTTTTACCCGCTGTGGAATAGAAAGAGAATATACCGTCTTCGTTTGTTTCGGCAATAACTGTATTTGCGCTGATTATTTGTGCATTTTCAACAGGTCTTTTTGTTAAGTCAACAACCTTTCCCGTAACCTTGTAACGGGCATTTGTGACAATTTTTACATTTATCTGAGCAGTGGCATCAAGGACTTTTACGGTAAGAATATTTCCCGTATAATTGTCGTCGGACTCGGGATACCAATGATTTAAAATCTGGTCATGATTATATACTATGGTATAGCCGTCAACACTTTCCTGCCCCACAGAAGATGATGACGAAGTGCCGTCTGCATAATAAACTGTTACGGCAGAGTTGGCAATTATTTTTGAAAGATTGTAACAGAAAAATTTGTTGCCTTCAGTATCGTAACTCCAGCTTCCGTCTTCTAAAGCATTAAGTATTGCGTGGCAGTTTACTTCAATTCTTTCTATTTTTACATCGTATTCGTCACAGCGGAGCTTTACTTTGATTGACCCGGTGACACGTTTGTTAGAAAGATACCAGCCTGCGGCAAAATAATACTTTACGCCTTTTTCAAGGTGGTATGTCAGACAGAACTGACGGTTGTTATGACCGTTTTCCAAATAGTTGGGATCGTTGCTTGAATAGGCAAGCTGAACATACTTCTTGGTATTTGATTCTCTGTCATATTCTTTTATAAAAAGATACGCTTCGGTTGCAGGCGTATTATAAGACAGAAAGGAGTATGTACCCGACGCCTCGGGAGTAAATGAAAACCACGCCAAATCGTCCTCGCCGTCAATTTCATATTGAAAGTCCATACCAATGGTAAGCGGCTGTATTTTTCCGTAAGCATTGAAAGAGACGGCAAAGCAGGAAACTGCCAATATAACAGCCATTAAAAATGATAATATTTTTTTATTCATATCCTGCCGCCTTCTCATTTAATCTTTATCTCTTACTGATATACGAATTCCGATGTCTTTGTATTAATGAAGTTCTTAAAGAACTGCTTGCTTGAATTATATTTGCTGTTTTTGTTAATAAGGGCATAGTCCTTGGCATTTATAATTCCGTCGTTATTCACATCAAATACGAGAACAGGAATATTGATATCTCCGTCGGCTGCGCTTACTATTTCAACATTTCTCTCAACAACAGAGCTGCCCTTTACAGTTATAGTATAAGCCTTACCTTTTGCAATTTCAAGAGTAACAACACCGTTTGAATCCGTTGTTCCTCTGAGTGTGCCGTTTACATAAACCTGAGCACCCTCAAAACCGATTGTACCTGTTACGGCATTTTTGGTTTCAAGAACTGCTGCGGTAACATTTACGGTGGCAGCAACGGGAGTTCCGCTGAGCTCAATTGAGTTAATACCAGTGTTGCCCTTTGTAACAAGCTCAAGCTCTGTTCCGTCAACGCTTTCGCCGCCGTTGATAAATACTTTGATATAGAGCTTATCCTGATTACTGCATTCAGCAGGAAGAGGAAGATTTCCGTATGTTTCAACCGTATCTGTCGAAGCGTCGTTGCTGATTGCTCTTGCATTTGAGTTTTCAACATATTTATAAGTTGTACCGTCCGTACTGTAGGCAATACCCCAGTCTCTCGGTCCCTTATTTGAGCTTAACTGGTCAAGATTAAGTGTAATGTTGTTAAAGCCCGAAGTGCTTGTTTCAATGAGCCAGTATCCGTTTGAGGCGGGATCATTGAGCTTCTTTGTTGCCGTAAACGGATTTGCAGTATCCCAGGCAACCTTTACACCGTAGGTGTTAGTGTAGGAGAGAACTGCTTTATTTGCAGAATTAGGATACATTGAAAGCGTACCTGCATTTGCACCGCTTGTATTTGATACAGTTGTGAAGTCTGAGCTTACATAGTCGGAGAACAGCTTTGTCCTATCGTTATAATTAAATTTGGTAATTGTATCGCCCTTATAGTAATATGTTGCGTAATTTACGATACTGCTTTCTTCGTCCTCTTCAACCCAGACAAGAACTCTGTATGGATTCTGCTTTGTCTCGTTAAAGCCCTTTACAGTTGAAAGCTGAATGCCTGTGACAGGATAAGTACCGCTCTGAACAAGATTATTGTTTACATCGTAAACCATATACTGCATCGGCATATTGTCAGGGCTTATATATTGTATAATGCCTGTTGCACCGAAGTAGCAGGTGGATTTATTTGTGTAAGGCATTTTGTATGTGCCGTCATCTTCGCCTGAAACAACAGCATCATTTACATAGAGATTACCCTTTGAAGCATTGTTGTGAAGCGCTGAGCCGTCAAAGGCGGAATCTTCTGTTGTTGCAAGTCTGATATAAAGCTCCTTCTGATTATTGCAGGCTGACGGTAATGAGACTGTCATAAAGAGCTGTTCCAAGACTGAATTTGCAGTCAGTGCAGCATTTGACTGAACATTATAGAAGTTCGTTCCGTCCGTGCTGTACTGGAGAGTTACACTCTTTGGACCGAGGGTTGTAGTATACGCTTTGCAGGTGAAACTTATGTTTTCATAACCTGCCGTACTTACCTTATAGGTGAAGCCTGATGTTCCGCTCCAAAGTGCGCCGTCGTCAGGTGCAACGCTGAAGGATTTGTTGTCGTCTCTCCAAAGGGGAACATACTGAACCCTTCCGTCAGTCTGTGCCGTCATTTTACCGCTTTCTCCGTATATACCGCCTGTGGAGGCAACAGCACCTTTGGTTACTTCTGTGCTGTAGGTGTCGTAGCAGAAACTGTTAATGTCAACACCGCCGAAGGTAAATACGGTTGTTACACTTTCACTGACGATATCGTTGAATTTTGAATATGCGGTTATTGTTACTGTATCGCCTATTTTTGCTGTTTTTGCGTCAAAGGGGTTAAACTCTGCCGAATAAAGCATAGGGTCGCCGCCGTTTACAGTGTAATATACATCAGCTCCGCCGTTGTTGTCGGCAATTTTTACGAAGTCGTCGCTGAAAATTACCGAGTCGGAATCGGGAGTGATTGTTGGTTCGTAAAGGCTTGTAATAACGCTCAATGATGAGCCTGTAATTTTTATATTATTGACAGCCGCGTCACCGCTGAGCTGGTTAACTATTGTATTTACGCCGTTTATTGCAATGTTGTTGCAGACAACCATTCTTATGTAAACTGTTTTCTGATTATAACATGCCTCAGGCAAAGCTATATTATCAAAAGCAGTTTCCATAGTTTTGTTGGCGGTAATTGTATAAGCTGTGTTGTCAATATCGGTATAGGTTGTGCCGTCTGTGCTGTACTGAAGTTTCCAGTCTCTCGGAGCTTTCTTTGTACCGCCCAGCTTTGCACTGAATTTCACATTTTCATAGCCTGCCGTGGAAATTACAGTTTCAAAATAAGGATAAGTGCCCCAAGCAAGCAAATCTGTTTTTGATGTTCCCATAACAGGAGTTTGATTTGGAGTTACAGTGCCGTCTGTGTTTGTGTATAAATCTGCGGCGCCTGACCATTTTATCTTTGCATTGTCGGTTGCATTTACAGATGCATAAAGGTTTGAGGTGCTCTGATTTTCACCGCCTGTTGCAAGATAATAGTAATCTGTGCCGTTAGGGTCTGCGGTGTTAAGTGCCGTACTGTCAAGAGCGTAGTCATAATTCCATTCGGCTATAGTTTTCGTGAATGCTTCGGGGCGTGTGCCTGAAAGAATGTTACACCCATTTGATGTTACGGTTTCTGTAAGATTAGTGCCGTCTCCTGTTGCCTTTACCGTAATTGTCGAGCCGATATCGTCTGCGGTTATTATATATGTCTGATTTGTTGCACCGCTTATTTCTTCACCGTTTCTATACCACTGATATGTAACAGAGCCTGTATTTTCCTTGCCTGTGCTGTTTCTGACAAGTGAAGCGGAAAGCTCCATATCGCTGTAAGCGTTTTCTTCAATTGAAAGTGTATAATTTGAGGGAAGCGCAGCAGGAGCAATTTTAAAGGTCTTTGAAACTGAGCCTGTGTATTTGCCGAAGCCTGTTACGGTGATTGTAGCCGTTCCTGCGTTAATATTGTTTTCGTATGAAACGGTGTAATCATATTCAGGGTCAAGAGTAACCGTACCTGAACCTGAAATAAACATTGATACTGTAGGGGAAGGAGTAATTTCTTCCCCTGTGTAGGATTGTTCATAAATAGCGCTGATTGATGCACCTGAAATATCTGTCTTCGCAACCTGTGAATCTATCCAGGTCTGACGCTCTGAAAACCAGTTGTTCATTCCGCTTATTACACTTGCGGAGTCATATACACCGCTGTTTGTATCATATCTGAGAGCGTCCATAGCACCGCTCTTTGCAACAGTGTTTACATAGTATTCGGTTGGCTTAAGTATGCCTTTTTCGTCAGTTGCCTTGCCCTGAAGAATGTCAACGGCAGGGTTGATATATTTGTACCAGTATTTCTCTGCCATTGTCCAGAAATCCGAACAGTTTGTGGCAAGTGCACCGTAGAAGTTAAGAGGTGAATGGTCATTATCACTGTATGAAGATGTGCTGTCCTGACTTCTCCAGCGGTACATACGTGCATTCTTTGTATACCAGCCGTCACTTGATGTATAGCTGTGACCCCAGCGTGAACCGCTTTGATTATAGCCGATTGAGTTATCCATATCCCACATAGGTCCTGCGTAGAGCTTTGAATCAACTGCGTCCGAATCCTTGAAGAAATATGTTGAAGATGTAGAGGAGTCCATATTTTTGAAGAACTCCTGAGTCCAGTAATACCTTACTGCCGAATCTGCATCAAGAAGGTCGCTCCATTTTTTGCCCTGATACTGTGCAGCGGGGGCAGGGTTGGTTATACTGCTTGCACCTCTTGCTATAGTGGCGGTAAGAAGTTTGCACTTTGTTGTTGTTGATGTGCTCGGAACGGTTCCGTTGTTATAAACCGATGAACCTAAAGCGTAAAGCAGGTCATAGCTGTAATTAATCATATCCGTTGAAGCGTAATCACAGTTTTTAATAACCCATCCCTGTCTGTTATATGCACAGAAACCTGCGTTTTCAGCTACCCATCTGTTACTTATTTCGAGCTCATAGAGGTAACCGCCTGTGCTGTCAGAGGGATTTGTTAATGTCGGTGAGGAAATTTTTGCACCTACTGTGTGGTCTGCAAAGTCTGAGGAGTTGACGATAGGTTTTGATGCAGTTGCCGACGATTTTGAGGCGCCTGAAAGTTTAGCCGCAGTGCCTGTCAAATCGGCAGGAATAACTGCCCCCGTAGTCGGGTCGGTTGTTCCGTTTGCAATTTCAAGGTTTTCAAATGCGTCTGAAATATCTATTCTGTTTGTCTTTATTTCAACTCTTTCCGAAAGCTGATATGAGCCGATATACTGCTGATTTACATAAAGATCAACAGGCTTGCATGTAGGTTGATATTTTATGCCGATATATTTAGCAAAATCATAAGTAAGCTGGTCCTTGACAAGAGTGGAATCTCCCGAATTTGCAAGGAGACACCATTTTTTAGCAGCTCCCATACCAAGAAGAGAAGTAGACTTATTAAGCTTGATGTTATATGGCTTTTTGAGACTTCCCTCATTCCAGGTTCCGTTGCCTCGTCCGCTCATTTTGTCCATAATTCCGTGGTAGTCAACCGTTCCGTCGGGACGGACAATCATTATAGTACCTGTTTCCGATACGCTGTGGTCGTCACTGCCGTTTATGGCTGAAAGAGAACCCGAGGCCGTATCAATATACACTGTTCCGACTTCACCGCTTTTGATAGCTGTGACATTGTAATTTACGCCGGCTATTCCGACTGTTACTGCTTTTGAAACACCGCCCTCATTTATGTCGGCAAATGCGTCTGTAGTCTGGCCGCTTGTAAGTGCCGTACCGTTTATTGTTACCGCCGTACCTGTCGAAAACCATATTTTCAAAGCAGATAAATCAGCATTTGACGGGAAGAACCAGTAATAATTTCTTGTTCCCTCTATAATGCCTACTCCTCCGTCTGTGCTTGTTGACCTTGAATAAGGCTTAATTCCACCCAAGGTAGCTAATTTGTCGCCTGTATTAAAATTGTCAATATCTGATTGGCTGAGCAAATTCTGCGGGTCAGCCCAAACGGCTAAGCTGTATTTTTCAACTTCAACAGGTGAGCTTGCCGCTGAAGCCGTGAGAGGCATCAGCAAAAGCGTAGATGTTAAAATTGTAAGCGTTACGAGAACTGCCGTGAATTTTTTGAACATTCTTTTCATAATTTTACCCCTTGTTTTACTTGTTTGCTTCAATACGAACATCGCCTACTGTACCGCTGAAAGTAACTTTTTGGCTTGAATATCCGCTTGATGAGACTGTGTAGTCCTTTGTGCTGTCTACTGACGGTGAGGAATACAGAAATTTTATACATTCGCTTGTTGATGTGACGTTTACGCCGGTACCTTTAATTGTGAATTTGATTGCTTTTTTTGCCTCTTCGGAGCCGGCTGATTTTACCGAACGGCAGGTAATGCTTGCCTGTTTAGAGGCACTCTGAACGGTTGTTATATTTTTGCCCAAAGCCGCAACAGTACCGCCGTCAATTTTAAATGTATGGGTTGGTTTGGTGACGCCGTCATTTGCTTTTATTGTTTTATCGCCTGCGTCAATTTTTTCCTGATTGTTTATTCTTCTGACCTTGAAGCAGGATTTTTCAAGCCCTCTGACTGTAACGTTTCCGCCTGTAATATTGATTGCGTCGTCTGCGTCAATTCCGTCTGCCGCAGAGGAGGCGATGTTTGACGTACCTCCAATGGAGCTGAATTCCTCACACCTAATGCCGTCTCCGTTTGAGCTGACGTTCAGCGTTCCGCTTTCAACATAAACCTTTGAGAAGGTAAATATTCCTCTTGCTGAGGAAAGGGCACTCAGGCTGTTGTTTGCGGCGGTGGAAAGATTTGCCGTCACGTTTTTAAAAGTTATGCTCTTGGTTGAGCATATGGCATTGTTTCTGTTTGTTGTAGCGGAAATATTTACCGAACCGTTGCCTTTGATTGTCAGCTTCGATTCATTGTATATAACACCTGAAAGGCTGTTGGCACCTGTTGAAAAACTGCTTGATGTTCCCGTAGGGAAGGAAAGGTCAACATTCGGCGCTTTTTCATTTTTGGAAACGTTTTTCATTTCGTCTCTTAATGCGTTATCTGTATCACCGCCTGCCGTTCCCGATGAAACGTCAGCTTCAATAAAACTTCTCTCGGAAGTAATGTTTTTGTCAAGAATTTTAATTACGTTTGCCTTCTGGCTGGTGATATTTACATTTTCTATTTTGATATTTGCACTTTCCGTATTGGCAAGTCTGATTACGATTTGACCGTGCCATGTGTCAGTGCTTGATGTTATAATATAGTCGCCGCCCTTTTCAATATAAACAGTACCCTGTGTTTCAAGACCTGACGGCGCATCAATAGTTACATTGCTGCTTTTACACTCGGCGTTGCCGTTTTTGGTGAGATTTATTTTTATTTCCGTTTCGGCTGCTGTGGTTGTTGCGGCTGTAGTCGAAGTCTTTTTAGTTGTTGCTTTTGCCGTGTTTGAAGCTGATTTTTTTGTTGTTTTTTTAGTAGTTGTTTTCTTTGAAGATTTTTTGGTTGTCGTTTTCGATTTTGTTTTAGCTTTAGCTGTTGTCTTAGCCTTTGCCTTGGCTGTTGTTTTTTTACCTGATGAAGCGGTTGTCCCTGTCTTGGAAGTTGAAGCCGTATCCTTTTTTGCAGACGAGGTCTCGTCTTTTTTATCGGAAGTGCTGCTTTCTTTTTCGGCAATAATTGTATTTTCGGAAGAAACGTCTGTACCTTCGGATTTATTTTCTGTACTGCTTTCCTGCTGACTTACAGCCGACGTATTTTCCGCATCTGCGTCAACCGCGGCATTTTCGGTACTGCAGCCTGCAAGGGAGCCGGAAATTATTGCTGCTGCCGTTATTATTATAATTGCTTTTTTTAGATTCATTGCTCTGCTCTCCTACTGTTACCCTGATAACTGTTTATAAAACCCACAAAAAAATGTTGGTTAAACTGACGTAATAAAACACTTTAAGGGAACGCGATGCGCTCCCTTAAAATTATTATATCACTGAAAATGAAAGCTTTTGTTTACTGTTTCAGGAGTTGAAAGCATAATTTTCAGATTTCCGTTCATAGCACGGAGGTCGTCAAGCATCTCTCTTACCTGATCGGGGTTATTCATATTGATATCAAAGGATATCTCAAAAAGCGCACCGAAATCAACGCTCTTAACTCTTATCATTTTAAAACTTTTGCAGTATTTGCCGAGACATTCGTCAAAAGCGCCTACGTAGTTAAGAGTTTCGGGTACAGTTATTTTGAGTACATAGTTTGCGCCCTTTTTGCCTGCAAAGTTTGTAAAATGAAGTACGAGAATAATAACACATAGAATAACTGTTGCCAAGGCTGCCCAAATCCAGTATCCGAGACCGCAGGTAAGACCCATTGTTACGCTCATAAATACATATGCAATATCCTTCGGGTCTCCGGGTGCGGAACGGAAACGAACAAGTGCAAAAGCACCTGCCAGGCTGAAGGCGGTTGCTACGTTATTTCCGATTACAAGAATTACCATTCCGACGATAGGTGCAAGCAATATCAAAGCAACACAAAATGCCTGACTGTAGCCTTCCTTTTTGTGTGTGAACAGATATACAAGGCTTATGATAAACCCGATAACCGTTGCTGCCAATATAGTTTCAATAACACCCTGCCATGTGAGGGTAGCAGTCTCACCTGACGTGAGTGCATATAAAAAATCCTGCATAATTACTCCTTAAAAATATTCGTATTTTTTGATGTGATTATGTACATTTACCGATAACAGAATCAGTACAAATCCTTAAAGTAGTCAAAATCTACTTGATTACCGTCTTTGTCGGTAAGATTATAGACAAGCTGTCTGTTTTCTGCATCCTGCTTGTATTTTACGCCGTACTTTGAAAAACCCCTGCTGAAAAGATTGTGTTCGCTGAGGAGATGAGTAAGCCAAAGAGGCATAGCTCCGAGAATTTTAATTTCCATAATGTATTCTCCGCCCGGGAGAAGAAGCTCATCCTCATCACTTTCACCGAACTGAAAATTGCTTCTTCTTGTTCTGACATTTCTGTCAAAGGTCATACGGAAGTTTTTATCCTCTTTTCCGAACAGCGCCAATCTGTCATACTGTACGTAAAGGGCAGGATGAACCTTGTTATTTTTTAGAAAATAGGCAAGCTCCTTTGCAACCTGTGCAGAAAGATAATCCTTTGTTTCAGGAAGAATACCATCGTTTACAAAGGGCTCAATTTCCTTGATTTTTAACTTGATTCTTCTTTTGTTTCCCTGTCCCTCGCTTTTCTTTTTTATTTCCATAAAAATCTTGTCTTCGGGATCTTTACGGTCATAATAAGAGCGTATTCTCATTTTTTCCTTATATACCGGCTTTGACGAATTTTGCCTGATAATGTCATGATTATCCGTGTCGTAATAAATACTGTAAATTCTGTATTCATTGCCGCCTATGCAAAAGGGGTCAAGGTCCATATATTCCAGCAGGGAGGGCATAATTTCATCAAGCTGCTGCTTCGTAATAAGATACTTTTTTTCGTATCTTTTGAAGGTTGCGATAGCCAAAGAACATACCTCCCTATGTTAAATTCAGGTTAATTACAAATTAATTTTATTATTAAGTCAACAATAAACATATAAATTGTTATTAAATATTTCTTAATTATAAACAATTTTAAAAGACATAGTGGACGTATTATAAATATTGTATTATATTTTACGGTTTATGTTGAAAAATGCGGAGACGATATGGTATAATAAGCCAAGTTAAATAATTAACACGTTGACACAAAATCGACAAGGAGGAGGCAAAATGGCTAAAAAGGACGGAACACTTGATCTTAGAATTAAGAGAACTCAAAAAGCAATAAAGGAATCATTTTTTTCTCTTGTGGAGAAAAAAGGATTTGAACATATTTCTGTTAAAGACATTACAGATAAAGCAATGATAAGCAGAAATACTTTTTATCTTCACTATGAAGATAAGTATGATTTGCTCAACAAAATTTGTGACGACCTTATGAGAAAGCTGTTTTTCGGAGTGGGAAAGCAGCTCAGACGTGAGCAAAAACTTAAGATTGACATAGATTCTGCCGCAAGAATAATGAAAATAGGAAGCTCGATTATTTCGGAAGATAAGGAGGCTTACAGAATTTTGCTGACAAGCTCCGGCTCTGATTTGATTATCAAAAAGATACAGGATATAATCAGACGTGCCCTTGACCTTATCAAAGATGATATCGACGGTATAAGTGATTTTTCTATTGAATATATAGTATCGGGTATGACGGGGCTGATAAAATATCAGGTGACAAGGAACACTGATGAGCCTGAAGTCGATTTTTATTCTTTTGCCTCTCTACACCTCGGAAATATTATTGACAGCATAAACAGAAAAACGGCAGGCAGGTGATTTTTTGAAGCATAACAAAAAGAGAAGCTCAAAAAATCTCAAGATAAACACAAGAATAGCTATTACGGCGGTTCTTGCCATAGTTATACCCATTATAATAATAGTGACCTGTTCTACCGTACTCATAACAACAGCAGGTTCATTCTTTAACTTTTCAACAGTTACTACAAATTCATACAGCACGATTAATCAGATTCAGTGGTCTCAGACTCTGACGGGAATTACTGACGAGCTTATGAGTGACGACGGTCAGGAGGCTAAACTTGAAAAGATAAAAAGCATTGCTCTTTCTCTTGAAAATATCGGCTCTTCAATTTATATTGAGCGTGACGGAGAGGAGTTCTACTCCACAGGCAGTGTAAAGCAGGTGCTTGACAAGACCGATTCGATTATTAAAGTTCAGACTGATGAAAATGTGAATTATTTTGGCGATAACGGTCTTGTTATTGTGAATCATGCTCAGTCAGATGATGGCAGCTATAAAATAATCATAGTAAACGATGACTACACGGTAAATGACGCTTCTCACAGGATAAGTGCAAAGGATTTTACAAGACTTCTTCTCGGCAGAACGGGAATTCTTGTCTTGATAATTGTTCTTTTGTTTGTTATTGCCATTGCGGTTATTTCCTCAATAACCTCGTCAACGATAGTTAAGCCCATAAAGAAAATTGCTCAGGGTGCCGATGAAATCGCAAGAGGCAATCTTAATTATGAAATAGATTACAAGTCTACAAATGAGCTGGGGCAAACTGTTGACAGCTTTAACGAAATGCGTCTGAGGCTCAAATATTCTATTGAAAGACAGAATAAGGCTGAGGAAGAAAGAAAAGAACTTATTGCAGGAATTGCCCATGATGTCAGAACACCGCTGACATCGGCTAAAGGTTATGCCGAAGGGATTCTTGACGGTATAGCCGATACTCCTGAGAAGCAGAAAGTTTATCTTCAGACTATCTGTTCGTCCATAAACGATACTGAAAAAATACTTGATGATTTGCTTGCGATTTCAAAATTTCAGCTGAAAGGCTACAAGCTTAATAAAGTCGATATTCCGATAAGAGAATTTGTCGAAGACGGAGCAAGAGAGATTAAGACAATTCTTGACAGCCACAATTTCAATTTCGGTATACTCATTAACTGCGATTCAAATACGCTTGTCAGCATTGACCCTGACGCTTTCTCAAGAGTTATAAGCAATATTATTTCCAACTCAATAAAATATGCAAGAGATGATGTCCGGGGCAGGGTTGACATAACTCTCAGCGAATATGACAGAAGTGTAATTCTGGAAATTTCAGACAACGGCATAGGCGTAGATAAAAAAAGCCTGCCTAAAATATTTGACACAATGTATCGTGCAGACCCTGCAAGAACAAAGATTTCACAGGGCTCAGGTCTCGGATTGTCGGTATGTAAGCAGATTGTTGAGCTTCACGGCGGTCTGATATGGGCAAGCAGCCGTGAGAATCAGGGACTGTCAATATTTGTTTCACTGCCTAAAAAGGAGGTTTTGGAATGAGTAAAATTTTAATAGTTGAGGATGATTTGAATATTCTCCGTCTGGAACAGGACTACCTTGAAGCAAACGGGTTTGAAACTTCAACCGCTTCTGACGGTGAAACGGGAACCGAATCGGCAATAAACGGTGACTTTGACTTAATCATACTTGATATAATGCTTCCGGGTATAAACGGATTTGAAATTTGTAAAAAAATCAGAAGCGAAAAAAACATTCCTATTATTTTTGTTTCGGCAAAAAGGGAAGAGCTTGATAAAATTACAGGCTTGGGATTCGGCGCAGACGATTATATTGTTAAGCCGTTTTCTCCCGGTGAGCTTGTTGCAAGGGTAAAGGCTCATATCGGCCGGTATAAGACTCTTATAAATTCAGCAAACAGAAGCGATGTGCTTACGATAGACAGCCTTGTTATGGACAAATCCTCGGGGCAGGTCCATGTTGACGGCAAGGAGATTTTTCTTACAAAAAAAGAATTTGATGTTTTGTACATCCTTGCATCTCAGCCAAACTCCGTTTTTACAAAGAATGAGCTGTTTGAGTCGGTGTGGGGTTATGACTCGCTGGGCGATACATCTACGCTTACGGTTCATATTAACCGCCTGCGGGAAAAATTGAAAGAGGCAGATGCCTCCTGCGATTATATAAAAACCGTCTGGGGCAGAGGTTATAAATTCAAATAAAAAATAAACCGCACTTGAAAAAGTGCGGTTTAGACTGTCGATAAAGTAGTGTTTTTGCATAAAATAACTGTAGGGGCGATTATTAATCGCCCGCATATAACCGGGCTTGCATTGTTTGCAAGCCCGGTTTTGTACCCTGACACTTCACTAAATTACAATTTGCATAACTTAATCGTTTTCGAGCAAGCCTTTGTAAAATTCGCAGTAGTCCTGTCTGTTTTCCGCAGTAAATGCCATTGCCTCTCTCGGATGACGGTTAAGCTGTCCCGTAAGCAGATACTGAACGTCGTAACCCCATACAACACCGCTTTCCTTAAGAGGAATGATATATTTTTCAAGGAAGGTCAGCAGACTGTAAAGATTGTATTTCGGATTTTTAAGGAAGCCTAAAAGAAGCTCCATTGCACAGTTTCCTGCACCTCTGCCCATACCTGACGCTGTTGCGTCAAGATATGAAACGCCGTATGACATTGTTTCAATGGTATTTGCAAAAGCAAGATTCTGATTGTTGTGTGCGTGGAAACCTACGGCCTTTCCGTATTTTTCGCTTACTTCAAGATATTGCTTTGCAAGTTTTCCTGCATTTTCGGGATAAAGTGAACCGTAAGAATCAACGAGATAAATTACGTCAACACTGCTTTGTCCCAGCATTTCAAGAGCTTCCTCTACCTGCTCTGAATTAGCCTGGCTGATTGCCATAATATTACAGGTGGTTTCGTATCCTAAGCTGTGAAAATGCTCAATCATTTCAACGGCAGCAGGAATCTGATGAATGTAACAGGCAACACGAACCATATCTATAACAGAGTCGGATTTGGGAATAAAATCCTCTTTAAAATCGCATCTGCCTACATCTGCCATAACGGAAATTTTCATATCGGAAATATTGTCGCCTACAATTGATCTGATATCCTCTTCGTTACAGAATTTCCATTTTCCGAAATTGTCGGGATTAAAAAGATTTTTTGAAGCTCTGTAGCCGAACTCCATATAGTCTACACCTGATTTTATATTTGTTTTATAAAGCTCTCTTACAAACTCGTCGGTAAATTCAAAATTGTTGCAGAGTCCTCCGTCACGTATTGTTGCGTCAAGCACTTTAACGTCTGTGCGAACAGACATTAAGTTTCCTTTTCTGTTTCCCATAATATTGTCCTCCATAGGGTACTTTACCGCTTTAAAGTCTAATCACTTTAAAGCGTGTGGATATATTATAGCAAAGCAGTTCAAATAAATCAAGTAAAATTTCAAAAAGTTCAGTAATAACTTTTTCCGGGGAGTAAACGGCATCGGTTGTTAAAAGATGACGGAGTTATCTTCCTGTCCGATTTCGGCAAAAAGCATAATATTGTGTGAAACTGCGAACATCATTGTTAAAAAAATATCAATCATTTGTAAAATACGACAAAGTTTAAGATTAATCATTGACAAAACTTTAAACAAGACTATAATGTAATAGACGTTTAATAAAGTCAATTAGTATTTTTTATATTTTAGGAGAATAGTTATGGCTAGAGTTTACAACTTCAGTGCAGGTCCTTCTACATTACCTGAAAAGGTTTTGGAGCAGGCTGCAGCAGAAATGATGGATTATCAGGGCAGCGGTCAGTCAGTAATGGAAATGAGCCACCGCTCAAAGGTATTCGACAAGATTATCAAGGATGCAGAGGTTCTTATGAGAGAACTCTATAATATTCCCGATAATTATAAGGTTCTGTTTTTACAGGGCGGTGCGTCAGCACAGTTTTCGGCAATTCCGCTCAACTTTATGAATGGCAGCGGCAAGGCTGATTATATCATCACAGGTCAGTGGGCAAAGAAGGCTTTTCAGGAGGCTCAGAAATACGGTGACGTTGTTGCTGCTGCTTCATCTGCTGACAAAACCTTCACTTATATTCCTAAGACAAAGCCTGAAGATTTCCGTGAGGATGCAGATTATGTTTATATCTGTATGAACAATACAATTTACGGTACTGTCTATAAAGAGCTTCCTCCTGTAGGAGATAAGGTTCTCATTGCGGATGTTTCTTCATGTGCACTTTCAGAGCCTCTTGATATCAGCAAGTTCGGTGTAGTTTATTTTGGCGCTCAGAAAAACGTAGCACCTGCAGGACTTGTTGTTGCAATTATACGTGAGGACCTTTTGGGAAATGCAAGAGATATTACTCCTGTAATGATGAATTACAAGGTTCAGGCAGATGCTGATTCCCTTTATAATACTCCTCCGTGCTGGACAATTTATATCTGCAAACTTGTTCTGGAATGGATTAAGAATGACATCGGCGGTCTTGAGAAGATGAAAGAGAGAAACGAAAAGAAAGCCGCTATCCTTTATAATTTCCTTGACAATTCAAAGATGTTCAAGGGTACAGTCGTTCCCGAGGACCGTTCTCTTATGAATGTACCTTTCATCATCGGTGATGACGAGCTTGAGAAGAAGTTTATTGCTGAAGCAACAGAAGCAGGATTTGTAAATCTTAAGGGTCACAGAACTGTCGGCGGTATGAGAGCTTCTATCTACAATGCTATGCCGATTGAGGGTGTTGAAAAGCTTGTAGAGTTTATGGATAAGTTCGAGAAAGAAAACGCATAAATAATAAAATAGGCTGTTGAGTTTTGCTTTTCAACACATCGTTCTCCAAATCTTTGATTTGGGAAAAACAGTCCGGTGGATTGTTTTGTAGAACGTAATAAGCCTGCGAGAGTAGAGTTTATGGATAAGTTCGAGAAAGAAAACGCATAAATACGTTTTAATATTTCCGCTGACGCGGAGGTCTTTCATTTCTTTCGTATTGTGAAAGAAACGAAACAAAGAAAGCAAATCAAGGGGAGAAATATCTGCGATATTTTTAATTCCCCTTGATAATCCTTCTGCTGCGTCGGCACGTGCACAATGCGCACAGTGCCGAGGGAGCATATTTTAATTACATTGGAGATATATAATATGTATAATATAAAAACACTTAATAAGATTTCAAACGTAGGTTTGTCAAAGTTTGACACGGCAAAATACACCTACGGTGATGACGTTGAAAATCCTGACGCAATAATGGTAAGAAGTGCGTCAATGCACGAGATGCAGATGCCTGAAAGTCTTTTGGCAATTGCAAGAGCAGGTGCAGGAGTAAACAATATTCCGATTGCTGACTGTACACAGCAGGGTATTGCAGTATTCAATACCCCGGGAGCAAATGCAAACGCTGTTAAAGAGCTTGTAATCTGCGGACTTCTTCTTTCAAGCCGTAAGGTTACAAAGGCTATTGATTGGTGCAAAACAATTAAGGATGAGGGAGATAATGTAGGAAAGACTGTTGAAAAAGGCAAGAGCGCTTTTGCAGGTCCTGAAATCAAGGGTAAGACTTTAGGCGTTATCGGTCTCGGTGCAATCGGCAGACTTGTTGCCGAAGCAGCTGTTGACCTTGGTATGAATGTTATTGGTTATGACCCTTATCTTCCTGAGGGTGCACAGCTTAAAGCAGGTATTACGGTCAATAACAGTCTTGATGAAATTTTCCCTGTTGTTGATTATTTGACTGTTCATGTACCGCTTACTCCCGATACAAAAGAAATGATATGCAGTGATTCAATCTCAAAGATGAAGGATACAGTAAGAATCCTTAACTTTGCAAGAGGCGACCTTGCAAATTCAAAGGATATCGTATCAGCTCTTGACGACGGCAGAATGGCTGCTTATGTTACTGATTTCCCGTCAGCAGATTTAATCGGTGTAGACGGTGTTATTGCAATTCCTCATCTTGGTGCATCAACTCCCGAAAGTGAGGAAAACTGTGCGTCTATGGGCGCTTTGGAGCTTATTGATTTTCTCGAAAACGGAAATATCAAAAATTCTGTCAATCTTCCTGCTGTTTCCATGGCAAAAACAGGTGTGGCAAGAATTACCGTAATTCATAAAAATCAGCCTAATATGATTGCTACCATCACAGATACTATCAGCAGAGACGGTATTAATATTTCATCCTTTGAGGATAAGAATAAGGGCGAAACTGCTTATTCTATTATTGATGTTGATGAGGCTCCTGCCGATAAGGTGCTTGAGGACATTAACAATATTGACGGTGTAATAAGAGTCAGAGCAATCAGATAATTAAACTTTAAACAAATATTGATTTAATCAGGATTATTCTGTATAATATCTTAGTACTAAGACGGCTGTGCAGCAGTACAGCCGTTTATTTTTGATGATTATTTTTGGAGAGGGAATATGTATAAAACAGGATTTGACAATGACAAATATCTGCAAATGCAGTCAAGCAGAATTAAGGAGCGTATAAGTGAGTTCGGAGGTAAGCTGTATCTTGAATTCGGAGGGAAACTTTTTGATGATTACCACGCATCACGTGTGCTTCCCGGTTTTCAGCCTGACAGTAAGCTTCAGATGCTTTTGCAGATAAAAAATCAGGCGGAAATTGTTATTGTAATCAGTGCCGATGATATTGAAAAAAATAAGACAAGAAGTGATTTGGGCATAACATATGACAAGGATGTTTTCCGGCTTATCAAATCCTTTGAAAATATGGGGCTTATGGTTGGCAGTGTCGTGCTGACAAAGTATGTTTCAACTCCGAAAGTAAATGCTTTTGAAGAGAGAATGAAAAATTCGGGAAAGCCTGTTTACCGTCACTATCTCATTGAGGGATACCCATCGGATATTGCTAAGATTGTAAGCGACGACGGCTACGGCAGAAATGATTATATTGAGACAAGCCGTTCCCTTGTGGTTATAACAGCGCCGGGTCCCGGAAGCGGAAAAATGGCAACCTGTCTTTCACAGCTTTATCACGAGCATAAGAGAGGAATTAAAGCAGGCTATGCAAAATTTGAGACATTTCCTATCTGGAATCTGCCGCTTAATCACCCTGTGAATATTGCTTATGAGGCGGCAACCGCCGACCTTAACGACGTAAATATGATTGACCCGTGGCATCTGGATGCCTATGGAATAACGACCGTAAATTATAACAGAGATGTTGAAATATTCCCTGTGCTTAAGGCAACCTTTGATAAGATTTACGGTAAATGCCCCTATAAATCTCCTACGGATATGGGGGTAAATATGGCGGGAAACTGCATATTTGACGATGAGGCAGTGAGATATGCGTCAAATCAGGAGGTAATCAGACGCTGGTATTCCGCTAAATGCAGTAATATAAAGGGTGCAGGAAATAAAAATGAAATTTACAAACTTGAGCTTTTAATGAACAATGCAGGACTGTCCGTTAATGACAGAAAATGTGCTGTTTCCGCTCGGGAAAGAGCAGAAGAAACAGGTGCCCCTGCGGCAGCTATTGAGCTTAAGGACGGTAAAATTATAACAGGAAAAACTTCGGATTTGCTTGGCTGTGTTTCGGCGCTGCTTTTGAATACTCTTAAAAGTCTTGCAGGGATTGACAAGGATATCCTTCTTCTCAGTCCTGATGTAATTAAGCCGATACAGGAGCTTAAGGTCAATCATTTGGGTAACAGCAATCCAAGACTTCATTCAGATGAAATTCTGCTTGCTCTGTCAATCTGTGCAGTGAATGACCAAAATGCATCTTTGGCGCTGAAACAGCTTTCACAGCTTAAGGACAGCGAAATGCACTGTACTGTAATGCTTTCATCTGTTGATGAGAATGTTCTGAAACAGCTTGGTGTCAGACTTACCTGTACGCCTGATACGGTTAAGTAATTTCTGCCGCAACCGTAAGTTTACATTTTGATAGAGATTTTATATTGTTATTTCCGAGGGGCTTTGATATTATTAAGACAGGATAAGACAATAAACAAAGCGCCAAAGGAAGTGAAATAAATGAAATTCAATGAAAATTTAAGAAATCTCCGCAGAGAAAAGGACTTGTCGCAGGAGGCATTGGCAATAGATATGAATGTTAGCCGTCAGACCATTTCAAAATGGGAAAACGGTACAGCAATGCCCGATTTAAAAAAACTTACTGAGCTGGCAGAGTATTTCAGCGTGTCAATGGATACACTTTTAGGAACTGCCGTAGAAAAAGACGGCGGGGAGTCTGCTGAAAATGGCGGTGCCGATAATGATAATTTAAAGCAGTATATAAATGACCTTTTAGCTTACTCAGAGGCAAATCAGCAGGCACAAAACAAGAAAACAGTAAAAACATTTTATATATTTACAGTAGTTATAATAGTTGTTTTTGTGTTTGTCCTTGTATCAACTTACAATAATCTTTCAGATAAGATTAACTCACTTTCCCAAAGCCTTTTTAACTTGCAGATGGATAAAGGCAATTACTATGGCGATTACGTTGAGGACAACGGCAATTACATAAGCTCAAGGGTTGTAAGCCTCGGAAAGGATAAGCCTTATGTTGCAAGGATGCATTTTGAGTACAGTCCCGAAAGCTATCCTAAAAATGGCGAAGTATATTTTCTTATTCCGCAAAAGGAGGGTGATGCCGTAAAGGCTGAGGCTGTTCTTGAAAACGGTGTGTTTACCGCTGATGCAGACGTAGATATAACCTTGGATAAAGAAATTTATCTCTGTATTGATGACAGCGATACTGTTGAAAAAAAGGAAGTTTCCGCTAACTATGCAGCAGACTGTATCGAAATTACTGTGCTTACATCTCCTTTTGCAGAGGTTAATGTTGAATATAATACAAACACTAAAACTATAGATTTTGACACTTCGTTCACAATAGACAGTATGCTTTATCTCCGCAAAGGAACAGAGGGCAAGTTTACTTCGGCAAAGCTTGTGGCAACGCATAACGGCGAAGAAAAATATACTAAGGAGCTGACCGTTAAGGAGCGTACGCCTGACATGGAAAACCGCGCTGATTATATTGTTGAAATTCCTTCCGTATCCTTCAGCCTTCCATACAATGGATACAGTGAAAACGAAGAAACGGAAACGCTGTACATTTCCGTTACAGATGAACTTGGTGTAGAATATCGTTATTATCCTTGTATCGGCGGAGACAGCTTTTTCAATTTCGGTATGGAAGAGCATTGCGAGCTTATTTTTAATACTGACTCGGGGCAGGCAGTTATCAGTGATATTACGGAATATTAATAACTTAAAAAAATTTTATAATAACTATTGATTTGTGAATAAAGATACTTTATAATGTATAAGTACAAACGGTTGTGCAACGCGTACAGCCGTTTTTTGTATTTTTATAAGTATTTTTAAAGACATTTTATTTTCGGGGGGATAGAAATGAGCAATCCAAAATATATATTTATCACAGGCGGCGTTGTTTCCGGACTTGGAAAGGGAATTACAGCGGCTTCACTTGGCAGACTTCTCAAGGCACGGGGACTGAAGGTTACGGCACAGAAACTTGACCCTTACCTTAATGTTGACCCCGGTACGATGAATCCCGTTCAGCACGGAGAGGTTTTCGTTACCGATGACGGAGCGGAAACCGACCTTGATCTCGGCCATTATGAAAGATTTATTGATGAAAGCCTTTCGCAGAATTCAAACCTTACCAGCGGCAGAGTTTACTGGAAGGTAATTTCCGATGAACGAAAAGGCGTTTACGGCGGTCAGACAATTCAGATTATACCCCATGTGACAAACGAAATTAAAAGGTCTATCGGAAGAAATGCCGATACGGGAGCAGACGTCTGCTTTGTTGAAATCGGAGGTACGGTAGGTGATATTGAGTCACAGCCGTTTTTGGAGGCTATACGTCAGTTTTCTCTTGATGTCGGCAGGGAAAACTGCCTGTTTATTCACGTAACTCTTGTCCCGTATCTTGCAGCGTCCGATGAGCTTAAATCAAAGCCTACTCAGCATTCCGTAAAAGAAATGCTCTCAATCGGTATTCGCCCCGATATTATTGTCTGCCGTACAGAGCATCCCCTTACCGATGAAATTAAAAGAAAAATTGCTCTTTTCTGTAATGTTGAAAAGGAATGTGTAATTGAAAACAATAACTGCGATATTCTTTATGCGGTCCCGATGATGCTTCATGAGCAGGGACTTGACGATGTTGTTGTCAGAAAGCTGGGCATTGACTGCGGTGAGCCTGACCTTGAGGACTGGACAGCTATGCTTGAGGCTTTGAGAAATCCTGTTCAGACTGTTAAAATTGCTATGGTAGGCAAATATGTTGAGCTTCACGATTCCTACATTTCCGTAAACGAAGCATTGAAGCACGGAGGTATTGCCACAAGAAGTGCAGTTGATATTCAGTGGATAGATTCGGAAAGCCTTGAGGGGGGAAATATTGACCTTGATGAAATTTTAGGGGATATGGACGGTATTCTTGTTCCCGGCGGCTTCGGCTCAAGAGGAATTGAGGGTAAAATCAAAGCCTGCAAATATGCAAGGGAAAATAAAATTCCTTATCTCGGAATCTGCCTTGGTATGCAGATTGCAATTATTGAATTCGCAAGAAACGTCCTCGGTCTTGAGGGGGCAAATTCTGCCGAAATCAATCCCGAAACACCGTACCCTGTTATTGATATTCTTCCTGAACAGAAGGAGGTTACCGATATGGGCGGTACAATGCGTCTCGGTCAGTATCCATGTACCCTTAATCCCGAGTCGAAATCCTATGAGCTTTACGGTGCTTCAATGATTTATGAGCGCCACAGACACAGGTATGAGGTTAATAATGATTACAGAGCCGATTTACTCAAGGGCGGTATGATTTTTGCAGGAACATCACCCGATAATCATATTGTTGAAATGGTTGAAATTCCCGACCATCCATGGTTTGTTGCAGGTCAGTTTCACCCTGAATTTAAATCAAGACCCAACAGACCTCATCCGCTTTTCCGCGGCTTTGTCACCGCCGCATCTGAAAAACATAATAATAAATAATTGTTTTATAATAAATGTTGGGGTTGAAACTCCGACATTTATTTTTTGCAAAAAACAGACATATCCCTAAAACTTTTACAATCAAACTGTAACACCTGAAAAGTTTATGAATGCTGAAATTCGGAGCGGTTCGGAAAGCATATACTATTTTATACTTTAAGAAACTGCTGAAACGCAAAAATGCAGTCAAAAGCAAATTTGCTTTTGACTGCATCAGCATCTTTATTATTTCAGCCAAACCCAAACTCTTGACGCAGAGTTTTTATTTATTATCTTCTGCGATTATCTCTTCTGGGTTTTCTCGGAGCTTCGTCGATATCATTTTCAGGCTTCATTCCCTCAAGCTCGATAAGAGCATCTCTTCTTGACAGGTTAATTCTGCCCTGGTCGTCGATTTCAATGCACTTAACAATTATTGAATCGCCCACATTTACAACATCCTCAACCTTTTCGGTTCTCTTAACATCAAGTCTTGAGATATGAACAAGACCTTCTTTACCGGGAGCAATTTCAACGAATGCGCCGAAATTCATAATTCTTGTAACAACGCCGTTGTAGAATGAGCCAACCTCAGGGTCGGTAGCAATGAGCTTAACAATTTCAACTGCGCCCTTACACTTTTCAGCATCAATACCGCTGATATAAACTCTGCCGTCCTCTTCAATGTTAATTTTAACATCGTAGTCAGCCTGAATTTCCTGAATTACCTTACCGCCCTTGCCGATAACGTCGCCGATCTTATCAGGATTGATAGTAAGAGTAAACATCTTCGGAGCATATTTTGAAAGCTCTTTTCTCGGCTCACCGATAACAGGAAGCATAATTTCATCAAGAATATAATTTCTTGCCTTATGTGTTTTAGCAAAAGCCTCTTTGATGATTTCGGGAGTAAGACCGTGTACCTTAAGGTCCATCTGAATAGCTGTGATACCGTTCTTAGTACCTGCTACCTTGAAGTCCATATCACCGTAGAAATCCTCAAGTCCCTGAATATCAACCATTGTCATAAAGTCGCCGTAAACGCCTTCTTCACCTGTGATAAGTCCGCAGCTGATACCTGCAACAGGAGCTTTAATCGGAACACCTGCTGCCATAAGAGCAAGAGTTGAACCGCAGATAGAGCCCTGTGAAGTTGAACCGTTTGAAGAAAGTACTTCAGATACAACTCTTATAGCATACGGAAATTCGTCAACTGACGGAAGAACAGGAACAAGCGCCTTTTCTGCAAGTGCACCGTGGCCGATTTCTCTTCTGCCCGGTCCTCTTGAGGGCTTTGTTTCGCCAACAGAGTATGACGGGAAATTATAATGATGGATATATCTCTTTTCAGTCTGCTCGTCAAGTCCGTCAAGAAGCTGAGCATCTGTCATAGGACCGAGTGTGGCAACCGAAAGTACCTGAGTCTGACCTCTTGTGAAAAGTCCTGAGCCGTGTGCTCTTGCAAGAAGGTCAACCTCTGCATTAAGAGGACGGATTTCATCAATTCCTCTGCCGTCAACTCTCTTGTGCTCATCCTTGAGCCATGCACGGACAACATGCTTCTGAACAAGATACATAATTTCGTCAAGCTTAGCTTCGCAGCCCTCGAAACGCTCGTCGAATTTCTCGTGAACTGCTTCGTAGATAGGGAGAAGAGCTTCGTCACGAACAAGCTTGT
>CAZHSE010000008.1:0-96864 GCA_964535085.1 uncultured Bacteroides sp.
GGCTTTACAAAAAAATAGGTTTGAGCAGAAAACTGCGTGAATTTGAAAACGCAAACGACAGAATTAAATATACCGTTGATTTTGTTGAAGAGGCAACAAATATTAAAGATTTTGGCGAATATTTAACAGCCATGCTTGAGATTGATTCATTCTTTCTCAATGAAGACAGACATACGAATAACATTGCAATTATCAGAAATCCTGATACAAATGTGTTTTCACTGTGTCCATATTTTGACCAAGGCTTATCTTTATTATCGGATCTGGATGGCTTTTGGATTGACGGTGATACAGATAAGCACATTATGAGAGTAACTGCAAAGCCTTTCGGCACTTTCAAAGCACAAACTTCTGCTGCACAGAAACTTTACAGAAAACAATTGAAAATTAATTTTTCAATGACAGATGTTGATCGTATTCTTGATGAGTTAAAAGAATATTATAATGATGAGATAATCAACAGGGTCAGATATGTGATAGAAAAACAGTTAAAAAGCAAAGCGTTGGAGTGATGATTTCCAACGCTTTTGTTATATGATTATACAGCTATGCAGAATTGATATGTAATCGGTAGATTATGCCCGTTTATGGTGCGGATTTCTCGGTTAAAATGTACTGTTCGTACAGGACACATTATATTAACCATCTGACCGCCTACAGAACCTGCCTGCTTAGAAGTAAGGTCACCGTTGTAACCATTCTTAAGGTTTACACCAACCTCTGCAGCAGCTTCCATCTTAAATCTGTTGAGAGCTTCCTTAGCCTCAGGTACTACGCTTTTACCGCTTGACATTATGAATACACCTCTTTTGCATTATATTGCAAAAGTGAATACTGCCGACTGAATTTCAATAAGCAGTTTTCGCTCTTGCAAATATAGTTTGTGAAGTGTATTCTTTTTTACTATTGAAAAATTTTAGCAAAAATTTTTCTTGATTTATTAAAGTATTGTTTGTTTTAACATCCATTCTGACCATTGTTTTGCTTTAAAAATATTTCTGCAACATGGAATTTTTTAGTTCAGTAATATTTTGTTATGTAGTTCTTTAAGTTGTAAAATCGAAAAAAGAATTTTCCGGTGAATAAAAATAATATTCCATATACAGAACGACTTAAAGTAAGGCATTATTGATTTAATATTTCCAATTGCTTTTTCTTGCTGAAGCCGTTAAGCACTATTTGATATGATTTATCCAATAATTCCTTAACAACATCATCAGGAACGCTGCCATCAGCATTTATGGAATTCCAATGGACTTTGTTCATATAGTAACCCGGGATAATATCCTCATAGTTATTTCTGAAAAATTCGCCGTCAACAGGATTTAACTTCAATGTAATATATTTAGGATTGTTGTCGGAATTAAGGCAAATTGCGGCAAACATCTTATCATCGATTTTGTATCTTATCCAGTTCCACTCTGCCTTAAAATCCTTTGTAACACCTTTTTTATCAAGTAAAAATTCATCTATCCATTCGTATTTCATACTATAAGCTCCTTAAATTATCAATTTTTTTGGGGGTTATAATGGGCTTTTATAATACTAATATAACAAAATTTAATGATTATGTAAATAATATGCATAAAAAATTCCCCCAAACATACAGTTCGGGGGAATTGATTTTTTATGACTTAATATATCTGATTGCTTTTGCGGAAAATTCGGCTGTGCCGACACCGCCTGCTTTGTCAATATTGCTTTTAAAGCGTTCATCCGAGATATACATTTCGCCTAAGCCCTTCAAAATGTCATCTGTGCAGGTGTAGTAATTATCCGTGATAAACCTTTGAAGTTTTTCGATAAGAGCCTTTGCTTTATCACAATCGGGAGACAGGTGCTTTATATTACCTATTTCTGCAAAAATCTGCATTAATCCGTTAGCTTTATCAGCAGAGTCGGAATGCTTTTGTTCGTATTCCCTGTAAGCCTCGGTATGTCCCCATTTTTTCTTTGCTTCGGCGGCATACTGTTCAAACTCGGCTTTATCAAATGATGAAAAGTTCATATTGTTCACTCCTTTATTTAATATTTCGCGGGCGGAGCTAATGATTTCGTCAAGACGCTTTTTCTGTAATTCGAGCAGTTTTATCTGTTCATTTAATGCTGCTTTTGTATCAAAGCTCGGACTGTCTAAAATTGCCTTGATTTCTTTTAAAGAAAATTGCAGCTCACGAAACAACAGTATGCTGTGCAATCGTTCAAGGGCTGTATCGTTATACAGCCTGTAGCCTGCGTCTGTTATTTGTGTAGGTTTCAGTAAATTTATTTCATCATAATAGTGAAGTGTGCGCACGCTGACGCCTGTTAATCTGCTTATTTCCTTAACTGTTTTCATAGTAAATCCTCCCGTCTTTTTACAGTATAAGCTATGACGTTACGTAAGTGTCAAGAGGTTTTTTATAATTATGTTGTATAAGTTTTTAAATTGATTTATAATTAATTACAACAGAATAAAATGACATTCAGAGGATTTGGAAAATGAAAGAAAAAGTATACGGATTTTTGAAAACCATTCCGAAAGGAAAGGTTGTGACCTACGGCCAGATAGCAGAATACTTGGGAAATAAGAAACTTGCAAGAGCTGTGGGAAATATTCTTCACAGCAATCCCGCCCAAAATGAATACCCCTGCTACAAGGTTGTTGACAGCAAAGGCAATCTGTCAGAAAATTACGCTTTCGGCGGAATTGAAAAACAGAAGGAAAGACTGGAAAATGACGGTATTACTGTCTGCAATTATAAAGTTGATTTAGATAAATACCAAATGAGATAATTATATAAACATATGGTTTTTTGAAAGGAACAAATACTTATGGTTTTGTATTTTACGGATACAGGCAACAGCAGGTATGCTGCCGAAAGAATATCATCGTTAATAAATGACGACTGTATTAATCTTTTTAAAAGGCTCAGAAAAAACGATGTATCCGAAATAAAATCGGACAGAGATTTTGTAATAGTATCTCCTACTTACGGATGGCAGATACCCCATATTCTCCGTGACTGGCTGAAAAATGTTAACCTCTCGGGCAGTGAAAATATTTATTTTGTTATGACTTGCGGCGGAGAAATCGGCAATGCCGGCAAAGGCAAGCCATGATACCATTGTCCTAAATAAAATTTGCAGAAGATAAGCCTCTTTTTAACGATAACTGTCAATATTTCTGTTTTTTGAAATAGGCAAACAGCACTAATTAATATTTATATTGCCCATATCAGATATTGCTTTAAGTGAAACGGGTGAATCGGAATCACTGCCGTTTATATTGCAGTTGCCGAGTGACACTTCACCGCTTATATTAACATTTTGAATATTTGAAATATCTATATTGCCCATACTTGATTCGATAGTTGACGGGGAGGTTAAGACAGCTTTTGAAATTTCTATATTACCGCAGTCTGATTCAACATTAAATCCGCCCTCAAAAGAGTTTATTTCAAAATTTCCGTAATCAAGTTCGGCATTAAAAGTCTGTGCAGAAATTTCTTTTGCCGTAAAATCACCGTAATCGAGTTCAAAATCAAGATTTTGTGACGTAAGCGTATCAGCGCTAATTTCGCCGTAGTCTAAGCTGATATCAATACTGTCAAAAGTTTTGTCAGGCAAATAAAATTTAATACTGCACTCAAGATTCTTTTTTCCTAAAAAGGATAAATTCTCATTGCCGTTTTTATTTTTTATAATAAGCTTGCTGTTTACATTATTAACGCTTATTTTCTCGGGATATGACGATGATATAATAAGCCGTATACTGTCATCATCACTTTTGTTGAATTCTATATTGCCGACATCGGAGTCAATTGAAATTGCATTAATATCTTTTACTTCGTAGCTTTCATCAAAAACCGCTGATGAAGTTTTTGTAGACGGCAGTACAAAATTACCGTGTGAAGAAATAAGAAAAATCATTATACCCAGCAAAAGCACAGCTATTACCGACAGTAATATTATTAACAAAACATATAATTTTCTGTTACTGCTTTTCATTCTTATCCTCCTTAAGCGCATATGCAAGTTTAATGATTTCAATAACTATGCTGTAAACAATCCATATTATCCATGTGTATGCCCAGCCATGTGTTAAAAAGCTCAGTACAAGATAAATCACTAATACTATCCCTGAGAGAATACTGCTGATTCTCTTAATAATAGATTTGTTATTATCTTCGTCCTCTTTGCTGTCCTTTGGTTTTGAAAGTGAAGAATAAACGATGAGCATTGTTGCAGCTGCAAGCATTATGAAAAATATAACAACCGCTGTTTCACTTTTTATAACAAGGAAAGGTGTAACTGATAATATATACAGAGCTATTGCTGCCGCCATTAATGCGGCAGATTTTTTTCTCTGTGAATTCTTTTTGTCCTCATTATCAAAATTTTCATCTGTTCTGTATACAGGGCTTTCATCGTAATCGTTAAAATGTTCATCAAAACTGTTTTCACTTCTTTCGGCACGGTAATCATTTCTGAGCAATTCCTCGCTTGAAATACCGTATAAATCACAAATAGGAATTATTTTATCAAAATCCGGAGTCGATTGATCTGTTTCCCACTTTGACACAGTTTGCCTTGTTACGCCGAGAATGTTTGCGGCGGCTTCCTGTGACAAGCCTTTTGCTTTTCGCATTTCATATAGTCTTTCGCCTGTTGTCATTTAATCACCTCTACATCATTATATAGTATTTTTACTTAACAATAAAGACTGTATCTGTTTGAATTTTGTCAACTGAAGCTAACATTTTAGAAGAATACAGCATTATGAACAAAAATTACATATCCGGATTATGCAATATGCCATATCTATAAAAATCATGCAGCCTTTCAGGAGTCGCATCATCATATAGACTAATTGAAGAGCAGAAAGAAATGTTGAAAAATGATAGCGTTGCTGTATGCAGTTATAAAGTTGATTTAGGTGAATACCGGTTGGGCAGAAAATAAACATATAATAAAACCATAATGACAATAATGTGCTTTTGTATAGTAATATAACTATGTCTGAAAATACACTATTGTCTTTTTTTGCACTTTATGGTATAATTATCATAAGCCCAGCTATAATCTTTTAAAGATAAATTGGTTCGGAGGAGATCTTGTGAGAAAATTGCTGTGTGTTCTTTTATGTACAGTAATTGTTATCGTGATTGCTGTTCCTTTAAGAACATCAATGGAAAGAAGTAAAAATTCAGAAGAAGTAAGGGAGTTTTGTGAGGCGGTTACCGCCCTTAATAAAAAGTATGATGAGTCTCCGAAATATTCTGTATTAAAATTTAATGAGGACGGAGAAAAAATTGCAGGAGCAGCAAATAACAGGCTGATACTTAAAAGCAATAAAGCGGAAAGTGAAACGGCTATAGACTGCGTTCAGGGTATAGGATATACAATTTTTCAGTATGAAAATACGGTTGATATGCTTTCAGATTTTAAATATTTTTCCGAGCAGGGATTAACTGTTCAAAAGGACAGTATTCTTTATTGCTGTGATAATCCGTCTGAAACAGGCTCCGATAGCAAAACAGGTAATGTAAAATGGAGCTATATCAGCTGCGGAGCAGATTATGCGAAAAATTTAGTATCAAAATATATGCATAAGGTCGAGACGGTAGACGATGAGGAAAGCGGTAATTTACAGTCGGAAATACCAAATCTGAACAGCGGTGAGATAGTCATAGGTATAATGGATTCGGGTATTGACACGAGCCACGAAATTTTCAGCGGAAGATATGTTGAAAACAATGTTAATTTCAGCACCAGCGGAAATGCAGGTAAATCCGATGATGATAACGGGCACGGTACGTCTGTAGCAAGTGTTGTTGTTCAAAGCACAACGTACAATGTCAAGGTAAAGTCGTATAAGGTTCTCGACAGTGCAGGTACATGTTCTTCTACAGAGGTGGTTGCTGCCTGTGAATATATACTCTCCCGGGAGGATAAGCCTGATATAATAAATATCAGCTTTACAGGCTACGCTCAGGAGGAAGCCGTTATAGAAAATGAGTCCATAGGCAGACTTGTTGATGCAGGAATAACAGTATGCGCCGCAGCAGGCAATGATTCTGTTCCTGCTTCATATGCTTCTCCTGCCGGCAATGATAAGGTAATAACTGTTGGTTCGCATTCCGAGGATAACAGCTTCAGCGATTTTTCCTGCTACGGAGATACTGTTGATATTTCAGCTCCCGGAGAAAATGTATACTGTGCCAAAAAGGGCGGGGGATTTACCGAAAGCTCGGGTACATCCTTTTCTGCACCTTTCGTAAGTTCTGCCTGTGCATATGTGTTGATGCAAAATGGTGAAATATCACCCTCTGAAATTAAAGAAAAAATAAAAAACGGCGCAATTTATATGGGCGATGATGAAGAATATTACTTTGGTGCAGGAATGCTGAATTTCCCTAATTTGTTGGATACGGATAAATCTTCAAATCTTCAAATAAGTCAAAAAAGCGGTACATATTCAGATAGTATAGATATTTCTTTTTCAGGTATTTCCGAAGGTGCAGAGCTGTACTATACTATCGACAAAACCGTTCCCGATTCCGGAAACGGTACTCTCTACACTTCTCCTTTTACGGTTGACAGTGATACTCTTGTTACCTACGCTTTAATAAAAAACGGGGAATATATAAGCGATATTCAATCGGAATGTTATGTCATTAAACATATGGCAGAGGAAAGCGATTTCACAATAGATTCTTCGGGAAAAATAACCTCGTGTACATCAAAATATAAAAATATTATCGTTCCCGAAACAATAAACGGTATTGTTCCTTCAGCTGTTGATAAGTCGGTATTCAAGGACAGTGATATAGTTTCCGTGGAATTTCCCGACAGCGTTAAAGGTTTAGGTGAAAGCTGTTTTGAAAACTGTAAATCCCTGAAGTATATTACAGCAAAAGGTGTTGAGAAATTTACAGGTAATTTTGTGTTTTACGGCTGTACCGAACTGAGAGAAGAGGTTATGCCTAATCTGCGAAAAGGCTCAGACAGTGCATTCTACTCCTGCTCAAAACTTCATTACGTTGATTTCGGAGATAATCTGGAAAGTATAGATAATATGATGTTTGCAAAGTCGGGAATATTGTCAGCCGATTTTTCCAACGCATCCCCGGACAGCTCAAACAGTTATAATTCATTTAAGGAAACACCGATAAGCAGCTGTGATATAACAGGCTGTGAATATATACAGGGTTATATGTTCAGCGGCTGTAAATTTCTTAAGGAACTGAAATGCAGCGGTGTAAAGGAAATTATGTCATATGCATTTAAGGACTGTAGTATGCTCAAAAAAATTGATGCTTCTCAGGTGGAGAAACTTTATGCGAACTCCCTTGACAGTTCATATTTTGATGTGTTTTATGCTCCGAAATGCACTACTGTTGACAGCGGAAAATCGCCTTTCGGCAAATACAGTTATATTAAAATTCTTGATTTGCCTGCACTGACGGATAAGCTGTGCGGTAAATGGATGGCATTTTCCACCATTGAAGAGCTGTATCTTGACAGTGTTAAGGAGCTTTCGTTAAGTTGCTTTACAAATACTCCCAGATTAAGTACTTTGTATTTGCCGAACGCTGAAAACTTTTATGCACCTTACATAAATACTATTGCAGTACAGACAATGATTTCAGGCAATGAGATATTCAAGGAGAAGCCGCCGATGAAAATTGTGTGGATTCCAAAGGCTGACATATCGTCTGCAAATGTTTCTCTTGAAAATCCCGAGCTGTTTTTTTCGCCTTCATCGAATTTGGTGCATTTGAGCGTCAATAATGCAAAACAGTCTCCCGTAATTGTTGTGTCACCTGATATACGGAGTGTCAACTTTACTGTAACTAATTTTTCAAAATATAAATGCACAGTTATTTCCGCTTCTGATTGCAGTCTTGATAAATCAATAAAAAACTATAATTTTGTGTCGTGCAGAGATGTTGATTTTGCAGGAGCAGACAGTGACGGAAAATTTATCTATAAATACGGTGATAATGAAACCTTTGAAATTCCGTCGGATTTTGTAAAAGAAAGCTGGAGCACGGATTCAATAAATAAGTCAAGAGAGAAATCACTTTATCAGTTTGTGCTTGATACTGAAAATGACAATGTTATAAATGCAAAGGATTACTCTTTAATTTTGAAAAAGACTGCATAACTTGTATTGACGATTTGACTGAATTAGGTTATACTGATATTGATAAGGAATTTTAGGTGAAGCTATGTCAGTATATGAAATCGCAGGATTAAGAGTTGAAATTAAAAATGAAAAAGGCAGGACGGGAAAACAGGCGCTGCCCTATCTTTCAGACAATCAGAGTAAGGATAATATTGATGTTATTATTGATGTCGATGAAAAAAGAGTCTTGTCTGCAATGAAACAGCATCCTGAGCTTGTTCAGGACGACTGGGAGTATATGCTTACGTCATCTGACTTTTATACGGAGCTTGTAAGGTTTGACGGTATTCTTCTCCATTCTTCCTGTGTTGTAGTTGACGATAAAGCCTACGCTTTTTCTGCCGACAGCGGAACAGGAAAATCGACTCATACTCAGCTTTGGCTGAAGCATTTCGGAGATCGGGCATATATTCTTAATGATGATAAGCCTGCAATCAGACTGATTGACGGAAAGGTTTATGCCTGCGGAACGCCATGGAGCGGTAAATATGATTATTCAACGCCGAAAAATGTTGAGCTTGCAGGTATTTGCTTTCTTGAAAGAAGTGAGGAAAACTGGATTAGAAAAGCCGATACAGGCAAGGCGGTGTTTAACATCTTTTCCCAGACTGTAAGAAAACTCAATAGGGATAAAATGGATAATCTTTTTGGTGTACTCGAACAGCTTTTCGTAAAAGTACCGCTTTTTGAAATGGGATGTAATATAAGTGATGATGCTGTGGTTATGTCATATAACGCAATGTCGTCCTGTAAAGTATGAAAAATGTAACATAAAATAAAAGGGCTGAATTTTCAGCCCTTTTTGTTATTCTTTTATTCGCAGACAAGGAGACCGTAGCCTTTGTTTCTCTTGTAAAGAATTCTTGTTTCTCCGCCAATTCCGAGATATACGAAGAAGCTGTGACCAAGCATTTCCATCTGAACAATAGCCTCGTCATCTGTCATCATATTCGGAGAAATAGTTTTCCTCCTTTTGATTTCTGCGGAAGAAGCGTCAAATCTGTCAAAATCGTCCATTGAAATTTCATATTCAAGAGGAGCAAAGGCGTCTGCAATTTCGTCAATACCGCCTTTTCTCTTTTTATCAACGAGATAAGTTTTCAGCTTTCTGAGCTTCCTTTTTAAATCGTCAACCGCCATATCGACAACAGGCTCAATTCTGTCTGCTCTTGCTTCACCTCTGATAAATGAACCTACATTTTTAACAGTTATATCGCATTTATATCCGTCTTTAACCTTTGCGAGTGTTACATCAAAGGAAGCTGAATTGGGAAGCATTTTTTCAATTCTTTTAAGTTCCTTGTCAATACCGTCTTTTGTGCCCTGCTTCAGCTCAAAGCCCCGTGCTGTAATATTAATCATAATATCAGTCCTTTCGATATGTATAATACAGGTTATCCTCCTGTAACTTAATTATACACCATTTTTAATATAATAAACAGTATTTACTTTTTGGCGATTTTTTAGTATAATATTATACAAATAATCTTCGACGAGGATATTGCAATGGCTAAGAAAAAAAGGAACTGCCTTGACAAGCTCAATACACTTTTATTCGGTAAGGATTTGAGGGTTACCGAGGGAGAGCCTTATACCGAGGTAAGGGAGTATGATTTTTCATCATATCTTCCTGTTGAAAATTATATCAGCGAACAGCCTGTACCTACAGAAAATGTATTTGATATCCGTGACTTCGGAGCTGATGTCAATAATGAGGATAATTGTGAATATATAAATTCTGCTGTTAATAAGGCAAGTAAATGTCACGGAACAGTGCTTGTTGACGGCGGTGAATATGTTACATCTGCCGTTACGCTTAAATCAGGCGTAACGCTTTTTATTAGTAAAAATTCAGCTCTTTCTTCTAATAAAACAGGCAGGGGGTACGGAGAAAAAAAGGCTGTATTATATGCAGAAGATGTAAAGGATATAACCTTGACAGGCGGTGGTTCAATAAAGGGCAACGGTAATTATTTCGGCAGAAAGCCTGTTGCAAATAAAAACAACACAACCCCGCCGAAATACATAGATGTTATTGAAATGAGACAGGATTACAGAGAACAGCTGCGCTTTGCCCATCCGAATAAATACGGCGGTCTTATCTATTTTAACAATTGCAAAAATGTAAAGGTGAATAACTTTACACTTGAAAACAGTGCATACTGGACTTTTAAAATATCAAATTGTGAAAATATTAATATAGAGAATCTTTTTATAAACAATAACCGTAATGTTGCAAATGCCGACGGAATTGATATCGCAGGTACGAGCAATGTTTCAATCAAGCATTGTTTTATTTCAACCTCCGATGACGGTATTGTAATGAAAAATGCAAACTGGCTTGATAACAAAAGACCTATGGAGAATATTAAAATTTCCGACTGTGAGATTATCAGCAGAACGAATTCAATTAAAATCGGTACGGAAACAACATATGATATAAGCAAGGTCAGAATATCCGATTGTAAACTTTTTATGACAGACCTTTATCCGGGGACAGTATCCGCCGTTGCCCTTGAGGCATGCGACGGAACAGTATTATCTGATGTGAAAGTAGAAAATATAGTTACCGACCGCTGTACATGTCCTGTTTTTATCAGGCTGGGCAACAGAAACAGAGCTTCAAAGGTAAACGGCAGCAACTCTAATATTATTGAATTCGGCGGAAAAGGCTCAAAGGAGTCTATTTCCGTAAAATCGGAATTTGATATGAAAAGTCAGATTAATGACATTGTAATTGAAAATGTTAAGTCCACTGGAGCTGAGCTTCCTGTTATAATTGCAGGATTTAAGCAAAGAGGAAAGATAAAAAGAGTTAAAAATGTAACTCTGAAAAATATAAGCATTGACTATGCCGATATTCCCGAAACTGTTGACAAGCGTATATTTATACCCGAATATGCAGACGTCTACCCTGAGAGCTGGAGATTCAGAAATCTGCCTGCATATGCACTTTGGATAAGGCATGCAGAAAATATAAAAATTGAAAATTTCACCTGCAATCATCCTCAGCCAACCTGGAAAAAAGAGGTTATTATGGAAGATTTGATATAAATAAGTCGGTTTATTAATTATTTCTTTACATAAGTTTTTTCTTTGTTCACAACATTTAAATAATTCTGTAATTTATGAACAGTATAGTTATAAGCGTCAGGGGAACGGACATAATAAAAATGTTCGATACATCTGAAAGTGCATAATGATGTGTCGTAAAATTCCCTGATATGCACAAGATACTTTTTCATAATTTTCTCTTTCTTAAGGAAAACTGTCGGTTCTGCCGGCAGTTTTTCTTTTGCATTATATATTCTTCCGTTATGCAGTGTTATTTACTGTTCGTTAAATCCAGATTGTTAAAAAATATTTCCTAATGATATTCTTTGATTTTCTCTGACTATTTTTATTTGATTTTTTGCGGTAATCAGATTGTCGTGCAAATCTTCGCTTTTTTCCTTTGCCATATCTTCAAGGGAATAGATTGTCGTTCCTGCTTCGTCAAGTGTACCGTGGTCTATCATTGCAGTTAAAACAGGGTATTTTCTATCCCAGTAATCAGAAAGCTCTTTACAGGTTTTTTCTGCTTTTTCAAAATCTTCTTTGTCGGTATATTCTATTGCTTCATTTATCAGAATTGTCGTTTCTTTGTAGGCGGTTTCAACCGTGTACTGCTCAAAAATGCACAAACCGATACATAGAGCCAGAAGTCCCAGGGCAAGATAAACTCTTTTCATTTTGCATTCTCCTTATCAATGATGTAGGTATTGCCGTTATCGTCAATGGTAAGGAGCATTATTTTTTTTACGTCTTTGTTTTGCGTCTGCAAAATAAGTTCAATTTCAGAGTCCTTAATCTTACATTCATTAAAATATTCATTTACGGGTTTGCCGTCCATAACAACAGTAATGGGCATACCCTTTTCTTCAACGGAAATACCTGTATCGGCAGGAGTCAGTGGCTTGTATTCTGCCTTGGGCAAAACTGAAATTGAGCCGTTTGTTTCAATGATTGCATCCTCAACCTCACTTAAATCAAAAATGTCCTTTTGCCTTAATGCATCAACGATGTCGTCAACGGTAAAGCGCAGCTCCTTCAGCTTTTTTTGATCAAGTTTACCTTTTCTGATAATAAAAATCGGTCTGCCCTGAATTAAGTTTCTAAACTTAAGGCTTTTCATTGAAAGCGCCGCCACGAGAATTTCAAGACTGATGAAAAGCATTATGGGAACAAGACAGTTTGCAAGAGGCATAGAGTTTTCCTCAAGGGGAATAACTGCAATTGCACTCAGCAAAATTGTTATAACAAGTTCGTGTGGTTTTAATTCCCCGACCTGTCTTTTTCCCATAAGTCTGACTGCCGTTATAACAAAAAAGTAAATAATAACTGCTCTGATAAATGTAACCGTCATAATTATCACCGAATTTATTTTGTGAAAATAATATTCATTTATTTCAACAATTTGTGGATATACTATTTTCGGTGATAAATAATGGAAAAGCTGTTTTCCGAATATGAAAAAAATAAGAAAAAATTTGAAGATGATTTTAAGGACTGCTCGGATTTTCTGCTGAGAGAGGGAGAGGTCAGCGGAGTTAAATGCTTTTTTGCTGTAATGGACGGGCTTATTAATTCTCTTCAGCTTACTCAAATGATAGTGTCTCCCATATTAAAAAAGGAAATCGGCTTTGATGACAATAAAGAGCTTTTTGATGAAATAAAACTCAAAGTAGTAAACTCCGTTGAAATGAACGATGCAAAAACTTTTGAGGATTGCTATTATTTTCTTATGAGCGGTTTTTGCATATTTGTTCTTGACGGTGTGGATACCGCCATTGCCTGCGGTATACAGGGCTGGGAAAAAAGATCCATTGATGAGCCGTCAAATGAAAATAACGTAAAGGGCGCTAAGGAATGTTTTACGGAGACCCTGAATGATAATAAGGCACTTTTAAGAAAAAGACTCAAATCCAATCATCTGAAATTAAAACAGATAAAGCTGGGAAGTGCCGCACAAACGGCAGTTGCCGTTTGCTATGTTGACAACAGAGCCGATAAAAGACTTGTCAGTGAAATTGAAAACAGATTAAACAAAGCAAATTTCAATACTGTTGTTGATTACGGTGAGCTTGTACCCTTTGTGGATACAGATATAAAAACATTTTTTTCAAACGTGGGAAATACGGAAAGACCTGACGTTGCCGTGTCTAAACTTCTTGAGGGCAGAATAGTTATTCTTGTTGACGGAACGCCTTTTGCAGTTTTTCTTCCCGCACTGTTTTCAGATAGTTTTCAGTCGGTTGATGATTATGATAATATGCCATTTTACAGCGGCTTTATAAGAGTTCTGAGATATTTCAGCTTCGTGCTTTCAATATTTCTTCCGGGAATGTATGTGGCGATAGGAACATTTCATCAGGAGCTTATACCGACAGGACTGCTTTTTACTATTGCAAGTGAGGAAATAACAACTCCCTTTTCTCTTATGACAGAGGCGGTTATGCTTCTTGTTTTGTATGAAATAATGAGAGAGGCTGGACTGAGACTGCCGAAAGCAATAGGCCACGCCGTATCAATTATCGGCGGTATAGTAATAGGCGAAACTACAGTTACGGCAGGACTTATCGGGGCGCCGATGCTTGTTGTAATTGCGCTTACTGCCATATCCTCATATGTTGTTTATCCTCTTTATGAAAGCGTTTCAATTCTGCGCTTTATCTTTATAATTGTAGGCGGTTTTACGGGAATGTATGGACTGATAATAGGCGGAAGCGTGCTGTTTATAAATATATGTGCGCTTAATCCCTTTGGTGTTCCGTTTTCTTCTCCCATATCTCCTTTGAACGTTGATTCTATCGGGGATATTTTTTACAGAGAAACATGGAAAAAACTTTCAAAAAGAAAAGTAAGAGTCGGCAGACTGAGAGGTGCGGATATTGATATACAAAAGAAATAAAATTTCTCCGTCGGGTCTGTTTTTTATTCTATATATCAGCAGACTTGTAGTGAGCCTGACAAATATTCAGTCTGTAACCCTGGGTACGGTTTCCACAGATATACTGATAAGCGTTTTACTGTCGCTGGGAATTACTCTTCTGCTGAGTCTGCCGGCTGTTTATTGCTATAAAACACATAAAAGTCCGTTTGACGTTAAATGGCTGGGACCTCTTTATTTCCTGTTTTTTATATTTATGGCAGGAGTTAACATCAGCAGATTTTCCTATTTTGCGTCAACCACTCTTAATCCCGAAACTCAGGCATGGATATTTGCGTTTTTTATTGCACTGTGCGCCTGTTACTGTGCAATGCTTGGAGTAGAGTCACTTTCAAGATTTTCGTTTTTTGCTTTTGTGCTTATGGTTACTGCACTGTTTATTATGATGATTTCAAACGTCAAAGGGTATGAAGAAATAAACCTTTATCCTGTTGTAAATAACAGCAAGGAGCTGATTTTCAGAAATGCCTTGTTCCTTACTTCAAACAATATTGAAATTGCTGTTTTTCTGTGCCTTGCCGACAGAATAAACGGTGGAGCTGTAAAAAGTTTTGTTTCTTCCGTAACGGCTTCCAACACAACAATATTTGTGCTTCTTCTTTTTATGACAGCGATTTTGGGAGACAGTGCTTCACTTCAGAGCTTTCCGATTTATGTGCTGTTCCAGCTGTCAAAAATTACAGGACTTGAAAGACTTGACATTCTTCATATGTCATTTTGGATTATGGCAATATTTTTAAAAACGGTACTGCTTATTTACTGCTCATCCTTATCTATCAAAAAATATAAAAATAAGTATAAATGTATGGCAGGAGCAGCAGGAACATTTCTGATATCACTTCTGCTTATTGAAAGCGGTGCAAGCTCAAATATCAAGCCGGTGATGATTATTCTGCCTTTTGCCGTTTTTTGCGTAATAATTCCTCTTTTAACGCTGATTTTTAAAAAGAAAAACAGGGGTGATGAGCTTGTCAAAAAGCTTTAAAATAGTTGCATTAATTCTTGCTTTTTGTACTCTCTTTTCAGGCTGTACAACATCAAGACACCTTAAGGACCTTGTAATAGTTGAAGGCATGGGAATAGATCGGAAGGATGATAAGGTAAGCGTTACCCTGCAAACTCTTAATGTGGGGATAAACAACGGTTCCCAGACGCCCCAGGGTAATATGACAATGAATACCGAAAAGGACGGCTCGTCCATTACGGACAGTATAAATAATTTGTCAAAAGCACTTTCAAAAAGAATTTTTTTCGGTCAGAATAAGCTGATTGTTATCGGAAAATCCCTTGCTGAAAATGACTTTATAAAAAATATTGATTTTTTTATGAGGTCTGCCGATGCAAGAGCCGATGTAGCTGTCTGTATTTCCGATTCAAAGGCAAATGATATTATTGAAAGCAAGGAAAGCGACGCTGCGGTTCCCTGTGAAAATATTCTGTATCTTATTCAGAATAACGAGAAATTAGGACTTTGTACCTATATAACGACCGAACAGATTTTGAATCTTTATGCTGATAAAACATCTGATATTTTTATTCCTGTTCTTGAAAAGAAGAAGGACGAAAATGTCAGTACAAAAGGAATAGGGCTTTTCAGCAAGGACAGACTTGTGTATGTTACCGATGATGAGGAAACAACAGGTTTTGTTATCTTAACCGACAAAGCCAAGGATACTGCTATTGAAGCAGAGGATGAAAGCCTTGGAAAAATAGGAGTTAAAATTTCCGAAATAAAATGCAGAAAATCTGCTGTTTCAAAAAACGGTGCCGTAGTTTTTCAAGTCAGCATTGATGCCGATATGATTGTTGATGAAATAGAAAGGGGTATCGGTGCAAAAATGACTGAGGAAGACTTGAAAAGAATTTGCACTGATATAGAAAAAAGAATATCCGAATTATGCACTAAGGCATTTTCTGCCTGTTTGAAATATAACAGCGACAGCGTCAGATTAGGTGAACAGCTTGCAAAGGATGACCCTGATGCCTATGGGTTTATGAGCGAAAGCTGGGACAAATATTTTAAAAGCTCAAAAATAGATATGAATGTAAATATTAATCTCAAAAAAATCAGCGATAATACTCAAGTACAGTAATACACTGTCTGAATATTCCAACTAAATCACTGCTGTCGCTTTTTCCGGTGTCGGTGAAGCAAACAATTATCGGTATGATTATTGTCAGCGTAAAAATGATTGCATATACTATCATAGCCTTTTTCAAAATCTCATCTCCTTGACTTTATATTTCTGTTTATGTATAATAGTAAAATAACTTTACCTTTACATTATAAGTTATTTTTTTAATTAATATTAATTGTCTGTTATTACAATACTATGTTTCAGGAAAGGAGTAATGTGTATGCCGACAAATTATATTTCACCGATTTCAATGGACGCCCTTTCAAGTTTATGCTCTGAGCTTGATAAGAATAACTCCGTAAGACCTACTGATTTTGAAAAATATCATGTTAAAAGAGGTCTCAGAAATGAAGACGGAACAGGTGTTATGGCGGGACTTACCCGTATCTGCTCGGTTGAGGGTTACTATATCCTTGACGGTGAGAGAATACCAAAGGACGGCAAGCTGTCATATAGAGGCTATGATATTAACGATATTGTAAGCGGATGTATTAAAGATTCACGCTTCGGTTATGAAGAGGTGGTCTGGCTCCTCCTTTTCGGAAATCTACCTACAGAATCTCAGCTTTTGAGTTTGAGAGAGGTACTTGCGGAATGCCGTGCTCTCCCCAATGAGTTTATTGAGGATGTTATAATGAAAAATGCCTCAAAGGATATTATGAATAAAATGGCTCGTTGCGTGATGACTCTTTATTCCTTTGACGAAAATCCCGACGACACATCTATTCCCAATGTTCTTCGCCAGTCTCTTCAGCTTATTGCTCAGATGCCTACGATTATGAACAGTGCTTATCAGGTAAAGCGCCGTTCCTTTGATAACGAATCAATGTTTTTGCATCCCATCAGAAAAGAGCAGTCAACGGCAGAGTACATTCTTAATCAGCTTCGTGCGGACCAGGAGTTTACCGATGAGGAAGCCAAACTTCTTGATATCTGCCTTATGCTCCACGCTGACCACGGCGGCGGTAATAACTCAACATTTTCAACAAGGGTTCTTACATCAAGCGGTACCGATACTTATTCTGCTATTACTGCAGGTTTCGGCTCTCTTAAAGGTCCCCGTCACGGCGGTGCAAACCTCAGAGTTGCACATCAGATGAAGGAAATTATGGAGTCGGTTCCCGATTCAACAGATCCGTCCCAGGTTAAAGATTATCTTGTTAAGATAATGAAAAAAGAGGCAGGAGACGGTTCGGGACTCATCTACGGAATGGGTCACGCTGTTTATACCAAATCAGACCCGAGAGCAGTTATTCTTAAAGCAAGTGCAAGAAAACTTGCCTGCGAAAAGGGATTTGAAAAAGAGTTTAAAACACTTGAAAATATAGAAAAATTAACGCCTGAGGTTTTTGCTGAAATCCGGGGCGTTGACAAAGTGATGTGCGCAAATGTTGATTTGTATTCGGGACTTGTATATAAGGTTCTCGGTATACCTGAGGATTTGTTTACACCTCTTTTTGCAATAGCAAGAATTGCAGGGTGGTGTGCACACAGACTTGAGGAAATAACCTCAGGCGGAAAAATTATGCGTCCTGCATATAAAAGTGTCAGCAAGTCAAGAGAATTTGTAAATCTGCTTGACAGAAAGTAATTATGCGGATGACAGGGGAGTGGGAAAAAGGTGAAAAAAGTCCGTTCAAGGCTTGACTTATTTATTATTGTATTGTTGTCTGTTGCGGGCTGTTTTATTCGCTTTTTTCAACTTCTAAGGTGCACTGATAAGGATACGGGACTTGTTACATCAAATCACATTCTTTCCTATGTTGTTTACGGACTGTTTGCAGTCAGCTTTGTGTTTTCACTGATATATTCCTTTAATGTGAAAAAACGGTGTAACGTGTTGATTTCCGCAGGGAATAAACAGGTATGCATTTTTCTGCATTTAATATGCATTGCATATTTCTGTGACTACATAAATCAATGTGTTAATTTGTACGATTATATAAGAGACAGCAGTTATATTGATTTTAATTATGCGGCTTTTCTTGCTCTATCGGGAATTGCGGCGCTTATCTGCTGTTCGTATGTTATTACGGTTATTATGCTTGTAAGGGGCTGTAATCTGGATTACAGGCGGTTCGGATTTTTCCATTTTATGCCCGTTGTTTGGGCTTTTTTGAGAATAATAATTATCATGATGAAGATTGTCGATTTTAAGGAGGACGTGGAAAGTTTCTGCGAATTCCTGTTTCTAACTGCTTTTATCTGTTTCTCTTTTTCCGTTATACTGGCGCTTGACAGGCAGGATACAGCTGTATCGCAGATTTTTATCGTGTTCGGACTGACGACTTTCTTTTCTTCATTTGTAATTGCTTTACCCAGATTATTAGCTTTATTTACAGGCAGAAGGTTTATTCTTTCCGATATTTCTTTTACTCCGATTTTATATTTAACTGCCGGCTTACTCGCGGTAACCGCAGTTATCAGCGTAACGGAAAAGGAAGAAAATATATCGGAATAATCTTAATTTAATATTGAAATAAAAAGGAAATTCAATTTTGTTTCTTGATAATTTAAAAACGATTGCACTTCAGGTTTTTATACTGTACCTTATTGCAGGTGTGGGCTTTGTAACCGATAAAATAGGTATTTTCAGACAGTCTGACGGAAAAAGGCTTATTGACTTGCTTTTTAATGTCATTTTACCTATAGCAATTATTCATACGTTTATGACAATGAAATATACAAATGAGCATGTTAAGGGAATTTTTATTGCCTTTGCCTGCGCATTTGCTACCCATATTTTCGGTATGCTCCTGTCAAAACTTACTTTCAGAAAAAGAAGTTTGAAGGAAAAGGGAGTTTATCATTATGCAACGGTGCTTTCAAATGCGGCATTTTTGGCTTTGCCCCTTGCTAAAAGCGTAATCGGTGAAGAAGGAATTTTTTATTGCTCAGTGTATGTTGCCGTGTTCAACATAATAGCGTTTACATGGGGAATAAGCGAAATTTCAGGCAGAGAAGCTAAAATTAATTTAAAAAAACTTATTCTGAATCCGGGTTCGATTTCCGTTATAATCGGATTGCCCCTGTTCTTTTTACAGTTGAAAATACCCTATTTTATTGAGTATCCCATGGAGATAATAGGAAATTGTAATTCTCCGCTGGCAATGATAGTTTTCGGTACGTTTTTTGCAAATTCAAATTTTAAAAATCTTCTTGTTAAGAAAGAACTTTATTTCGTTTCATTTCTGCGGTTAGCTGTAATTCCTCTTTGTATGCTGGGATTTTTCAGACTTTGCGGTGTAAAAGGGGATTTGCTGACGGCTATGATAATTTCAAGCTCTGCTCCCACAGCCACAAATACCGCCATGTATGCGGCAAAGTACGATAATGATACGGCTCTGGGTTCGGAGCTGGCTGCTCAGTCATCGGTGTTTTCGGTAATTACAATGCCTTTGATAGTAGCGCTTGCCTCTGTGGTATAAGAGTGTAAATATTTTTGGATTTTTAATTTCGTATTTGTAAATTTTGTTTGAAATTAATGGACTTTGGTTGAATTACCCTTTGATTTTCTATATAATTTAATATGTGATAAGACAGAGACAGACCTAAAGAAAAAATTCAAAGGGTGAATGAAATGAAATTAGCAATGGTTATATTGTCAAATAAGGACTTGCCGAATGTTCTTGCGGCAACAAGTACGGAAGGTTATCCGTCAACAAAGATATCAACAGCAGGGCAGTTTCTTGAAAGCGGTCAGACTACGGTTTTGTACGGAGTAGAAGATGAAAAGGTAGATGCACTGCTTGACCTGATAAAAGTTAATGTCACAAAAAGAGTTATCCGCTGTGAAGGTGTTGAAAGTACATTGGAGGGTTCTCTCCTGAAAAAACCTGTAAATGTGGAAGAGTACGGCGCAGTTGCTTTTGTTATAGATGTAGAACAGTTCAGAAAGCTTTGATTTATGAAATTCAGAAATTTTATCGGCAATGAAAGAGTAACTGAACAGCTCGGAATTCTTATGGATTGCGGGCATTTTCCTCACGCAATAATTATTGAGGGCGAGCAGGGTCTGGGAAAGAAAACACTTGCTCGTGAATTGGCAGCGGCACTTGTTTGCAGAGGTGAAGAAAAGCCTTGCTATGAGTGTTCTCAGTGTAAAAAAGCAATGGGAAAGATTCATCCCGATATTTTTGAATATATACCGTCGGGAACGGCAAATTCCTTTCATGTCGATACGGTAAGATATATTATAAATGACGCTTATGTGCAGCCTAATGAGGCTGATTTTAAGATTTATATTCTTGCAAATGCAGAATGTATGAATGCCTCTGCACAAAATGCTCTTTTAAAAATTCTTGAGGAACCGCCTGCATACGTAGTTTTTATTCTGACGGTTACTTCTAAAAGTGCACTGCTGAATACCGTTCTTTCACGTTCGGTTACGGTAACTCTTGAAGGTGTGAATTCTGCAGACGGTGCTAAATATATTGCAGGTCGTAATTCCGACATAGATTTCATTCAGGCTGAAAAAACTGTTGAAACCTTTAACGGTAATATCGGAAAAGCTGTGGACAGTCTTAAAGATACGAAAACTGCGGAGCTTGTGGCTGTGTGCAAAGATATCTGCAAGGCTGTTGCAGAGGGAAATGAGTATGGAATTTTAACATCCTGCTCTGTATTTCAAAAGGACAGGCAATCAATAGTTTTTGCCTGTGAACTGCTTAAAAATATATTTCGTGATGCATTGACGGCAGGTGACGGCTGTGAATATATTTCCGGCCAGCATGAAAGTGTGCGGCTTTTAAAATCATGCTTAACAAGGCAGAAACTTTTTAATCTTGTTGAAGCGTGTGACGATATAAAGAAAACTGCGTTAATGAATGTGAATAATTCACTGGTAATAACAAAAATCTGCTGCGATTTTAAAAGGTCTGTCAGCAGATAGGAGGATACGTAATAATGGCATTGGTTGTCGGTGTTCGTTTTAAAGATACGGGCAAGATATATTTTTTTGACCCAAAGGGTCTTGATATTAAAGAAGGTCAGATTGTAATTGTTGAAACTGCAAAGGGAATTGAAAACGGAACAGCTCAGTATTCCCCGAGGGAAGTAAGTGATGAAAGCATTATTTCCGAGCTTAAGCCTGTTATCAGAATAGCCAACGACAGTGACTTGAAAATAATCGAAGAAAATAAAATCAAGGAAAAAGAAGCGTTAAAAATCTGCGAACAGAAAATTAAGGAGCATAACCTTGTGATGTCTCTGACAGGGGCAGAATATTCTTTTGACGGTTCAAAGGTGGTTTTCTACTTCACAGCTGACGGAAGAGTTGATTTCAGAGAGCTTGTAAGAGATTTGGGCTCAACGCTTCATATCCGAATTGAGCTTCGGCAGATCGGCGTCAGAGATGAAAGCAGAATGCTTGGCGGTCTCGGTATATGCGGAAGACCTTTTTGCTGTTCAACTTTTCTTGACGATTTTCATTCCGTTACTATCAAAATGGCAAAGGATCAGGGACTTTCTCTTGCACCGGGAAAAATCAGCGGTACCTGCGGAAGACTTATGTGCTGTTTAAAGTATGAGCAGAATTCCTATGAGTATCTGCATAAAATTACTCCCGCAAAGGATACCATTGTTGACTGCAAAGAGGGCAGGGGAAGAGTTGTTGACGTTTCACTTCTGACAGGAATGTTAAAGGTTCAGCTTGATAAGGCTCCGGACGGTTTGCCGATTGTCGTTGACAGGGAAGATGTGAAAATTGTCAGACATAATAAACCTGTCGAGGATAAAAAAGCCAAAAATTAATTGTTAAAATCACTTGATTTTTTCATTATATACTGTTATATTAAGTAAGAAGTATGGTGTAGGAGGTGTAATGATGGCTTACGCAATTTCAGATGATTGTATTTCATGCGGTGCTTGTGCAGCAGAATGTCCGGTCGGCGCTATTTCAGAGGGTGACGGCAAATTCGAGATTGATGCTGATACTTGTATTGAGTGCGGTGCTTGTGAGGCAGCTTGCCCTGTTGGTGCTCCTTCTCAGGCATAATTTAATACATTATTAAAAGCGTACTTGATTTTTGTCAGGTACGCTTTTTCTTTCTGTCTTATGAAATTTTTATTATTTCGTTGAATACTGCTGTCATCTTTTTGCTGATATTCAGGTCAATGTGAAGAGAGCCGAAATACCAGTGCATATATCCGACGTTTTTGAGAATTTCCTGAAGATAGGTGTTAAGAGGAGTTATGATAATGTCCTTGTTGGTTCTCTGACGTAGGATATCTTTTGCTATTGTGGGAGCTTCATAGGTCAGAATATAGTTGATATTCTTGTCTGTATCTTTCAGATTCTCTACTCCGTTTCTGAGTTCCTCGGCGCTCGGGAGCTCAGCTTCCCACCAGCTTACACCGTTTTCACGCATGTATGCGTCGTCGCTTTCTCCGCCGCCCATAACAAAGAACGTTTTACCCTCAAAGGTGAAAATTTCGCCTCTCATAAGGTGGTAAATATTATCGGCGATTTTGTGGGCGTTTCCACCCTTCCATCTGTAGGGCTGATAGGAATTAAGAATATCAAAATTTTCGTGGGCACCGTCAACAAAGCAGATGGTGTACTTTCTCTTTTTCAGCCACTCAAGATTTTTCTTTTCTCTGTTGTCCTCGGGATTCCATATAAAGCCGAAATCACCGCAGACAATAAGTATATCTTTTTCTCCCAGTTTTGAAAGCTTTGGGTCTTTGAAACAGGAAATATCCCCGTGAGTGTCACCTGTTAAATAAATCATAGTAATTCTCCGAAAATTTATAAATTAGTCTTTAAAATGAAGTGAAAAGATGTTAAACTATATACTATAATATATTTTTATCCAAAAGGTGTCAAGTCTATGAAAAAAACACTTTCTTATATTTTAACCTTGATAGTAATTTTTACATCGCTGTTTTGTGTTCCTTTTGATACACAGGCAGCGGTTTATAAGCCTGACAGAAAAATTTATGCCGAGGCGTATATGCTTATAAATCTTGATGATGATTCATATCCTGTTGTTGCCGAAAAAAATGCAGACGAAAGACTGTATCCTGCGTCACTTACAAAAATTGTTACGACTATGGTGGTTCTGAATAATGTCAAGGATTTGAATGCCACAACTAAAATGAGTCAGACTGCCTTTGATGCAACTTTAGGTACTGGAGCACAGGTTGCCGGATTAAAGGTAGGCGAAGAAATTACAATAGATAAGCTTCTTTATCTTACAATGGTACATTCTGCCTGTGATGCCTGCCAGGTGCTTGCAGAGTATGTCAGCGGAAGCATTGACGCATTTGTTGCTGAGATGAATAAGTGGGTGCAGACTATCGGCTGCAAGGATACGAACTTTACAAATCCCGACGGACTTCAAAATGAAAATCATTACACAACGGCAAGAGATATGTCAATTATAACTCTTGAAGCGCTGAAAAATTCTGAATTTGTGCGTTATTCAATAGCTACAGAAGTGGAATATGACGGTATGACGCTTCATCATACCAATCTTATGCTGAGTCCCGGTTATGTGACATATTATTACGAATATGCTCAGGGAATTAAAACAGGCTCCACCGAAGAAGCAGGGTATTGCGTTATAACAAAGGCTTCAAAGGACGGATATAATTATCTTGCCATAGTTATGAAATCACCCCAGCAGAAAATTAAAGGACAGTCATATCTGACAAAATGTTCCTTTGTTGATGCAAAATCACTGTTTGAATGGGCGTTTGACAGCCTGAAATATACTACTCTTGTTAGAAAGGACGAGGTCATAAGCGAGATTGCCGTTGAAGACGGAAAGGACGCAGACAGCGTACAGCTTGTGGCTAAGGCAGATACAAATGTTATCGTCCCTGCAGGACTTGATAAATCTGCAATAATATATGATATTCCCGAAAAGCCGGAAAGCCTTAAATCTCCTGTTAAAAAAGGAGATACAGTATGCTCGGCAAATGTTATTTACGGTGATGAAACAATAGCTACGGTAGAGCTTACGGCGGCAAAGGATATTGAGCTTTCAACATTTCTGAAGATGATTAATGCAATTAAAAAATTCTTTTCTCTGACAGCGGTAAAAGTTATTTTTGTTGTGATAATAATACTTCTTGCAGGATATGTTTATCTGCTTTACCGCAGTATGAAAATTAAAAAGAAAAAAGAAGCAAAAAAGCAGGCAAGACGTCAAAAATATGAAAATGACGGTCCTGATGATTTACCTCCGCCTGTACGCAGAAAATAATCTGCAAATATGAATTGTAATTTTTCGGTGATGTTATGAAACAGTATTTAGAGGTAGGAAAACTTAATAATACCCACGGCGTAAAAGGCGAAATGAAAATGCTTTTGTGGTGCGACAGCATAGATTATATTAAGCAGTTTAAAACCCTTTTTCTTGATGACAGAGGAGAAAAACCCCTTGAAATAATTTCCGTACGTCCTCAGAAGGATATGGCAATTATTAAATTTAAGGGTATCGATACTATTGAAGATGCTGAAAAAATAAAAGGATGTGTTCTTTACGGCAATCGTGACGATGCAAAAATTGAGGACGGAGCAAATTATATAGCCGATCTTATCGGATGCTATGTTGTTGACGCTGATACCGAGGAGGAGTACGGAAAGGTGGTTGACGTACTGAATTACGGTTCTTGCGATATTTACGACACGGAATCCTGGGGTAAGCATACTCTGATTCCTGCAATTTCGGATGTTGTCAAGGAAATAAATACGGAATATAAAGTAATAAGGATAAAAGCAATGAAAGGATTATTTGATGAGGATTGATATTCTTACTCTATTCACCGATATGTGCAATGCGGTTTTGGATGAATCAATAATCGGCAGGGCAAGAAAAGCGGGAAAGGTTGAGATAAACTGTATAGATATACGTGAATACACCCTTGATAAGCACAGAAGAGTTGACGATAAGCCATACGGAGGCGGTATGGGAATGATAATGGCGCCCCAGCCGATATATGACTGCTTTCAGTCCCTGTGCAGTGAAACGGGCAGTAAGCCTCATCTGATATATCTTACCCCGCAGGGAAAAACTCTTACACAGCAAAGAGTCAGGGAGCTTTCGGAAATGGAACATATTGCTCTTCTCTGCGGTCATTATGAGGGTATAGACGAAAGGGTTATTGAGGAGCTTCAGCCTGAGGAAATTTCAGTAGGCGACTATGTGCTGACAGGCGGGGAGCTTCCTGCACTTATTGTTGCAGATGCGGTATCAAGAATGTTACCCGGCGTGTTAAGCGATGATGAATGTTTTGAAGAGGAAAGTCATTATAATTCACTGCTTGAATATCCCCAGTATACCCATCCTGCTCAGTGGAACGGCAGAGAAGTTCCCGAAGTTTTGCTTTCGGGGCATCACGCAAATGTCGAAAAATGGCGCAGGGAAAAATCACTTGAAAGAACTTTTGAGCGACGGCCCGATATGCTGGAAAAAGCAGCGCTTACAAAGAAGGACAGGGAGTTCCTGTCGAATATGAAAAAAGATTAAAAAAATATGTGTAAATTGCACAAATCAGCTTAAATTATTTTGTTTGAAATTAACAAGTCAAACGAACTTGATAATAATTTATTGACCGAATTAAATTTGGTGGTATAATATGTAAAGAACAAAATAATTAAATACACTATATATTGTATTTTGTCTGATTGAGAGGTTATGTTATGTTTGTTAAAGATGTTAAGGTAGAAAATCAGGTTGGTCTTCATGCTCGTCCGGCTACATTCTTTATTCAGAAGGCAAATGAGTTCAAATCATCAATCTGGGTTGAGAAAGAGGAAAGAAGAGTTAATGCAAAAAGTCTTCTCGGTGTTCTCTCACTTGGTATTATGGGCGGAACAGATATCCGCATCATTGCTGACGGTTCAGACGAAGAGGATGCAGTAAACGGTCTTGTGTCTCTTGTAAAGTCAGGCTTTACTGAGTAATTTTTTTGTTGTTTCGTATCGGCACAGTATTGCTTTTTGCAGTGCTGTGCTTTATTTTTTTTGCTTTTGTGTGATAATATATCAAAAAAGAATTTTAAAGGAGGATGATATTGTGACTGAAAAGGAGCTTCGTAAAAAAGCAATGGCACTGCCTTTGCAGCCGGGCGTATATATAATGAAGAACAAGGATAAAAAAATTATATATATCGGCAAGGCAAAAAAACTTAAAAACAGGGTTTCCTCATATTTCGGCAGTCATTCAAATCATTCTCTTAAAGTTATCAGAATGGTTGAAAATGCCGATGATTTTGATTACATCCTCTGTGACAGTGAGTTTGAAGCCCTTGTGCTTGAATGTTCTCTTATCAAACAGCATCAGCCGAAATATAATATTTTATTGAAGGATGATAAGGGCTATAATTATATAAAAATTACAAAAGGCGATTTCCCGAAAATAAGCGAATGTAAAAGAATGGACGATGACGGCGCATATTACATCGGTCCGTATACGTCAACCTTCTCGGTAAAGCAGGCGGTAGAGGAAACATTAAAAATCTTCAGGCTTCCCAGATGTAATAAATCGTTCCCTCGGGATTACGGTAAAAGCCGTCCGTGCCTTAACGGTTTTATGGGACTTTGCTCGGCTCCCTGCGCAGGAAGAATAAGTCAGCAGGAATATGCAAATAATGTTAAGGATGCTGTATCATTTCTTAAAGGCGGAAGTGCAAAGGCAGTAAAAGAAATGGAAGCGCAGATGCTTGAACTGTCTGAAAATCTTCAGTTTGAGGAAGCAGCAAAGATAAGAGACAGAATAAAGGCAATTAAAAATCTTGACGAAAGACAAAAGGTTGTCTCTATCAATGTTCCCGAGGAGGACGTATTTGCCCTTGTAAATTCAAGTAAAAAAGCCTGCTTTGAAGTTATCAGATTTGAATACGGAAAGCTGACGGATTCGGAATTCTGGATAATTGACGCTGTCGATAATCTGCCGCGTTCAAGATTTGAGCTGATAGAGCGTTACTATTCAATGCGTGACAGGATACCGAGTAGAATAGCAGTTGACGGCGAAATTGAGGATGAAGAGCTTTTAAGGGAATTTCTTGAAAGCAAAAGGCAGAAAAAGTTAGAGTTTATACATCCTCAGAAGGGTGAGCATTTCTCAATTGTCAATATGTGCATTTCAAATGCTAATGAGCACCTTGCTCAGAAACAGGGCAGATTGGGCAGGGAATTAGCGGCTCTTGAAGAATTAAGGGATATCCTCGGGCTGAAAAAAATACCTGAGTATATAGAATCCTATGATATATCTCATACCTTCGGTGCAGATAATGTGGCAGGTATGGTTGTTTTTCATAACGGCAGACCTATGAAAAGCGCTTACAAACGTTTTGCAATAAAAGGCTTTGAAGGTCAGAATGATGTTGGTTCAATGCAGGAGGTTCTCACAAGACGTTTCAATCATTACTATAATGACGAAGACGGCAGTACATTTAAAATTCTTCCTGATCTGATTCTTCTTGACGGTGGTGAACCGCAGGTTAATGCGGTGCTTCCTGTTATTGCGTCGATGGGCATTAATGTTCCTGTTTTCGGTATGGTTAAGGACAGTAAGCACAGAACACGTGCCATTGCAGTAAACGGCGGTGAAATTGAGATAAATTCTCACAGAAAGGTATTTACACTTGTGTCAACCATACAGGAGGAGGTGCACCGCTTTGCTATTTCCTATCATCATAGTAAGCATAAAAAAAGCACTCTGTCGACCTCCCTTACAAAGATTGATGGTATAGGCGATGCAAAGGCAAAAGCGCTTTTAAAATATTTTAGAACCATTACTGCAATTAAAGAAGCAACCCCTGATGAACTTGAAAGGGTAAGCACAATCAGTAAAAAAAATGCTGAGGACATATATAATTTTTATCATAAATTGTAAAAATAATGTAAATCGGCTTGACTATTAAATTTGTAGTTTGTATAATGGTAAATAACTGATAGTTTGTCTGATAATGCTCAGATAAATACTGAGGTTTTTTAAATGATGCGAGTTATTACAGGCATAGCAAGGGGCAGACGGCTTGAAACCCTCCCCGGCGAAGATGTCACAAGACCTACAACTGAATCGGTTAAAGAAGCGCTGTTTTCGATGATACAGTTTGAGCTTGATGATAAAAAGGTGCTTGACCTTTTTGCAGGCTCGGGACAGCTTGGTATCGAAGCTCTTTCAAGAGGAGCAAGGCATTGTACCTTTGTTGAAAATAATAAGCAGGCTATGAAAATTGTGGAAAACAACGTCAGCCATTGTCAGCTTCAGGATAAGGCAAAATTTGTTTTGTCCGATGCGGCGGCATTTCTTTCGGCGAAGAATAATTTTGACATAGCTTTTCTTGATCCTCCGTATAAGCAGGGAATTATTGAAAAATGCCTGCCGAAACTTCTGCCTATGATGTCAGAGGATGGTATAGTTGTCTGTGAAACCTCAAGAGACGAAAGCCTGCCTGAAAATATATCGGACTGGTATGCCGACAGGGTAAGAAACTATGGTAAAACAAAGCTTACACTGTACAGAAGGGAGAGCTGATATGAAAATTGCAGTTTGTCCCGGCAGCTTTGATCCTGTAACCTTGGGTCACCTTGATATAATAGAAAGAGCGGCGGAGCTTTTTGACAAGGTTATAGTCCTTGTTATGAGCAACAGCTCAAAAAAACCGATGTTCACTCTTGATGAAAGAGTTGATTTTATAAAAAGATGCGTTACTCAGGATAATGTTGAGGTTGATGCCTACAGCGGACTTCTTGTTGATTATGCAAGGGATCACGGTGCCGTAGCAATAGTTAAAGGAATTCGTGCCGTGTCTGATTTCGATTACGAATTTCAGCTTGCCCTTATCAATAAAAGTCTTTATTCTAAGATTGAAACTCTGTTTCTTCCGGCTAAAGGTGAGAATATGTATCTGTCGTCGAGTATGGTTAAGGAAGTATGCAGTCTCGGCGGTGATATTTCGGCTTTTGTGCCTGCGGAAATAGCAGATGATATATATTTAAGATGTAAAGGAGACAGTTTAAATGACTAATACAGATATTTTACTTGAAGATTTAGAGGATGTGCTTGACGACGCTACTTCAATACCTCTCAGTAAAAAGTACGCAGTAGATATTGATAAGATTAAGACAATTATTGAGGATATCCGTCTTAATACGCCTCAGGAAACAAAGCAGGCTAAGGCTATTGTTGATTCAAGAAACAGTATTCTCGAAGAAGCTAAGAAGGAAGCAGCAGACATAATTGCAAAGGCTCAGGAGCAGGCAAGGGAGCTTGTTGCCCGTGACCAGATTACGCAGACTGCTCAGGCTCAGGCCGCCGACATTATTGCCAAGGCAAAAGAACAGGGCGACGCTTACGTTGCAGACGCTCAGAATCAGGCTTCCGATATCCTCGGCAATGCAACTAATCAGGCTAACGAAATGGTAACAACAGCTCAGAATAAGTCACGTGAAATGCTCACAGCTGTTAATAACTACGCAGATGATACCCTTCTTGCCATTGACGATTCGCTCTATAAGGCTCTTACAGACGTAAGAAGAATCCGTCAGGGCATTATGAACAGCCAGAATAAGAGCAAGAATAACTAAACTAATCACTAAATATAAAAAGGCTTGAACGATTTATTTCCGCTCAAGTCTTTTTATTTTGCACTTTTTCAGGATTATCTGTTCTTCCCAAAATGTAATCTGTTGAAGTATCGAAAAAATCAGCCAGTCTGCACAGTACCTCAAGGGGTATATCTCTGTTGCCGTTTTCGTAACGTGAATAGCAAACCTGTGAGCATTTCAGATATTCTGCAACATCCTTTTGCAAAACGTCTGCATCTTCCCGTAAATCTTTTAATCTCAAATTCAAATTTATCACCGCAGTAATTATATTATTACCAAAATGGTATATTGACACGCATACCGTTTTGGTATATAATACAGTTGTAAACCATTTTGGTATACGAATAATCACTTAGGAGACAGAGAAATGAAAAAGTTTTTAAGTTTATTAATGTCATTAGTAATGCTGTTTAGTATTACGGCAGGAATTGATATATCGGCTCAAGCTGCTGTTGCTACGTTATTGTGGCCAGTTTTTGATTCGTCAGGAAATCCGTATAAGACACTTACAAGTCATAATGCAGATAGCTCAAGCGGTCATCAAGGCATTGACATAAGTGCCCCTATCGGAGCAAAATGGTATGCTCCATATAATGCAACTGTTGATACAGTTTATACAGGATGTAAAACTAACGCAAATGGAGACCATTCAAAATGTTCCCCGAATCACGGAAAATGGAAAGCTGGTAATGGCAAATATATTTGTAATGATGGTTTTGGAAATGGTGTGATGTTGAAATGCAGTATTAGCGGTTCGACATATTACATTCATTGTGCACATATGAACAGCGTTTCCTCATCAATAAAGGCAGGTCAGAGTATTAAGCAAGGAACATATCTTGGTACAGTTGGTGACAGAGGCTTTTCTTATGGTGCTCATGCACATTTTCAGATTGTTAAGGGCAGTAATAAATGGGCTGCAAATACTTGCTGTAACGATCCTACACATTCACACTGTGCTTTTTCTTATAAATATTCTTTAAGCACTTCTGTTACTAATCCCTCGGTTACAGTAAAGGCAGTTTCTGATTTAAAAGATACATCGGCAAAGATTAATTTTACTGCAAACAATCCGAGCAAGGTAACTATAAAAACAGTAGGTGTTCAGGTGAGAAGAAAAGGTGATTCTCAATGGAACACAAAAACCGAAGCAATGAATTCAAGCTATGTTAATGCAAGCTCTGTCCCTATGTGGTGGACGGTTGGCAAAGGTAAGGAGTTCAATATTACTTTATATCCGGGAATTACTTATGAATACAGAGCATATGTTGTTTATAACGGAAATAATTATTATTCTTCAACAAGTACGTTTACAACAAAGGGAACGCATACTCATAGTTGGAACAGCGGTACAGTTACTACATCTGCTACCTGTACACAAAACGGCGTCAAGACATATAGCTGTTCAATTTGCAAAGCAACAAAAACAGAAATAATACCTGCAAATGGACACTACTGGAACAGCGGACAGATTACGAAATCTTCAACATGTACTGAACAAGGAGTAAAGACCTACACCTGCTATAATTGCTATGCGACAAGAACAGAATCTATACCCGCAAAAGGACATAACTGGGATAGCGGTACTGTTGTAAAAAATGCAACCTGTAACGAAAATGGTTCAATGCAGTATAAGTGTACAAGATGTAATGCTATAAGGACAACAATTATATATTTAAAAGGTCATAATTTTTCAACTTATGAACCATATTGCCTTAACGGATGTAACACGCCTAATCCGGACTATGTCAAACCTGTGACAGATAATGCATTAGATAATGGATTAGATAATTATTATGAAAATTATTTTGAAAATTATCATGAAAATTATGATGAAAATGATTACTATACAATACCGCAAACAGCCACAAAGGATGTTAAAGCTGCCAATAAGTCTGACTCCACATCAATTAAAAAGCTGACTAAAGGTAAAAAGTCATTTAAAGTAACTTTCAAAAAAGTCAGCGGTGTCAGCGGATATCAGGTACAGTATTCAACAGATAAGAAATTTAAGAAGAATAAAAAGACTGTCGGAGTCAAGAAAGCCAAAACTTCAGCAACTGTTAAAAAGCTGAAATCAAACAAGAAGTATTATGTACGCGTACGTACATACAAAACGGTCAGGATAAACGGAAAAAGCGCAAAGATATATTCTTCCTGGTCAAAAATTAAGTCTGTAAAAACTAAATAATACAAAAAAGCAATCGTGAAAACGGTTGCTTTTTTGTTATGAAAGTATTAATAGTGTTTAACATTTTGATTTTTTCTGTTTACTGTAGTATAATAGCGTATTATAATATAACTATTAATATATGGCTCAATCAGGGAGTTGATTTTTTGGATACAATTATTTCAATGCTTACGGGATTGATAAGATATATTCTGCCGATAATGGCGGTTATAATTCTTGCTACCTGTGTAATTTCACTTTTCAGAAACAGACCCAGGCTTCATAAGCTGGCGCAGCTTGTGGACCAGAACAACGGTTCAATAATTGATATTGACCGCTTTGAAACATCTATAGGAAAAAGCAGGTCAAACGACATTGTCCTGCCTATGCCGAATGTTTCAAGATTTCATGCGGTAATTGCAAAAAAGAGAAAAGAGTGGGTTATTACCGATACGTTTTCAAAAACGGGAATACTTGTAAACGGTAAAAAAATTGAGGACAAGTCTGTTATTGAGGACGGAGATATAATAACAATCGGTTCAATTCCCCTTAAATTTCTTTGTGCTGAGGCTGTTTCGGCTCAGTTAAAAACAGAAATGAGAAGTGCCGCAGGTGAGCTTGGCAGACAGAACAATGCAAATGTTGCCTATGCTGTTTTAGTTGATGTTAAAACTCACAGACCTATTTATCTCCGTAAGAAAGATGTGCTTATAGGCAGAGGAGAAAATTCGGATATTCAGATTAATCTTGATACGGTAAGCTCCGAACACGCAAGAATTCATCTTACCTCAAGAGGCTGGGCACTGTCGGATTTGAACAGCCATAACGGCACTAAGCTCAACGGCAGATATATAACTCAGCCCCAGCTGATTTTTGACGAGGACACAATTACCTTCGGTGAAAGAGTGTTCGTATTTTATGAAAAATAAGGGAGAAAACATATGGCAAATAAAGCTAAAAAAATTCCGAGCATTAAGCCGATAAATAATTTTGCCATGCTTATGGTTCTGTCTGTTTTTCAGCTTATAACTGGCTTTCAGGCGGCTATGGCAGGCGACGGCTTTTCTGCTAAGACTTTGATTTCAATAGCAATACTTATTGCGGCGGAGTGGTTATATGTTACTCTGCTTTATTCCATAATGCATAGAAGAAATTTTGAACTTGAATTTATAGCGTTTTTCCTTTCGGGAGTAGGGCTTACGGCTATCGGCTCTGTTGATCCAGACGCCTGCTTTAAACAGCTTCTGATTGTTTTATGCGGTATTGTGGGCTTTACCGTTTTTGTATTCATTCTCGGTGACGTTGATTTGTGTATGAAGCTGAGAATGCCTGTTGCAATAGGAGCAATACTCCTTCTTTTGCTCAATATTGTTATCGGTACGGTAAAATACGGTGCACAAAACTGGATTGAGGTAGGAGGCTTTACGATTCAGCCATCTGAATTTGTAAAGGTTGCATTTATTTTTGTAGGCGCTGCAACTCTCGAGAAAATACAGACCTCCAAAAATATTATAAAATTTATTATCTTTTCCGTTGCATGTGTCGGAGCTTTAATTCTTATCCGTGATTTCGGAACGGCATTGATTTTCTTTGTAACATTTCTAATTATTGCTTTTATGAATTCGGGGGATGTTAAAACGGCCGGTCTTGCCGTTGCGGCGGCAGGCTTGGGCGGTGCTATCGTTATAAAATATAAGCCTTATGTTACTGCAAGATTTTCCGTATATCGTCATATATGGGAGGATATTTACGGCAAAGGATATCAGCAGACCCATATTTTAACAGGTATTGCTTCAGGCGGACTTTTAGGCCTTGGCATAGGAGCAGGAAATATCAGAAATTACTTTGACAATTATCTTATAATAACCGATGATGTTTTCGGCTTCATCTGTGAGGAATGGGGATATCTTTTCGGCATAATTCTTGTTCTTTCATTTGTGGCAATAGCAGTTTCGGCTCTTGTCAATTCAATTGCCGCAAGGTCAACCTTTTATTCAATAGCTGCTGTTTCGGCAGCAGGAATGCTGCTTTTCCAAACGGCACTTAATATTTTCGGAATAACCGATGTACTGCCTCTTACAGGCGTTACTCTTCCTTTCGTAAGTCAGGGCGGAAGCTCAATGCTTTCCTGCTGGGCGGTGCTTGCTTTTATTAAAGCGTCAGATGTACGCACCTACAACTATCTGGGAGGTGTAAGAAAGAAATGAAAATGATAACAAGAAGAGGACTTTTCCTTTTAATCCTTGTAATTGCTTTTTTGGGTGGTCTTGTATTTATGACCGTAAGCCTTGTTAAAGACGGGGACAGCTGGGTTATGCAGCCGTATAACAGCAGTGTCTATTATAACGGAGAGCTTGTGGGAGCAGGAAAAATTACCGATTGCAACGGAAGAAGTCTTGCCGAAACAAACGACGGCAAAAGAGAATACAATGATTCTCTTACAACAAGAAAAGCAACTCTTCACGCAGTAGGCGATACAAAAGGCTTTATCTCAACAGGAGTTCAGAATGTGTATCAGGCAAAGCTGACAGGCTACAGCGTTCTTTCCGGTATTTACGGTGTAACCAAAAACGGCAGTGGAAACGATATGCAGCTGACTCTTGATGCCGATGTGTGCGATGTTGCATATGAAGCCTTGTCAAACTACAAGGCAGGCTGTGTAGGTGTTATGAATTATAAGACAGGCGATATTGTCTGTATGGTTTCAACGCCGAGCTATGACCCCCAGAATAAGCCATCTGACCTTGATACTGATGAAAGATATGACGGAGTTTATTTAAACAGACTTTTGAGCGGTTTGTATACTCCCGGTTCAACTTTTAAAATTGTCACTGCAATTTGCGCTCTTGAGAATATTCCCGACATAGAAAGCAGAACCTTTAAATGTACAGGTGAATATGATCCGGGTAAGGGTACCCCCATAGAATGTAATGCACGTCACGGAACAATTACCTTTGAGCAGGCGCTTGCCAAGTCCTGCAACTCTGCTTTTGCTGAAATTGCCATAGAGCTTGGACCCGAAAAACTTGCCGAAACTGCCAAGGAACTGGGTCTGACTTCATCTGTAACGGTCAGCGGTGATATTGTTTCTTCAACAGGAAGGTTTTTCCTCGAAAAAGGCGATGCTGATGATTACATTGGCTGGACAGGAATAGGACAGGGCGATACTCTTGCTTCTCCTGTTTCAATGCTTCGCCTTGCAGGTGCCATAGCAAATGACGGCAAGGCTGTTTCTCTTAATCTTGTGGAATCCTTTGCCACAAAAGCAGGTAAGGCTCTCGACATTGATTTCACAGCAAAGGAAACGCCTGTTCTCAGCAGTGAGGTTGCTTCAAAAATGAAAAAACTTATGAGAAATAATGTTGAGGAGCAGTACGGAGATTACAATTACAAGGGACTTAACCTTTGTGCAAAATCAGGTACGGCACAGATTGATAATGTTGATTCCCATAATACTGCCTGGTTTGTGGGATTTATGGATGATGAGGAAAATCCGTATGCTTTTGTTGTTCTTGTTGAATACGGAAATTCAGGCTCTCGGACAGCAGGACCTATTGCAAATAAAGTGCTTCAGGCTCTTGTAAAGGATTAAGGAAAATTTTTATTATATGAGTTTTGATTTGATAAATGAGGATAAAAACGAGCAGGCGCTTCTCGTAGCAGTTGATACAGGCGACTATGACTCTCAGGTTTCCGTAGAGGAGCTGGGCGAGCTTGCCAAGACAGCAGGTGCAGATGTACAGGCAGAGATTATACAAAAAAGAGATACTCCTGACGGAGTGTATTTTGTAGGCAGGGGAAGGTTGGAGGAGATTGCCGAATTTTGCCGCAACAACGATACCGATTTAATAATTGCCGACAGTGAACTGACTCCTGTTCAGGTCAGAAATATTGAGGATTATACAGATACAAGAGTTGTTGACAGGACTACTCTCATACTTGATATTTTTGCAGGCAGAGCAAGGTCAAAGGAGGGCAAGCTCCAGGTTGAGCTGGCACAGCTTAAATATTCTCTGCCCCGTCTGACAGGCAAGGGCACAAGCCTTTCAAGACTTGGCGGCGGAATCGGTACAAGAGGACCCGGTGAAACTAAACTTGAAACAGATAAACGTCATATAAGGCGAAGAATACAGTATATAAGACAGGAGCTTGACAGCGTTGAAAAACGCCGTGAAATGCAACATAAAAGAAGAAAGAAAAACGGAGCTGTTGCAGTTGCTATAGTCGGATATACAAATGCAGGAAAATCTACTCTTCTCAATGCTCTTACGGATGCAGGGGTTTTGCAGGAGGATAAACTTTTTGCAACTCTTGACCCTACTGCCCGAAAACTTGTTCTTCCAAACGGTCAGCAGATAATGCTCGTTGACACCGTAGGATTTATAAGCAGACTTCCTCACCAGCTTGTAGATGCGTTTCGTTCAACTCTTGAAGAGGCAACCTATGCCGACTTAATCTTAAATGTCTGTGACGCTTCAAGTCCGGAATGTCATAATCATATAAAAACAACTTATGATATTCTTGAATCTCTCTTTGAGGGCGGTGTCGTTGATGTGCCTGTAATAAATGTATTTAACAAATGCGATATTGCCGAAAATCTGTCGGATATCACATATCCTTTTACAGGCGGTGAAAACTGCGTAAGAATAAGCGCAAAAACAGGAGAAGGTCTTGATGAACTTCTTACTGCTGTTGAAAATTCACTTCCTCAGACAAGAAAAAGAGTTAAACTTCTTATTCCCTTTGATAAAGGCTCTGTTGCTGCAAGGATAAGAAAAGACGGCGTTATTCACAGCGAGGAATATACTGCCGAGGGTTTGCTCCTTGATACTACAGCTGATATAATGCTGCTTGATGAAATAAAAGAATTTATAATTTAGACAGTGTGATATTTTTGTTTTTGTTTTCATAATATTCCATAGGTGATTAGTGTGAAAGCACACTAATCAGATTGTATTGACCTCAAAATTTGCCTGCGGCATAATTTTGAGATGTCTGAATTCCCATTATACGCCTTGTCCGGCTACAATAAAGCGTTAGGAATTTCTTAGATAAATTATTTGTAGCCGGAAAGGCTATGGAAATTATTATGAAAATGCTTACATTTAAGCTGAAACCGAAAACAATTTTCGGAATAATTCTTGCTGTAACGGGGGTTATTGTTATTCTTCTGACTTTTGTGTCTAATCATACAGATAAGTCGGAAAGCGTCTCTGCTTCGGTCAGCGCATCCACAGATACGGAAAGGCGTGACTATTTATCGTCTTACGGCTGGGAAACGGACAAGGAATTTGACACGAAAGAGATAACTGTTCCCGAGCGCTGGAATGATGTGTATATAGATTATAACGAGGTGCAGAAAAATCAGGGCTTCGACCTTTCTGACTACAAAGGCAGGAAGGTAACGCTCTATACATACAAAATTACAAATTATAAGGGAGAAAACGAAGGAATAGTTGCAGATATGCTGGTATGCGACGGTATACTTATCGGCGGGGATGTCTGCAATACCTCTGCTGAAAAAGGATTTCTCGTAGGCTTCAACGGTCAGTAAAAATATGGAAAGAATTGACAAAATAATTTCTTCTGCCGAAAATATCTCCAGAAGAGATGCCGCACAGCTGATAAAATGCGGTAAAATAACGGTAAACGGAAAAACGGTAAAAAGTCCCAAAGAAAAGTTTGATACGGACAGTAACGATATTTTCTGCTGCGGCAGGAAAGTTGAATATAATAAGTTTGTCTATATTATGATGAATAAGCCAAAGGGAGTAATTTCTGCTTCAGAAGGTAAAAATGAGCTGACGGTTACAGATATTTTACCGGATGATATGAAAAGAAAAAATCTTTTTCCTGCAGGCAGACTTGATAAGGATACAACAGGCTTTATGCTGATAACAGACGACGGTGACTTTGCCCATAAAATTTTAAGTCCTAAAAATCATATTGAAAAAACTTATATCGCAGATTTGGACAAGCCCTTTGACGACAGTGTTGTCTCTGATTTTGAAAATGGAACAGAGCTTAAAAATGCCGTTTGTATGCCTGCTCATATAGAGGCGGTGGACGGTGATTACACAAAGGCAGTTGTTACGATAAATCAGGGTATGTACCATCAGATTAAACGAATGTTTAAGAAGCATTCAATTAATGTGGTTGACCTTAAACGTATAAAAATGGGCGGACTTTTTCTCGATACGTCTTTGAAAGACGGAGAATGCCGGTATCTGACGGCTGAAGAATTAAAAATAATTGCAGGGGAATAATAACAAGAAATATATCTTTGACAATATTGACCAACAATATATTGTGTTTATTTAAGATGAAAAATTTGGTTTATGCAAGTAGCACAAAAAAATTAATTTTTTTTGTAAAAAAGGTTGCAAAATAGTGAAAGCTCTTGTATAATATTGCCAATAGGGGCGCTTTCTTTTTGTGCAATATTTCTTTGTGCAAAGTGCCTGTTTTGAGAGGTGAATAATATGCCAAACAGATTATTTCAGGGAATAGTCAATCAAATGAGGGATGCGATTGACCGCACTATCGGCGTAGTCGATGAAAGCGGTACAGTTATTGCCTGCAGTGAACTCGGAATTATCGGAGAGGTTCGTAAGGGCGTTGTCTCCGCAGGTGTATTTAATAATACTCAGACCTGTGTTGATAATTCAACATATACAACTTTTGATGTGCTTGTACGTCCCGAATATGCAGTTTTCGTAGACGGTACTGATGAGCTCAGCCGTCGTTATTCTCAGATTATTGCAGTTGCACTGGATCAGATTAAGCAGAATAATGATGAAAAATTTGACCGCTCAAATTTTGTAAAAAATGTTATTCTTGATAATATTCTCCCCGGCGACATTTACTTGAAGTCAAGGGAGCTTCATTTTAATAATGATGCTACAAGAGTGGTATTTCTTATCCGTGTAACACAGGAGACTGAAATTTCCGTGTTTGATATTATTCAGAATTTCTTTCCCGATAAGAGCAAGGATTTTGTTATAAATGTAAATGAGAATGATATTGCTCTTGTTAAAGAGGTAAGACCTAACGTAGATACAAAGGATTTGGAAAAGCTGGCCCGCTCTATTAACGATACCCTGCTTTCAGAGTTCTATTTTAATGCTGTAATCGGTATCGGTACCTGTGTTACGGGAATTAAGGAGCTTGCTCATTCTTTTAAAGAAGCTCAGGTTGCTCTTGAGGTCGGTAAGGTTTTTGATACTGAAAAAACTATTATCAGCTATGAAAACCTCGGTATCGCAAGACTTATTTATCAGCTTCCCACAACTCTCTGCGATATGTTCCTTAAGGAGGTTTTCAAAAGAGGTTCAATAGATTCTCTTGATCAGGAAACCCTGTTTACCATTCAGAAGTTTTTTGAAAATAACCTTAATGTTTCCGAAACCTCAAGAAAACTTTTTGTCCACAGAAATACCCTTGTCTACAGACTTGAAAAAATTAAAAAGCTTACGGGTCTTGACCTTAGAGAATTTGACGACGCTATCGTTTTTAAGGTAGCGCTTATGGTTAATAAATACCTTGCTTCAAGTCCGATTAAGTACTAAAATCAGATATTAATATGAATAAAAAAGGCACCGTGAGGTGCCTTTTTTATTAATGTCTTTAGACAGTTGAGAGCCAAAGGGACGAAACAAACAACCACCCGCTATGCGGGTGCGCATCGAAAGTTATACAAAAAAATCTCCAAACGAGTACAATAGTAGAAGTTCAAGCCTACTAAAAGACGAGAGGAGATTTTATGGCAAATCAATATAATAGTTTATCGCATACAAAATGGTTGTGCAAATATCACATAGTCATCGTACCAAAGTACAGACGAAAAGTAATATACAATCAATACAGAAAGGATTTGCAGTAGATAATACGAACGCTCTGCAAATACAAAGGCGTAGAAATCATAGAAGGGCATATGATGCCAGACCATGTGCACTTACTAGTAAGTATACCACCAAAAACAAGTGTGTCAAGTTTTATGGGATACTTGAAAGGAAAAAGCGCATTGATGATGTTTGATAAACACGCAAATTTAAAGTATAAGTTCGGCAATCGGCACTTTTGGGCAGAGGGATATTATGTCAGTACAGTAGGACTCAATGAGTCAACGATAAAGAAATATATCCAAGACCAAGAGAAAGCAGATATAGCGCTTGATAAATTGAGCGTAAAAGAATATAAAGATCCATTTTCAAATTAACCCCTTTAGGGGTATGCCAAAGCGGCAAATACAATAAGGCTTGAACAAAGAGAAAGCCCGCGCCTTGAGACGCGGGTTAGTATCAGTGGCTTTTAGCCCTTGTGCAAACCACCCGTTTGACGGGTGGTTATGATTTTAAACTGTCTATATCCTCCTGCAGAATTTCTCCATGCTCTTTTTCAAATTTTCTGCTATGATTTTTTATCAGCATTTCAAGCTCACGGTTTGATGATCGGGCATTATATTCTGCAATGTATTTTAGCTTATCCATAAGCTCCCGTTCTACTCTTAAAGTGAATCTCGGTAAATCTGACGGCATAATATCACCTCTGAGTATATTTTATCAAAAATTTTTTGTTGCAATCATATTGACGCAAAGTGACGTCACTGTATAATGGATTTATAAAAAATTTGGAGGTAAAAATTATGAAAAGGTTTTTAAGTTTATTGATGTCGTGTATAGCTGTTTTGAATATTCTTGTTGGTGTGTTCTTCAATGCCGATATCTGAAATCGAAGAATTCAAAAGTGCCGATGTTATTACTACAAGTTCGGGCGGAGATAACGAGCCTGACACAGATATACCATGGCCGTTTGGATAAAATTAAATATTGAAAAAAACGGACTGTCACTTTGATTTTTTGCGGCAGTCCGTTTTTGCTTTGTAGATTTCTATTTAATTTTAAACAATACCGCCGTTGACTCCGAGAATCTGACCTGTTATATAACTGCTTTCGGCGAGAAAGAATACCGCCTCTGCAACCTCCTCGGCTGTGCCTAACCTGCCTGCAGGGACTTCTTCCTCAAGTTCTTTTTTATCAAACATACTGTTCATTCTTGTGTCAATAATTCCGGGACAAACGCAGTTGACTGCAATATTGCTTGGTGCAAGCTCTTGTGAAAGTGCCTTTGTCAGTCCTATAACAGCCGACTTGCTCATAGAATATGCCACCTCGCAGGAGGCGCCGATTTGCCCCCATATAGAAGAAATGTTGACGATACTGCCCCTGTGATATTTAAGCATGCTTTTAACTGCCTCTTTACAGCAGAAGAAATATGACCTTGAGTTTACATTCATCAGAGTATCATAATCCTCCCTGCTTGTATCGTTAATTTGTTTGATAAGGCTGATACCTGCATTATTTACAAGAACATCAATATCTCCGATTTCGGAGAACAAATTATTTATTTCATCGATATTTTCAAGATTGCATTTTACGGCTGTTATGCCATCAAAATCAGGCTTGGTTTTGTTATAGGTTATAAAAACCTCATAGCCGTTTTCTCTGAATTTTACCGCACAGGCTTTACCTATTCCTGTTGCACCGCCTGTTATTAAAACCTTTTTCATATAATCACCGAAATTATTATACTAAAATATTCAGTTATTTGCAATTAAAGTTGTAATTTGTTTTGATTTACGATATAATTATCTTATCAAATTCTAAGAGGTTTTATATGGAGAAGGATTTTTATACTATTTCCGTCTATATTGACGAAAATGAAAATATGATAGGTATACCCTGCGGTGAAAGTGATAAATACGGCATTGCGGATATTGACAAGGTGGTGCTTCTTAAAGCGCCTTATTCTGACAGACAGATTGAAAATTTCATTGAAGAAACCATTTCATACTGTTATACAAAAAAGCATAATGACAATTCGCCGCTTTCCACTATAGAAAAATATACAAAGAAAAAAGGATTTGTAAATGCTACATCAGATCTGACCCTGATTTCTATTGTTAAGACAGAGCCTTCCTATTCTCTTATGCCCACATTTAATGATTACGAAAAAGGTCCTCTTGCAATCGATGATGATGAGAGAATAGTGGCAAACCCCTATGAAAAGGGCGAAATTGCAGAAATTATGAAGGATTTTATTCAGATTTACGTAAGAGCAAATATTTTCTATAAAGAAATTCAGGAGCTTGAAGAGGAGAAGAAAAACAAAGCCGATAAGGATAATAAAGAAAACGAATGAAAAGTTTTGTTATAAGCAAAAGTGACTCGGGAGTAAGAGTAGACAGATTTATTTTAAAAACTTTTGACCGTTTGCCAAAGTCGCTGATGTTTAAAGAAATCAGAAAAAAGAATATAAAAGTAAATAAAAAAAGATGCACTGCCGAGCAGATTTTAAATGAGGGAGATTTGCTTGAATTGTATCTCAAAGACGATGTACTTCATATTAAGGAAAAGCATCTTGATTTTATGAAGGCATCAGATGAGCTGGATATAATTTATGAGGACACCAATATAATTCTTATCAACAAAAAGGTTGGTGTGCTCTGCCACCCTGACGGTAAGGACTATATTGACAATACAGTTGCAAGGCTGAAAAGATACCTGTATGAAAAGGGCGAATGGTCTCCCGACATCTCATCATTTACTCCGTCGCTTGCAAACAGGATTGACAGGAATACAGGCGGAATAGTTATCGGCGCTAAAAATTCCCAGTCTCTTAAAATACTTAATGATAAAATCAAAGCAAGGGAAATTGAAAAATACTACCTGACTGTCGTTCACGGCAAAATGCCGAAGAAAACGGAACTGCTCACTGCATATCTCACTAAAAATGATAAAACAAATAAAGTAACTGTTACCGATAATCAGACAGACGGCTCAAAGAAAATAGTTACAAAATATACTGTTCTTGATTATTATGATGATGCGTCTTTGCTTGAAATTGAACTTCTCACAGGCAGAACGCATCAGATAAGAGCACATCTCGCTCATGTCGGACATCCTATTTTCGGTGACGGAAAGTACGGAAAAGAGCAGGGAAGATACAGGCAGGCGCTGTACAGCTATAAGCTGAAATTTAATTTTACAGACGAAAACTGTCTTGGTTATCTCAGCGGCAGAGAATTTAAAGCCGAAAATATTAAATTACTTGATGATTACAAGGAAAGGAAATACATATGAAAGAAAAATTTTTCAGAATAATATCACCGGTGACTTTAACAGTCGTAGTTATACTTGACGTTGCAATTGTGGTATTTGCCGCATTTTCAGTGAAAAAACTGCTTTATTTTGCAAATTTCTATGCGATTTTGTTTGCAATCTGCGAGGTGTTTGCTTTAGTGTTGGCAGTGTTTGTAACTAAAGATGTTGTAACCCAGGGTATAAAATTCAGCGATACTCAGCTTGAATTTACAAATTTTGATAAAGATAATATTTTTTCTTATGATGAAATTCTTAGCGTAGAAACTCAAAAGGATAAAAAGGCAAGTCTGGTGAAAAATTTCCGCGACAGACAGTCAAGAATAATTCTTAATCTAACCGACGGCAGAGTTATAACTGTTGATATCGGTATTACTTCGGATAAGGTTTTAAAGGAAGCCGCAGATGAAATAATTTCACGTCTTCCCGAAAGAACTGAGATTATCAAAACAGCAGAAGAATCTTCTGAAGTTGTCGGCGAAAATGAGGAGAATTCTGCTGAATGACAAAATGAACGTTTGCAGTATTGTGCATATTTTATATAATGTTCAAGCCATACGGTTGATTTTTTGTGCTAAAATTGTTATTATATATAAAATTGCCAGTTTGGCTGATAAAAAATATGGCTGATGTCTGCCAAAAAAGGAGAGGATGTAATGGGCGAAGTTCGTACCTACACTAAAAAGGAAAGAAACGGTTACCTCGTCGGTATGTTCGGTCAGAATTTGATTTACAACATTGTCGCAACAGGTCTCTATTTCTATTTCCAGAATGTTATCTGCCTGCCTGCAATGGCACTGGGCTGGATAATGGCTATTGCAAGAATATGGGATGCAATCAATGACCCGATGATGGGCACCATCGTTGATAAGACAAGGACTAAATGGGGTAAGTGCCGTCCGTATCTTATCATTTTCCCGGGAATTATCGGTGTTGTAACAATTCTTACATTCATCAACGGTAACTATGCCGAGGCTTCTTCAGCAGCACAGAAGGTTCTTATTGTTGCCTGGGCTGCAGTTTCCTACATTGCGTGGGGAATGTGTTTCACAGTCTGCGATATTCCTCTTTGGGGTATAACTTCCCTTATGACCGAGGATGAAAATGACAGAGGTAAGCTGCTTGGATGGGCACGTATAGCTGCAGGTGTCGGCGGTATCGGTGTTCTTATTGTTCAGGTTGCACAGGCTCTTGCAGGTGTATTTAACAATGATATGCAAAAAGCATTTATTGTTACGGCTGTCATATTTACGATTATAGCCTCTGTTCTGTTTGAATTTGCCGGCATATTCACAAGAGAAAAGGTTGAGAATAACGAAAAGCGTTACGGCTTTAAAGAGAATTTCCAGATTATGTTCAGAAATAAGCCGTTCAGACAGATACTTATTTCAGGTATTTTGAGAAGCCCGATTCAGCTTCTTATGATTGTAGCAATGACACTTGTTACATATTATTATGCAAACGGTAATATTATGAATATACTTGTTACCGACGCAACAGGCAAGATTACCGGTATTGATTTTAAAATCCTGGTGGGTCTCGGAGGCATTGCACTCGGACTTTTCGTAGGCCAGTTCGTATCAATGGGTATTACACCTATGCTTATCAAAAAGTTTGAGAAAAAGAAGCTTTATAATTTCTATTCTATAGCAGGTGCTGTTCCGTTCATGCTTATCTTTGTGTTCTACAAGGTTTCGGGCGGCGATCTTACAACTACTTTCTGGGCAATTCTTGTGAGTATTTGTATGCTTTTTGCAAGTGCGGCATTCGGCGGTATCAACGTTCTTCAGTCAGTTATGATTGCAGACTGCGTTGACTATGAGGAGTATACAAACGGTGTCCGTACCGACGGCGTATTCTTCTCGGGTCAGAGCTTTATCACAAAGCTCTCCGCAGGTATCGCAACTATTATTTCTTCAATAGTATATTCAGCTGTAGGCTACAGTGGTGCAAATGTTGATAAGCTCAATAAGGCTATTGAAAACGGTGCAAACTTTATGACCTATGACGGCGGTTCAGGTGCAGGAAAATATGCTGAGGCAATGTTCTTCCTTATCACAATTCCGCCTGCAGTCGGAATGATTCTTTCTGCTATTCCTACTCTTAAGTATGCTCTTTCGGATAAAGAACATGCAAGAATTCTTGATGAGCTTGTTTCAAAGAGAAATAAGAAAGCAAAATAAGATAAATTAAGTTTTAAAACTGTCTTGGGTAATTACCTGAGGCAGTTTTTGTTTATTTTCAGGCAGAATACAGATAATAATAAAAAATATTTTTATGGGATGATATTTTGGAATCTGTATGGAATAAAAGCAGGGACATTAAAGATTTTAATTCACCGGACAAAAATGTAAAAACCGATGTGCTTATTGTGGGAGGAGGTTTGGCAGGTGTTCTCTGCGCCTTGATGCTTGACAGGGAAAACATAGATTACATTCTTGTTGAACAGGGCAGAATATGCGATAAAACCACATTAAATACCACGGCAAAAATAACTATTCAGCAGGGACTTATTTACAGCAGAGTACTTGACGAATTTGATTTGGAAACTGCACAGCTTTTCTTATCTGCCAACAGAGAAGCCTTTTGTGTGCTTTGCAGACTTTGCCGTGAAACCGACTGTGATTTTGAATATAAGGACTCATATGTCTATTCTATTGACAACAGAAAAAAGATAGAAAAAGAACTGTCGGCTCTTGAAAAAATAGGGTATAAAGCAGAATATTCAAACTGCAGTAAACTTCCCTTTAAATCAATGGGTGCCGTAAAATTTAAAAATCAGGCACAGTTCAATCCTATGGCATTTATATCTCAAATAGCAAAGGAACTGAATATATGTGAAAATACACGTGTTCTTGATATTTGTGACAAAACGGCTTTGACAGATAAAGGAAAAATTACTGCTGATAAAATAATTATTACAACTCATTTTCCTTTTATTAACAGACACGGATTTTATTTTATTAAAATGTTTCAGCACCGTTCCTATGTAATTGCCTGTGAAAATGCAGAAGATGTTGACGGAATGTATGTAGATGAAAATAAAAAGGGAATGTCTTTCAGAAACTATAAGGATCTGCTCTTTATCGGAGGAGGCGGTCACAGAACAGGTAAGCAGGGAGGCGGATGGCAGGAGATTTCGGATTTTGCGTACATGCATTATCCTAATGCAAAAGAAAAGTATCGCTGGGCGGCACAGGATTGTATATCTCTTGATGGCATTCCTTATGTAGGCAGATATTCAAAAAATACTTCTGATTTGTATACCGCAACGGGATTTAACAAATGGGGAATGGTTAATTCAATGCTCAGCGCGATGCTTCTTACCGATTTAATCAAGGGAAAAGAAAATCAGTATGAAACTGTTTTTTCACCATCAAGAACTGTTTTGCGGCCGCAGCTTGCAGTAAATTCATTTGAGGCTGTTACAAATCTTTTAACTCCGACTAAAAAGAGATGCACTCATTTAGGATGTGCACTGAAATGGAATCCGCAGGAGCATACATGGGACTGCCCCTGCCACGGCTCGAGATTTACCCGAAGCGGTGAAATAATAGAAAATCCTGCCGTTGAAGAATTAAAAAACAAAATATAATTATCCATCAAAAAATATGTAAAATTATACAAAATAAGCGTATATTTTTACTGATATTTGAATAATTATACAAACATTACAAAAACACTTGCAATAACACTATCTTATAATTATAATGTATATCAGTAAAAAATTAATCTTCAAAGGAGATATTTTGTTATGGCAAAAGAAATTAAAAAAGTAGTTCTTGCTTATTCAGGCGGACTTGATACATCAATCATCATTCCTTGGCTCAAGGAGAATTATAATAACTGCGAGGTTATCGCAGTATCGGGTGACGTAGGTCAGGGAACAGAGCTTGACGGCCTTGAAGAAAAGGCAATTAAAACAGGAGCTTCAAAACTTTATGTGCTTGATTTAAAAGATGACTATGCAGAAAATTACATTATGCCTTGTCTTAAGGCAGGTGCGGATTATGAAACCTACCTTCTCGGTACTTCTCATGCACGTCCCTGTATTGCAAAGGCTCTTGCTGAAATTGCAGTCAAAGAGGGTGCAGACGCAATCTGTCACGGTTGTACAGGCAAGGGCAACGACCAGGTAAGATTTGAACTGACTCTTAAGGCTTTTGCTCCTGAGATGCAGATTATTGCCCCATGGCGTGAATGGAATATCAAGTCCCGTGAAGAGGAAATCGAATATGCGGAAGCACATAACATTCCTCTTAAGATAAACCGTGAAACAAACTATTCAAAGGATAAAAATGTTTGGCATCTTTCCCACGAGGGACTTGACCTTGAGGATCCTGCAAATGAGCCTATGTATTCAAAGGAAGGCTTCCTTGAGCTTGGCGTTGCTCCCGAGCAGGCACCCGACGAGCCTACATATGTTACAATTCATTTTGAGAAGGGTGTTCCTACTGCCATTGACGGCGAAAATATGAAAGCTCTTGCTATTATTGAAAAACTTAATGAGCTTGGCGGTAAAAACGGTATCGGTCTTCTTGACATAGTTGAAAACCGTCTTGTCGGAATGAAGAGCCGCGGTGTTTATGAAACTCCCGGCGGAACAATTCTCTATAAGGCTCATGAGCTTCTTGAAATGATTACTCTTGACCGTGAGACCTCTCATTACAAAAAACTTGTTGCCGAAAAATTCGGTGAGCTTGTTTATAACGGACTTTGGTTTACTCCTCTCCGCGAAGCTCTTTCGGCTTTTGTTGATAAAACTCAGGAAACTGTTACAGGCGATGTTAAACTTAAACTTTATAAGGGAAATATTATTAACGCAGGTATAACCTCTCCCTATTCTCTTTATGATGAAAACATTGCTTCCTTCGGCGAAGACGGCGGTGCTTACAACCAGGCTGACTCTGCAGGATTTATCAATCTTTTCGGTCTTTCTATTAAGGTTAAGGCTCTTCTTGATAAGCAGAGAGAAGAAAATAACGCAGAATAATATATTTAAAAGTTCGGTAAATCGGGGAAGCTGCTTTCCCGATTTATCTTTATAATGAGGTATGACTATGGCACAGTTATGGAAGGGCAGGTTTAAGAAAGAGCTTGCCAAGGAAACAAACGATTTTAATTCCTCAATAAAATTTGATTGCAGAATGTTTGAGGAGGATATCATGGGAAGTATTGCCCACGCTACAATGCTTGGTGCAACAGGAATAATTGATAAGAGCGAAAGCGAAAAAATCGTAAACGGTCTTGGTGAAATTCTAGATGATATCAAAAGCGGTAAGCTTGAAATTGATATGGAGGCAGAGGATATTCATACCTTTGTTGAGGGCGAGCTTACAGCAAGACTTGGTCAGACAGGCAAAAGGCTTCATACAGCAAGGTCGAGAAATGACCAGGTTGCACTTGATATCAGACTTGTTCTCAGAAAAGAAATTGAAGAAATCAGTGAAAAAATAAAAGAGCTTATTTCTGTTCTGTGCAATAAATCGGAAGAGAATAAGGATACAATTATGCCCGGATATACCCATCTTCAAAGGGCTCAGCCTATAACCTTTGCCCATCATCTTATGGCTTACAGCTCAATGCTTTGCAGGGATTTGGACAGACTGAATGATGTCAAAAGGAGAATGAATGTTCTGCCTTTGGGCAGCGGCGCTCTTGCTGGTACAACATATCCTCTTGACAGAAATATGGTTGCTGACCTTTTAGGCTTTGATGATATATCCTCAAACAGCCTTGACGGTGTTTCCGACAGAGATTTCTGTATTGAGCTTGCCTCTGCATTGTCACTTGTTATGGTGCATCTTTCACGCTTCAGCGAGGAAATAATTATGTGGTGCAGCTGGGAGTTTAAGTTTGTTGAGCTTGACGATGCCTTTTCCACAGGCTCCAGCATTATGCCTCAAAAGAAAAACCCCGATATAGCAGAGCTTGTAAGAGGTAAAAGCGGCAGGGTTTTCGGCGATTTAACAACGCTTCTTACCGTTATGAAGGGTATAGCTCTTGCTTATAACAAGGATATGCAGGAGGATAAGGAGGCAATTTTTGACGCTGTCGATACAGTTAAAATGTGCCTTAATGCCTTTACCCCCATGATAGATACAATGACGGTGCTTAAGGATAATATGAGAAATGCCGCCGCAAAGGGCTTTATCAACGCAACCGACTGTGCAGATTATCTTGTGGGAAAGGGACTTCCTTTCAGAGACGCATACAAAGCTACAGGTGAGCTTGTTGCGTTATGCATTGAAAAAGGACTTACCCTTGAAACATTGCCTATTGAGGAATACTGTAATGTTTGTGAGCTTTTTGATGAAGATGTTTACACAGCAATAAATCTTGAAAAATGCGTTAATGACAGACTTGTTGAGGGCGGTCCGAGCAAGCAGAGCGTTGATGCTCAGATAGCAAAAGCAAGAAAAATTACAGGCAAATAATTATCATATTAAATATAAGTTAAAAAAGCGACTGATTTTCTTAATTCTGTTGCTTTTTTATTGACTACATATTAAAATGAGCGTATAATATCTATAAATATAAGCAAGCGAGGTAAATCCGAATAAGCTTTAATGAAAGGATTTTCCGCTATGCTGTGTTAAAATATTCATTAACCCGAAAGGTTGCTGGCTATGAGCTATAAAATAGTAGTTGACAGCTGTTGTGATTTAACAGACGAAATGAGACAATGGGATAATCTTGCAGTTGTCCCTCTTACTCTTGAAATAAATGATTATCGTATTTTCGACGATGAGAATTTTCAGCAGGATGATTTTATTTCCCGAATGAAAGCAAACGGCGGTATTGCAAAATCTGCCTGTCCTGCACCTGATGCTTTCAAGGAAGCATATAAGGGCGATTACGATGATGTATATGTTCTGACCATTACTGATAAGCTCAGCGGTACTTATAACAGCGCCGTTCAGGGTAAAATGCTTTATGAGGAAGAGTTCGGAAAAGATAAGAATATTTATGTTTTCAACTCTCTTGCAACCTCTGGCATAGAAACCTTAACAGCAAGGAAAATTAAAGAGATTGCAGACAGCGGTGAAAAATTTGAGGATGCAGTCGGAAAGGTTGAGGATTTTATTATCAACAGGACCGGTCTTTATTTCTGTCTTGAAAGTCTTGACGCTTTGAAGAAAAACGGAAGACTTTTTGCCCTTGCCGCAAAGGTGCTTGAAAAAATCCGTGTTAAACTTATCTGCAAAAGAACAAGGGAGGGCAATATTTCCCTTGCGGCTCAGGATTTAACTGTTAACAGAGCTATGGTAAAAATGGCAAACATTATCAGTGAAGAGCTTAATGGCAGGGATTTAAGCGATGCTGCGCTTATAGTTTCTTATGTTTGCTGTGAAGAAAGAGCAAAACTTGTTGCTCAGAAAATTTCTGATAAGGTTAATTTCGGTAATGTTGAAATATTAAAGGCTTCGGGTCTCAATTCTCTTTACGCTTCTGACGGAGGAATAATTGTTTCCTACAGCTTTTGATTATTAATTTGCAATTTATTATAAAAGAGGTAATATAAAAATGGAAATCAAGTATGATTTAACCAAAACTCCAAAAGAAAAGCCGACAGGCAAGCTTGGATTCGGTCACATCTTTACTGACCATATGTTCATTATGGACTATAAGACAGGCGAGGGCTGGCATAATGCAAGGATAGTTCCCTATCAGCCAATAGTTCTTGACCCTTCAGCTCTTGTATTCCATTATGCACAGGAATGTTTTGAAGGATTGAAAGCATACAGAACTCCTGACGGAACTGTTCAGCTTTTCAGACCTGACAAAAACGGCGAAAGACTTAAGTCAACACACGACAGACTTTGTATTCCCGAAATTCCCGTTGATGATTTTGTTCAGGCAGTTAAGGCACTTGTAAGTGTTGAAAAGGATTGGGTTCCTTCAGAGCCTGACACAAGCCTTTATATCCGTCCTTTCACAATTGCTACCGAGCCTGTTCTCGGCGTTAAGGCTTCCGACGAATATCAGTTTATTATCATATGTTCGCCTTCAGGTGCATATTATGAAGAGGGTATGAATCCTGTTAAAATCTATGTCGAGGATGAGTATGTACGTGCTACTCCCGGCGGAACAGGATATATCAAGTGCGGCGGTAACTATGCTGCTTCAATCATTGCTTCCGAAAAAGGTCATAAGCTGGGCTTTTCTCAGGTACTTTGGCTTGACGGTGTTGAGAGAAAGTATGTTGAAGAGGTTGGCTCAATGAATATTATGTTCAAGGTTGACGGCGAAATTTATACTGCTCCTACAGTAGGAACCGTTCTTCCCGGTATCACAAGAATGAGCTGTATTGAGCTTCTCAAAGAGTGGGGCTATAAGGTAAACGAAACAAGATTTACTATTGACTTTATTATGGATGCCGCTAAAAACGGTACACTTGAAGAAGTATTCGGTACAGGTACTGCTGCAGTAATCAGTCCTGTCGGCGGTCTTACATATGAGAACGAGTCAGTTGAAATCAACGGCTTCAAAACAGGTGAGCTTACACAGAAACTTTATGATACTCTTACAGGTATCCAGTTCGGCAAAATTGACGATAATATGGGCTGGACTGTTAAAGTTGACTAATTATCGAAGTTTACAGGGCAGTCCCGGCAGGGACTGCTTTTGTGTATCTGTATATGAGAATTATTGAGTTTAAAATTACGGAAAAAGATAATCATAAATCCATAAGAGATTTTTTGAGAGAATTCGGTGTTTCTTCTTCTTTGCTGAAAAAGCTGAAGCATACTGAAAACGGCATTACCTTAAACGGTGAATTTGCCAAGTCAATAGAGCTTTTGAACACAGGCGATATTCTTAAAATATCTGTAGAAAACAGCGGAGAAATGCCCGAAAGGCTTGAAAACAGCGATGTTCAGGTGTGTTATAACGATGAGGATATAATTGTTTTGAATAAGCCGTGTCATATGCCTGTGCACGAAAGCAGAAATCACAGAGGAGATACCCTTGCAAATGTTGCGGCTTGCTATATGGAAAAGGATACTGCCTTCAGAGCAGTGTACCGTCTTGACCGCGATACAAGCGGACTTGTTCTTATTGCGAAAAATGAGCTTGCCGCCTGTAAACTTTCAGGCAAAGTGAAAAAGTCATATTATGCAGTTTGTCAGGGTACACTGACAGGTGAGGGAACAGTTGACCTGCCTATCCGCAGAGTTGAAGAGAGTATAATTGTCAGAGGCGTTTTTGACGACGGAGAAAGAGCGGTTACTCACTGGAAAGCCGTCAGAAATTTTGACGGTAAAACTCTTCTGTGCATAAATCTTGAAACAGGAAAAACCCATCAGATAAGAGTACATTTTTCTCATTTGGGCTATCCGCTTTTGGGCGACAGCCTTTACGGCGGAGACTGCACCGGAATCAAAAGGCAGGCTCTTCATTGCAAAACAGTATCATTTGTTCATCCCGTTACTGAGGAATTAATCACAATAGACAGCGATTTTCCTGATGATATGAAAGTAATTTTAAAGTGAGGTCTTTTTATGCCGGCTTTTTCAAGTCACTATATTTTTGCAAAGGAACTGCTTCCGTTTGTAAAAGAAACGGTTGATTTCAATGTAAACGAGGATGCTGTTTTTGTGGGAACACAGGGACCCGACATATTTTTCTTTCACAGAATTATGCCATGGCAGTTTGGCAAATCCTTAAGCAAGGCAGGTTCAATGCTTCACCGGGCAAAACCCTGCCTGATATTTGAAGCAATGAAAAGCTACTGTGAGAAAATATCGGATTCCGACACGGCAAGGTCATATGTTTACGGCTTTTTTATGCACTATGCTCTTGACAGAAAATGTCATCCCTTTGTTTACAGCCTGCAGGATAAAATGACAGATGAAAATCATTTTTTGAATCCTCATACAGCTCACAACGTAATAGAGATGTCGGCAGACTGCTGTATGCTCAGTAAAAGAATGAAACAGAAAAAGCCATATCTTTTTAATACAGCCGATACAATAAATGATGACGATAAAATGTCTTCGGAAATAGGAAGACTTTGGGAATATGTTATGCCTGCTTCAATAGGTGTGAAAATTACTGAAAAGCAGGGAGAACAGGCCGTAAGGGATACAAAAGCAGTTCAGAAAATACTCCTTGACAAATATTCAGTGAAAAAAATAATTGCCCGTCCTTTAGAAATTGCCGTTTCTCCTATAACAAAAAATTTCAGAATAACGTCAATGTTACGTCCAAAGGACTTGGAAAAAGCAGAAAAGTATGTTAATATAGACAGGAAAAAATGGTTATCCCCATACAGTCATAAGGAATTCTGCGACAGCTTTGAGGACCTTTTTGAACAGGCACTTGAGGAAGTAAAAATAATGCTTTTGAGATTTCAGTCAGGAGATGACTGTGCAGATATAACCGATAACATATCATTTTTAACAGGAGTTGAAGTAAAATGAAAACAATACCCAGCTTTCAGATTGATCACAATATTCTCAAGAAAGGAATTTATATCAGCCGTATTGATGATGATATCACAACATATGATATCCGTATGAGAGAGCCTAACAGAGAGACCGTAATGACGAATGCGGCAATGCATACAATAGAGCATCTCTTTGCCACTTATGTACGCAATACCGAGTTTGGTGACAATATTATTTATTTCGGACCTATGGGCTGCAGAACCGGCTTTTATTTCCTTACAAGAAGCCTGACAGACAATTATACTATCGGACTTATCAGAGAGGCATTTCAGTTTATAGCAGACTACTGGGGAGTAATTCCCGGGGCTTCTCCGAAGGAATGCGGCAACTGCCTTGACCATAATCTCCCTCAGGCGAAGGAGGAGGCAAGGGCTTTCCTTGAAATTATAAAGGACTGGACTAAAGAGGATTTGAAATATCCCACAGCAGAAGAAGAGAAAGAATAATATAAGCGTACTTATAAAAAAATCTCCCTGAACAGAATTTTCAGGGAGATTTTTGCTGTTTGTTTTTATTTGATTGCGTTGACAATCAGAATTGCTGCACCGATACCTGTTATAAAGCAAATTATGAATTTGTACAGCATATTTTTTACCTTGCAATAAAACTATCACAATTATAGGACTTTTGTATTTCAGTGTCAACCAACAGCTTAAGGCTATATTGTTTTAAAATGTTTAGTTATAATAAAATGTTAATTATAAGTTAAATAAATGTTAAAAAGAGGTTGTTTTATTTGCTTGCGGATGATATAATAAGTTGAAAAATTTTTTTGAAAAGGGGTTTCTTTATGGCTGCTGAAGTTAAAGAACAAAAAAAGTACATGAAGAAGTCTGAAATTGTTACATTCGGTATAGGTTTGTTCGGCGTTGCATTGCTGACAGGCTGGATGCCGGATTATACCACCACTTTTTTTGCAGACTTCGCTTTCAAGGGTAAGGGCTTTGATTCTTCACAGATTGCTCATATAGTTGAGGTTGTATTCCTCATTGCCGGTTTTGTCGGTGCTATTTGTGAACTTGTTATCGGTATTCTTGTTGACCGAACAAAGACCCGCTTAGGCAAGGTTAAGCCTTGGATAGGCTTTGGTGCAATTCCGCTTGCTATTGTTTCAATGCTTGTGTTTATTGCTCCGAGTACAACATCTTTCGGTATCGCTTCCGTCTGGATGATTGTTATTTATTGTTTATATACTGCGGTTTCCTGCGCTGTTGAATCTCCTGCCAACTGCTTCGGTGCCCTTTGCTCACCGAATCCAAGCGAAAGAGGAGACGCTATCTCCATTGCATCTTTCCTCAGATCTGTAGGACAGTCAGGCGGTCAGGTAGTTATCATTGTTGTTCAGGAACTTATGAAGGTTCTTATGGGCAAACAGCAGTTCAAGAATGCAGAGGGTCAGGGCCTTGACCTTATAATTTCAACCGCAATCTGTGCTCTCGGAATGATAATTTTTGTTATGATTTTCTTCGCAAATAACAAAGAACGTGTTCCTTATACAGCTGAAAAGGTTTCGCTTAAGGAGTCAATAAAACTTGTTTTCACAAACAAGAATCTCCTCATGGTTTCTCTTACAAAGCTTACAGGTTTTGGCAGAGGTGTATACGGTACGGTTTCACTTTACATAGCAATTTATCTTTTAGGTTCAAAGGGACTGAAACTTGCTCTTATGCTTCCTATGGGTATCGGTACGGCTGTAGGAATGCTTATTGTTAAGGCAGTTCTTAAAAAGTTCTCGACAAAGAAAACATTTATTATCTTCTGCTGTTACGGTGCGTCAATACTTGCTATTCTTTATATAGTATCAAAGGGTATCGGATTTAATTCAAATCTTATTATTCCGTTCCTTATTCTCAACTTCTTCTGCGGTCTCCAGCACGGTAACACAAACGTTACTCCTAATATTATGATTGCAGACTGCGTTGATGAAATGGAATATAAGACAGGCAAGAGACAGGAAGGTCTTGCATATGCAGGTTACGGTCTTTTCTCAAAGATTGCTTCTGCATTTACAAAATTCCTCGGTCCCTGGCTTGTATACACCTGGAGCAGTTATCAGTTCTCACAGGATCCGAATGTTGCTTATGCAGCACAGACAGATGCTGTTTTGACTAAGTTCCTTGCAATTTATACAATCATTCCTGCTATATTCGTAATTCTTCAGGGCGTTCCGATTCTGTTCTACGATATGGTAGGAGAAAAGAAAGAACGAATTACTGCCGCTCTTGCCGAAAAGAGAGCTGCCGAAGAGGCCGGCTCAGGCGAAGCTGCTGACGGAATAGCTGAGTAAAGGGGGTATATCTGATGGCTAAAAAAGAATTTAAAGCAGGTTTATACGCTGTTATTTCAGGTGTTATAGTTGCTGTGGTTTTGGTGCTTCTTACTATATTTGCTTTTACAACAAGATATACTGCTTTCAATCCCGAAAAGGTTGCGCAGACCTATGTTGATACGATAGTTCAGTCAGGCGACGGCTACAACGCTTATAAGAATACTCTTGTTTCCAAAAATCAGAAATACGGCGATTTCATAATTAATGCGTATATGCTTCCTTATGTAAATGACGGTGATGATGTTAAACAGTCTGATTTTGTCGGCTCGGGTACTGAAGAAGAAACAAAGGCTATCGACAAAGTTTATGAGACGATGTATGATTATTATATTGAACTCATAGATACTTACGGATATGACGATTACGACAGTATTTTCAGCAAATATTTTGAAAAACTTTCTCAGGTTCGTAAAGAGGTTTACGGTGACGATTATATGGATACCGACTATATGTTCGGTGCTTTTGAGTCTAATGTTTCAACCTACGGTAATTCACTTACAGGTACTGAAGAAACTCTTGCAGCTGATGAAAAAACAATCCTTCAGGAAGCATCAAAGGGTATTTATCAGGAAATGTACGGTGATGATTACAAACTTACCGCAGTTGTAAAAGAGTGCACAGCCCTTTCGGATGATGAGGTTAAGGCTTATGTTAATGAGTATAAGGAGAGAATTACTCCTGTTGCTCAGTCAGGTAAGGCAAAAGCCGATAAGTTCAGCCTCGCAGACAATGACGACAATACACCTAACTCGGATATGGTATCAGCGTTTGAAAAACTCGATTGCTCAAATGATATTACAGCGGTTGACAAGTGTGTTGTTGAGGTAACTCTTGCTGACGGTACAAAAGTTGCGTCTCAGGAGCTTTACGTTGTTCAAATCGGAAACAGCTGGTATATTGATAATACAAACGCAGATACATCTGCTCTTTATCTTGCAAAATAATAATTACAAAGGAGTCTCAATATAGAGGCTCCTTTTTTTGATAATTATGCTAATGTTTTTGATAATGCTTGATTGTATATGAAAATTGTGATATACTGTCTTGGATAAAAAAGAAAGAGGTGGAAAGATGTATAACTTTTCTTGCAAATAAAATCGGAATATGCGGCAGTGCTTTTTACGGTACTTCTGCGCCTGTTGCAAGAAAGTTTTAGTCTGTCTATTTCTTATAGTGATAATGCTGCTACTATAGTGGCGTAATTTTACTGTAATGAGCTGCAAGAAATTACTTTCCTGCGGCTCTGTTTTTTTGTAAAGAGAATTACAGAATTTAAGCTATTGCCGTGATACCGATATTTCACTAATGAAATAAAGGAGGATTATTTATGTCGATGATTAAAATAGAAAATCTTACTTTTTCCTATCCGTCGAGTTATGATAATATCTTTGAAAATGTAAATTTTCAGATAGATACTGACTGGAAACTCGGATTTGTCGGAAGAAACGGCAGAGGAAAAACAACATTTTTTAATCTCCTGCTCGGCAAGTACGAATACAGCGGAAAGATAATCAGTTCGGTTCAGTTTGATTATTTTCCGTATCAGGTGGAGGATAAAGAAAGATTAACCGAGATAATTTTGCAGGAGGTTTGTCCTTTTGCACAAGACTGGGAAATTATGAGAGAGCTGTCGTATCTTGATGTTGGTGCAGATGTTCTTTGGAGACCTTTTGAAACTCTTTCAAACGGAGAACAGACAAAAGTTTTACTTGCCGCCCTTTTTCTCAATGAGGGTCATTTTCTCCTGATTGATGAGCCTACAAATCATTTGGACGTAAAAGCAAGAGAAATGGTTTCGGCATATCTGAAAAAGAAAAAAGGCTTTATTTTAGTATCTCACGACAGGCATTTTCTTGACGGCTGTGTTGACCATATCCTGTCATTAAACAGGTCGGATATTGAGGTGCAAAGCGGTAATTTTACATCCTGGGTGGAAAATTTTGAGCGCCAGCAGGAATTTGAAACCGCACAGAATGAACGACTGAAAAAAGATATCGGCAGATTACAGCAGGCTTCAAAGCGTTCGGCCGTATGGTCCGATAGGGTTGAGGCATCGAAAATCGGAGCGGCGGATAAAGGCTATGTAGGACATAAATCCGCAAAAATGATGAAACGGTCAAAAGCAATTGAAGCAAGGCAGAGGCAGGCAATTGAGCAAAAATCAAATCTTTTGAAAAATACGGAAACTGCACAGAGCCTGAAAATTTCACCTTTATCGTATCATTCGGATACCCTTATAAATGTTTCGGAGGTTTCCGTATGCTATGGCGGAATAAAGGTTTGCGATCCTGTTACGTTTACTGTGCAGAAAGGGGACAGAATTGTTCTTGACGGCAAAAACGGGAGCGGAAAAAGCAGTTTGCTGAAACTTTTGATCGGTGAAGCGATTGAACACACAGGCACAGTGCAGTCAGGGTCGGGACTTATAATATCTTATGTTTCCCAGGATACTTCATTTTTAAAGGGAAATCTCTCTGATTTTGCCGATGAATGTCATATTGATGAGAGCCTGTTTAAAGCAATTTTGAATAAGATGGATTTTGAAAGAATACAGTTTGAGAAGGATATCAGTGATTTCTCGGATGGTCAGAAGAAAAAAGTTCTGATTGCCAAAAGTCTCTGTGACCGGGCGCACCTGTATATCTGGGATGAGCCTCTTAATTTTATTGATATCTATTCCCGTATGCAGATTGAACAGCTTATAAAAGAGTTTTCACCCACAATGATTTTTGCGGAGCACGACAGCATTTTCAGAGATACAGTTGCTACAAAAAGAGTATGCTTATAAAACAATAAAGAAAACGGTATAGCCTTTGACTATACCGTTTAATAATGTCAATATTAAAAAATTATTTACTCAGCATTATTTAATTGCTTCCAGTGAATTTTGCAGTAATTTTTGCCGTCGATAGGCGGATAGTCGTCATCGTCAACTCTTGCTTCGTTGTAGCATTTGTATTCGCCGTCATATGCACATCTTACTGCATCATCGCCGCCCTCGGAAAATGACGGAATAAACGAGAAAAGGAATATTCCCAAAACCGCTGCAATAATTACTGCAGGAGCAGCTTTGCCATTTGTTTTGTCGGTAATTTTTTTGAAAAGTTTTGCGGCGTCAATTTTATCAAGTGCCGATTTTTCAAAAATCATAACAACAAGCTTTGCAATAAGATAACCGAGACAACCTGCGATAATTCCGATAATCATACCGCCAAGAACGTCTGACGGATAGTGAACCATAAGGTATATACGGCTTCCCATTGTGCAAAGTGCAATTACAGGGAAGAGATAGGCAATTTTCTTTTTATCCTTTTTAAAACAAAGGAAAAGTGCTGTTGCGATTTCAAAAGCGCCTGTGGTGTGACCTGAAGGGAAAGAATAGTCGCTTTCCGAAAGGGCACCTGCACCTATGTACCACGACCAGTAGTCAGCGTTGCTCTGGAGTGTGTTGTAAGGTCTGATACGAAGAACGGCAGGTTTTGCAATAACATTTGTAACAAGCGTTCCTATGACTACGGCGAATAATAGGGAGAAACCGTATTTTCTTGTCTTTTTAAAGAAACAAAGCACGATTGCAAGAACGACAATCGGTATTACAAATGCTTCGTCGCCGAAGGCTGTAAAGAATTTTGCAACAAAGGTTAAAAACGAACATTGCATTGAACCGAAAATGTGGAATACCCACATATCAAAAGAGTAAAACACCTTGTCAATGGTGTCACCCAAAGTTAAGAGAATAGGACTCATAATTTCCTCCTTTAATTTTTATATGCTAATTTTACCAAATTGCCGTAAAAAATTCAACACCGTTTACTAAATTTGTATTAATTTAACCGCAATATATGTGTTTGTTTTGGAAATAAAAATATTTTTGGAAAATCCCAAAAGCCTATTGACAAAGTAGGTAATGTGTGATAAAGTGTAGACAACAGAAAACCTATAATATCGATAGGTAATAGAGGTGATGATGAGTGAATATATATTTTTCATTATTAATTTACAGCAATTATAAAAATCAACGAATGTGCTTTCGATGTATGAACTGTTAATATTTAAACAAAATTTTTTTACATTGAAAGGAAATAAATATTATGTCAGAATATAAATACCATTTTGAAACATTACAGCTTCACGTAGGACAGGAGCAGCACGACCCTGCAACAGATGCAAGAGCGGTTCCGATTTACCAGACTACATCGTATGTATTCAGAAACAGTGACCATGCACAGGCACGTTTTGGTCTTGCAGACGCAGGAAACATTTACGGCAGGCTTACAAATTCAACACAGGATGTTTTTGAGCAGAGAACAGCAGCTCTTGAGGGCGGTGTTGCCGCTCTGGCTACAGCATCAGGTGCAGCGGCGCTTGCCTATACACTTCAGGCTCTTGCAGCAGCGGGTGATAATATAGTTTCTGCAAAAACAATCTACGGCGGAACATATAATTATCTTGAGCATACATTTAAGAATTACGGAGTGACAACAACATTTGTTGATCCTGATGACCTGTCTAATTTTGAAAATGCAATAAATGAAAATACAAAGGCTGTTTTTATTGAAACTCTCGGTAATCCTAATTCAAATCTTGTTGATATAGAAAAACTTGCAGAGATTGCCCACAGCCATAACATTCCTCTTGTGGTTGACTCAACCTTTGCAACGCCCTATCTTCTCAGACCTATTGAATATGGTGCAGATATAGTTGTTCACAGTGCAACAAAATTTATCGGAGGTCACGGAACAACACTTGGCGGTGTAATTGTAGACGGCGGTAAATTTGACTGGAAGGCAAGCGGTAAATTTTCTCAAATTTCAGACCCTAATCCAAGCTATCACGGCTTCAGCTTTGTTGATGCGGCAGGACCTGCGGCGTTTGTGACATATATCCGGGCAATACTTCTTCGTGATACCGGAGCAACGATTTCTCCGTTTAATGCATTCTTACTTCTTCAGGGGCTTGAAACTCTTTCTCTGAGAGTTGAAAGACATGTTGAAAACACCAAAAAGGTAATTGATTACCTTGTGAACAATCCTAAGGTTGAAAAGGTAAATCATCCAAGCATTGACGAAAGATACAGGGGGTTATATAATAAATACTTCCCAAACGGTGCAGGCTCAATCTTTACATTTGAAATTAAGGGCGGAGAAAAAGAAGCGAAGAAATTTATTGACAGCCTCGAAATTTTCTCAATTCTTGCAAATGTGGCAGATGTAAAATCACTTGTAATTCATCCTGCAACAACCACACACAGCCAGCTTAGTTCTCGGGAGCTTACAGAGCAGAATATTAAGCCTAACACAATCAGACTTTCAATCGGTACTGAGCATATCGACGATATTATTCACGACCTTGACCAAGCATTTTCGGTAATAGAATAATTAATTTAACAATATTTTTGATAGGAGATATTTATTATGGCATTATACAAATCAGTGCTTGAACTTGTAGGTAACACACCTCTTGTTGAGGCAACAAATTTTGAAAAGTCAAATAATCTTGAAGCAACTGTACTTGTTAAGCTTGAGTACTTCAATCCTGCAGGTTCTGTAAAGGACAGAATTGCTAAGGCAATTATTGAGGATGCAGAGGCAAAGGGAAATTTAAAGGAAGGCTCTGTTATTATTGAGCCTACCAGCGGTAATACGGGTATAGGTCTCGCATCGGTTGCGGCTTCAAAGGGCTACAGACTTATTATCACAATGCCTGAAACCATGAGTGTTGAAAGAAGAAATATTATGAAAGCGTACGGTGCAGAGCTTGTTCTTACGGAAGGAAGCAAGGGTATGAAGGGTGCTATTGCAAAGGCAGACGAGCTTGCGGCGGAAATTCCGAACTCCTTTATCGCAGGACAGTTTACTAACCCTGTTAACCCTGCCACCCATAAGGCAACAACAGGACCCGAAATTTGGAAGGATACAGAGGGCGGGGTTGATATCTTTGTTGCAGGCGTCGGAACAGGCGGTACACTTTCGGGTGTAGGCGAATATTTAAAGGAACAGAATCCTGATGTTAAGATTGTTGCCGTTGAACCTGCTTCATCACCGGTGCTTTCAAAAGGAACTGCAGGAGCACATAAAATTCAGGGAATCGGTGCAGGCTTTGTCCCCGAAACGCTTAATACAAAGGTTTATGATGAGATTATTCCTGTAGAAAATGAGGATGCCTTTGAAACAGGCAGAGCTTTTGCAAAGAATGAAGGTGTGCTTGTAGGTATTTCAAGCGGTGCAGCTCTCTGGGCGGCAAAGGAACTTGCAAAACGTCCCGAAAATAAGGGGAAAACAATTGTGGCCCTTCTTCCTGATACAGGTGACAGATATCTTTCAACCCCTCTGTTTTCAGAATAATATAAATAATGATTCACGAAAGAAAACAGCCCTTCAGATGAAGGACTGTTTTGCTTTTGCTCTTTATCTTACAGCATCGGAAACTGCGTCGCCGGCTTTGTCAACCGCACCGCCTACACCGTCTGCAACATCGTCAACACCTTCTGCAATGTCATTTGCAGCATTTTGTGCATTTTCGCTGACCTTATTGGTGGTGCTGTTGTTTGTTGTGTCTGATGTGTTGTTTGTTGCTGCGGTTGTGTCTGAGACTGCAGTTGTGGAGGTAGTTGTACCGTTATTATCGTTTTTATTTGTACAGCCCATAAATACTGTTGCAATAACTGCGATAGCCATTGCGAAGATTAAAATTTTACTTTTCATAGTGATACTTCCTTTCGGTAATATGATTACCATTGTTTATTTTTTTATACAATTATTTTGTAAGTGTTCCGTTGTCGGAATAGAGAAGAAGCATAATATCCTCTTCTTTACCTGTTTGTGCGCTGACGTAAATCAGCACCTCTTCGTTTGTTTCACCGCTTTCACAGTGAAATTCATAGCATTGTGCCTCTGTTCCGTTGTCCTTTGGTATTATGCATTTTTTGCTGTCAAGAACCGTAAGATAGTGACTGAGATTTTTTTCGGCATCGGCTTTTTTTATTTTTTCGGAAAAGCTGTCTCTGTCTCTGTGATTTGTGATATATCCTTCAGCCTCCAAAGAAACAATCTTTCCGTCGCTTAGTGATACTCCTACTTTTATCAAATCGGCATAATAGGTTACGGAATTTTTTTTGTATGCAAAATTAATTACGCATATATTGTTATTCGTCATATAATAAGTGTTTGACATGTCTTCATAGCCGACAGAGCTCAGATATTTTTGGGCAATGTTTATTGCTTTTTTCTCATCGATAGCTGACTGAGTGATTTTGCCGCCGTAAAGGATATAAGAAACATAACCGCCGTTTTTTGTTATACCGATTGAACGCTGTCCGTAGCCGAAAACATAGCAGGGAATTTTTCCGTCCTCTTCGTTTTCAAAGCTGATTTCACCCACATTGCAGGAAAGAGCTGCCGCCGCAATTTTTCTTGCGTCGTTTTTATCAATTTCTCTGCCGTTTTTCAATAGTGTTGATTCTCTGTTTAAAACAGCATCTGCAAAAGGACCGTCATATAAAAGAGTGGGATAATCTTTAAAACTGTTTTCCGATGTCGACATATCCGTGGTAAGAGAATTAATGCTGATGCTTTTGCCTTTAACATTGCTTGCCGTAATTTGTCCGCCGCTGTTGCATACGGCGACCATAGAGTTTACAGACTCGTTAAGCTGCGTGGCGTAATTGAGAAGTGTGGTCAGATTTTTGTGCTCTTCATCGGTTACATTTTTTCCCGATGCAATTTTCTGAGCAATATATGATGAATAATCACTTGCCTGGCTGATGAATTTATATGTGGAGCTTAAATTCATCTGTTTAACGGGGAGCCTTGACAGCGAATCCTTAGCCTTTGTACATTCGGAATACAAATCTCTGCTTATTTCGAGAAGCATTTTGTCGGAATTTGAATAAATGCTTTTTGTAAGATTTGTTTCAATGGAGTCAAGATTTTCCGAAAGTTCGTTCAGGCTTTGCTGATATGAATTTTCAAGCTGTAACTTGTAAGATTTTGCCGTGTTCATATTTACGATTGCATAGCCTGCAATAATAAATGTGAAGGTCAGAGCATATGAAAACAGCCTGATGTATCCTCTTTTTGTCATAAACATTACCTCCGCGATTATTTTTTACCGAAAATTCAAAAACATTCAAAAAATATATTTAACTGTTGTGATATATATGTTATAATACCGATGATTATATTAAAGTGGAGAAGTATGTAATGGCGAAGTTTGAAGGTAAAAAAAGAATAGTGGTAAAGGTTGGTACGTCAACGCTTACCCATGCAACGGGAAAAACAAATATTGCAAGAATGGCAAAGCTGGTGTCTGTTCTTTCCGATTTGAAAAATGAAGGGCATGAGATAGTTCTTGTATCAAGCGGTGCGGTAGGCATCGGTGCCGCAAAGCTGGGATTTTCGTCAAGACCGGACACTACACAGGGGCTTCAGGCTTCGGCGGCTGTAGGTCAATGTGAGCTGATGTTTCTTTATGATAAGCTGTTTTCGGAATACGGAGTGGTAGTGAGCCAGCTTTTGTTTACTGCCGATACGCTTGTTAATCCTGATGAAAAAAATCATTTGATTGACACCTTTAATCAGCTCCTTGATTACGGAGCACTGCCGATTGTAAATGAAAATGACTCCGTATATGTTGAAGAACTTTTAAACGGTGATAATGACTGCTTGAGTGCAAATGTAGCGGCTCTGATTAACGCAGACCTGCTTATTATGCTTACCGATACCGACGGGCTTTATGACGATAATCCAAGAGAGAATGAAAATGCCAAGCTCATTTCAACAGTTGAAAAAATTGATGAATCGGTTTATTCTCTCGCAAAAGGTGCAGGAGAAAAGGGAACAGGCGGTTTTATTACAAAGATTAAAGCCGCTGATATTGCTTCTTCTTCGGGAATTTCAACGATAGTTATGAATGGAGAAAAGCCAACGTCAATTTATAAGGTGCTTTCGGGAGAAAGCATAGGTACATATTTTAAGGCAAAGGGTGAATAGAATATGCTTGAACAGCTTGGAATAAATGCGAAAAAAGCCGCCGAAAATCTGGCAGTGGCAACTGCTGAAGAAAAAAACAGAGTTCTTGAAGAAATCAGCAGAGCGCTTGTTGAAAATACAGATAAAATAATTGAGGCAAATAAAATCGACCTTGAAAACGGAAAAAATGCAGGGCTTAATCAGGGACTTCTGGATAGACTTATGCTCGATTCAAACAGAATAAAGGGTATGGCTGACGGATGTATGCAGGTCAGGAATTTAGACGATCCCTGCGGAAAAATCCTTGAAACTGTTGAAAGACCTAACGGCTTGTTTATAAAAAAGGTAAGCTGTCCTTTAGGTGTTGTGGGAATTATTTATGAGGCAAGACCAAATGTTACTTCAGATGCCGCTGTTCTCTGCCTTAAAAGTTCAAATGCCGTTATCTTAAGAGGCGGAAAAGAGGCTATTAATTCAAATATTGCCATTTCAGATGTTATGAGAGATGCGATAAAAAAAGCGGGACTTGATGAAAACTGCGTTCAGCTTGTTCACGATATCAACCGTGAGTCGTCAAATGAGCTTATGAAGATGAAGGATTATCTTGACTGTCTCATTCCAAGAGGAAGTAAAGGGCTGATTAAAGCAGTTGTGGAAAATTCTACTGTTCCTGTTATTGAAACAGGTTCGGGAAACTGCCATATCTACGTTGACGAAACAGCAGATGTCAATATGGCGGCAGAGATTATATTTAATGCAAAGACCCAAAGAATAGGTGTCTGCAATGCCTGTGAAAGCCTAGTTATTCACAGCGGTATTATTGATAAAGCTCTGCCGGCAATCAAAAAGCGTCTTGACGAAAAAAGCGTTGAAATCAGGGGAGACGAAAGAGCGGTTGCTGTTTGCCCTGGTATTAAGGCGGCAATTGAAGAGGATTTCGGTACTGAATATCTTGATTACATAATCAGTGTTAAAACCGTAGACAGTCTTGATGAGGCAATCAGCCATATCAATAAGTATTCAACAGGACATTCGGAAGCAATAATTACGGAAAATCAAAATAATGCCGAAGCATTTATGAAGCGCATAGATTCTTCTTCCTTATATCATAACGCTTCAACAAGATTTACAGACGGCGGAGAATTCGGTCTCGGCGCAGAAATAGGCATATCAACTCAGAAGCTTCACGCAAGAGGACCTATGGGACTGCGTGAGCTTACTACTACAAAATATTTAATTTTCGGAAACGGACAGGTCAGATAATTAATGGACGAGCAGGAAAGACAAAAATTAAGAAAAAAACGTCAAAGAGCAAGAAAAAGAAAAAAAGCAAGAAAGAGATTTCTCATTTTTCTGACAATACTTATTGTAGTTCTTGCGGCTTTTGTTATAACGGTTAAAATATGTAATCCAGGTTTTGATTTTTCGACCCTTTTACCTGCTGGAAGAACTCAGCAGGTTGTTGAATTTGTAAACGAGGATATTCTCAAAAAGACAACAACGACAACTGAGCCTCAGACGACAACAAAGCCGACCGCAGCTCAGCCTGTAACAAAGACGGCTGACTATGATTACGCGGAATTTTCGGACTTTGCTTTTGATACAGCACTTCAGGGAAATCAGCTTGGTAATCTGTTAAATAAAACAAAGGGTGCGGTAACATACAGCTCCTCTTATATATATTACAGTATTCCGGGAAAGGGAATATATCGTTTTGAACCTGTTGAGGAAAAGAATAAAAAGGTTAAGGCTGATAATTATAATTTCAGTTACCTTAATATTTTAGGTGACTATATCTACTTTATTGATACTGACAGCAATACTCTTAACAGATGCCAGACAGGCGGCGGTGATATATTAAAGGTTTCGGATAATGTTTCATTTGCTTATCTTTATAATGATAAGGTCTACTTTATAGGCGCTGACAATACAGTCGGATATATAAATACGGAAAATTTTGAAAAAACTGTTTTGTTTACCGGACAGGCTGATAAAACCATCAGCTTTGCAGGTATTTCGCTCTCAATGGTATTCTTTGTTCAGCACGATAATGTTGCCGATTATAACGAATATATAACAGTCAGCCTGACTGACAGCAATGACAGGCAGTATTTCAGAGACGATACAAGGGGAGATGATATAACTAATCTCCAGCTTGAATGCGGATTTATGTACTTTTATCAGAAGCAGTCAGACGGTACATTTAATCTGTGCAGGCAGAAGTTCGGCTCTGAGAATGTTGTCACCCTTGCTGAAAACTGCAATTCAACCGACTATCCTGTAATATATTCCAACAGGCTTTATTACACAAGGCTTGACGAAACAAGAATGCAGGCGGTTGAGCTTAATATGAACTCAATGTCAACCTCTGTTATGGTATCTGTTTCGGATACCGATACAAGCGGAACAATGGGTGTTGGCTACGGATATCAGTATGTTTTCCTCACGGGAACAAAAACGGACGGCGGTGAAGAGGTATTTGCAGGAAGCTGTATTTATACCTCCTCTTCAAGAGATAATATGCTTATTTTCAGCGGCGGAAAGCTGAAATATATAGAATAATTTTTATCAGTCAAATTTTCAGAAAGAGAGAACGGCAAGTGGATAAATATAAAAAGCTGGCATCAAATACAATTATATTTGCAATAGGTACATTTTCCTCAAAGGCTTTGTCATTCCTGCTTATGCCATTTGTTACACGAATGCTGACAACAGGGGATTACGGTGTGGCAGACCTTATTCAGCAGACAGTTAATGTGCTTATTCCTATTGTAACCCTGCAGGTGAACAGTGCCGCTTTGCGTTTTGCCCTTGATAATGCTGCAGATAAGCGTGATGTTTTTACTGTGGGAGTTCGGACTACCCTGGCAGGCTTTGCTGTATTTCTCCTTTTTGCTTATCCTATAAGTTTTATAAAAATCAATGATTTCAAACTGGGAAATTATATTCTTCTTATCATTCTTTTTGTACTTGTTTCGGGCTTCAGACAGCTTTGTCAGCAGTTTGTAAGAGGAAGCGGCCACGTCAAGACCTTTGCCATTGACGGTATTATTGCAACAGCAACTACTCTTTTGTTTACTTTTCTTTTCCTTGCCGTGTTCAAGTGGGGAATTACAGGATATATTCTTGCCATAATTGCTTCTGATGCCTGTTCTGTTATTTTCTTCACGGTTACGGCAAAGCTGTATAATTTTGTTAAGCTCAGAGGGCTTACCAAAGGAATATCGGGTCAGATGCTCAAATACTGCATTCCTCTTATCCCTACAGTAATTCTTTGGTGGATTATAAATGTTTCGGACAGATATATGGTAACTTATTTTATCGGTTCTTCAGCAAACGGACTTTATACTGCCGCCTCAAAGATACCGAATTTTGTTATTCTTTTCTCTCAGATATTTATTGATGCATGGCAGTTGTCGGCTGTTGATGAGTATGACAGCGAGGGCAGAGCCGAATTTTTCACAAAGGTATTTCGTATATACAGCGGCGGTGTATTTGCAGTTGCTTCGGTGCTTATACTGTTTTGCCAGGTGTTTACAAAAATTCTTGTTGCACCGTCATATTATGAGTCCTGGAAGTATGTTCCTATCCTTATTATCGCCACAACCTATTCCTGCATAGTGAATTTTATGGCGTCTGTATATATGGCGGAGAAAAAGTCTGTAATGTCGCTTGTTACCGCTATGTCGGGGGCAGTTACAAATATTGTGCTTAACCTTATTCTCATACCTAAGATGGGGGCAAACGGCGCTGCTGTCGCAACGGTGTGTGCATTCTTAATGGTATTTGCAACAAGGGGAACAAATATAAGAAAGTATATTAAAATTGACTATAAACTTCCTTTGATGCTTGCAGAAACTCTGTTTCTTGCAGTTCAAAGTGCTTTGATGCTTTATCTTCAGAAGGGCGTACTCCTCTATGTTCTTGAGGCAGTGCTTCTTTGCCTGATGCTTCTTGTAAATATCAAGCCGATAAAAGAGCTTTTTACCCTTGTTTTGGGCAAATTTTTGAAAAAACGTAAAAGCGAATAAACAGAATATGTTATGTTACTATTGCCAAAATCTATATTTTAGTGTATAATAAACAAAACTTAATTAGATTTTGATTAAAATAAATATAACTTTTGGAGGATTTGTATGAAAAAGATGACAGTATCTCAAGCTAAGAAAGCAATAGATGATAAGCTCAGCCATTTTTTTGGTGTGGACCCGAAAACAGCTACCGATGAGCAGTACTATAAAGCAGTAGCAATGATTGTCCGCGATATACTCTCTAAAACGGCAAGCGACTTCCGTAACGAAGCAAGTAACCAGGATTCCAAACAGGTTTATTATCTGTGCATGGAATTTCTTATGGGACGTTCTCTTAAAAATAATCTTTATAATCTTGATTTGACTGATACCTTTAAAGAGGCTCTTGCCGGTTTTGATGTTAAACTTGACAACCTTTATGAAATCGAGCCTGATGCAGGTCTCGGAAACGGCGGCCTGGGAAGACTTGCCGCCTGCTATCTTGACGGACTTGCAACCGACGGTTTTCAGTCCATGGGTTATTCTATCAGATATGAAGCCGGTATTTTCAAACAGAAACTTGTTGACGGCTGGCAGACTGAGCTTCCTGATTTCTGGCTTCCCGGTGGTGAGGTTTGGCTTGTTCCGAGAGAGGAAAGAGCACAGGAGGTTAAGTTTGAAGGCTGGGTTGAAGAAAGCTGGGACGGCGATTATCATCATGTAGAATACAGGGACTGCAATACTGTTACTGCCATTCCTTATGATATGTACGTATCGGGCAAGGGTAACGGCGTTGCAAGACTTCGTCTCTGGGCAGCAAGAAAGCCCGAACTTGACATGGGACTTTTCAATTCAGGCTCATATATCAAGGCTATGGAGCGCTCAGCTATGGCTGAGGCTATTTCGAAGGTGCTTTATCCTGCCGACAATACTCCGGAAGGTAAATCTCTCAGACTTCGTCAGCAGTATTTTCTTGTTTCTGCGTCTGTTCAGGATATAATCAGACGTCACCTTACAAAGTATAATACTCTTGACAATCTCCCCGATAAGGTTGCAATCCATATCAATGATACTCATCCGACAATGGCTATTCCAGAACTTATGAGAATTATGCTTGATGAGTGCGGTTATGACTGGGATTCAGCCTGGAACATTGTTACAAGAACCATTGCTTATACAAACCATACAGTTATGAAAGAAGCTCTTGAGTGCTGGAGCGAGGACCTTTATAAGAGACTTCTTCCTCGTATTTATGAGATTACTAAGGAGATTGACAACCGTTTCCGTGCTTACGTCTGGGGCGCAACTCAGGACGCAGGCAAGGTTGAGAGAATGGCAATTTTCTCGGGCGGTGTTGTCAGAATGGCAAATCTTTGCGTTGCAGGTTCACATTCTGTAAACGGTGTTTCCGCTCTTCATTCCGAAATCCTTAAGGATACGGTATTCCACGATTTTTACACAATTACTCCTGATAAATTCAAGAATGTTACAAACGGTATAGCATTCAGAAGATGGATTTGTCAGGCTAACCCTGAGCTTACAGGCTTTATAACAGAGCTTATAGGCGACGGCTTTATCACTAAGAGTGACGAGCTTTTAAAACTTCGTGACTATAAAAATGACACACAGGTTCTTGAAAGACTTTCCGCAATCAAACTTGCAAATAAAGAAAACTTTGCAAAAATTGTTAAAAAGAGAAACGGTATTGAAATTGACCCGACGTCTATCTTCGATGTTCAGGTTAAGAGACTTCACGAATATAAGCGTCAGCAGCTGAATGTTCTCAATATCATTGCTCAGTATCAGATGCTCAAGGCTAATCCGAATATGGAATTTCAGCCGAGAACATATATCTTTGCCTCAAAAGCAGCTCCGGGCTACTTTATGGCTAAGAAGATTATTGAGCTTATTGACGCTCTTGCAAAGGTTGTAAATAACGATCCCGATATCAAAGGCAGAATTAAAGTTGTATTTATGGAGGACTATAATGTTTCTCTTGCAGAAGCTCTTATGCCTGCCGCAGATATTTCCGAGCAGATTTCACTTGCAGGTACAGAGGCTTCGGGTACAGGTAATATGAAGCTTATGCTTAACGGTGCTGTTACCCTCGGTACAATGGACGGTGCAAATGTTGAAATTTACGATGCTGTCGGTGAAGATAATATCTTTATTTTCGGTATGAAAACTCCCGAGGTTCAGCAGCTTCAGCGTGAAGGCTATAATCCGATGCAGTATCTTGGAAATAATGAGGTGATTAAGAATGCTGTTGAATTTATTAACGTAGGAGTAAACGGTAAGAGCTTTGGCGAAATTACCTCTTCGCTTATGAATGTTGACCAGTATATGGCTCTTGCTGATTTTGCCGATTATCAGAAGGCACAGCAGCTTTCCGCAGAGGCTTATGCAGATAAGGAAAGATTTGCAAGAATGTCTCTTATGAATATCAGCGGAGCCGGTGTTTTCAGCGCAGACCGTTCAATAATGGACTATGCAAATAATATCTGGAACACAAAGCCCGTAGTTTTCAAAAAAGAAGAGCCTGTAAAGAAAGAGAAAAAGCCTGTTTCCAAGTCGGAAAAGCAGACTGAAAAGAAGTCAGCTCCTAAAACAGAGAAGAAGACAGAAAAAAAGTCTGCACACAAAGCAGAAAAAAAGGCAGAGAAAAAGCCTGAACAAAAGAAAACAGACATTAAAAAAACAGCAAAAAAGACAACTAAAAAGTCCAAGTAAGCTATTATAATTTAAAAGGCACGGACGGAACCGTGCCTTTTTATGAGGGAAAATTATGCTTATCTTTGATTCGAGAAACAAAGCATACAAGTCAATAATTTCCGCGTTAGCTACCGATGAACAATGTAAATTCAGAATAATTGTTCCCCGTGACTGTAAGTGCAGCGGTGCTTCTCTTGCCGTTACAAAGGAAAATGAGGACACTGCATACTACGGTATGTTCTGGGCAGGAATGTGCGGTAACGATTATGAATATTGGGAGCTTCACTTTTCAGCTACTACTCCGGGACTTTATTTTTATCATTTTGAGCTTGAAACTCCCTGGGGCAGGAGTTTTGTAAAAAACGGCGGAAACGGTATAGGCGTATTGAACGCTGATGTCGGAGAGTTTCAGCAGACTGTTTATGACAAAAATTTTACTGTTCCTGATTTTCTCAAAGGCGGTATAATTTATCAGATTTTTCCCGACAGATTTTATAATTCGGGACAGAGCAAAAAGGATATTCCGGCTGTTCGGGTGATGCGTAAGTGGGGTGAAGAGCCCTTTTGGAAAGAAGAGCAGATGAAAGGCATTTGGAACAATGACTTTTTCGGAGGAAACTTGAAAGGAATTGAGGAAAAACTGCCTTATCTTGCTGATTTAGGCGTAAGCTGTATATATATCAATCCCATTTTTGAGGCTCATTCAAATCACAGGTATGATACTGCCGATTATGAAAAAATTGATTGCCTTCTTGGTGATGAAAAAGACTTGAAAAGTCTTTGTAAAACCGCAAAGGAAAAATATAATATCTCAATAATACTTGACGGTGTTTTCAGTCACACAGGCTGTGACAGTAAATATTTCAATTTGTATAATACCTATGACTGCTTAGGTGCTTATAACAGTAAGGAAAGCCCCTATTTTGACTGGTATAAATTTATAGATTATCCGAATGATTATCATGCATGGTGGGGAATTAAACTTTTGCCCGAGGTAAATGAGGAAAACGAAAGCTACCGTCAGTATATCTGCGGAGAAAACGGAATTTTGAGAAAATGGCTCAGATGCGGTATCAGCGGCTGGAGGCTTGATGTTGCTGACGAGCTTCCCGATGTTTTCCTTGATGACTTGCGAAAAGCTGTAAAAGCTGAAAATAAAGATGCGGTTATCATCGGAGAGGTTTGGGAGGATGCAACAAATAAATTTGCATATGGTGAAAGACGACGTTATCTTCTGGGCGAACAGCTTGACTCGGTAATGAATTATCCTTTTGCAGATGCTGTGCTTGATTTTGTAAAGTACAGCAGCAGCGAGGCATTTTTCAATTCTGTTATGTCAATTGTTGAAAATTATCCTCCGAATGTCCTTAATATTCTTATGAATCATATCGGCACTCATGATACCCTGAGAGCAATCACAAGGCTTGCAGGACCAACCCCTGACGGCTATGACAGACAGTGGCAGCATGAGCATAATGAACTTTCAGAGTATGATTATCTTAAAGGTGTTTCAATGCTTAAAATGGCGTCTCTTATTCAATATACCTTGCCGGGTGTGCCGTCGGTTTATTACGGCGACGAGATAGGAATGCAGGGTATGAAAGACCCCTTTAACCGTGGTTGTATGGAGTGGGATAAGCCTAATAAAGAACTTTTAAGATGGTATCGCCGTCTTGGACAGATAAGGCATGGATGCAAGGCTTTTTCGGACGGGGAGTTTATTCCGATATATTCTGCTGACTCCGTTATCGCATACAGTCGTGAAAGTAAAAACGGTAAATGTCTTGTTGCCGTAAACAACAGTCCGAATACAGCAAAATTTTTTGTCGGTACCCGGTGGGATAATTCCTATAATTTTTTTGATTCAATTTGTGTTGATGGTTTTATTGAACTCCCACCATATCGATATACAGTATTGTCTCAGCAGTAAGGAGAATTATATGCTTAAAAATAAAAAGAGTAAAGATTGGAATTTTAAGACTGATGACAATATTTGTTCTTTTAGAGCAGTAGGTGTATTGATGCGAAACGGTAAAGTCCTTGTGCAGAAGGACAATAATGAATATGCTCTTCCGGGTGGTCACGTTAAAATAGGAGAAACGGCTGAAGAAACTATTGTCCGTGAATTTTTAGAGGAAACAGGCTTGAATATCAAATGTCAAAGAATGATTTGGGTTGATGAAAGTCTGTGGTCATATAATTCAAAAAATGTTCATTCTGTAGAGTTTTATTTTCTTGTTGATACTTATGATACGATTGAATTTTCAAATTTTATATCGCAAAAGGATAATTGTAATATTATGCTTGAATGGGTAAATGTTAATGATGTAAAAAATCTTAATATGTATCCCGATTTTATTAAAGATAAAATAACCGATATTTCAGATGGTATAGAGCATTTTGTTTACCGGGAATAACAAGTTAATATGTTCATAAAATAAAACACCTTGGTTAAAATATAACCGAGGTGTTTTTATGCGTATTAAAGGTAAAACGGTGTTTTTTGATAATCCGCCTGTTATAACGGGACACGCAGGAGTAGTCGGAAAAAAAGAAGGCGAAGGACCTCTTGCACAAGATTTTGACGCGATTTTTGAAGATACAACAATGGGACAGCAGTCTTATGAGCTTGCAGAGTCGGCAATGCTCCACGATGCAATAATCAGAGCTTTGTCAAATGCTAAAAAAAGTCCGTCAGAGGTTAATTTTGTTTTAAGCGGAGATTTGCTCGATCAGTGTATGAGCTCTGCATTTGCGCTTAAGGATTTGAATGTTGCGTCAATCGGGCTTTTCGGTGCCTGTTCAACAATGGCGCTTTCTCTTTCGGTAGGGTCGATGCTTGTGGACGGCGGAGCCGATTGCATAGTCGCAGGAACTTCAAGCCATTTTTGTTCTTCCGAAAGACAGTTCAGATTTCCTCTTGAATACGGCGGACAAAGACCGCCCACGTCACAGTGGACCGTAACAGGCGCAGGAAGTGCAGTAGTCGAGAAAAGGGGCAAAGGCATTAAGATTAAAGCAATCCAAATCGGCACAATTACCGACTTAGGCATTACCGATGCCAATAATATGGGTGCTGCAATGGCACCTGCTGCAGCAAGGACTATAAGCGATTTTCTCAAAGATACCTGCACGAAACCGCAGGATTACGATTTAATCTTAACAGGTGATTTAGGTTTTACGGGAACGGAGCTTCTTTATGAAATTATGGAAATGGAGTACAAAGTCAAGTTGAAGGGTTATCATAAAGACTGCGGTATGCTGATTTATGACCTGAAAGAACAGGATGTGAATTCGGGCGGTTCAGGATGTGGCTGCAGCGGTTCTGTACTTTGTTCTCACATAATGAAACGTATGGAACAGGGAAGCCTCGGTAAAGTTCTTTTCGCAGCTACAGGTGCATTGATGTCGCCGACATCAAATAAGCAGGGTAATCCTATTCCCGGCATTGCACATGCCGTACTTTTGGAGGCGTAGTATGAAGTATTTTAATAATATCAAGCTTTTGTCCTCTTTCAGAGAAATCTCAAATGTTCTTGAAATAATATCTATGGCATTCAGAATTTTTTCCTTTGCTCTTGTAATTATTCAAGGCGTTTTGCTTGTAAAAGAAACAAAGGTAAGTATGAAAAATCAGTAAAAAATATCAGCACAGCAAATTAATTCAAAATTTACTGTGCTGATTTTTTAATATGATTTTGAAATTATATTTCTGATTTCTTCTTCTGCCTGCTGTATTTCACTCAAAAATTCTCTTGAAGATACTCGCAAAGCGCCGTTTGTCAGGATAATAAGCTGTTCAAGTGCATCGGATGTAACTACTCTGACCTTGTTATTTTTTGCTAATTTATGGGATGTTTTTTCTATATACATATCAGCGGTTTCAGCCTCTTTTGTATAAACCACATTGATATTGTCAATTTTTTCAACCTCACGTGCATTGCCCTTAACCTTGTATGCGTCAAAGACTAAAATTATATCGCATTTTTTATATCCCTGATAATTGCAAAGAATATTTATCAGAGCGTTTCTTGCACCGTCAATGTTATTTTGAGATAATTCTTTAAGGCTGTCCCATGAAAAAATTACATTGTACCCGTCAACAAGGAGATATTCTCTGCCGTTATATTTAGGCAATTTAACAGGTTTTTCTTTTTTTGCATCTGTATTTTCCGTTAAATTAAAATGAGCGGGAACAGCGTCGTTTCTGCTTTTTACAGGACCGTAGGTCTGCTCAAAAATCTGCATAAGCTCCTTGTCAAGAGCAAAAAGATTTGATTTATCCCTGCATTTATAAAGTATCTGAGTTTTATTATTTCCGATATATTCACTTTTAGGCTTGCTTAAAACACTCGGCAAATGCATGTGGCTTTTAACTTCGTTCCATTTGACATTATATCCCGAGCCGTGAGAGCAGAAAACAGAGTCACAGGGATTGTCGGTATCGCTGTCGCAGTTGTAACCTATATTTTCAACAACCTCCTGTGCGTTATGGCAAGGTTGATAACCTTTCAAGCTCAACGTCAGTCTGCCTTTTCCGTGGGTGTACTGAGTAACATCTCTTGTGTAATTGTACATTTCGGAAACGGGAGCAGTACCGCTGATTACAGAAAAATCTTCATGCGGTTCAGGTGAACCAAAACTTCCCGACATACGCTGAATATCAGCTATTGCTCTGCCTATATTTTCGCTTGGAACCTCTAAAGTGAATTCATAAACAGGTTCAAGGAGAATACAGTCAGCTGAACGAAGTCCCTGTCTTACTGCCCTGTACGTAGCCTGTCTGAAATCACCGCCCTCAGTATGCTTCGGGTGTGCCTTTCCTGATTTCAGTATTATCTCCATATCGGTTATTGGAGATCCTGTCATAACTCCGATATGTGTTTTTTCATAGAGATGAGTAAGTATAAGTCTCTGCCAGTTTTTGTCAAGCAAATCTTCTTTACATTCGGATTTGAAAACAATACCGCTGTCTCTTTTTGCAGGCTTCATCAGAAGATGAACTTCTGCATAATGTCTTAACGGTTCAAAATGACCTATTCCCTCAACCGTGTTTGAAATCGTTTCTTTGTAAATTATGCTTCCTTTACCGAATTTTACATCAATGTTGAATCGGTCGGAAATCACGGACTGTAAAATTTCAAGCTGAATGTCTCCCATAAGCTGAACCTGAATTTCTTTGTGAAGCTCATTCCAGACTACTTTCAGCTGTGGGTCCTCGCTTTCAAGAATTTTCATTTTTTCAAGAACGGTATGAGCATCAGTACCGTCATTGATAATTAATCCGTATGTCATAACAGGTTCAAGAACAGGCAGAAATGCGTCGCTTTCTTCACCTAATCCGTCTCCTGAATTTGCAAAATTTATTCCCGTAACAGCACATATCGTACCTGCGGATGCTTCATCTTCCGTCTTGAATTTTTCGCCTGAATATATCCTGATTTGATTAACCTTTTCGGCATTTTTATTTTTGTTGCTTTTCAGAATTTCTTTGACTTTAAGACTTCCGCCTGTAACTTTTAAAAACGTCAGGCGCTGTCCTTTATCTTCTGAAATTTTGTATACCTTTCCTGCAAAATCACTGCTGTATTCCGGCATTTCAGTGTAGCTGTATAAGCAGTCTAAAAATTCGTTTACACCGGTTAATTTGAGTGCTGAGCCGAACATACAGGGAAAGATTTTCCGATTTTTAATAAATGGAATTATATCTTCTTTTTTCAGTGAGCTTTTTTCGTAAAATCTGTTTAAAAGCTGTTCGTCGCACAGCGCAATGTTTTCGTAAAAATCCCCGGTATTGGTATTGCTGAAATCGACACAGCCGTCGCTGAGCTTTGATTTGAGCTGTTTCATAACAAGCTCTTTGTCCGCTCCGTCGAGATCCATTTTGTTTACAAAAATAAAGCAGGGGACATTGTATTTTAAGAGTAATTTCCACAGGGTCCGGGTGTGGCTTTGAATACCGTCAGTTCCGCTTATAACCAGAACGCCATAGTCAATAACCTGCAGGCTTCTTTCGGTTTCAGCTGAAAAATCTACGTGACCGGGCGTATCAAGCAGGGTGAATTGCGTGTCGTTATAATTTAAAACTGCCTGTTTTGAAAAAATTGTTATTCCACGGCTTCTCTCAAGCGAGTTTGTGTCTAAAAAAGAGTCTCTGCGGTCAACTCTGCCTAACTTGCTGATGTTTCCCGATTGATACATTAAAGCCTCTGACAGCGTAGTTTTTCCGGAGTCCACATGTGCTAATACGCCTATAACAATTTTTTTCATCTTCTCACCACGCTTTTGATTTGATTGGTACATTATATCATAATTTGTAAATGTTGTCTATTTCATAATCTGATTTTACAATGCCTTTTATATGTGGTATAATTTTTAATGATAATCTATTAATTAATAGTACGTTGTTATAATGATACAAGAAATTTAAATGAATTATTTAGGTGAAAACGATGATGAATGATGTATGTAAGGAATTATATAATGCTGCAAGTGCGGTTATAAATCCGAAAAAGATAAGCAGTCAAATATGTGCCGGAGGTGTAGGTGCGGCTGTTTTATCAAAAATCGGAAATATTTATACAGGCGTTTGTATTGATACGGATTGCTCACTTGGTATGTGTGCCGAACGAAATGCAGTTTCAACAATGATTACCCATGGTGAATATGAAATAAAAATGGTAATAGCTGTTAATAAAAAGGGTAATGTTTTGCCGCCCTGCGGTGCGTGCAGAGAATTTATGATGCAGTTAAAAAATGCACAGGATATTGAAGTGATTATTGATAATAAAGGCACAGTGATTAAGCTGAAAGATTTAATGCCTTATTCGTATTCATAGTAAAATAGTTTTATAAAAATATAAATAGACTATATTAAATGATTGAAATGAAAGAATATGTATGTAAGATTGCAACCATTGATGAAATGGAACGCAAGTGGAATTATGAAATAAGAAGGCAAAGAAAAAGAAAAATTGTTTTAGAGAGACTGAAGAATAATGCTCTTGAATACACAAAAAACGGTCAGTCTGTTACATATTATGGTAAAATTCATAACAGAATTATATGTGAAACCACCGCTATGTTTGACGAAGATATTATTCAAAACAGCGATAAACTGGTTGATGATAAAACAGTCTATTTGTGTAATTTCAGTACAGTTAAGCGATATCGTGGTAAAGGCTATTTTTCAAAACTTTTCCGCTTTATGATTAATGATTTGAAAAACAGAGGTTATAAAAAATTCACTTTAGGTGTCGAGCCAGCAGAAACGAAAAATCTGAATATTTATCAGCATTTAGGATTTAACAAATTCATTAAATCAGCACAGGAAACATTCCCTGACGGCACAGTTATTGATGTTGATTATTACGGAAATATATTGGAGGAAAGTTATGTTTAAATTAGGCGTTATTGAAGAAAGTGTTTCTGACAAAACTGTACTTGAAAAGTTACACCCATATTTTTATTCACAAAGAATTGAAAATGTTCCTGAGGATGAATGCCCTATCTGGCATACTAATGAGTATCATATTGACGATAATGAAATTGAGAGCATATGCGAAATGCTTAAAGAATTCGTATTACCGACTTGGTATATTCATGCTTTCAGCAGAAAATCTCTGTATGTAGTTTTGCAGGGAAAGTACTTCAAAATATCGAAACATAAGAATAAAACTTGGAATGAAATGATTGAATATGGTGTAACTAATGCAAAAGTAGAAAGGCATTTTTTGGAACGAATTCCACTGCATATTTGATATTGAAAATTTTTTAAAAATTTTTCCAAAAGCATTGACAAAGCATAATGAAATGATTTAGAATTAAATAAAATTCAGGGGAAAAATGGAGAAAAATGATGAAATTTGCCGATAGAAGAGCCATTTTATTTTATAAAATGATTTGTGCTTTTGCTGTCGGATTTTTTGCTTTTATTTCGTCTTGTTCAGCAGCCTTTGCTTATGATGACGGATATGTAGGCAACAGTAAATACTGGAATGATAAAGGCGAAATTGTCAATATATCAAATGATGATTTTGACGGCTGCTTAAAGTATATTGTTGATGAAGAAAATTGCTGTATGTATTTTTACCTGAGCTTTTACGATTCTTTGCTGACGGAAAGTTCAGACAGTTCCTACTTGATTTTTAAAGTGAAAAACAGCAAAAATGATTATGTAATTACAGTGGGAAAAGACGGAATAATCGCCGATAACGAGCTTAATGTTGAGAATAATTTTAATGTTTATTATGATTTTTCCAAAGTTAATCCTAAGTACCACGGCGGCGAGATTTTTGTTGCAGTTGAATTTAAAAATTCGGATGACAAAAGTTCCGATAATACTGTTTCCTGTGAATATTCCTGCGGAAAAAATAATAATTTCGATATTAAAAAAGATATAGCTGTCAATATGGTGCAAACTACTGTGCCTGTCACAACAGAAAAAGCCACAAAAACTACTACAGAAAAAACGACAAAATCAACTTCTGTGAAGTCCACAACAGCGAAAACGACTAAACCGAACACGGAAAAATCGGTTGCAACTAAAACTTTAACTTCACGGACAGCAAAATCGATTGCTTCGGCTGAAAAAAGTACGACGGAAAAGACTACAAAATTTTCTCCGTCAGCAGTAAAAAAGAACGGCTCATCAGCTAAAAAATCGAGTTCACAAAGTATTATCAAATTTTCTGCCGAAAAGAGCAATTCAGACAGCGTATCAGTGAAAAGCAATGAAATCACTGATGTTTCAGAAAATATTTTGAACGGAAGTGAAACATTTGAAGCGGAAGACTTGATGAGTAACAGCAGCGGAGCGACTTCTGCCCTGTCGGACGAAAAGAATGTATCGGAAAACCACAGAACAAATGCAAGTAAGATTTTATTTGCTTTTGGCATAACTGTTTTTATTTTGGGAACTTTTCTTGTTCTGTCCGGAGCATTAAAAGGTAAATATAAGATTGTAAAAAATGATGATTTAAAAGAAAATGCTGAAACCGAAGAAGATGACAGTACAGCAGATGAAAAGTAGAGTCTTAATCTAGTAAGGCAAACTGATTTCGTTTTTTTGCGAAGTCAGTTTTTTCATTTATTGACAGCGGTGATTATTTGGCTTATAATCTTATTGTGTGATGTTTTGCACAGCTTTAAATTTCTTATGGTGATATAATGACAAAGGTCAGTATTGTTGTGCCTGTTTACAATGTCGAAAATTATCTTGACAGATGTATTGAAAGCATTGTGAATCAGACGTATAATAATTTAGAGATTATACTTGTTGATGATGCTTCTCCTGATAATTGCCCTGCAATGTGTGATGAATGGGCGGAAAAGGACAGCAGAATCAAAGTAATACATAAATTAAATAACGGCGTTTCCGCTGCAAGAAATGCAGGGCTGGATATTGTTTCGGGCGAGTATGTTACATTTGTTGATTCGGATGATTATATCGCTTGTGATATGATTGAAAAAATGATATGCCGTGCGGAAAGGGACGGCTCCGATGTTATAGTGTGCGGAATTTGTGATGATTACGGGGACGAGCTGAAAAAAGAGAGTCTCGTTTTTGAGGACAGAATATATAGTAAAAATGAAATCCTCGAAAACTTCATTGCCGATGTTATAAGAGGAGAAGTGTGCGCAAAGCTGATAAAATCTGAAATTGTACGTTTAGTGCGTTTTGATGAGAATATTTCTTTTTCCGAAGATTTGCTCTTTAATTATCAGATTTTTAAAAAATGTTTATCTGTTTCCTGTATGAAAGAGCATTTTTATTTTTATTACAGAAAAAGAGAGGGTGCGGCAACGGCACAGTATTTGACAGACGGTGTAGCCCGGAGCTATAAAACAACGAAGGTAATTGCAGAAGAACAGGAAAATACTGCACTCAGAGACCTTGCAATATGGCGCCATTTGAGAAAGGTTTATGTAATTATTCAAAAAATTTCCAAATGCGGGGACAAGCATTTCTATAACTCATATTATGATACAATTAAAAATGAAATAATTAATTATAAGGCTGAAATTTTCAGCCAAAGCCGTTATTCACTTAAGCAAAAGTTTATAGCATTGCTCCTTATGATATCACCGAAGTTTGCGGCTGAGATAATGAAAAATCTTTGAAATTAAGAGGTTAATTTATGAAGTCCTTAGTAATTAAGATTATAAAAAAGATTCTTCTTCTCTTTCCTATGAGAAACTATATTTTGTTTGAAAGCGTACCTTGCTTAAGCGACAATGCAAAATATGTTTTTGAAGAAATGTGCAGAAGGGGACTTAATAAAAAATATAAGATTGTCTGGATGATTAATGCTGATGAATTCGGAAAGGATCTTCCGAAAATAGATAATGTTATTTACGCCGATAAATACAGTAAAAAGTCTCGTCTTTATTACTGGTTTGCAAAGGCAATTATTTGTTCAAACGAATTTTTACCTAAAAAAAGAAAAAATCAGTATTACTTATATCTTGCGCATGGCTGTGCACTGAAGAATACAGTGGGAAAATATTGTCTGCCTGATGAATGTAAAGATGCTGAAATAATCACTGTTTCCGATTATTTAAGAAAATATGACGCTGTTAATCTCGCCTGCAGGGAAGATCAGTTCAGAGTGTTTGGATTTCCGAGAAATGACAGGCTTTTCGACAGGATAGATTTTAAAGGAATATTTCCCGAAAAAAATTATAAAAAGGTAATATACTGGCTTCCTACATACAGGCAGAATAAAAATAATAAAAAAGCCGTTCACAGCAATATTTCAATGCCTATTCTTTATGACGAAGCCATTGCCGGAAAAGTGAATGAATGTGCTAAGCAAAACGATGTTTTGCTGGTTGTGAAGCCTCATCCTGCACAGGATGTTTCACGTCTTAAGCAGCTTGATATGAGCAATCTGATATTTATAGATAATGATTATCTCGTAGAAAAAAATGCTGAAAACTATCAGGTTCTGGGAAATTGTGATGCACTTATTTCCGATTACTCTTCTGTTTATTATGATTATCTGCTCTGCAATAAGCCGATAGGACTTTGTTGGGATGATTTTGAGGAGTATAATAAGCGTGAAGGATTTACCGTGGATATAAATTACATAATGTCCGGCGGAGAAAAAATTTATAATGCTGACGACCTTTGTTCATTTATAACCCGTGTGGCTCAGGGTGAGGATTCGCTGAAGGGACAGCGTGAACAAATCAGAGATACTGTTCAGAAGTTTTCAGACGGTAATTCCACAAAACGAGTTGTCGACTATATCGAAGGCAGACTGCAGCTTTTGAAAATGTTTTAAAGAATAACGCAACAACATAGAAAAGAAAATTACTTTTAATGAAAGGTGTTAAAGAATGAATATTGTAGCTGTTCTTGCAAACGGAGTCGGAAGCCGTTTCGGAAGTAATATTCCCAAGCAATTTCATAAAGTAAACGGTAAAATGGTTATTGAATATGTTATTGACTCCGTTTTGAAAAGCTCTTTAACAGATAAAATAATCATTGCCTCCAATATCAGTGCTAATTTTGTTTATCTGGGAGATATTTGCAAAAGGTACAATATTGATTTGATTGAAGGCGGAGACACACGAAACAGAACTCTTAAAAATGTCATTGATTTTATCAGCGATAAATACGAATGTGAAAAATTGATAGTCTGCGATTCCGTACGGCCTATGATAACGGGCGAGCTTATTGACGACTATTTCGGATATCTGGATAATTATTCAGCTGTAGTAACTGCTCAGAAAATAACCGATTCCTTAGGCTCTTATGATTTTCAAAAGGTTGACAGAGAGCGGTATTATCTTATGCAGTCTCCCGAGGGATTCAATTTTCCTCTTCTTGCAGAAAGTTTCGATTGTGAGTCTTTGCTTACGGAAGTTACACAGCAGCTTCCGCCTGACAGCAAAATCAAACTTTATTTTGACTTTAACAATAATTTTAAATTAACATATCCTGCTGATTTAAAATATCTCGAAGCGCTGATTAAAGAGAGAGATAATAATGTTGACGCTCAGAACATTTTGTCAAATGTTACACGTCTGAACAGTCTTCTTGAAAAATATTATCCGAAGGAGTCTGAGCATTGGCTTAAAACCCTGAATGATGAAATAACATCTTTGCTCAGAAAATGGCAGATAGAAGATTATCAGCTTATTAAAACCTCACATTTCGGAATTATATTTCTTGCAGAAAGTATAAAATACGGCAAATGCGTATTGAAAATAATTCCGCCTTTTATTGAAAGATATGAAAGCGAACGTTCCTGCTATCAGCATATAAACTCCTGCTATATGTGTGAGCTTTATGATTATGATGACAGCTGCAGTGCAATATTGCTTGAACGCTGTGATAATTCCGATATATCCTTTAATGAAAACAATAAGAAAATTTTTGAGTTTTTCAAAAAGGTAATTGAAAGCGAAAAAACAGACTACAGCATAAATGATTTTAAAAATTATCAGTCTATTCTTGAAAATAAACTGAAAGAAGATAATTTTGAATATAAAAACGAACTTATTATGCAGTATGTTCAAAAGGCTGTCTGCGAATACAATAAAGTATTTTCAGATAGTGAAAATACGCTCATTCACGGTGATTTGCACAGATATAACATTATGAATAAGAATGATGGGCTTGTCGCTATTGACCCTATCGGATATATTGCTCCGAGGGAGTTTGATATCGCAAGATATATCGGAACGGAGCTTACCGATAATGAGGGTGACACGGAAAGAAGCCTTGACGGTATGCTGAATTATTTTGCACCTTTGTCAAGCAGGAAAAAAATCCTGTCTGCTTTGTTTATAGATATAGTGTTCCGTCTTCATAACAGTCTGTTTGAAAATGAAGATTATAAGCTGACTGACAGGTGGCTTACTGTACTTGATGCAAATGCTTTCAAGGATATTTTATTGTACCGATTTATTGATGTTTAATACTCGGAGGAATTTATAATGTATACTGAATTAAAAAACACACAGATATTAATTGCATTGTTAAAAAAGCATGGAATAAAACATATTGTTTTATCAGCCGGTCAGACAAATTATGCTTTTGCCAGATCTGTGGAAACGGACAGCGATTTTATATGTCATTCGGTTGTCGATGAAAGAAGTTCGGCTTTTTTTGCAATGGGTATTTCTCAGCAAATTAAGGAACCGGTCGCTATAGCCTGTACGGCGTCTACTGCGTGCTGTAATTATTTATCAGCTGTTACAGAGGCCTATTATCAGGGTATTCCTTTGGTTGTAATAACTTGTAACAAGGATATCAGAGATTTGGGTCAGATGAAGCTTTTGATGATAAAGCAGGACGATATGTTTAAAAATGTGTGCAAAAAAGAAGTTCAGCTTCCGCAGGTGCGTGATCAGAGAGATTTTGTGTATTGCCAAAGATTGGTAAATGAGGCTTTGCTGGAACTTGATCACAACGGAAAAGGACCTGTTCATATTGATGTTCCTAATTACGGCGACAGCTATACTGTAGATGTAGAAAATCTTCCCGATGTTATACAGGTAAAGAGGCACCTTTATTCTAATGCTTTTGACAAATTTCGTGAAAAATTGTCAAAAGCAAAAAAAATACTCGTTATTTGCGGACAGGATTACTATTCCGAAAGTACGCAAAAACAATTGTCATTGTTCTTCAATAAGTATAATTGTGTAATTGCGGCGGAGCAAATGGCAAATTTACATATTGATAATGTACTGAATATTAACAGAGTAACTACTGCACCGGGGAGATTGAGCGAAGAGCTTATACCGGATTTATTGATTACTTTCGGCAAAAATATAATGGATCCTACGTGGAATAAATTAAGAGGAGGAGATTTTGAACATTGGTATGTTGATGTAAGCGGAAATCTTGTTGATCCGTGTGATAGATTGACAGATATTTTCCAGTGTTCACCATTTGATTTTTTGAAAGCCTTAAATTCTGTTCAGAATTTAAGTAACAGTAAAAGGTATTTTGATTTATGGATGAATGCTTGCGACAGTATTAGAGTACCTGATTTGCCGTTATGTCATATTACTTCGATAGAAGCATTATTTAAAAATCTTCCGGATGAAGGCATAATTCATTACAGCATCTATAACAGTATCAGGATATCCCAACATTTTGATCTTCCTAAAGGCTTTGTTTGTTATGCAAATATGGGAGCGTTAGGTATTGACGGCTGTTTGTCAACATTTTTAGGTCAGTCATATGTTACTGATAAACCTGCCTTTTTAGTTATAGGAGATTTGAGCTTCTTCTATGATATGAATGCACTTAAAATACGCCATATGAAGAACAATGTTCATATATTGCTCCTGAATAATTCGGCAGGTGCGGAGTTTTATCAAAATAATGGTTGGTATGATACCCTTGATTTGCACACTGCCGCAAGGCATAGCAACAATGCAAAGAACTGGGCTGAAGACAATGGCTTTGAATATATTTCCGCAACTACAGCAGAAGAGTTAAATGATAATATAAAATACTTTACCGGTGTTCACAAAACTCCTGTAATTATGGAGGTTTTTAATGACGCTAAAACGGATATGGAATCCATGTATAAGATGAATGGTATAAATAATTTATCCCCTTCAAATGATTCAAAGTTAAAAAATATAGCAGGAAAGGTTTTAGGAGAAAACGGGAAAAAATTTGTAAAAAATCTTCTAAATAAATAAATTTTAAATTGACGGTGTATTTTATGAGCTTGTTTACAAAAATTAAAAGATATATAAAAAACAAATTCACTAAGGAAGTTGTAAAGACTGTTAATATTCCTGTGGCAAACGGAGAATATTTAAAAAACAGAAGAGCTGTTATTTCCGGCGGAAGCGGAGGTATAGGACGTGCAATAGCAAAAGCGTTTGTCGATAACGGAGCATCTGTTATAATTCTCGGAACTAACGAAAAAAAGCTGAAAGCAGTAGCGGATTCAATTGGTTCACAGTGCAGATATGTTCTTTTTGATTTGAAAGATTTTAATTCATATGATGATAAAATTAAGGAAATTTTAACGGTATTTGACGATGATGTGGCTATAGATATTTTAGTAAATGCCGCAGGATTTATGGGCAAATCTAATTTTCTTGATATTACTGAAGATGATTGGGACAGCGTAATAGACTTGAATTTAAAGGCGTCGTATTTCCTGTCACAAAAAATATCTAAGTATATGATTGAAAAAAATATTAACGGGAATATACTTAACATCAGCTCGACTTCTGCTTTGAAACCGGGCTGGAATCCTTATTGTATTTCAAAGGCAGGTGTTAAGAGTATGACTCTTGGACTTGCTGATGAGCTGATAAAATACGGTATTGTTGTTAATTGTATTGCACCCGGACCGGTCGCAACTGAAATGTTAAAGAAAACCGACGGAGATTTGTTTAATCCAAGGTATAAGGGAAAAAGGTATGCTGCTCCCGAAGAGATAGCCGACTGGGCTGTATATATGGTAAGTGATGCAGGAAGATTGATACTTGGAGACTCTCTTTATATATCAGGAGGTTCAGGTACACTTGATATATGTAAAACGCATACTTTTTAAATATAAAATTTATACTGAACATTAGTATAAGTTTTATATGGTTAATTGAAATTTAAGGTTGTGTGATGTTTTGAATAATGAAAAGCATATTGGAATTATAAATTTACAGTTTACTGCAAATTACGGTGCTGTAATTGCTGCGGCAGTGCTTGAGGATGCAGTTAGAGGTATTGTCGGAAGTGAATATGCAGTAAATACCATTAATTATTTTCCCTGCAAGGAGATGCCTAACCGTTTTCAGCGTTATAAAGATCAGGCGAAGCAGTACGGAGGATGGCGCCTTTACTTAAAAGCAAAATTTCCGAAAAATAAAAATCCACAAGCAGCAGAGAAAAGGAGACAGAGATTTATTGCATATAAAGACAGCTTTTTGAATTTGACTCCTTCATATAATTCCGCATATGATATAAACAAGGATATAAATTATTCTGCGTTTATTACAGGCTCTGATGTTGTTTGGGCGCCGAAGCGTACGGATGATTTTCGCTCTGAAGGTTACTATCTTAAATTTGCGGATAAAGGAGAAAAAAGAATTGCCTATGCTCCGAGTCTTGATTGTTCCGACAATCGAAAACTTAAGAAAATTTCGCAGTGTTACAAGGACTGCTTAAGCTATATTGACTGTATTTCCGTAAGAGAGAAGAGCAATATTGATTTTATTCAAAGCCTGACCGAAAAAAAAGTGTATGAGTGCTGTGACCCTGCTTTTCTTGTTGAACCGGAATATTATGATAAAATGATTGACACTGCTCAGATTAACGGCAACAGTGAGAAATATATATATGTTTATATACTTGAGGTCAATGATGAAATTGTAAAGTATGCAAATAAATTGGCAAAGGAAAAAAATCTGAAAATTTGCTACTATTCACCGAATCACAGTAATTATACAGTAAGTGCAGAGGATTGTACTGCGGACGGTCCTGCGGAGTTTTTATACAGATTGAGAAACGCAGAATATGTGCTTACAAATTCTTTTCACTGTGTAGTTTTTTCTCTTTTGTTTGAAAAGAAATTTTTATCATTTACAAGGAGTAAAATCAGTATTAAATCAAGCGACCTGCTTAGAAAATTCGGATTGGAAAGCAGAGTGGTTTCAAAAGCATCAGATGCCGATATTGATAAGCATATTGATTTTGACAAAGTTTCCGATATGATTAATAAAATGAGAGATGAATCGATGGATTTCCTGAAAGATTCTCTGAGAAGTGTTACAGAAAAGAAAATATGATAGTATTTAATATCAGTAAAGTATTTTATTATTTTAGGAAGTTATTTTATGAAACTGGAAAGAAGTAAAAATACGGCAAGAAACTTTATATTCGGTTCTATTACAAAAATATACGATCTTTTAATCCCGTTTTTAATGCGTACGGCACTCATATATTGCCTGGGTATGGAATATGTAGGACTGAACAGTTTATTTACTTCAGTGTTATCAGTGCTGAATTTGGCAGAACTTGGTGTCGGTTCTGCATTAATATTCAGTATGTATGAACCCCTTGCAAATGACGATACGGAAAAAATATGCGCATTAATGAGGCTCTATAAGATTTATTACAGAATTATAGGCTTGGTAATACTTGTTTTAGGGGCTTCAATAACTCCGTTTCTGCCTCATCTGGTAAAGCGTGATTTGCCTCCTGATATTAACTTATATGTGTTATATTTTATAAATTTAGCTACAGTTGTTTTAACCTATTGGCTTTTTGCGTATAAAAACTGTCTTATCAATGTTCACCAAAGAAATGACATATCGGATAAAATCGGATATGTCCTGAATACCTTAAAATATGCAATTCAATTCTTTGTTCTGTTTGTAATTAAAGATTATTATATTTATATTTTGGTTGCACTGTTTATGGGTGTAATTTCAAATATCACTACTGCAATCGTTGTAGACAAGATTTTTCCGCAGTATAAGGCAAAAGGTAAGCTTTCTAAAGAAGAAACCGCTTCCATAAACCGAAGAGTAGCCGATTTGTTTACTTCAAAAATAGGCGGAATTGTCTCAAGTTCTGCCGATACCATTGTTATATCTGCCTTTCTGGGACTTACTCAGCTTGCTCTTTATCAGAACTATTTTTATATATTGAATGCTGTTCTCGGCTTTATAACGCTTATAACTGCATCAAGCCGCTCCGGTATCGGAAACAGTATTATTACCGAAAGCAATGAAAAAAATTTAAATGACCTGAAAAAATTAACTTTTATGTTTGCATGGATCGGCATTTTCTGCACCTGCTGTTTAGCCTGTTTGTACCAGCCGTTTATGGAACTCTGGGTTGGTAAAAAAAATATGCTTCCTTACAGTATGGTGATTGTTTATTGTCTGTATTTCTTTGTTATGGAGATGCACGGATTATTATGTGTATATAAAGATGCTTCGGGAATGTGGCATAGTGACAGATTTCGTCCTCTTATCACCTCTTTGGCAAATTTAATTATGAATTTGCTTACGGTTAAGTATTTAGGATTATATGGAGTTTTGTTGTCAACGGTACTTAGCGTGGTGTTGATAGGAATGCCATGGCTTCTCAAAAATCTTTTTACTACAATTTTTCATTGCAATCCCAAAAAGTATATTTTAAATTTGCTTCAATATGTTTTTTTTGCGGTTGTTTTAACAGCTTTGTGTGTATTTATAACCAATTATATTTATTTTAATTCCAATATTTTAACGCTGATTCTGAGATTTTTAGTCTGCCTTGTTATTCCAAATGTAATTTTATTTGTGATTTACAGAAAGTCAAATGAATTTAAAGGTCTTATAAAAACGATGATAAATATTACAAAAGGAAAAATAAAAATACTCTATAAATTTATATAAAATTTATAGAGAACTGATATGTATATGTAAACTGCTTTCATTTTATTGATGATTTTAATATTTATATTCAGAAAAGGCTTGATTTTTCAGGCCTTTTCTGTTATAATTTTTCAGCATTCGTATAGACAGGCAAAATTTAACTGTCTATGAAAGCGAATACGCACACTGGCAGGTTAAGCCGTAGGTTATCAATCAGGCTTTTGCCATACTTGCCCGTGGAGGATTAACCTTAAAGGAGGAAATAAAAATGGCAAACGTAGTTTCAATGAAACAGCTTTTAGAAGCAGGTGTTCATTTCGGACACCAGACAAGAAGATGGAATCCTAAAATGGCTGAGTACATCTTCACAGAGCGTAACGGCATCTACATCATCGACCTTCAGAAGACAGTTAAGAAACTTGATGAGGCTTATATGTTCGTTCGTGATCTTGCTGCAGACGGCGGCTCAATCATCTTTGTAGGTACAAAGAAGCAGGCTCAGGATTCAGTTAAAGAGGAAGCAGAGCGTTGTGCAATGCCATATGTAAATGCAAGATGGCTTGGCGGTATGCTCACTAACTTCAAGACAATCAGAGGCAGAGTAGCTCGTCTTGCTCAGCTTAAGGCTATGCGTGAGGACGGTACTTTTGATCTCCTTCCAAAGAAGGAAGTTGTTAAACTTGAGCTTGAAATTGAAAAACTCGAGAAGTATCTCGGCGGTATCACTGAGATGAAGAAGATTCCTAATGCAATGTTTATCGTTGATCCTCGTAAGGAGAGAATCGCAGTGTCAGAGGCTATGAAACTCGGTCTTCCTATCGTTGCTATTGTTGATACTAACTGCGTCCCTCACGAAAGTGACTATGTTATCCGAGGTAACGATGATGCAATCCGTGCAGTAAAACTTATCGCAGGTGCAATGGCTGACGCAGTTATTGAGGGCAGAGACGGTAAGGATGTTGCTGACGAAGCAGAAGACAATGCAGAAGAGACAGAGGCTTCAGAGGAAGCTGCTGAATAATTTATAAAGTAAAAATCGAATAGGAGGAATTTATTATGGCATTTACAGCTCAGGACGTTAAGGCTCTTCGTGAAAAGACCGGCGTTGGTATGATGGAATGTAAGAAGGCTCTTGTTGAGTCTGACGGTGATATGGATAAGGCTATTGACTATCTTCGTGAAAGAGGTCTTGCAGCAGCACAGAAGAAGGCATCAAGAATTGCCGCTGAGGGTGTTGTTCTTCCTTATTATGATGCACAGGCAAAGAAAGGTGTTGTTCTTGAGGTTAACTCAGAGACAGACTTCGTTGCTAAAAATGAAAAGTTTATGGATTTTGTAACAGGTGTTGCAAAGACTGTTATCGCTGCAAATCCTGCCGATGTTGAAGCTCTCTGCACTTCAGAGTTCAACGGAACAGACAGAACAGTTACAGAAACTCTTAATGACCTCGTTCTTTCAATCGGTGAGAATATGAAGGTTCGCCGTTTTGAGACAATGGATGGTATCGTTTCAACATATATCCACGGCGGCGGCTCTGTCGGCGTTATGGTCGGCTTTGAAGTAGCTGATGAGTCAAAGGCTGCTACAGCAGAATTTGATGCTATGGGTAAGAATGTTGCTATGCAGATTGCAGCTATGAGCCCTGAATATATGAGCAAGGATGATATTTCTGCCGAGGAATCGGAAAAGATGCATTCTATCACAGTTGACAGTGCTCTTAATAAGCCTGATTCACTTCCGATGCCGATTCTTAACAGCCTTATTGACGAGGCTATTAACGAAAAGAAGTGGAGTGACGAAGACATCTCTATTTATCATGGTCTTGATAATAAGCAGAGAAAGAATTTCACAAACTTCATTTCTAAAGAGGCTTTTGCTGCACTTGCAGAGATTGCTGTTTCACATAAGGCTGAAATCAGCGAAAACAAGATTTTCGTCGGTCTTGTTCAGGGCAGAATCAAGAAGCAGATTAAAGAAATTTGCTTGTTGGAACAGGATTTTGTTCGTTCGGATCTCTTCCAGGGTTCTGTCGGCGGCTACATTGATTCAGTAGCTAAGGAACTCGGAACAGAAATTAAGGCAACAAACTTCATCAGAATGATGAAGGGCGACGGCCTTGAAAAGAGAGAGGAAAACTTTGCAGAGGAAATTGCAAAGCAGATAAATGGCTAAGTAAGATAATTGGTAATTTAACAAAAGCCTTAAAAACCATTGAAAATAAACGGTTTTTAAGTGGTTTTGAGTGAATTAATAAAAATATCAAATTACCATAAATTACCGCAAATTACCGCCACTTTTCATGGGAAGTTGCGTAAAATCTGCGTAAAAATTTGCGTACAAAAAAATCTGTACGCAACTCAATATCAATTTGCATATTCATAATATTAAAGCGTGATTCGTTGAATCACGCTTTTTTTTTGGCTACTGTTTTTCAGTAGCTTTTTAATTTTAAAATCTTCAAAGGAGTTGAAAAAATGTCAAAATGCAAAACGATTGCGGTATGCAATCAAAAAGGTGGTGTTGGAAAGACAACCACAACAGTAAATCTCGGTGTAGGATTAGCAATGCAAGGCAAGAGAGTTTTGCTTGTAGATGCAGACCCACAGGGAGATTTAACTGTAAGTCTTGGGTGGAAAGATAATGACAATTTATCAATTACACTCGCAAACAAGATTATGGACTTTATTCAAGACAAAAACAGTTCCCCTGATGATGTTATTCTTCATCATACAGAGGGCGTCGATTTAATTCCGGCAAACTTGGAATTGTCTGCTCTTGAATTAAGCCTTGTTAATGCAATGAGCAGAGAGGTAGCACTTAAAGGATATTTGAATACTGTTAAAGATAAGTATGATTATATCCTTATTGATTGTATGCCCTCCCTCAGTATGATAACGGTTAATGCCCTTTCCTCCGCAGATAGTGTAATTATTCCCGTTCAGGCACAATTTCTTTCTGCAAAGGGTATGCAACAGCTTGTGCAAACCATAGCAAAAGTAAAAAGACAGATTAATCCGCATTTGAAAATTGACGGAGTTCTCTTTACTCTTGTTGACGGTAGGACAAATCTTGCGAAAAGCACACAGGACGCTATTAAATTTGCTTATGGTAAGAATGTTAAAATATTTAATACTAATATACCTATTGCAATTAAGGCTGCTGAAACAAGTTCAAAGGGCAAAAGCATATATACTTACGCTCCAAAAAGCACAGTAGCACAGGCTTATGAAGAATTAACAAAGGAGGTGCTTGGAATTGAGCAAAGAGAGAAACACAGATTTTACGCTGAACAGTTTAGATGATTTGTTTACATCTCAAAACGAGAGAGATAACGGATATTTACCTAATATACAGGATATTCCGTTAGAACTTCTTGACGATTTCCCAAACCACCCGTTCAAAGTTCGTGATGATGAAGATATGCTCAAGCTCATTGAAAGTGTTTCCGAGCGTGGTGTTCTCGTTCCTGCCATTGTAAGACCAAAGGCAGACGGCAGATATGAACTCATATCAGGACACCGAAGAAAAAGAGCAAGCGAATGTGCTGAAAAGAAAACACTTCGTTGTATGGTATCGGATTTAGATGATGATGCCGCTACTATTATTATGGTAGATAGTAATATTCAGAGAACTGATATATTACCAAGTGAAAAAGCATTTGCCTACAAGATGAAACTTGATGCGATGAAACATCAAGGACAACGCACAGATTTAACTTCTGTGCAATTTGCACAGAAGTCTAAAACATCACGAGAAACATTAGCCGAACAGGTCGGCGAAAGTCAAGACCAAGTACGCAGATATATCCGTCTTACCAATCTTGTTCCCGAACTTCTTGAAATGGTTGATGCAGGTAAAATAAAAATGTTACCTGCCGTAGAAATATCATTCCTTGACGAAGATGCCCAAAGGGATTTGGTAGATGCTATTGATACGGAAGATTGCACTCCGTCACACGCACAGGCTATCCGTATGAAAAAGATGTTTAATGACGGAGAACTTGACGCAGACAAAATAAGCGAAATAATGCAAGAGGAAAAACCAAATCAAAAGGAAAAAATCGTAATTCCAAACAAGACGGTTGAGAAGTATATTCCAAAGTCCATTCCTGCCGAAAAAAGACAGGATTATGTTTGCAAGGCTTTGGAACATTACGGTAAATACTTGCAAAAAATGAGGGATAGAGAAAGCAGGTAATGTAATTACAAATTTTCTCTATCCCTTTCCCACACCCTAACCCTAATAATTCAATAACCTACCGAAAAGAGTAAACTATCTCTATCAAGAGAGTGTTTATAAATTCAACAACATAGAGAAAGAAGTGATGCTTATGATTTGATTATTAAATCGCACTATTGCTTTTCAAATTACACAGGAGTAATATGAAAGTGAAAGGAGCGATTGATTATGAAAAAAGTCGGTTTAGTAGCAATGATTGTGATTGCAGCAATGCTTATTGCAGGTTGTGGAAATAGCAATAATGCTGATGATAAGACAACAGTTAATGAAAGCTTGGCTGTTTCTTCTTCGGTTGGTAATACAGAAAATAGCAATAGTGAAATTGTCAAAGAAATTCAAAGCAGTACAGAGGTTACTACAACAAAACCCACAACTGCTGAAACCACCACACGAAAAGAAACAACTACAACTCAAAAAGCAACACAAAGCAATACAACCACAAAATCTGCCACAAAGCAGAGTACAACTCAAACGAAACAAACCACTACAAAAAAACAAACCACAACCAAAAAAGTGACTACCACAAAAAAAGTCACAACAACTGAAGAAGTGTGGAACTGCAATGTTGACGGTCATACTTCCGAAACAGGTCAAATAGGTTGGGTAAACAGTTTTGATGAGGCACGAGATAAGGCACTTGAATATGCCTCAAAGAATGGTAATTCAGGAAACTTCCGTGTTGAACAATGCCATATTTGCGGTAAGTACACAGCATATATAACTTTTGATTAATCTAATATTTTTTATTACTAAGAGCCGATTATTAGTCGGCTCTTTTTTTATGCAAATTTTTAAGCGAAAGGACGGATTTACTTGAAAAATAAATTCAAACAGTTAGTGGCAATGCTTTTGTCATTGCTTATTATCATTTCAACATTTCCGGCAACAGTTTATGCGTCAACCTTCATAACAGATATGAATAGTGACGCAGAGTTCGGTGTAGTGAGTGGAAGTTACGATAAATACGGACACGAGATGCACTATGCTAAATACGACGGCAAAACATATATTGTGTTTTGTGTGCAGTATGGAAAGACTTCTCCTACGGGTACAACATACGAATACGGAAAAGATTTTGTTAAGTATGTAAACCGTTCGGGAGATACTTACAGGAAAATAGCCGACTATATCGCATTCGGTTATACCTTGAAGTATGGTGACGGATTGCCAAACACAAAAGCAGAATGGATTGCCGCTTGTTGTACTCAGCAGTTCGTGTGGGAAACACTTGGAGTTAATCCCACAAGGTCATCGTGGGACAGCACATATATGAGTGATAGTCTGTATAAATCTTGGCTTGCCGACACAGAGGACTTAATTGATTTGTACTATAACAAGCAAGTATCCTTTAACGGCAGTACAAAGACAATCAACCTTGGTGGCTCTGCTACTCTTACAGACTCAAATGGTGTTTTGAAATACTACCCCACTTTTTCAAAGACTATTGATAAAGTGACAATTTCCCATACCAATGGCGAAAACAAGCTGACTATATCTGTTGCAGAAAATTGTACAACTCATTCCGTATCATTTAAGTCTGCATCATACAGCATTTACAAATGTATGCCTAATGGGAATAGCTATGACGATGATACAATGAATTATGTGTATTTCGATTTTGACAACGGAAACATTCAAAACCTTATGTTTTCAAAACAGGCAGACCCGCAGTTTTTCTCATTCGATATTAATGTTCAGTTCGGTAACTTAAAGATTACCAAAACATCAGAGGATAATATCGTTAAAGGAATGGTGTTTACCGTTAAAGGAAACGGAAAGAGCTACACAATGACTACCGATGCAAACGGTACGGCAGAGCTTAACAATATTCCTGTTGGTACTTATACAATAAGCGAAAACGATATTATTCGTTATGAAAAACAGGCTGAAAAAACTGTTACCGTTACCGATGGCAAAACTGCAAATGTATCGTTCAATAATGAGCTGAAAACAGGCGAAATTAAGATACAGAAAAACTCCGAGGATAATATTGTTACGGACTTTACTTTTAAGGTTACAGGTAGTGACGGTAAAACATATAATGCAACAACTAATTCAAGCGGTGTTGCAACAGTAACTAATCTTCCTGTTTATGACAGTAACAATAACAAGATTACCTACACGGTGCAGGAAACGAATATCCCTGTCCGTTATGTTACAACTGACAATCAAACTGTTATTCTTGAGCCTGACAAGACTTCTACCCTTACATTCAACAATATACTTAAAAAGTTTAGGGTTACTGTTACCAAGAGTGATATTGAAGAAGGTTACGCACAGGGTGATGCCAAATTAAGCGGAGCAGTTTATGGTATCTATAAGGGAGAACAGCTCGTTGATACCTATACAACTGACGAAAACGCATCTTTCACAACAAAGTATTATGTTTGTGCTGATGATTGGACTATCCGTGAAATCACGGCAAGTGAGGGATATTTGCTTGATACCCGTGTGCATAAAGTAGGTGCAGAGCCTAAGCTCTATACCGTTGAATACAATGACACGGCAAATGCAGTAACAGAACAGGTCATCAAAGGCAACATTGCAATAATTAAGCATACTGATGACGGCTCAACACAGATTGAAACTGCTGAAAAAGGAGCAGAATTCCAA
>CAZHSE010000009.1:0-70483 GCA_964535085.1 uncultured Bacteroides sp.
TTCTTTTTGTCAACGGTAATAGCCTTTAAGCCCCTGCAGTTATAAAAAGCATTTTCAGCTATTTCTTTAACACTTGCAGGAATTTTGTAGTTTGAACATTTCTTTGCATTCGGGAATGTGATAAGCTCTGTCTTTTTCTTATTGTACAAAACGCCCTTTGAAGAGCTGAAATATCTATTGCTCTTTGATACATTGACACTTTCAAGATTTGTCAAAGACATAAATGCGTAAGGACCTATTTCCTTGACATTGCTTCCTATAGTGACTTTTTTTATTTTCTTTTCGGATGAAAGGAATAAATCTGTTGAAGGCGACAGGCTTAAAAGTTTTGTTATCTTGTAACCCTCAACCTCTGATGGAATTACAACATTTGAAGCGTTGCCGTAATAACCGCGTATTGTTATTTTTTTAGAATTTTTCCCGTTTTCCGAAATATAAAATTCAAAATTATCCAGCTTTGATGGTTTTGCACAGCGAACAGCATAAAATCCTGAACCAATACGGTTTGTTGAGGTTTCTCCGATTACAAGTTTAGCCCATTGCAAGGCAGTCCCGCCGTAATAAATTTCATATATATTAATATATTCAGGGTGATCAATATACATGTCTTCAAATTCATCAGTAATATTTCCGAAAGCATGTTTTCCGATATGTTCCACTTTATCTGAAATGGTTATTTTTTTCTGACCATAGAAAACGTAGTCACCGATTGATTTTACATTTTCGGGTATTACAACATTTTTCAGATTTGTGTTGGAATGAAATGCATAATTTCCGATGCTTATTACTGTGCCCGGAATTGTATAATCCGTGTCAGTCTTTTTTGGGGGATATGCGATAAGCACAGTCATATCCTTGTTAAAAAGTATTCCGTCGGAGGAAGAAAAGTTTTTATTTCCTGCGCTGACATTTATGGCAGTGATTTCATTGTAGTATCCGAACATAGAGTACGAAATATATTCAACGCTGTCTGAAATATTTAATTCTTTAAGATTTATACAGCCACTGAATGCAAAATCAGCGATTCTTGTTACTCCGTTTGGAATGGTGTAGCTTGTATTCTCTTTTACGATAGGATAACTGATAAGCATTGTTTTATCCTTGCTGAAGAGTACACCGTCGACAGATGAGTAATACTGATTGTTTTCGTTTACATTAATGCTGCTTATTGCTCCTAACGCTTCGTTATTAATATTTGTAACGGTTTCGGGGATTATGATGCTTACCGGTTTATATTCCGGGTTATAAAATCTTAGATTTTTTATACTTGTTACTGCTCTGTTTTCAATATAAGACGGTATTGCATAATTATCCCTGTATTCGTAATTTTCACTATGTTCAAGTCCGTCAAATCCGATTATCTGAACTGTACCGTCTGAAAGAAATTCATATTGAAAACCATCGTATGTCGGAACCTTATATTTTGCACTTGCAGTAAACGTCATTCCTGCCGCCATTGTCAGCAGCATTGCTATTGACATAAAAATGCTCATTAATTTTTTCATAAAATTACCTCCTTTTAATATAACAAATTATTGGCAATTAAAGGTATTTAACCATCGGAATCATATCATTTGATTTCGGTATAAAATGCATATGTACATAATGCATTGCATTAAACAGCTTAGAGAAGAAATGCCTCTTTGAACAAAGGTCAAGAGGCATTTGCAGTATTAAATTGTTTTAGATTTTGGCGTTATAATGAATTTTCGCACCATTTATATACGACACTAAGGAATCGTATTTTAATTTGCGGATTATTCCGTCTCCAACATCATAATGGAAGTATATTTTCTTCCAGTCTGACTTAGAACCGCTGTAATAAACATGCTTGATTTTCTTACAGTTATTAAAACTGAACGGCTCTATTGATGTTACCTTCTTTGAGAATTTAATCGTCTGAAGATATTTGCAGTTTGAAAATGCATAGTTGTCAATAGTCTTAACGGTTTTCGGAACAGTATAGCTTTTGTTCTTGTTACCTGCAGGATAAATCTTAAGGACTGTCTTTTTCTTATTGAACAAAACTCCCTTTGAAGCAGAGAAATATTTATTCTTTTTGTCAACGGTAATAGCCTTTAAGCCCCTGCAGTTATAAAAAGCATTTTTAGCTATTTCTTTAACACTTGCAGGAATTTTGTAGCTTGAACATTTCTTTGCATTCGGAAATGTGATAAGCTCTGTCTTTTTCTTATTGTACAAAACGCCCTTTGAAGAGCTTAAATATTTGTTGCTTTTTGAAACATTTATGCTTTCAAGTTTTGTAAACAAGATAAAAATGGAATCAAATCTTTTAACATTGCTGCCCAGTCTTTCAACATTGCTGCCTATTGTTATCTTTTTTGCAGTTTTGGTTGCACTGCCAAGACCATAGACCCATGTTATTTTGTAATCTTCTACCTTTGACGGAATTACAATATCCGAAGCGTCACCGTAATAATCATATATGGTTATCGTTTTATTGTCGGAAACACTAAGCCTGAAATTGTCAAGCTTTGAAGCTTTTGAGCAGTGAAGTGTGTAGAAGCCGCGGAGAGCGTCGTTTTTCCCTTTTACCAGCTTTGCCCACTGTAACGCAGAACCGCCGTAAAATAGGTCGTAACGGTCGCGATGTTCCAAATATTCGGAATAACAAACGTCTAATGTTCCGAACGCATTCAGACCTATATTGTTTATGTTTTTAGAAACAGTCAACCTTTTCAAGCTGGAGCAGTATAAGAACGCATAATCTTCCACTGACTTTACACTGTCAGGAAGAACGACGTAATCCAAGTTCGTATTCCATATAAAAGCATATTTTCCTATAGTGGTTACCGTATTCGGAACTTCATAGGTCATTTTTGTTGTCTTCTGGGGAAATGCGATAAGCACTGTCTTATCCTTATTGAAAAGCACTCCGTCAAGTGATGAAAAGCTCTTGTTATTCTCAGTTACGTTTATATCGGTAATTCTGTTAGACAAAAATTTTTCATCCATTGAATTTCCCTGCGTATTATATGTGATGCTTCCGAAAACATTTTCGGAAATATATTCAACGCTGTCTGAAATTGTTAACGTTCTGAGAAACGCACATCCGTGAAATGCAAAATCACTGATTCTTTTTACTCCGTCAGGAACGGTGTAATTAATTTGCTCTCTGCTGCCCGGATAACAAATAAGCTCGGTTTTATCCTTATTGAAAAGTACGCCGTCAACAGACGTATAGTAAGGATTGTTTTCACTTACATAAATATTTCCCAGTGCTTTTAAGTTCCAAAATGCACCGTTTTCGATAGTTGTAACAGTTTCGGGAATTGTTATGCTCGCAGGCTTGTAACCTCCATACGGAACAGAGCTTGCACCTACACTCTTTATGCTTGTAACCATTCTGCCGTCAATATATGACGGAATCACATAATTCTCTTTGTTATCGCTCCAAATAATCTGAACTGTACCGTCATTAAGGATTGAATAAGAATACCCGTCATATTTTGGCTTGTTATTAAAATTGTAATCATCCGCACTTGCAGTAAACGTCATTCCTGCCGCCATTGTCAGCAGCATTGCTATTGACATAAAAATGCTCATTAATTTTTTCATAAAATTACCTCCGTATTAATAAGGACAATAATAGTTTCTATAGTAGAAGAAATTATATTTTTCAGGGTCGGTTGAAATTAAATCCGGCTTAACAGACACAGCATTATGTAATAAATTTACCATGTAAAAGCCGCCTTGCTCGTGGGCTTTCGGTTGATAAAACTCGTTTATTTGAAATGAACCTGCACCTGCGTCCCATTTTTTTAATATTGAAAGCGCCACTTTCTTTGCAATTGTTAATCTTGTGCCTTTTGTTGTGTCAGTAGGAATGTCTTTTAAATCAGCACCATTAATATCTTTAGCCAAGTGTTCATATGCGTCCATAGCACAATGTATCGCAATGCCTATCAATATTAACGAATTATGACCTGTTGAAGCATTGATAGGCTTGCTCAATCCGCTTGCAAGACCATCCTTAGCAAGCTCTGTATAAACAGTACCCCAATTTGCATTTAAAAATGTCAAACCATTTTTAATACGATTATATTCATTAACCCCATAAATGTCATAAGAAATACTATTTATAGTACTTTTTGGGAAAAGACTTTGCCAAGTATCTTCTGTCTGTGGCATAGAGCCATTGTTTTTGTAGTAATATGCACAATTAGCAATAAAAATATAATTTGCAACATAGTTATTATATTTTTTTACGCTGTGAAACGGACGGTTTGCCCATTTTGCGAGATCAGCATCAATATTAACAATTGAATTATTAATAATTTCTCTTAATACATCGTCAGACATTTTAACTGCATATTTAAGCAATATTTTTTTATCCGAGCTGTATGTTATTTCTTTTTGGTTGAGTGCACTTGCATGTTGGTTTTGAGTCCACAGTGCTTTAACCTCACTGTCAGTATATGTTTCAACCTCATCATTATTGTATAAGACATTTCCCTGATTGTCAATGTTTGTATCGTTATAGCTTTGAGTATATTCATCATAATGCTCTACAGCATATGAAACATCAACTATACCGTATCCGTATTCATTTTCATTGCCGAGAGATTTTGCACTTTCCGTCAATAAACCTCTGACGAAATCGGCACTTTTAGCTGTATCAATTCCCCATAACAATGAAGCAGCGCCTGTAACCTGTGCCGCTGAAACGCTGGTTCCCTGTGTACAAACTACCTCATCAAAAAATCCTGAAGCAGCAATGTTTTCACCGGGAGCAACAATTTCTACCTCTTCACCTGTTGCGCTGAAATCTGAAATTACGCCGTTATTATCGACAGAACCGACAGCCATAACCTCTTCGTATGCAGCAGGATATTCAACATTGCTGTTATTTCCGTCATTTCCTGCGGCGGCTATCATCAGAATTCCTGCATTATAAGCATCTCTGACAGCATTGTGTAAAAGTTCAGAATCCGAATGGGTACCGAAGCTCATATTGATTATGTTTATATCATTATCAATGCACCAGTATATGCCCTCAATTATTCTGCTGACAGGTGAACACATACCGTCATTGAGAGCTTTTACGGAATAAAGCTGTGCGTTAGAATTCACACCCTTAACAGACCTGTTGTCGTCAGCCGCTCCGATTATACTTGCCACACCTGTACCGTGACCCGACACATCTTCATAAAGCGGTTCCACATTTTCTTCTCCGGGTACAAGATTAATGCGCCCTGCAATCGGAATATCTCCCGAAGCACAAACACCTGTATCAATAACAGCTATTTTGATGTTATTGTCATTTGGCGAATTCAGCCCATCTGCACCTATCATATCAAGATTCCATTGTTCAACAGGTGTTGTTATAACATCATATATACTTTCTGCATCTTCACTGCTGCCTTCCAAGATAACATCTTCTTCAACGGACACAGAACTGTTTGTAAATTCAATATATTCTGACTGCAATTTTGTAAGCTCTAAGCTGAGGATATTATTCTCTTTTAAATATTCGTTACCTTCATTTGCTTCTGATATATATTTTTTGTACTTTTCGGCGATTTTTCCATATTTCTGATTGCTTTCGGTGCTTACAAGATACGTTTTTGTTTCCGAAACAGTTTGTGCCAATGCTTCCAACGGACAAATTGTAATCGTAAAAAGCAAAGTCAAAAATATTGATATTACTTTTTTTGACTTTTTAAACATAATATTATCCTTTCATTTAATAAAAACCTTCGTTTTAATTTGTTCAAATATATTCCTCTCCTGTATTATTTGTGATTCTGTTATCACCCCCGCTTGTGCATAAAAAAGTGAAAACTGTATATGCACGATAAATTATTTTACCTGCAACTGCACGAATTGCCTTTTGAAGATGTCTGAATATCGCCGATGTATTCAGAAACTGTTGCTGCAAAGAGTGTCAAAAAGCAAAAGTACAGCAATAAAGTTATTCATAAAATATCTTCTTTCTGTAAATTTATATTAACCTATTGTCCTCTTATGTCAATGCAAAATGCAAAACTGCACATTTTTACGACAAAATTGCATAATATTAATAAAAAATTATTAACATTGTGATTAATGATTGCAAAACAAACAAAATGGGCAGGCATTGCCCACCCATATGATTAAACTGATAAAATTAAAATTACACCGCTGTTTTTAAATGTGTAAAATAGCTGTTGCAAGTCCGAAATAGATAAGCAGTGAAATGGCATCCGTAATAGTAGTGATAAGAGGAGAAGCCATAACGGCAGGGTCGAACTTCATCTTTTTCGCAACGATAGGAAGCACACAGCCCACTGCCTTTGCGAAAACTGTTTCCACAATAAGAGTAAGGCTGATAACAAGGTCAACCATAAGGGTTATACCCTCTGTTCTTAACAGCAGTTTATCTATAAGCAGAATTTTTACAAAACTTACTGCCGCCAGAGAAATACCGCAGACAAAGCCGACCCTGACCTCTTTCCAAATGATTTTGAAAATATCCTTAAAATCAACCTCGTTAAGAGAAAGAGCACGAATGATAGTTGAACTTGACTGACCGCCTGAATTACCGCCTGTACCCATAAGCATGGGGATGAACGATGTAAGAATAATAAGCGCCGACAGCTTGTCCTCGAAAGCATTGATAATCATACCCGTAAAGGTAGCGCTTATCATAAGAAACATCAGCCAGGGTATTCTTGATTTCCAGGTTTCAAAAACGCCGATTTTAAGATAGGGCTTTTCGGTGGTTCTGACGATAGCGTTCATCTTATGGATATCCTCTGTGTTCTCTTCTTCAAGAACGTCGATAGCATCGTCTACCGTGATTATGCCTACAAGCCTTTGCTCCATATCGACAACGGGAAGTGCAAGAAAATCGTATTTGCCGAACAGTCTTGCCGCCTCTTCTTTATCATCATGGGTATTAACGTAAATTACGTTTGTTTCCATAAATTCCTGAATTATGTCGTCATAATCGTGAAGGAGAAGCTCTTTAACAGTAGTAACACCGATAAGATGCCTTGAGCTGTCGGTAACATAGCAGGTGTAAATTGTCTCCTTGTCAACACCTGTACGTCTGATTCTTTTGAATGCGTCCTCAACTGTTGAGGTTTCCTTCAGGTCAACAAACTCAGGCGTCATAATCGAGCCTGCGCTGTCCTCGGGATATTTCAGCAGAGTGTTAATGGAGGCTCTTGTCTGCGAATCCGTATTTTTAAGAATACGCTTAACAATTGTGGCAGGCATTTCCTCAATAATGTCAACGGTATCGTCAAGGTAAAGCTCGTCAATAACCTCACGAAGCTCTGTATCGGAAAAGGCTCTTATCATTGCTTCCTGGGTTTCGCTGTCAAGCTCGACAAAAGTATCTGCCGCCTCTTCCTTGGGGAGCAGTCTGAAAAGCAGAATTCTCTGTTCCGCACTGAATTCTTCAAAAATTACGGCAACGTCTGTAGGATTAATTTCTTCAAATTTTTTCTTTATCTCTATATACTTTTTTTCATGGTAAAGGGATAAGATTTCCTGTGCTGTTTCTTCAAGTGTTCTTTCTTCAATATTCAAAATACCTATCTCCTTTCTCTGAAAATATGTGCAAGTGTAATTATTTATTCTTTATAAAAAGGTTTTTCGTTTTTGTCATAGGGATTTGCGGCGGCTCTGATAATTATTCTGCGAAGAATTATTATTATAAGAATTCCTGCCGCTGTGCAGACGGTAATAACTAAAAATTCGGGGCGGTCATACAGCTTCGTATCTTCAACAAAAGTAGTATATCCCTCCTGCGACATTTCAGTTTTAACCTGCTCTGCAGTCTTGTTAACTCTTTCAATTTTTATGAAATATTCCCTTTCCGTTCCGTCAGAGGCGGTACATTTCAGGGTCAGCTCGGGAGTCTGCTCTTCCGTTAAATTGAGCTGAAGAGGAGGACAGACAGCTTTAGTATCGCTTGTTACAGGCGTGATTGTAAGCTCGACCAGATCCTTCGGAATATAAAGAGTGTATTTTACATCCTCTTTGTTTACGGCAGGCGATATTTCGCCGCAGCTGCAGTAGATATCCTTTAAATAATTATCGGAGCTTATGGGTGCCGAAACAGGATTTGAATAGGTAAAGGTATAAATCATACTGCCGTTTTCAAAATTGAGCGTGGCAATAATTCCCGTCTGCGTACCTGCTTCATCATAGGAATAGGTAACGAGCAGTTCGCCGTTGCCGTCAATCTCGTAGCTCTTAAGCTGAGGTGTCTTGCTGTTGTCCGAAAGCGTTACGGTGTAGCTTGTAATTTCAGATGAAAAAGCTCCGTCAATTTCAGCGTTTTCAAAGCTGATTGATTTGAGAACAGCAGTGTTTTCTGCCGAAAAAGCAGTAACTGTATTCATCAGGACCATTGACGTAATAAGTATTGCGAGCAAAAGGGAAATACTTTTTTTCATAATTATCCACAGCCTTTACGGTTCGTTTTCTACAGAAATTATATAGTTGGCAGTGTCTTTGCCGTTAAGGTAATTTTTTAAATCTTTTTCACGGTTTGTGGTTATATAGTAAACTGCATCAGAACCGGCATTTCTTTGAATTTTCTGAGAAAGCTCATTTTCAAATTCTTCACCGGTCTGAGCGTATTTGTTATTTGCCTCGGGTTGTGTTTCTTCCTCTCCCTCGGATCCACTGTTTTCGCTGTTATTGTTTACCATGCCGGAAACAGCGTCAACATCAACAGCCATAAGAAGTTTGATTTCATCGCCTAAATCAGCGTAAAGCTGTTTCGCAAGATTTGCAAAGCCGTCCCTGTATTCCGAACCGATGTCTTCGGGAAGCTCTGTATTATCAAGGACAAACACTGTTATTCCCATACCCTTTGCTTCTTCAATAATGCTCTTGATGTAGTTATACGTTATTTTGCTGTCAGGGTTTAAATAGGTGTTTCCGTCGGTGTCTTTATAAAGGCTTGCACCCTTTGTAACCGCAGCAGTCAAATCTGCAACAGGGGCGATATTGTCCTTGTAGCAGGATATTCGGGCAATCGGCAGCAGGTCACTTTTAAGAAGTTCAGCCACCGAGCCTTCAAGATTTGTTGACGCAGAGGAAATTGCACCGTATGCACCTATGGTTGCAAGTTTACTTTCATAGCCTATAGTGCCGTCGTCTCTCTTCAAATCAAAAGTAACTGAGGAGTATCCCTGATTCTGAATGTCCGCAATTACTGCGTCAAGCATTACTCCGCCGTCAAAGGACAGTGACGGAACAATCTTGCTTTTTATATTCAGGGAAAGATTTCCTATATTTGACTCAACCCGGGAATTATCATCGGTCTGGGGCATTGCGTTTCTTTCCATATACAAGTCCATAATTGTATATCCTGCACTGACAAGGCAGAAACAGAGCAGAACCACAATGGCATTTTTAAAAAATTTACCTGCCTTTTCGGCGGTAATTTTCTTTTTCTTTTTTTTCGGCCTTTTTTTGTCAAATATATCGGAGCCTGTTCCTGCGTCGATATATTTGTCGGCAAAATCAATTTTTCTTCCCCTGACGGGCTCTGTCCATTTAGTATTTCGCTTTTTGTTATTGTAAAAGCGTTTTTTTCTCATAAAATCACCGCTTTATGCTTTTGCGTTTTTCTTAAGAATATTGATTGCTTCGGCAGGATTTTCGCTGTTAAATACGGCTGAACCTGCAACGAAAACATTTGCTCCTGCCTGCCCTGCAATTTTCACCGTGTCATAATTTATACCGCCGTCAACCTCAATATCAATATCGGGGCATTTTTCACGCAGTGCTTTAATTTTAGGCATAGTGCTTTCCATAAAGCTCTGTCCGCCGAAACCGGGCTCTACAGTCATAACAAGTACCATTGAAAGCCTGTCAAGATAGGGATAAACCGTTTCAATGGGAGTATTTGGTTTAACGGCAAGTGCCGCCTTGCAGCCGCCGTCAATTATCTTGTCAATGGTTTTGTTTATATCCGACTCACATTCAACATGGAAGCAGACAATATCTGCTCCTGCTTTAATAAAATCATCTGCGTAAAAATACGGATCTGAAATCATCAGATGAACGTCAAAGGGAATACTGCACACTCTTTTCATTGCCGCAATAACGGGAGCACCGATTGAAATATTCGGAACAAAATGACCGTCCATTACGTCAAGATGAATCAGCTCGGCACCGCCGTCTGAGCATTTTTTTAGCTCCCTTTCCAAATTCGCATAATCAGATGCCAGCATAGACGGTGAAATCTTTATATCCATATTTTTACCTCCCGTGTTCTTATGTAGACTATATTCAATATATTATACTTTAACTTTAAATCAAAATCAACAGTATTGATTATTTTATACTTGTTTTTATTATGCTAATGTAGTATTATATATCCGTAATTTCAGGAGGCGGTAAGATGATTCAGGCAAATAATGTAACAGTGCAGTTTGGCGGACGTGTTCTTTTTGAAAGAGTAAACGTCACCTTTTCCGCAGGAAACTGCTATGGTATTATCGGCGCAAACGGCGCAGGCAAATCTACATTTTTAAAAGTTCTTTCAGGAGAGCTTGACCCTCAGAAGGGCGAAGTTTTTATCACTCCCGGTGAGAGACTTTCCGTTTTAAAGCAGGACCACTTTGCGTATGACGAATACGAGGTAATCAGAACTGTCCTTATGGGTAACCCGAGACTTATCGAGGTTATGGAGGAAAAGGATGCTCTTTATATGAAGGAGGATTTTTCCGAGGAGGACGGAATCAAAGCAGGAGAGCTTGAGGCGGAGTTTGCCGATATGGACGGCTGGAACGCTGAGTCTGACGCCGCTTTTATGCTTAATAAATTAGGCGTTTCCGACGAATATCACTATATGCAGATGGCAGAGCTTCCATCTGACTTAAAGGTAAAGGTACTGCTTGCACAGGCACTTTTTGGCAATCCCGATATACTTCTTCTTGACGAGCCTACCAACCACCTTGACCTTTCCGCTATACGCTGGCTTGAAAATTTCCTTATGGATTTTGAAAACACCGTTATCGTTGTTTCTCACGACAGACATTTTCTTAACAAGGTCTGCACTCATATCTGCGACGTTGATTTCGGTAAAATTCAGCTTTACACAGGTAACTATGATTTCTGGTATGAATATACCCAGATGCGTCAGAGACAGGCAAGAGACCAGAATAAGAAAAATGAGCAGAAGATTAAAGAGCTTCAGGAGTTTATTCAGCGTTTCTCTGCAAATGCCGCTAAATCAAAACAGGCAACAAGCCGTAAAAAACAGCTTGACGCCCTTGAAATGATTGATATGCCTGTTTCAAGCAGACGTTTTCCGTATGTTGATTTTAAACCTGACAGAGAATGCGGAAATGACTTGCTTCGTGTTGACCATCTGACTAAAACTATCGGTGACAGGAAGGTGCTTGACGATATTTCATTTGTTATACACCCGAGAGAAAAGGTTGCCTTTGTCGGTTCGGATGTTGTTGCAAAAACAACTCTTTTCAAAATTATTATGGGCGAGCTTGAGCCTGACGAGGGTTCTTTCAAATGGGGCGTAACTACCACACAGAGCTATTTCCCAAGTGATAACAGTGCTTATTTTGACGGCGTGGATCTGACACTTGTTGACTGGCTCAGACAGTATACTTCATATACTCTTGAGGCTGATATAAGAGGATGGCTGGGAAGAATGCTGTTTTCAGGTGAGGAGGCACTCAAAAAGGCAAATGTTCTTTCGGGCGGTGAAAGAGTGCGCTGTATGCTTTGTAAGATGATGCTTTCGGGTGCAAATGTGCTTATCCTCGACGAGCCTACGAACCATCTTGACCTGGAATCAATAACAGCGCTTAACAACGGACTTATCAGATATCCCGAAACCATACTTTTCACTTCTCACGACCATCAGTTTGTGCAGACGGTGGCAGACAGAATTATCGAAATTTCAGGTGATAAAATTCTTGACCGCAAGGGTACTTATGATGAGTTCCTTGAAGACTTTAATGAGGACCAGCTGAAAAAATATTAATTAGGTTTATCGGCGTGTACTCTCGGCACAGTGCGCATTGTGCGTGTGCCGACGTAACAGAGGGGATTATCAAGGGGAATTAAAAAACATCTCTGATGTTTTCTCCCCTTGATTTGCTTTCTTTGTTTCGTTTTTTTCGCAACACGAAAGAAATGAAAGACCTCCGCGTCAGCGGAAATGTTTTTGTAATTTTTGCAAAAATTAAGGCTTGCAGTTTCAGTGACTGCAAGCCTTTTAAAATTACTTTTGTAATTTTCCGCCCTTATTACCGCTGTATTTTACTTTACTCAAAGTGATTTTTCCAACCTTCTTTGTAAGATAAATACCTTTTTTTCTGTTCTTCTGAACCTTTGTATTTTTAACAGAGCCTTTTGCCTTGTTGGTGAAATAAATTCCGTTTCCTTTGTTTGATGCAACCGTTCCCGAACTGATTGTCGCCTTTGAGCTTTGGGTCACATAGATGCCCTCTTTGCTGTTCAATGAAGCTGTACAGCCGTTTATTGAAGCAGATGATTTCTGAGTAAGATAAATACCGTACTGTGAATTTTTTAATGCCTTTTCATTTTTCAGCTTTGCAGTTGAATTCTGAACAGCGATTCCGTATTTCTTGTTGGACTGAACCGTATCATTTTTCAGAGAGCTTGAAGTTTTGCTGTTTACAATGAAAATGCCGTGCTTTTTATTATTCTTAACAGTGTTTTTGTTTGTTGTGATTTTTGAATTATCATAGCAGAGAATACCGTTTTCTTTATTATTCGTAACAGTGTTTCCTGTAAGGGAAGCCTGTGATTTTGTGCTGATGTTTATACCGTTTTTCCTTGCGCCCGACACATTGTTGTGACTGATGTTGATGTTTTTTGATTTATCTGTGATAATACCGTTCTCAACGTAAGAAACGGAATTTCCGTTAATAGTATTGCCCAAAACGCTGATGTTCTGAGCTGATTCAACTCTGACAGGGAAGCACTTTTTGCTTGATGAGCTTCCGTTTGTATAATTTACGGTATTTCCTGAAGCGGAATCATTGTTTGCGCCTACAAACCATATACCGTTTGCACAGCAGTTTACAGTAATGTTATTGTTGTTTACCGCAACGTTCTGTACCCTGTAGTCTCCTGCTTTAAGAGTACCGCCGTGGATTTTAACATCTGCCTTAAGATTTTCACCGTAAACTCTTATTGCATACGGAAACTGAGTGTAGTTTTTATCACCTGTATTGATAACACTGATTGTGTTGTTTGCAATTACGGAACCGGGGTCGGTCTGTGGAGTGTTTCCCGTAGCATAAAGGTTAGCATACTCAGGAATTGTGCTTCTGTAATATATACCCGAACCGCAGTTTGTTATAACATTTGAAGAGATGTTTACATTTCTGTAGTTTGATGTGATAACGGCGTAGCCGACAACATTTGTAAAGCTGTTGTTTGTTATTGTAACATTATCAATATATTTTCCGCTGAAAGCACTGTGAGAGCCCACACCTCTGTTGACATTTTTAAATGTACAGCCTGTAACGGTTACGTTTCTGCTCATAGTGCCGTCATAGCTGGCAGGCGCCTGGTCGGGGAAATGTGATTCTTCAAGAATATCGAGCTGAACAGCTTCCATATTGTTATCCTCGTTTGAAGGGGTTGCATAGTGACCTTCAAATGTACAACCTGTAATTAAAACATTTGAACAGCCTGCAAAGCCGATGTGGTGGGCATTACAGCAGTTTTTAAAATTTGCGTTTGATATTGTAATGTTTCCCGTATGGGAAAATTTGAATATACTTCCTGTTTTTTCGCCTGACTTACCGTCTGCGTCAAATGTTCCGCCGTTAACGGTGATATTATGATAATAGGAATCACCTTTGGCAGGATTTGCTGTAAGTCCGACAGTAAGCATAGTACCCTTTAAATAATTTTTTGTAAAGGTTGCACCTGTGCATTCAAGATATGTGTTTGAATAAATGATAAGATGGTCGCTTAAGGTGTATGAACCTGCAGGAACTATTACCTTGATAGGCTGACTGCTGTTTTCTCTGTTTGTGTTCAGCGCATCCTGCACAGCTTCCTTTGCATCACTGCCTGAAGCAAGGCTGACTCTGATTTCCCTGTATTCGTCTGCAAAGGCATTGACGGTAAAGTACAGGCAGGAGCTGAGCATAACAATGACCGAAAGCAAAACAGATAAAGTCTTTTTCATAATAACTCTCCATTTATAATAATATATTTTCGTAATTTAATTATAACATAAGAAGTTCAATTTGCAAGAAAAATTTACAACTAAAATTTGCAACTAAATTATCTGTATTTATAATACTTATTGTAAATATTTTTATTTTATGGTATCATAAAACAGAACTAAGTTTTGAGGTATTTCAAATGAAAATTTATAATGTTATGCACTACGGTGCAAAGGGTGACGGAAAGACAAATGACGCCTTTTCTATCCAGCATGCCATTGATGACTGCGCAAAAAACGGAGGAGGCCGGGTTGTTCTCCCCAGCGGATATGTGTTTTATTCGGATTCCATCAGGCTCAGAAAAAATGTGGATCTGCACATTCAGAAGGGAGCATCAATAAAGGCGACGAGCAATATTGACGGCTACATCAGACCCAACAAGTTGATAAACGACCCGAAAACCGCTTTAATCGGAAATCCTGTTACAGGCAAGCCCAGCTTCGTTTTTATCTATGCGTACGAGGCTGACCACTGTACCATAAGCGGTGAAGGAACTATTGACGCAAACGGCCATGCCTTTGTTCAGAGGAAGGATCAATACTATGTTACCGGCGATTTTTATCCCAGACCGACCGTAATATATGTTGAAAAAAGCAATCATATTACATTTAAGGATTTCACGGTTATTGATGCACCTTTCTGGACCCTTCATCCGGCAGGCTGTGATGATGTTCTGATTGATAAAATCAGAATTCTCAATGACCTTGACGTAGCTAACAGCGACGGTATAGACCCGGACCACTGTTCTAATGTGAGAATTTTAGGCTGTCACGTTACCTGTGCAGATGACTGTATCTGTCTGAAAGCGTCAAAGGGTAACAGTGAATACGGTTCCTGCGAAAATATTGTGATTGACGGCTGTACACTTGTTTCCACATCTGCTGCAATAAAAATCGGTACCGAAGGTGTGGGAGATTTTAAAAATGTAATTGTTTCAAACTGCGTAATCAGCCGTTCAAACAGAGGTTTGTCAATTCAAATCCGTGACGGCGGATGTGTTGAAAATGTTTCATATTCAAATATTATTATCGAAACAAGACGTTTCTGTCCCGATTGGTGGGGAACTGCAGAGCCGATTGTTATAACAACCTTCAACCGTGATGAAAATACAAAAAGCGGTACAATTAAAAATGTTCGCTTTTTCAATGTTACCGCAAAAGGTGAAAACGGTGTTCTTATCCACGGAAACGCCGATAATATCATTGAGGATATCTCCTTTGAAAACTGTCGGATTGAGCTTACCAAAACAAGCAAATGGCAGTGCGGCCTTTATGATTTAAGACCCTGTCTTGACTGGGGAGTTGAGAGCTATGACAATTCCGCTTTCTTTATCAGATATGCAAAAAATGTGACTATTGAAAAAACAAAGACATGCTGGGGTAATCTTTGCGGCAGCTACAGACATGCAGTTGATGCCGAAAATGTTGAAAACTTAGAGCTTATCCGTTTTGACGGCCACAGTGTATCTGAAAACGTTGAAGATTTTAAATTCAACAATGTAAAACTTATAAATAATTGATTAAGGAGAAATACAAATGGTAGAACTTAAAGGCTATAAGGTAAACAGACTTGAAATTGAAAACAAGGCTAAACCGGGAACTCAGCTTAAACTTCAGAATCAGGTTAAGTATAATATGAACTATATGGATACTGATAACAAGTGTATCGGTTTTCTTGAGCTGAGAATTTCGGATGCCGACCAAAATCCTTTTGAAATCAGAATTGAAGCTGTTGCTGAATTTTCATACGGGGATGATGACCAAAAGGCTGATATTCATGTTAATTCATTTGATCAGCTGTTCCCGTTTGTAAGACAGATTGTCAGCACCGCTGCATCATTTACGGGTATGCCGGGGCTTCTTATTCCCATAATAAGACTGAATAAGGATACTGTCAGAATTGCAGACCGTAATAACGGCGAATCCGAAAATTCGCCCCTTAACTGATAATCCGCAAATAAAGAATACAAATAAAAAACAAGCATTTTCAATATAAAAAAGGGTGATAATTATGATTGAAAATTTAAAGGAGTTTTATGAAAGTCCGCAGACCGATACACAAATAATCGGGAAAGTTATTTTTGAACACAGAAAGAAAAAAGGTCTTTCAATGGAAGTTCTCAGCGGTCTGTCAGGTATGGGAAGGACAGCTCTTTCTTTAGCTGAAAGAGGTGAAAAAAAGCCTGCGTATAAGGAATTTAAAGGACTTTGCGAGGCTTTGGATGTTAAACTTTCCGATATGCTTGAAGAGATTGAAAGCAGGCTTTCGGAATAATAAACTGATTGGAAAAGATAGTTATGAAAAAGAGAATAAAGATTTTGTCTGTGATATTTTCAGCTGTTCTTATCGGAACCTGTTTCACAGGGTGCGGAGCAAAGGCTCCTGAGCCGAAACTTACAGCCATTGAAGGGGACGCATATTCATTTGATGACAGTAAAGGTGTGTCTGTTCACGATCCGTCAATTTTCAAGTCTAACGACGGAGAATACTATGTTACAGGCTCTCATATTGCGTCTGCAAAAAGTGAAGATCTTATAAGCTGGAGCACTGTCAGCGCAGGAGTTTATGATTCTAACAAAACTCTTGTTAAAGAAGGTGACACGCTCAGAAGCAGCTGTCAAAAAGCATTTGCCTGGTGCGATGCCGCTCAGGTTCAGTGGGAACGTGAGGATAAGGATTGGGAAACAAATGTCTGGGCATCTGATATTATTTACAACAAAGCTATGGGTAAATATTGCTATTATGCCTGCTCTTCTGTTTGGGGAACTACTGCATCTGTAATATGGTTTGCGACTTCTGACAGCCCGGAGGGAACCTTTGAGTTTTCAGAATGTATAGTTTACAGCGGTTTTAATAACAGAACAAAGCTCGGTAAACCGAAAACACGAATTCATTACTCTTTTACTAATATCGGAGATTTAATAAAGTCAGGTGTTTTTACCGATGAGGAGGTTATGAATTCAGGCTGGTTTAACAGCAACGGCGATTATGACTGCTCCTACGGAAAATATCCCAACTGTATTGATCCTGCACCTTTTTATGACAAAGAGGGTGGGCTGTGGCTTGCATACGGATCTTTCAGCGGAGGGATTTATATTATTCCTCTTATTGAAGAAACAGGTATGCCCGATTACGATTATATGAAGAGTACGGACGGATATGATATGTACTTCGGCAAACAGCTTTCAAAGACAAATGAGGAAACCGACGGCACGGGTGAAGGACCGTTTATTGTTTATGACAGCGAAACAGATTATTACTATATGTTCATAACCTACGGCGGTCTGGGTGCTTTGGCAGGCTATAACATCAGAGAATACAGAAGCAAAAATCCCGATGGTCCGTATGAGGATATTGCAGGAAATTCTGCTCTTGATATGAAAAATACAGGCGTTAAAATTTCAGGAAACTATCAGTTTTCATCAGATGATACGGCGTATCTTTCAGGAGGTCACAGTTCCTGTCTTGTTGATGATGACGGCAGAATTTATCAGGCATATCACACAAGATATAACGACGGCGAAGGCGGATTTCATAATGTGCAGATACATCAGATGGGCAGAACCGCTGACGGCTGGCTGACTATGCTGCCGTTCAGCTACAGCGGGGAAGAGCTGAAAAGCATATCTGCCGACGACATCTGCGGTACATACGAGGCAGTTGATTTTACAAATGAAACAACTAAGCTTGATGATGAAAGCGACTGGAGCAGGGTTGACGCCATAATAAGTCCCACTGTTAAATCAGAATTTAAAAATGACGGCACTGTTGAATTTGACAATGGTGATAAAGGCAAATGGGAAATTAAAGATAATTCCTGTCAAATTACCGTTTTTGTAAACGGAAAGGAATATCAGGGTGTTGTATGCACTATGAAAGACGATAAGGATAAGAGCGTAACAGCAATTTCCGTAATCGGAAGCGATAATTCATCAGTTTGGTTTGCCGGCTGATTTTTATAAATTATAATAGTTTGTCTTAAAATAACAAAGACGTACTGTTCATCGCAGTACGTCTTTATATTTATGCTTTTTATTTTCTATGTATAATTGCTTCTCTTTCGGGACCGTTTGAAACCATTGTAACGGGGAAGCCGATTTCACTTTCTATAAATTCAACGTAATCTCTTGTTTCCTGCGGAAGCTCATCATAATTTCTGATACCCCTGATATCGCAGTGCCAGCCCTTCATTGTTTTGAGTACGGGCTTGCATTTTTTAAGAGTAGGAGTTGTGGGGAAATCCTTAATAACCTTGCCGTCAACCTCATAGCCAACGCAGATTTTAATTTCCTCAAGATATGAAAGACAGTCAAGAGCAGTCATAACAACCTGGGTTGCACCCTGACATTCAACACCGTAGCGTGTAGCAACGCAGTCAAACCATCCGACTCTCCTCGGTCTGCCTGTGGTAGCACCGAATTCTCCCTTGTCTCCGCCGTGAATACGAAGCTCCTGTGCCTCGTCCTCGTCAAGAATTTCCGATACAAATTCTCCTGCGCCTACTGCTGAAGAATAAGCCTTTGTCACAACAACCACATCCTCGATTGAATGAGGGGGAAGTCCTGCGCCTACTGCGCCGTAGCCTGCAAGAGTCGAAGATGATGTAACCATCGGATAAATACCGAAATCGGGGTCTTTGAGAGTACCAAGCTGACCTTCAAGAAGAATGTTTTTGCCCTCTTTAAGTGCATTCATAAGATATGCGTGAGTATCACATACGTAAGGAGCAATCTTCTCTCTGTATTCCACGCAGGTATTGTAGAGTTCCTCTTCGTCAAGAAGAGGTTTGTTGTATACATATTTAATAGTAAGATTTTTTAGTGTGCAGATATTTTTGAGCTTTGCTTTAAGCGTTTCGTCGTCAAAAAGCTCGTTGACCTGGATGCCGATTTTTGCATACTTATCACTGAAAAAAGGAGCAATACCCGACTTTGTTGAGCCGAAAGCATTTTTGCCCAGCCTTTCCTCTTCATATTCATCAAGAAGAATATGATATGGCATAAGAATCTGTGCTCTTTCACTGACTAAAAGATGAGGATTAAGCCCTGCTTTCTTAACATCCTCAAGCTCGTTGAGAAACTTGTTGATATCAAGGGCAACGCCGTTGCCGATAATGCAGGTTGTGTGGTCATAGCAAACACCCGACGGCATAAGATGAAACGCAAATCTGCCATGTTCGTTGATAATTGTGTGGCCTGCGTTTGCACCGCCCTGGAAACGTACAACGATATCACTCTGACCTGCAAACATATCGGTGATTTTGCCTTTTCCTTCGTCGCCCCAGTTTGCTCCTACAATAGCTCTTACCATTTTGAATTCCTCCTTGTGTTTCGGGAAAATATAGTTTGTAACCGAAAACAAAAGCCACGGTGATTGAGGAAACCACCGTGCCCTTGATTAATTATATTATAACAGCAAAATAAAGTCAATAGCGAAGTATCTTTATTACAATTGATTTTTACCGGGCAATATGATAATATTAATATACTAAAGTATTTTTAAGGGGTATACTATGGCTTTTAAGTTTAACTTTATATACAGAACTGAAAACGAAACAAAAGAAACAACCCAAATTAATAATGACGATTTTTCAGTTGAGGTCAGTGACAGCAGCGGCATAATTTCTCTTATGCTTAAACCCAATAAAAAGATTGCCTTTGACAAATTTGAAATGACCTTTGACCGTCAGTATAAAAATACCGACAGAATTTTTCCTAACGGATATCAAAGCTGGACTGTTTCCCGTGAATATGCGCCGAAAGACAGAATGGACGAGTTTAATCCGAGAAAATTCGGATTGGAAAGGAAGAATTTTAACTTTCTCGGAAGATGGTGTGCAGGTGATTTAACCTTCCATCAGTATCCCGAAAAGGACGGAATTTTCTATGGCTATTCCTATGGCTATATAAGACAGGGCGGAGATATTACTCTTTACGGCTCACTTTCCGAAAGAGTTGGATATACAATTATTACATTTGACACAAACGAATCCACCGTAAGCATTGAAAAGGATTTAGAGGGCGTTTGGTTTGACGGGGAGAAAGAGGTGCTTTCCCTTGCAGTGATTGATGACGAATACGATAACGCCTTTGACAAATATTTTGAGCTGATGAATGTTCCTAAGCCAAAGGTTCAGCGCAGCTGCGGTTATACTACATGGTATAATTATTATACAGGTGTTACCGAGGATATCGTCAGACGTGACCTTGATTCAATTTCAAAGCTTGATACAAAGGTTGATATCTTTCAGATTGATGACGGTTACGAAAGAACTGTGGGCGACTGGCTTTATCCCGACGAAAAAAAATTCCCTGCAGGTATGAAAGCAATAGCCGACGATATTCATTCAAACGGTATGAAAGCAGGCTTGTGGCTTGCTCCGTTTGCCGCAACTCCGAAATCATATGTGTTCAAAGAGCATAAGGATTGGCTTGTTCACGACGAAAAAGGCAGAATTCATTTTGCTTCTCATAACTGGGGAGGCTTTTTCGCCCTTGATATTTATAATGACGAAGCAAGGGAATATATCAGAAATGTTTTTGATACCGTGCTTAACGTATGGGGCTACGATATGGTTAAACTTGATTTCCTCTATGCCTGCTGTATTGTACCTATTCACGGCAAAAGCAGAGGAGAAATTATGTGTGAGGCTATGGATTTGCTCCGTGAATGCTGCGGTGATAAAATAGTTCTCGGATGCGGTGTACCTCTTGCACCGGCTTTCGGTAAGGTTGATTTTTGCAGAATCGGTGCCGATGTGGGACTTGATTGGAATAAAAAACCGTTTTCAAGAGAGGATGTTTCAACTCAAAATACACTTATCAACACTGTTTTCCGCCGCCATCTTGACGGCAGGGCATTCCTCAATGATCCTGATGTTTTCCTCCTTCGTGAGAGTAACCTGAAAATGCCTCTTACTCAGAGAGAGATTATCGCTGAGGTAAACAGTCTTTGCGGAAATCTTTTGTTTGTATCCGATGATGTGTCAGAGTACGACGCAAAGCAAAAACGTATTTTTGTTGATACCGTTACAAGACCGAAAGCAAAAATTCTTTCAGCTTCTATTGATATACATGATAATATTTCCATTGATTATTCCATAGACAGCAAGAAGGACAACCTTACCTTTAATATCAAAACAGGAACAAGAAGAATAATATAACGAATTTTTGATGCTCTTGAATACTTATAAAACCTATGGTATAATTAGGTATTGGAAGTGGTCAATATGAAAATCTCAACAAAAGGCAGATATGCCCTGAGAATGATGCTTGACCTTGCGGAGCATCAGAAGGAAGGCTTTGTTGCACTTAAGGATGTTGCAAACCGTCAGGGTATATCAAAAAAATATCTTGAGCAGATTGTGCCTTTGCTTAATAAATCGGGTGTATTACGTACAACGAGAGGATATCAGGGCGGCTATATGCTTGCAAAATCCCCCGACAGTTATACTGTAGGAGATGTTCTGAGAATAACAGAGGGCAGCCTTGCTCCTGTTTCCTGCCTTGATGATGATGTAAATATGTGCGAAAGGGCGGATTCCTGTATTACTCTTTCGGTCTGGCAGGGGCTTTATGATGTTATAACCGAGTATCTCGACTCAATAACTTTGCAGGATATTATTGATAACGGAAGAGCTCTTGCTGCCGATGAATACTATATTTGACAGGTAAAATTATGCCGAATCAATTTTCAAGAACAGAACTTCTGCTGGGAAAAGAAGCAGTTGAAAAATTATCAAAATCACGTGTTGCCGTTTTCGGTGTAGGCGGTGTAGGCGGATATACTGTTGAGGCGCTTGTGAGGAGCGGCTTGGGAAATATCGATATTATTGATAATGATACAGTTTCCCTTACAAATCTCAACAGGCAGATTATCGCTCTGCACAGTACAGTGGGAAAGTATAAGGTTGATGTTCTTTCGGACAGGATAAAGGATATCAACCCTAATTGTAATGTAAAAACGTATAAAATTTTTTATACTCACGAAACGGCAGATAAATTTGACTTTTCGAATTATGACTACGTGGTTGATGCCATTGATACCGTTAAGGGCAAAATAGAGCTTGTCCTTCAGGCTAAGGAAGCAGGAACTCCGATTATCAGTTCTATGGGAGCGGGAAATAAACTTGACCCTACTGCTTTTGAGGTTTCCGATATCAGTAAAACATCTGTGTGTCCTCTTGCAAGGGTAATGCGTTATGAGCTCAGAAAAAGAGGAGTAAATCATCTGAAGGTGGTTTATTCAAAAGAAGCCCCGATAATACCTAAAGAATGTGACGAGGAAACTTCAGGCAGACGGCAGATTCCGGGCAGTACAGCCTTTGTTCCGTCTGCAGCAGGTTTGATTATAGCCGGAGAAGTTATTAAAGATTTAATAAAATGAAAAAATACTTGACAAATCTGTAATTATATATTAAAATGTTCAAGCATTAGTAAAAAGGTAATGCCCGAGAGGGCTTTACATATAACGAGGTGTAACTCAGTTTGGCTAGAGTGCCTGCTTTGGGAGCAGGATGCCGCAGGTTCAAGTCCTGTCACCTCGACCAACGGGAGCAGGTTTCGTACCTGCTCTTTTTTGTTGCCAAAAGCCGTGAAATGTCCTATTCATCGGGGTTTCGGGACTTTGCCCAGTGCAGTTGCCTATACTTGAGAACAGTTGGATATGGTTAAATTTTGGGTAAACTTGCAACTAAGTTGCAACTCTGAAACCCGCATAAATAAAGGGATTTCGAGCTTTTGCGAGGTGCATTAAGCTAACCAAAACACCGATTTTCAATATTCCTTTAGTCAATATAAACAAAAAATCAGCCTTGACAGAACAGTAATAACTGCTTTGTCAAGGCTTGTTTTATCTGTGGTGCTACTTCCTTTTACCGTGGCACCAAGCGATGAATTCGCTTTCAAGTATTTTGTAATTCTTTCCCACCTGTATTGACGGGAAGTCATCACTTTTGAATAGCTTTCTTGCCGTCTGTTCGGTACAGCCAAGCGTTCTTGCAACATCGGATGTTGTTAAGAACACCATTTTTTCAGTATTCTCCCGAACAATATTTGTTTTTGTATTTTCTTCCATAATGGTATCTCCTTAATCCATTTTATTTAATGTGTAAATATTGCTTGTATTAGTTCCGTTATAATTGTATCTGATGGTCTTATTTATGTATCCGAGCTCCTCAAGATTTTTGAGCGCTTTGTCTACTGTCCTAACAGATTTTATCCCACATTTTTTCGCAATGCTTTCTCTTGTGGGAAAGCACATTCTTGACTTGTCGGAACAGCTTGCTAAATATCCGTATACAGATATTTCATAAGGGGTAAAGCCTTCAACTGTATATCCCTTGCTTGCGGATTTCTCCAACCATCTGATTGCTTCATCGGGATTGTATTCGGGATTCTCCTTGTTCAACAAATATTTTGCAAGACCGTATTGACTCCATTTGTTGCCTTTTCTTGCTTTTGCAAGCAAGTCCAAATATTCAAATGAATAATTAGGCTTTTCTTCTTCCTCTGCATCGCTGTCCTTCGGTTCACTGTCAATCTCTGAAAACATTTCTCCTTCATCGGTAATGATTACATCAAGATTAATGTTAAGTGCTTCTTGGATAATCATATTTTTGATTGATTTGAATTCCTTGTTCATTGACAGTGGAATTCTTTCCGGCACTTCGTCAGTGTATATTCGTATTGTTTCATTTTTCTTTTCATACCAAAGATTATAGAGCCCGTCAATTCTTTCGTCCTTTTCAAGCTCATCAACAATAGAATCAATTATTGCTTTCACATCGGATTTGAGATAGCCATACACTTTTTTGCTGGATGTGTTTGCCAGTCTTTTAGCAAGCTCAATCAGCTTGTTTTCAATAACGGGATTATCAAACACTTCTTGGTTTATGCTTTTGACAAGTGTATCAATGATTTCCGTTGACAACGACTTGATATCATTTCTGTGTATATCCTTTTCGATATAAATACTTTTTGTATCATTTTGAAATATATCTTTTGCAAGTGAGGATTTGATTTTCATAATACCATCTCTTGACAGGTATGCTTCCTTTGGATGAGTAGAGTATGCAATCATATGCACATGCGGATGATGACTTTCATTATGGAATGCAGCATACCATCTAAAATGATTTAGCGGAATATGCATCTCGTTAGCAATCTCATTTATTAACTTTAACTCTTACTCTATTCACCAATCAATATTTATTCGACTTTGGTTTCTTAATCACTATCCTTTCGCTTCGACTAACCACTTTTTATTTTCATAGTATAAACAGTGTTTTTTGCCATTTATTATTACTTTGTAAATCACTGAATACGGTCCTCGTGGCTTAATATCAATTACTCGTTCTATTTCATATATGCAGCCGTTTTGCCATTTGATAAATAGCGGCAACATTTTTCCGTCCGTCATACATTTTAGCGTTACCTCAATAGGCGTTTTTGGTTTGGTATCTTGCTTCTTTGGGGTGTATCCTTCTTTAATGTACGTTTCTTCAATACAATCCTTAATGGCTGATTTGATTTCATTTGCAGGTAACATATTAACCTCCGTATGCTTGGGACATTTGTCCCAATTGGTAATTTGATTATATCACGAACAAATGTTCTGTCGATGGATTTTCTAATTTGGGACAAAATATGTCAAACTTGTAACCTTTATGTACCTATTTATGTACTATAATTCTTTCTGCGTTTACATTGAAAATAAGTAATGGTATTATGATTTTGAGAGGTTACAAACAACCATCTATTCTTTCTCTTTACCGTTTGTTCAAGAGACAAGCGGTATTTTTTGAGGTTTAATATTGTTTGAGTGTACTTAATTGCACCCACCGAGTGCATACAGTGCACACATAGTTATTCGCTATATGTTTTTTTAATCATAGGTTTTTCAACAATAATTATAAGTTTTGAGCATTATTTTATCAGCAATTTTACAGCTAACTTAAAGCCTATTTCAAATGCCTGACATTCAATCAACGAGGCATATTCGGTGAAGCAATCAACATATTTTTCAAATGTAGCCAAATCATTATTCTTTAGAGAAGAAGATAATGCTTCGTGATGCCGAGCAATTAACTCAATCAACCTTTTCTCCTCGTCAGTAATAACCTTATCTTCATTAGGTCTGATGTTGCCATACCATAATTCTTGTAATATTGACATAAAATCACTCCCTTGCGGTACACAACATACCACAAGGGAGTTTTAATGTCCAGCAAATAAATGCAATAGATGAATTGTATAGCAGTTTTTCTAAACTATTGAGCATTATTTCTTAATAAATTATAATCTCTATGTGTTAAAATTGGATTAGATATGGTTACCTAATACTTAACTAAAAGCATGAGGTTGAAATATGAAAACAATTAATGCAAACGAATTTGATATTCGCACAAATGAAGATATAACCGAAAATTTAATAAAGCTTTTTGATTATCTTAAAACCGTTGACGAAGATAAAACAGTTATATTTGAAAAAGGCACATATTATCTTGATAGTGAAAAATGCAAAAAATATATGCTTTATATCACTAATACTGTGGGCGACAGGGAGTTTTCAAAGGAGGAAACACCTCATCTCAACGCTGTTCCCTTCTATTTCGGTGATATTGACAATATTACCTTTGACGGCGGTTATTCGGTTTTTGTAATTGATGGCAAGGTAACGAATATTGCAATGGAAAATTGCAAAAACATCACCCTTAAGAACATTGAAATTCGGCACAGCCATCCTGATATGCACGAGCTTAAGGTTGTGCGCAAGGGATTGTTCAGCGTTGATTTTGAAATTGACAAAGATACGCAATATGAATTTATAAACGGTAAGGCCTATATCTTTGCAAAGGATTACCGTTATGCAATGGACCATAAGGCAAACAACTCATGGTGGATAGGACAAATCAGAAAGAATACACCCGATAAAATCAAAAGAGTTTGTCATCCGCTTTTTGCCGCAAGGAAGATACATGATTTGGAAAGCGGAAAAATTCGTGTTTCATATCCCAATACCTTTAGATTTAAGGTTGACGACTGCTACTATGTTTTTGATGTTCGCCGTCAGTTTGCGGGAATATTCGTAAACAAATGCGAAAATGTAAGGCTCGAAAACATAAAGCAGAGATTTAATTATTCTCTTGCACTTGTTGCACAGGATACGCAAAATATAACAGTTGACGGTGTTGAATTTGCACCCGAAAAGGACTCTGCAAGAAAAATGGCGTCGGTTGCCGATTTCATTCAAATTTGTATGTGCAGAGGCAATGTTTCAATCAAAAACAGTTACTTTGACGGTGCGGGTGATGACAGCCTGAATGTTCACGGAATTCATTTTAAGATAACGGACATCAAGGATAATCAGCTGACAGTTCGCTTTATGCACCCGCAGTCCCACGGCTTTAATCCGTTAAGAGAGGGTGACACTATTGCGTATATCAACACCGATACCTTGCTTGAAGAGGGTACGGCGGTTATTAAAAAATCAAAGCTTTTGAATGAGTATGACATCAGGCTCACTGTCAGCAATACGGACAAAGCAAGGGTGGGCAATGTTATTGAAGACATAAGCGCCTGTCCTGACCTCGATTTTGAAAATAATTATATGACGAGGATTATCACAAGAGGTCTGTTGATTACCACAAGGGGCAAGGTAAATGTTCGGAACAATCACTTTGTCAGCACAACAATGAGCGGTATTCTATTGTCCGACGATGCTAAAAGCTGGTACGAAAGCGGTATGTGCAAGGATGTTACGATAGAAAACAACACCTTTGATTACTGCGGTCAAACACCTATACTCATTAAACCCGAAAATCGAGTATATGCCGGAGCGGTACACAAAAACATTAAGCTTATCGGCAACACCTTTAAGAATTACAATGGCTATTGTATAAGTGCAAAGGATACCGACGGTATTTTTCTTAAGGACAACATATTTTCGGGAAAGATAATCAAAACTAAAAGCTGTAATAATATAGTCACGGAGTAAAATATGACAGATTTACAAATGCAGTCCTATCTGCAAAAAATTGATGAAGTAAATGAAAGCGGAAAATATAAGCCTGATTGGAAAAGCCTTGCAGAGTACCCTGTACCCGCTTGGTACAGACAAGCTAAATTCGGTGTATTTATTCATTGGGGTGTGTTTACCGTGCCTGAATATTTCAGCGAATGGTACCCGAGACTGATGTACTACAAGGGCAATCCCGTCTATTGGCATCACAGAAAAAAGTACGGCAAAGACTTTAATTACCGTGATTTTATTCCTATGTTCAAGGCTGAAAATTTTGATGCTAACGATATTGTGAAAGCGGTTAAGGACTGTGGTGCAAGATTTATTATGCCTGTTGCAGAGCATCATGACGGTATAAAATTGTACGACAGCGAATTGTCCGAATGGACAACACCTAAGCTTCCGGTTAAAAGAGATTTTATCGCCGAATACAAAACCGCCTGTGAGAATAATGATATTGTTTTTTCAACCTCATCACACAGAGCCGAGCATTTTTGGTTCATAAACGGCGGTAAAACAATCGGCTATGAAAACGAAACACAGGACGATAAATACAGAGAGCTTTACGGCGAATGTGAAAATGTACACAAGGCAAACAATCTTTTCACTTTATTAAAGCAGGAGCATGGAATTGAGCCTACCGAAAAGTGGTTAAAGGACTGGCTTGTGTCCTCCTGCGAGCTTATTGACAAATATCAGCCGTCCTCTCTCTTTTTGGATTGGTGGGTGTCATACAAGGCATTCCGCCCGTATATGAAAAAATTCCTTGCCTACTATTACAACCGCTCTGTTGAATGGGGCAAGGAGGTATGCGTTTACTACAAATCCGACGCAATAATGTATAACTGTGCAGTTTTTGACCGTGAGCGTGGACAGCTTGAAAATGTCAGCCCGTACATATGGCAGGGTGAAACCTCAACGGCGTATAACTCTTGGAGCTATTGCACAACAAACCGTTTCAAAACTCCTGAGATTATTGCCTGCAATCTGCTTGATGTTGTTTCTAAAAACGGTTGCTTTGTGCTGAATATCGGTCCAAAGGCAGACGGCTCAATTTGTGACGAGGAAAAGCACATTTTGAGCGAACTTGGTAAATTTACAAAAGCAAACGCCGAGGCTATTTGGGGCACACAACCATACAAGGTTTTCGGCGAGGGCAAAAAGCAAAAGGCAGGCTCCTTTAACGAAAGATTAAGCTATACAAAAAACGATTACCGCTTTACCTGCAAAACAGGTGTGGTATATGCCTTTGCACTTAAACCAAACGGCAAAAGCGAATTTAAGATAAAATCCCTTGCCGACAGTATGGATATGTTTCACTGCGTTATAAAAAATATTTCCATTCTTGGCAGTAATGAAAAGGTAACATTTTCACAGGACAAAAAATGTCTTAAAATTAAGACAAAGAAAATCCATTCAACAATGCCTATTTGCTTCAAAATAGAAGTGGAATAGCGTTTTACAATTATAGCCTTGGAGCAAAAATGGAAAAAGAAAAAATATACGATACGGAATTTCTAAAACGCATTACTGCCGTTGTTCCCGAGCAAAGACAAATAGATTTTCAAAATTTAGGTTACTATAATTTCGTTCATTTCGGCTTGAACACCTTTACAAAAAAGGAATGGGGCAGCGGAAAGGTTAATCCCGAAGTATTCACACTCACGGATATAGACACAGATAAATGGGCAAAGCAGTTAAAAAGCACAGGCAGTACAGGTGTAATTTTAACTGCAAAGCACCACGACGGTTTTTGCCTGTTTCCAAGCAAATATACAGATTATACAATTTCTGCAACAGGATACAGAAACGGTAACGGAGATTTGGTAAAGCAGCTTGCCGATTCCTGCAAAAAATACGGACTTAAATTCGGCATCTATTTATCTCCGTGGGACAGACACGAAAGCACCTACGGAACAGAAGCATACAATGATTTTTCTGCAATCAGCTAACGGAGCTTTGCACAAACTACGGCGACATTTTCTGTTTTTGGTTTGACGGAGCCTGCGGTGAGGACGAAAACGGAAAAAAGCAAAATTATGATTGGAACAGATATTTTGAAATTATCCGCCGTTTACAGCCCAATGCCGTCATCACAAATTGCGGTCCCGATGTTCGTTGGATAGGCAATGAGGCGGGAAAACCGAGAAAATCGGAATTCAGCGTTGTACCGAAAAAATTGCAGGATAACTTGAAAATTGCCCAAATATCACAGCAAAAAGAGGGTGCTACGGTTATGCTTAAAGCACCGAGTTTTACCGATAAATCTCTCGGAGAGCGTGAACAGCTTTTGGATGAAGAGCTTTGTTGGTATCCGGCGGAAATGAATATACCTGTTACATATTTTGGTTGGTTCTGGCGCCCGCTTTTTGAAATGTTCTTTACAAGAAACGTAAAAAATCTTGAAAAATGCTATTACAATTCCGTTGGTGCAAACGCAACACTCCTCGTTAATGTTCCGCCGAATGATAAAGGCGAGCTGCCCGAAAAATTCATAAAAAGGCTTGTTAAAACAAGAAAAAGAATTGAAAGCCGTTTCAAGAGCAAAGCTGAAATTATCGGCATAACACAAGAACAAAACGACTTTATTGTTAAAATAAAACCGCAAACAGTTAAAACAATTGTACTTTCGGAAGATATAACAAAAAGCCAAAGAATAGAGGAGTTTTCAATAATTGCAAATGGTAAAACTGTTTACACAGGAACGGCAGTCGGATTCAAAAAAATCTGTATTCTCAAAAAAGCTATTAATAACTGCCAAGAGATTACAGTGCAAATTAATCAATGCAGATTGCAGTCGTATATAAAAGATATATATATTTATTAGCTATTTTATTAGGTGATTTTATGGATAAAATTGTTACAGGTTTTTTAGAAAGAAATTTACACAAATTCAAAAATGATATTATCGTTTCCTTTGAAAGCAGAGAAAAGGATTATTATGTAATAACAGCCGAAAACGGCAAACTGTATGTTAAAGCGAACAACTATATTTCCGCCTTTCACGGTATATATGAATATCTTAAAAAATACTGCAATGTTCAGCTTTCATGGTGTGCAAATACACAGATAAATATTGACCATCTTATTATGTTTGAGGGTGAATTTTCAAAGACTATTGAGCAGAAATACCGTGTATATATGAACTACTGCACCCTTGATTATTCAATGTGTTGGTGGGATTTTGACCGCTGGGAAAAGGAAATTGACTTTATGGCAATGAACGGTATTAATATGCCCCTTGCGGTAGTTGGTACAGAGGCTGTTTGGTACGAAACCTTGCTTCAATTCGGCTTTACCAAGGAGGAAGCATTAAGCACTATATCCGGTCCGTCATTCTGGGCGTGGCAGTTGATGACAAATATTGAGGGCTATCTTCCGCCAAAGGACGAAAAATATGTTTATGAGCGTTTGGAGCTTGGAAGAAGAATTTTAAGCAGATACATAGAATTAGGTATGTACCCTATTCAGCAGGGCTTTTCGGGACACGTTCCCGTACTGCTTAAAAAGAAAATTCCTAAAGCAAAAATACTAATGCAACGAGGATGGTGCGGTTATCCCAAAACTGCACAGCTTGACCCTCTTGACCCGTTGTTTCAAAAATTTGGCACGGTCTATCTGCAAACAACGGACAGACTTTTCGGCAATCATCATTTCATTGCCTGCGACCCCTTTCACGAGGGCACGCCGCCCAAGAAAACAACGCAATATCTTAACGAAGTAGGCAGGGCAATCAATCATCTTTATGAAAGCTTTGACAAAAGCTCCGTTTGGGTTATGCAGGCGTGGACAATGCGTGAGGGTATTGTTCGTGCCGTACCTAAGGACAGACTGCTGATTTTGGACTTAAACAGTGAAAAAACACCAAATAATAAGAACTGCTGGGGTTATCCTGTTGTGTCCGGTATGCTCCATAATTTCGGCGGTAAAAATTCCATGCAGGGCAAGCTGAAAAAGCACAGTAAAAACATTTATAAGATTCTTAAAGATAACGGTGCAAATGTTGTAGGCACGGGCATGTTTATGGAGGGTATTGAGCAAAACCCGGTTGTGTATGATTTACAGTTTGAACTGCTGACCTCCTCAAGTGAAATCGACCTTGACAAATGGCTTGACAACTATATTCTCCGCCGTTACGGAAAATACGATGAAACGCTTAGAAAGGCTTGGAATATTCTCCTTGAAACCTGCTATAAAAGTGACGGCTATGAAGAAAATGAGGTAGGCTCCGCAGTTGCGGCAAGACCGCAGATGATACCTGTTAAAACAGGTCCCTGTTGTGTTGTGAAGCCATATTACAATACTGATAAACTTGAAAACGCAGTTGAATTGTTTTTGTCAGTAAGCAATGATTTTGAAAGCTCCGACGCCTATCAGTACGACCTGTGCGACCTTGTAAGGCAGGCAATGAGCAATCGCTTTTATAATAATCAGCTTGATTTTGCAAAAGCCTACAAGAAAAAAGATATTTCATCAGTCAAAAAAATTGCCAAGGAACAGCTTGACCTTCTTGATGATATGGATAATCTGTTATCTCACAGAAAGGAATTCTGCTTTTACCGCTGGATAAATGACGCTCACGCACTTGCAACAGATGAGCAGGAAAGAAAATATTTTGACCTGAACGCAAGAACCCTGCTCACCCAATGGGGCGACATAAACGGTACAACATACGCTCTTTATGATTACGCCTGGCGTGAATGGAGCGGACTTATTAAGGAATATTATTATGCTCGTTGGAGTAAATTCTACGAAAAGGCTATATACTGCCTTGAGCATAAACGAATTTTCTTTATAAGAAAAGGTGACGGATATGCCGGCAGAATGAAATACCGCTCATATAAATTCGGAAAAGAGCTTAACGAATTTGAGCTAAAATGGCTTAGGGATTATAAGGAATATCCAATGCCTGAAACAAGCGATGTTGTAAATACAGCAAAGCAAATTATGAAAAAAACAGAATTTTAATTTTTATCGTTACCCTATGGTTTTATATTTACAAAAAAACTGTTACGGAGATACAAAATGCTTAGTATAAAGAAACATATTTACGATTATAACGAAGATAATACAAGAAAGTATTTTGCTGAAAATTCAGAGAAAAAATTATGTTTTGCCTTAAATTCAAAAAGTGAATATAAAATTATTGTACCTGACATTGCCGACAATGTTGTCTTGACAGGTGCAAAAACACTTTCTTCTTATCTCAACAGAATAATCGGCAGTGAAAATATGTTTGAGGTTATTAGAGAAAGCGAGCTTAAATCAGATAAATTTATCAGCATAGGTCATACGAGTAGGGCGTTAAGGCTTGACTGCTCAAAAATCGAGGATGACGGATATTTGATTAAAGCAGACCGTGACGGAATATTTATTCTTACAAATGATGACCGATTTGTTTCTAACGGTATTTACGGCTTTTTAGAGGATAAGCTTGAATGTATGTTTGTCCGTGATGACTATGACTACATTCCGTATTTCCCCACAATTTATCTTGAACCCTTTGAGTATGTCAGTAATCCCGATTTCGCTTGGCGAAAGGTTTTTCAGTATGAGGTTTCGCAAAACGGCTGGTACAAAAAGCTGAAAAATAACGGTGCAGTTGAAAACGATATTGAAATTAACGACCTTTGGGGTACTTGGTGCCACGATGTGTTCACCTTTGTTGACCCAAATGTGTATCAAAAAAGTCATCCGGAATATTTTGTCTATAACAAGAAAAAGGAACCGGCACAGCTTTGCCTGACTAATGAAGAAATATATCCGTGTTACATATAAAGAGGCCGCACCTTATGTTGCAGAATATATGGATTATATGAATAGCGAGCTGAAAGCAAAGGGCAAGGACCTTGACCTTTATGATGAGGTGCCTGACCATAAAAACGATTATTTATCAAAGGAAAATAACGACAAATATCTTGCTCTGATAAATAACGCAATTTCCAGTGTAAAGGAAGACAGTATAAAGGGCTATCTTGAGGAAATAAAAATTAACATTCTTTATTCAATAATGAATGAAAAAAATATGAATTACAGCCGTAAAAAATCGGCTTTTGATGAGTTTTGCATTCTCGTTAAAAAGTACGAAATTTCAAAGCCGTATGAGTTTGGCATTTCAATGGAGGAATATATAAATAAAATTTATCCCCGAAAATTGAAAAAGTATTTATTTTTTGCTTTATTACCTTAGCCCAATGAAATATTACGATTCATTTCAAGCAAGGAGAACAGTATGAAAAAAAGAATAAAGAAGCTTCTTATTGCAGGGATTGCGTTAATATGCGTGATTGCTCTTGTGATAGGAACGGTTGAAATATGCAAAAACATTCAGTTTCCAAAGGAAGAAAAGGCGTTATCCTTTGAGCAAAGAGAAATTTTAACAGAGTATTTTACTCCTGTTGATTTAAGTACAAAGGCAGAGCCAAAACGTGTGATTGACAACAAAAATCCTTTGAATTTACTTAACTATTACGGTGACGAGCCTGTGCTTGATTTGTGGTCGTCAATCCCCGATAATCAAAAGCCGTACACCGTTTTGCTTATTATTCCGGGACATACATTATTGCCGGAATGTGATTCGGCACTTAGTATGCTTATTGAAACGGCTCAAATATGTGAGGACAATCAAATTCCTTATGCAATACAAAATGTTAACGGCGAAATTGCTCCCGAGGAACGATTGCCAATTGCGTATCTTGAAAAGGAGTTTGCACAAAAGCACAAATATTTTTACGGCTTGAATGCGGCGGAGCTTTACAATTCTGTTTGCTGGCGAGGAGAGGCTGACAGTAATAATTCACAGTATATTATTGACTGTATAAGACTTTGTGCAAAGTACGGCGGCTACTTTTTCTGGACAGATACAAATATGAATTATGACAGCGGTATGATTTTGGAATGGTTTGAAACAAATGAAGCCTTCTATTCCGCTTTTAAGGAAAACAGCAAATATATCTGCCTTATGAACAAGGAGTCCTACGGTAAGCCTTCAACCTATTCCTGTATGCAGGGATTGTGGCTTGCGGGCTTGGTGGGCAACTGGGGCGTTGCTTCGGATTGGTGGCATTGGCAGGTAGACGGAGATAAAAAATCTCTGTTTGGTGAATATGACGAGCTTGTTGATAACGAATGGGATATGATTATCAACTTCCCCGAAAATATGTATGTTCAATCTATGATGCTTGTTATGTCCGCAGGCGGAACCTGCTTTAAGGCAGAGGCTCCTAATTTTTCAACCTCCTGCAACGGCAAAAGACTCGGAGGCTTTGAATACGGCATTTCACCGTTGTTAGACAGAGTGATAAGCGGTGAAATCTCTATTCCGTCAAGGCAGGAGGTTTTGGACGAAACACCTGTTGCGGTTCTCGGGTACGAAAATTATCCCGATTTTAACTATAACGAGGATTCAAACCTTTATCCCTGCACAGGAAAATACGGTATTATTCCGCTTTTACCGTCAAATTTGAGAAACGACGAAATTGAGATATTCAACGAAAACAATATAACCCTGATTGATAAAAACGAACCGCAATCGGTTTATGATGAATACTATTTAGATATTTACAGCGACACATATTTAAGGCGTATTTCAAATCAGTGGTATTTCATTCATAATGTTGAAAACAGGCGATGTGTGAAAAAAGGTAGCTTTGAGCCGATTATTTCCTCTGCCGATGAGATTTCAATAAGTGCCGACGAGCATACCTGCGCAATTATTACCGAAAATCAAGACTCTGTTGATTTTTATATTTCAAACTATCGAACAGATAAAAAGCAGATGGTTGGAGAAATTGACAATGAGTATATGCAAAATAACCGTTGGTACAATTTTGCAAAGGAATATCTTGTGCTTGACGAAAACGGCAACCCTGTTGGTGTGGACGATACACAGCAAAGAACAACTGTTGTTACGGTTAAGGGTACATATAATTCCTCAAAGCCTCAGCTTGTGCTCAAAAATTCAACAGACGGGAAAGGCTGCCAAAACCGCCCGTATTCTTATACGGAGGAATGGGACGAAAGCACTGGTACGCTTACTTTAACATTCAAGCACAACGGAATACTTGATTTTTCCGTATTGCTTGATAATTCGGATAAACCTTTAACTGTATCAAAGCACGGCGAATTTGCACCTTTCGTAAAAGAAAAAACAAATGCTTCTTATGATGAGCTTGAAACTCTTGTAAATTCTCTTTCCTTGGAAAAAGAGCATATTTATAACGAATACGGCTATATGCAATTTAATCACGCTATTGAAAAGGCAAGGGTTATCAGCAGCGAAAACACATACACTCAAAAGCAGGTTAACAAAGCCGTAAAGGAGCTTAAAAATGCGTATGACAACTTGCTTGATTTAACTCCATATGGGGAAATGTTGCAGTCATCATTAAGTAATTCTATGAGTGAAGAACAGGGTGCGGCTTACGACAGGCTTCTGCGTGAGACACTTTCCAACCGTATTTATGTTGACGGCAGAAGTCAGGAGCTGAATTACAAATATTACTATCAGCAGCTTGACTACAATAAAAATTCAAAGCAAAGCAGACTTGATAAAAAATCAAAAGCACTTAATGAAGTTGTTCAGCAGAACTAACTAAAAGAGGGGTAATATATGGTAAATGTGAAAAAACTTGTAACCGAAAATGTTGAAAAATTAAAGCTGTATTGGAGCAAGCCTCCTCTTGGGAGATATATGCCTTTTAAGGAAATAGCCTCCTTGGCATTCGGCGGAATGGGTGTAAAGTTTATATGCTATGCCGTTCAAATGATGCTTTTGAGTGTTGGTAATACACTTATCGGAAATACAATAGGCATACCGCCTCAGCCGTTATACCTTATTTACATAATCAGTATAATTGCAAGTTTTCCGCTGACTGCGGTAAGGGCGAAAATGGTTGACAGTGCAAAAAACGGCAAGGGCAGATTTAGACCCTACATATTCACAATGGCAATTCCGACCGTTATTCTTGCATTAGGCTTCACTTGGATGCCCTATGACAAAATGACGCTTTTTTGGAAATGCTTTACTGTTTTGATATTTAATATATGATTTCAGTTTTTCTATACATTTATGTTTGATTCCTATACAAATATCATAAATGTTTTGTCCCCAAACACCTATGAACGCAGCGATGTTTGTTCTGTTACCGCCGTAACTGACTCTCTCGCACCGACAATCATAGGCTTTATAATGCCTCTTTTGGCAAGGGCAATAACCGGCGAGAACACAATATATGATATGAAAATCTATCGCGTTGTTTTTCCTCCTATTCTTCTCGTCGGTTTGCTCCTTACAATACTTATTCACGTAAATACCGAGGAAAAGGTTATTGAAGCAAAAACCCATGTAATCAAAATAGGCTTTATGGACGCTTTGCGTGCAGTTGCGAAAAACAAATATTTTTGGATAATTTCCTGTGCAAGTTGGATAGGATTTCTTGAATCCTCGTTTGGCACAATACTTGCATGGCTTTATAATTATCAGGATGCCTGCACACCCTTGCAGTATTCAATAGTAACCGCCGTATACGGTATGCCGTTCAAAAGAAAATTAAAGAATTTACGGCACAGTATTCTGTCTATAACCGTGCGGCAAAGCCGTATATTGATGCTAAAAAGCTTTTAATTCAACATGAAAACTACCGCAGATACGATGAAATAAAGGCGAATTATGAGGATTCAAAGCTGCGTGCCGAGGCTCAAAGAGCTGAAAGAGAAGAGGCTGAAAAAAGAGAAAAGGCAGAAAAAGAGGCTTATGCAGCTAAACTGAGAGCAGAGCGCAAAGCAAAGAAAAACAAATAGATTTTGAAAGGATAACAAAATGCTTAAAAACATTTCGAAAATAATCTCTCCCGATTTGCTGAAGGTACTTTGCGAAATGGGACACGGAGATGAAATAGTTATAGCAGACGGTAATTTTCCCGCTGCGGTAAATGCAAATATTTTGATAAGAGCAGACGGTATATCTGCCTGCGATATGCTGGACGCAGTTCTTAATCTGCTCCCGCTTGATCAGTATGATTCAAACAATTTTGTCCTTATGCAAAAATGTGACGGTGATACCGCAGATACAAGTATTTGGAACGAATATGAAAAAATACTGAAAAGATATGAACCGAATGCTAAAATTTCATTTGAAGAACGCTTTGCATATTACGACAGGGCAAAAAAAGCTTACGCAATAATTGCAACAGGCGAGGAAAAGCAATATGCAAATATAATTCTCAAAAAAGGCTGTATAATCAGTAAATAATGTAAAGGAAACAGAAAATATGTCATTATCAATTCAAATACCGAGAATGCGAATACCCTATTTCGCAAAATGGGCAAGGCTCAACACACCGTTCACAAAAGAAAAGCACTATTTGAAAAATAACAAAATCTGCTTTGATGTTAAGCAGGGAGAGGAATATGCAAACCATATTGAAACCGCAGGCTTTTACTGCGCTTCAATCATCAGCTACGGTGCGGACAGTAACGGCAATTTAAGACTGATGCGTCATACAACCTTCCCTACTTTAAGACTTTATCCTAATTTAACAGGCAGTTCGCTTGACCGTAATTTTAACGGATATTCAGTTGTCGTTGACGGTCATACTGTCAATGAAAAAGCAACAAAATTTGTCTTTGACGGAATACTGCATATTTACAGCAAAGCAGGTAATGTTGAAATTCACCGTTCAATCTTTTCTGCAAGAGAGTGTAAGGCTTGCATTGAAAGAGTTGAACTTATCAACAAATCGGATAAAACAGTTAGCTTTAATCTTAAATGCAACGACAAGGAACATATAACCAAGGCTTATCACGGCGTTGACAGACGAAGATACAGATTTTTCACTCAATGCAGTACAAGCACCGATATGTATGTTGAGCCTCATTCTTCAGATGCTATTTTTGCAGGATATTGTGCCTGTGATTACAACGAAAGCTTTACCGTTGATTTTGAAAAGGAATTGTCCTTGAGAGAAGCATTTGTTGACGAAATTTCAAAAATAACGGTTATCAAAACACCTGATGAAAAAATAAACACAATGGCGTTTTATACAAAAATTCGTGCCTGTGAAAGCATTTTCAAAACAAAGGCGGGGCTTATGCATTCTCCCGGTGGTGGATATTACTATGCGGCAATCTGGACAAATGACGAGTGCGAATATGTAAATCCGCTTTATGCTTATCTCGGCTATGAAACAGGCAGAGAGCAGGCACTTAATACATACGATATGTACCAAAAATACATATCGTCCGATAAGGCACTGATAACAAGCATTATTGCCGAGGGCGACGGCATTTGGCACGGTGTAAATGACCGAGGCGACAGTGCAATGTACGCCTACGGCTGTTCCCGTTATCTGCTGACAAACGGCAGTAAACAAACGGCTGAAAAGTATATCAATTCAATAAGAAAATGTATTGACTATACTATTTCTCAAATCGGCGAAAACGGTGTTGTAAGAAGTGATTCCGACGAGCTTGAAAACAGGTTTGAAAGCGGAACATATAACCTTTGCACATCTTCTCTTACATACGATGCACTCATCAGCGTTTCATATCTTGAAAGAGAGTTCGGCAACAATGAGCGAGCAGATGAATTGCTTGCCATTGCAAAGGATTTAAGAAAAGCTATTGAAAAATATTTTGGCAAAAATGTTGAGGGCTTTGATACCTATATGTATTGCGAGGAGGAGAAAAACCTCCGTGCTTGGATTGCTATTCCGCTTGCTATGGGAATTGATGACAGAAGTAATGAAACGGTGTCCGCTCTGCTTTCCGACAAGCTGTTCAAAAACGGCGGAATTGTCACACGAAGCGGCGAGAAAACATATTGGGACAGAGCAACGCTTTACGCTTTAAGAGGTATGTTCTGTTCAGGGCATCAAAATGAAGCGGTTAAATTGCTTAAAACATTCACATCTGCAAGACTTTTGGGCGAGCATATTCCGTATCCTGTCGAAGCCTTTCCGGAGGGCAATCAGGCTCAATTATCGGCAGAAAGCGGACTTTATCTGCGTATATTCACCGAAGGTATTTTGGGTTACAGACCAACAGGCTTTAACAGCTTTACTCTCAAGCCGAATCTTCCTGACGAGTGGAATGAAATGTCGGTTGAAAATATTATGCTTTGCGGAAAATCGGCAGATATTTTCGTTTCAAGAAAAGATAACGGATATGAAATAAAAGTTGATTTTGATGATAAATCATTAACCGAATTTACCGCACTTGACAACAAAATAGAATTTGTTATATAAAAATTCGGGAATCGCATTAATTTTGCGATTCCCGATTCATTATTTTAATGTGATTATATACTCAATCTTCTCTGGTAGATTTATGTGAAGCCTGTTGTTTTTGATGGGAATATCCCTTATATATTCATTGCCGTTTTCGGATATTCGGTAAATCTCTGCCATTGTTTTATTCTCTTCAAAAATATCCCAATCACGGCAATCACCGTTTTTGCTGTATGCAATGTAGGTGCTTTCCTCGTGGACAAATGGGAGAAACAGAGTGTCACCGTCCTTGATGATTTTTCCGTTTTTGGTTATTTTTTTGCCCTTTGCATAAGAAACAACACCGTTTGAAAATTCGCAGAATTTGTTATTTCCCTGTCCTTTAATTGCTACTCTTTTCAGCGAATTAAGATAATGACCGGGCACCTGATATGTTGCAAAGGAATAAATAAAATCATTTACCCAGTCGGCGTTATCCTTTTTAATAATATCCTCGCCGTGCATATTGCCATAGAAAATATTGTTAAGCGTTTTTTCCCTGAATGTGCCTTGGCAGTAAATTTTAGGTGATGTTTCAAGCAATTCCTTGTCGGTCATTCGGTAGCACCACCAACTCATAGGAATAAGTCCAACTGTGTCCATAGGAGAAGATTTAAAATGGTCACGGGGCAAACCGAATATAGGTTTATTGGGCAGGCTTTCGCTTTCCTTGTACGTAAATTCCGATGTAATATCTATACCCTTTGACTTAACATATTCAATCATTTTGCGCCTTGCGTTTTGCATTTCCTTAATGCTGACACAGGGTGCATAATTTTTGTAGCACTGAAAATTATCCACATGAATTGTTCCTGCTTCGGCAATAAAAGGAAATGTTTCAACAAAGCAGTCAAACTGTCTTTTGAAAAGCCCTGACTCATAATATCCCTTGTGACAGGTTTTGTAGCATTTTCTGCCGTTGTATTTTTCAATAGGATTAGGCTTGCCGTTCTTTTTTCTTATCAAAGCACCTGCTTTAACGAAATCATCAAAGGACGGTGCATTATCATAAGCATCATTAAAATTAATGTGAACGCTAATTACGGAATGATATTTTTTCGCTTCATCTGAAAGCCATTTGAAGCTATCCCAAGCAGTTTCGTCCTCTTTTCTTTTCAGCGCTTCGTTGACCTCAAAGAAATCAGGATATTTATCATCGTGACCGAGATACTGCCAGCCTACAAGATAGTATATTTTTGTAATACCCTGCGTGATATTATCAATCTTTTTAATGTATTCAAGTGCTTCCTCAAAGGTAAGAAACACCTTGCTTTTTTCCGAATTTTCCTTATCGGGAATAGCCATGCCTAATTTCATTACCATACACTCGGAATAATCATAGTTAAACTTTAAAGGTGTTTTCATAAAAGCACTCCTTTTGGATATTGTGCTTTTATTATATCACCGATTAAAAGGTATGTATTTAGAAATTCATCCCGATAGTTTAGAAAAACAATCACAAAAAAAGCAGTATTTCTAAATAATATAGCATTTTTTCTTAATCATTTTTATCAAAAAGGAATTATAATGATTGTATAACTGAAACAAGAGGTAGTTTTATGGAACAAAAGGAAGGCTTAGGCTCAAAAATTAAAACAGGTGTTGCAACTCTGAAAAAGCATTGGAAAACTCCGCCCGAGGGGTATTATGTAAATTACAAGGAATTTCTTAATATGGCACTCGGCAGCGGTTCGATTTCTTGGCTCAGCGTTATCATCAGCTGGACAGGTATTGCCATTAATATCCCGATGATGATTAGCTATTTCAAGGTTTCAACCGGATTTATCTTCATTGCGGGAATTGTTGCGTCAATTTTCGGTCTTGTGCGTGCACCGATTCTGTCTATGATGATAGATAATTCAAATTCAAAGAAAGGCAAGTTCAAGCCGTTTTTGCCGTGGACATCTATTCTCACCGTTATTTGCTTTACATTCATTCCGTTTATACCGGAAGCGTGGGTAGGCAATATTCTGTTCTCATTTGATATTCCGTCAATCCCGATTTTTGCGGTTGCGGCTTCGCATATTGAGGTTTCTCTTGCAAGCCTTGTTATGTTTTTGCTTATTCAGGTAGGCACATTTTTCTTTACTCTTTTGTCGCAATGCCTTGTGGGAATTGAACAGACTATCTCCCCTGTATCACAAGAGCGTGCAAATATCGGTGCGTTTAAGGGCTTGATTTCAAACATTCCGTCATCGGTTGTAAATATCGTTATTCCTCTCGTTGCAGGTATTGTCTTTGCAAGCAGCGAAAACCCGATGAATAATATTGAGCTTTACCGCTGGGCATTCCCTGTTTGCGGTATAGGCGGTATTGCATTTGTTTTCTTTGCATATTTCGGCACGGAGGAAAGAACCGTTGTTCACAAGGAATTTGTTGCAAAGGTTAAGTTTAGCGAGGGTGCAAAGCAGTTATTTACAAACAAATATTTTTGGATTATTACAATTTTCAATATCGTTGTCGGTATCAGAGGCAACATCAATATGTACCTTTGGATTTGTAACTATGCAATCGGCGGTCAAAGCGGTGCATTTGCACTGACCGTATGTAATATGGTGCTTAACAATGCACTTGTTCCCGGTATGCTTGTAGGTCCGTTTATGATAAAGAAGCTGGGCAAACGTAACGTAATGCTCATTTCTACCGTCGGCTTTACGGTTATGGCATTTATGCAGTTGTTCACTCTTAAGAGTCCATATCTTATGCTTGTTGCAATTTTCTTCCAAAATCTCTTTAACGGACTTAGCTATATTGCAACGATTATGGTTCCCGATGTTCTTGACTATCAGCAATGGAAAACAGGCAAGCGACTTGAGGGCTTTTGGCAAAACTGCAACGCCTTTGTTATGACCTTCTGCGGACTTTTCACAAGTGCGCTTATGCCTCTGTTTATGAGCTTCGGCGGTGTCGGCTTCGGAGATAACATTGATACTGCTCTCAAAAATCCCGATATTATGTACGGAACATTCAAGAGCGTTACTTGGCTTGGTATAATTTCTTCTGTTATCTGTGTTATTCCGATTATATTCTATGACCTTTCGGAGAAGAAGCACGCCGATTATATCCGTGCATTGAAGATAAGAGCGGTTGTTCAAAACTACAAAAACAACGAGTTATCCGATGACGATATAACAGAATTAACGCAAATCATTGCTTTTGCTAACGAAAACAACAATCAGTTTGTACTTGATGAACTCAATAATCACACCGAAATTAAATCAGTAATCGAAACAAAAACACAGGCGGTAGAATAAATGGAAATTAGTATCAATGCAAAACCGAGAGAGGTTAAAGCAGGAAATTTTAATTATTCAAATATCGAAAGTCCTTACGGTGCAAACACACAGTATTTTACAAAGAACGGCAAGCCTTTTACCGTTATTGCAGGTGAAATGCATTTTTCAAGACTGCCGATCGAGCGTTGGAGAGAAACGCTTCTCAAAATGCGTGAGTGCGGAATAAACACCGTTTCAACTTACGTTTTTTGGAACTATCACGAGGAAATAAAAGGACAGTTTGACTTTTCGGGAAACAAGGATATTTCTGCATTCCTTTCAATTTGCAGAGATATTGATATGCCCTGTATTCTGCGTATAGGTCCCTGGTGTCACGGCGAGGTTATACGTGGTGGCTTTCCAAAGCGCATAAACAAAATGACAAAGAAAAGGTGCGACAATCCGAAATATCTTACCGAGGTTAAGGATTTTTGGCAAGGGTTATACAAGGAGGTTAAGCCGTATCTTGACGGCGAAACGGTTATCGGTATTCAAATTGAAAATGAATACACCGGCTCCACGGAGCATATAAGAACTCTCCGCAAAATCGCAGAAGAAATCGGATTTAGGACGCCGTTTTTCACAATGACCGCCTGGCCCTCGGGCAAGCCGGATAACGATTTTCTGCCCACAATGGGCGGTTATCCCGATGCACCGTGGATGATGGGCAAAACGGCACTTAAGCCTAACAACCGCTTTGCCATAACTCCTGCAAAAACAGAGGGTGAAATCGGCGGTGATTTGTTCAAAAGTAATGCAGAGATAAGGGGCATTTATGATGATGTGCCCTATGCCTCCTGCGAAACAGGACCGGGCAATCAGGTAACCCAGCACCGCAGACCGTATATCAGCGAAAAGGACGGCTACGGTGTCGGATTCGCAAAATTTGCAAGCGGTGTGAACTGGCTTGGCTATTATATGTTTTGCGGCGGTGCAAACCCTAACGACAGACTTATGCAGGAAAACCGATTAACAGGTTATCCTAATAATTATCCGATTATCGACTATGATTTTCAGGCGCCTATCAGCCGTTACGGTGTTTGCCGTCCTCACGGCGACAGGCTTCGTCTTATGCACCTGTTTATAAGCAGCTTTGATAATGAAATTTGCACAAAGCAGGCGTATTTTCCAAAGTGGAAAAGCAGTAACCCTGCGGATATTTCATTCCTAAAATGTTCAATACGGGCAGACGAGCAGGCAAGTGGTTATTTCTTTGCCTCTACATACGAAAAGGGCTTGAAATATAAGGATTTCAAGGATGTTAATGTTACATTTACAATCAATGACAGAACAGTTAATCTGCCGAGCATTGACGTTAAAGCCGGCACAATGCTTTTCTATCCCTTTAACATAACTCTCGGCTCGGTGGATTTTGATTATATCCTTGCACAGCCTGTTGCTAAAACAGAAATTGACGGCAAGACGGTTTGCTACTTTGCCGAATGTGAGGGTATAACACCTAAATGCTCCGTTGACGGAAAAGAAATCCCCCTTGATTTCAGCGAAGCAGGAACAGTTATTGATGATGTAACGATTATTGTTATCCCATACGAAAAGGCAAAGCGTTTTCATTTTATAAACGGCAGGGCATATTTTCTTGACGGTACCGTTTACTGCGATAACGGTAAAATTATTTGCGAGCAGATATCCGATACCGACCTGAAAAATGAAATCATTCTCACAAAAACAGGCAAGCAAAAATTACCGTATAATTATTTTCTTTATTCAACAGGCAAACGCGGTTATTACGAACTAAAGCTGCCGAAAAATATACTTGAAAACCGTTTTGATGTGGTACTCGAATTCAGCTTTTACGGTCTTAATTTGCAGGTGTTCAGTGGTAAAACGCTTATCAACGATTATTTTAACATTGACCGAAAATTTGTTATGCACATGCGTGATTACAAGCAATATATCAACAACAATCAAATGCTCATTATCCGCACCGCACCTAAAACTAAACTTGGCATTTCAAATGTGTATAACGGGATTGACATACCGCTTTATTCAAACGAGTTAAATCTCATAAGTGCAAGAGAGGTAAAGGTATAATTTTAGCCCTGACAAAATTATCGTCAGGGCTTTATTGTTTAGAATTTCAGTTTTCTAAATTTACCGGGTGAAATACCCTCGTTTTCCGTGAAAAAATATATGAAATTTGACTCGCTGTTAAAGCCGATTTCGTAAGCTATTGCAGACACGGTCATATCCGTTACCTGAAGAAGATACTTCGCGCGATTAAGACGGGAGATTAGAATATAGTCGTACGGTGAAAAGCCTGTTTGCTGCTTAAATACTCTTGAGAAATGGGATGAACTCATATTAATAGTTTCGGCAAGAGCGCCTACCGTTAGGCTTTCATTAAGGTTTTCGGCTATATATTCTTTAACGATTTGAATACTGTCTTCATAGCTGTTTTCGCCCTTGCTTTTTGTACTTTGCGGGTTCAACAGCTCTGTGAAAATTTTGTAAATATCAAGAGAAACACTCAATTCCGTTGTCGGATAATCGCCTTTCATACCGTCAAAAATACGAAAGAGCAGTTTTCTTAAATGCTGAATATCCTTGCATTTGATGAGATTTCCCTCGCTTCTCTCAATTTCCTCAAACAACTCGTAGGAATTTGCACCCGCAATATGAATCCAAATTGACTCAAAGCTGTCGTTTGTATAGTATTCGTGGGGCTTATAGCAGTCAAGTATAACTGTGTCACCCTTGCGTGCAGTTGTGTGTTTTCCGTCCTTGATATATGTAAAGCTGCCGTCAAGGATATGAGTTATCAAAAGGCTGTTGTAATTTTTTCGCACTAAATGATAACCGTCAACACAAAAGAAATGCCCCGCACTTATAGGATAAAAATAAATCTTTTTTGCTGTTTGAGATGGTGATGAAAAATATACCTCGGATTTTTTCAAAACACCTGTTTCATTGCATTTCATAATTGCCTGTTCCTTTGTGATAGAATTTCTAAATTATTTGATAGATTTTCGCAATAAATTTTTGCAAAACTATTGTACAATTTAATTGTAATACTGTCAATATCCATTGATAAGGAGATTTTGTATGCAGGAAATTCAAAAGTATTTATCTCAAATTGACGAGGTTATTGAAAAAGGACCTTTCAAAGACACATGGGAAAGCCTAACTGATTTTAAGGTGCCATCATGGTACCGTGAAAAGCGTTTTGGCATTTTTATTCACTGGGGCGTTTATTCAGTTCCCTCCTGTGAGTCGGAATGGTATCCGAGGCAAATGTATAAGAAAGGCACAAAAAGTAATTCCTTTCACGATAAGGAATACGGCAGGAATATTGAATACCGCCATTTGATTGATAAATTTAAGCCTGAAAAATTCAACGCTGATGAGTGGGTTTCAATTTTTAAGAAAAGCGGTGCAAAATACATTATGCCTGTCGGCGAGCATCACGACGGTGTAAAGATGTATAAAAGCGACCTTAACCGTTGGAATATGGCAGACCTTAACGGCAGGGACTATATGGCGGAGCTTCACGAAGCTTGCGACAAAGCGGATATGGGCTTTCTTATCAGCAATCACCGTGCAGAGCATTTTTGGTTTTTTAACGGTGCAAGAAAATATTATCCCGACAGCGAGGTTTCAAAAAATCTTTACTCCGATTTGTACGGTCCTGCCTATTTACCAAAAAGCGGGAATATGGAAAAAACCGATGCAGAGATAACTGCAACAAAGGAATATCTTGAAGAATGGCTTGCAACTGCCTGTGAAATGGTTGATAAAAACAAACCCCTTGCCGTATATTTCGACTGGTGGGTGTTCAAAAAGGAATTTTATCCTTATATGAAAAAATTCCTTGCCTATTACTACAACAGAGGTGTTGAATGGGGCAAGGAGGTTTGTGTTTTCTATAAATATTCCTCAATATTTGACGGCTGTGCAATTTACGATGTTGAGCGCGGTCAAATTGACGGCGTTGCAAGAGAGCTTTGGCAAAACGATACTGCAATCGCAAAGAATTCTTGGGGATATACAAAAAACAATCAGTTCAAAACGCCGGGCGAAATCATACGCAATATGATTGAGGTGGTTTCCAAAAACGGCTGCTATATGCTTAATGTGGGTCCAAAGCCGGACGGCACAATCTGCGACGAGGAAAAGAATATCCTTCTTGAAATCGGCAAGTGGATGAATACAAACGGCGAGGCAATTTACGGCTCATATCCTTATGAAGTCTGTGCGTCGGAGGGTAAAAAATCAAAGAACGGTGCCTTTAAGGAAAACAAAAAATTCTCGTCAAAGGACTTTTGCTTTACCGCCAAAAACGGAAAGCTGTATATATTCCCTATGGGAAACGAATTACCCCAAACGCTGAAAATAAAATCAATGCGCTTTGATAATGAACACGGAATACGCTACGATATTAAGCGAGTGCATATTCTCGGCGAGAATAAAAATTTACATTTTGAGCAAAGCAAGAAGCATTTGCAAATAGATTTAGGCGAAAAGCGAAATAACGATATGCCGATTTGCATTTGCATTGAAACAGAATAGAGGAAAATAAAAATGAAAGCATTTTTCAGTAAAAAGCCTGTGAAGATTATTTTATCAATATTATTGGCACTTGTGCTGATAGTTTGCATTTGCAACGGATATTTTGCCTCAGTTGCACTTAAGGAGCAAAAGGGCGTTGCCGTTTGTGATGAATGGAGCGCAGAAGATACATACACTCCCGATTATGCACAAAATCTTGAAATCGGAAATGATGATTTCAAAATTCTGTGTCTAACCGATATTCATATAAGAAATTACGCAACCTTTGGTGCTTGCATCGGTGTTAATTTCATTCTTGACGGTATGAGTGAAATTCAACTCAAAAAGCTCATTAACGAGGTTAATCCCGATTTAATTGTTGTAGGCGGTGACACCGTTTTAACTGCTTGGAATGATATTTGTACTCAGCAGTTTTGTGATTTTATGGAGAAGCTTGAAATCCCTTGGGCGCCCATATTCGGCAATCACGATTATGAGGGCAGAGCGGATAAATCAAAGCTCTGTGAAATTTATGAAAGTGCAGAGCATTGCCTGTTCAAATGCGGTCCCGAGGGTATGAACGGTATGGGTAATTATATCGTTAACCTTACCCGAAATAATGAGGTTGTTTATTCTATCTTTATGCTTGACGACGGTCAGTACAGAATTGTTGACGGCGAAATCACCGACGGTGGAGTTAATGAAAATCAGATTGAGTGGTATAAGTGGGCAGTAAAGGGCGTTAATGAAACAAGCGGTAAAGTCGTTCCTAATATGGCATTTATGCACGTTCCTGTTCCCGAATACAAGGGGCTTAACGATTTTGAAATGGGTATGAGGCAGGAGGATAGCTGTACTGCTAAAAATAATGACGGCTTTTTGCAGGTGTTTGCCGAAAACGGTGGAACACATATTTTTGCAGGTCACGACCATAACAACAATTTTGTTGCCGATTATAACGGCGTTAAGCTCTGCTATATGACAAAAAGCTCATATAACTGCTATTTCTCATCGAAAACTCTCGGCGGAACAGTTATTACTATTGATGAGAACAATAATGTTAACTTAGAAATAAAAGATTTTTAGAGGTTATTAATTTGAAAGCATACGGTACATATTTTGTAAATGATGAAAAGGCGCCGCTTCGGTACGGCGAAATTAATTTGATTAATCCTCCCCGTCAGCGTTTAAGGGGTGAGGAGAAAAAGTCAGGCATTGAGGCAATACCTGTTTTCTGCGGTTTTTGCGGAACTGATTTTGAGCTGATGAAAATGGGCAGACAGGGACTGCTTGACAAAAAATTTCCCGAGGGACAGTCAAGGCTTATCAACGGTCACGAGGGCGTTGTTTGGGTGCCGAGTGAAAACCGCTTTGCCATTGTTCTAATTCGTGGTGGAGACAGCTTCGACCCTACCCGATTTACCGAGGACGAAACATATTTTGAATACGGATGTGACGGTGCAGACGGAATTTTCTGCGACAGGGGATATTTCAATCCCGATATGCTTTTGCATTTGCCAAGCGAGTACGAAAATTTGACGAAGCTGCCCTTGTCCCTTGCAAAAAGACTTGTATTTTCCGACCCCTATGCCTGTGCCGTATTTCAGTACGAGCGTATGTGTGACATAGGCGAAGCACAGAATTTCCGTGTTGAGCTTGCAAAATACAAGTGCGACGAAATGACCGCAAGAAAATATGCTGTTAAAAGTACCTTTGAGCGAGTTGTTATCTTTGGATTAGGAACAACAGGACTGTTTATCGGCGACCAAATTCGCAGAAATCAAAAGGACGCAAATATTCTTTTTGTTGCCAGAAGTGACGAAAGCAGCAAAAAAGCACAGTTTGTAAAAAATGAACTGAAATGCGGTTATCTTTGCGTAAACGGTTTAACCGAAGGCGAAACGGCAAAGGCAATTACCGATAAAATCGGCGGTACAGCTTCGGTATTTATCGGAACAAGCGGAACAGAGGTTGAGCACAGAATTGCATTTGAGCAGGGGGTTTTAGGCTGCAACGGAATTTACGACAGCTTTTCCCTCGGTCCTAAGGTTATTTATGACACGATGCCCTTCGGTTTTAAAAATCAGGTGATTTTAGCGTCGATTAATTTTACTCAAAAGCATATGGAGACCGCCATTGAGCTTCTTTGCGAAAGTAAATTTGACAGACTTGTTGAGATTATTGATAAAGATGAGTTTATAAATAATCCTATTGACGCATACGAAAACAAAATTTATTCCAAAGGTGCTCCGCTGAAAACTGCGGTCATTTGGAACAAAAAATATATTGACGAGGAAAAATGATGAAAGCAATTCAAATTACAAAACCCGGTGAAATAAAAATAATTGAAAAGGAAATGCCGAAAGCAAAGGAGAATGAGGCGCTGTTAAAGGTGCTTTACTGCGGTATCTGCGGTGCCGATGTGGCATCATACACAGGCAATCAGCCGTTCACTACTTATCCGAGAATCCCCGGCCACGAATTTTCCGCACGGATTGTTGAAATACCCGAAAACGACAGAGGCTTAAAGGCAGGGGATATTGTTACCTGCAATCCGTATTTTAACTGCGGTAAATGCTATGCCTGTAAAAGAGGAATAGTAAACGCCTGCCACGATAATCAGACAATGGGAGTTCAGCGTGACGGCAGCTTTCAGGAATATATTACAATGCCTGTTGAAAGAATTATTGACGGCAAGGGTCTTTCTGCAAAAGAGCTTGCGCTTATCGAACCTTTTTCAATAAGCTGTCATGCATTATCAAGGGCAGAGGTTAAAGAAGGGGACTGCCTTTTAATTATGGGTGCAGGACCTATAGGACTTTTTGCCCTTATTAAAGCAAAATCAATGGGCGCAAGGGTGCTTATTGCCGATATGCTTTCAAGCCGTCTTGAGCTTGCAAAGCAGTTCGGTGCAGATTGCATAGTTAATGTTAAGCAAACTGATTTGCATACCGCCTGTGTTGATTTTACAAACGGCAACGGCTTTGATGTTTGTGTTGAAGCCTGCGGTGCGCCTGAAACATTCTTAAACTGCATTGACGAGTCTGCCCACGGTGCAAATATTATTTTAATCGGCAACGGTAAAAGAGAAACCACCTTTGTCCATTCTGTTATTTTAAAGAAGGAGCTTAATATTTTCGGAAGCAGAAATTCGTTTACAAAGGATTTTGAAGAGTTAATTAATCTTGTAAAAGCCGGCAAATGCGATATAATGAAAATGATAAGCGGTGTTTATGATATTGAAAATGCAAGGGATGCCTTTGAGGCACTCTCACATAACGATGGCACCCTTGCTAAATTGCTGATTAATTTTGAGGCTTAATTATGAAAGAAACTATTTTACAATTCGGAACGGGAAATTTCCTCCGCGGCTTTGCGGATTATTTCATTGACGCTCTCAACAAGCAAGGCTTGTATGGTGGCAAAATTGTCGTTGTATCCCCCACAAATTCAAAGGCTGTTGAAAAAATCAATGCTCAAAAGGGCAGATACAATCTTATTTTAAGAGGTATTGAAAACGGCAAAGAGGTAAGCAGTATAAACGAGATTAACTCAATCAGCCGTGCGGTAAATCCGTATGCAGATTTTAACGGCTTTTTATCTCTTGCAGAAAATCCCGATTTGCGTTTCGTTATTTCGAACACCACCGAGGCAGGAATATCATTTGACGACACCTGTAAAATAACCGATAAGCCAGCAGGCTCATTCCCTGCAAAGCTGACACAGTTCCTTTATGAGAGATATAAAAAAGGTCTTAACGGCTTTGTTATTCTTGCATGTGAGTTAATTGATAATAACGGAAAAGAGCTTGAAAAATGCGTTCTTAAATATGCTGAAAAATGGGAGCTTGGCAAAGACTTTATCACTTGGGTACAAAATGAAAACACATTTTGTAACACTCTTGTTGACCGAATTGTAACAGGCTATCCAAAGGATGAGGCAGAGCAGATTTTTGATAAAATCGGCTACCGTGATGACCTTCTTGACACGGCAGAGCCGTATCACCTTTGGGTAATTGAGGGCGATTTTGAAAATGAACTGCCACTGAAAAAAGCAGGCTTTAATGTTATATGGACGGACAATGTTGCACCGTATAAAAAAATGAAGGTTCGTATATTAAACGGCTCTCACACCTCATTGGTTTTTCCGTCGGTGCTGTGCGGTGTTGAAACAGTTGGCGAAAGCCTAAAAGACGAGCAGTTAAATGCTTTTCTGGGCACCTGCCTGTTTGATTACATATTACCTATGCTTGACGATACCGACGATAACAAGCAGTTTGCAAAGGCGGTTTTGGAGCGTTTTGCAAATCCGTATATCAGGCATTTGTGGAAATCAATTTCACTTAATTCCGTCAGCAAATTTACTGCAAGAGTTTTGCCTACGGTTAATGATTATTTAAGTAAAAATATTATACCAAAGCCCCTCGTTTTTTCACTTGCCTGCCTTATTGAGTATTACAAAACTAATGAGGTTACGGACAGTGAATACGCAGTTGAATATATAAAGAATAATGATATAAAAAGTATTCCTTCAAACACTGCTTTGTGGGGACAGGATTTAAGCGGTATGCTTGATACTGTAAACGAAAGCCTTGAAAGAATACACCGTGACGGTATAAGGGAGGCAATCAAATGGAGTATGTCTTAATCAGTGATAAGGACAATGTTAAGGTATGCCTTGATAACGGTCACAAGTACGCAGTCAGGGATATAAAAAAGGGCGAGCAGGTTATAAAATACGGCTTTCCCATAGGTGTTGCCAGTGAGGATATAAAATCAGGTGAGCAGGTGCATAGCCACAACCTTAAAACATCCCTTGCAGGCACTCTTGAATATACATATTCACCTGTTGAAAATGAAATAAAAAACACATCACCGTCAATGATTAATGCATTTGTTCGCAAAAACGGTGATATCGGAATCAGAAATGATATTTGGATTATCCCCACTGTTGGCTGTGTTAACAGTATTGCAAAAAGCCTTGCAGACAAAACAGGTGCATTCTGCTTTACTCACCCTTACGGTTGCAGCCAGCTCGGTGACGATTTAAGCATAACACAAAAGGTGCTCTGCGGACTTGTTAAGCATCCAAACGCAGGTGGTGTGCTTGTTCTTGGCTTAGGCTGTGAGAACAACAATATTGCAGAATTCAAAAAGGTACTCGACGAATATGATAAGGAAAGAGTACGCTTTTTAAACTGTCAGGATTGTGATGACGAAATAAGCGAGGGCGAAAAATTTATTTCAATCGACCTTGCCGACGGTGATTTGCAAACAGGCTCTCTGCTTGAAATGATTAAGCAGTATCCCGATTTAAAAATTGCCATCGGTCATTTCGGTATGGTGACGAGAAACGGCTGGACAGAACAGATTAAGCTTGCTCAAAACAAGAATGTTATGATTGAAAGCGGCGGTATCACTTGGCTTTTCAACAGCGAATTTTATCCCTATCCGTCTGCTGTTAAAGCGGTTAAAGAGGCTATCAATATTTGCGGTATCGACAAGCTGATGTGGGGCAGCGATTACCCTCGCACAATGGTTGAAATCACCTATAAAATGAGCTTCGATTTTGTGCTTAAATCAAAGGAGCTTACAGATATTGAAAAGGAAAAATTCCTTTTTGAAAACGCAAAAGCATTTTACGGCTTTGATAACTTAACAGAATGTGAAAAAATTAAAAATATGCTTTAATTCACAGGAGAATCGATATGCAGACTATTAAGTATACAAAAGCGGCGAAAACATGGCGAGAGGCTTTGCCATTAGGTAACGGCTTAACAGGTATTATGATTTACGGCTCGTTGAGAAAAGAAAAGCTTTGCTTTAATGACGGTACTCTTTGGTCGGGCTATCCAAAGGACTATAACAGTAAAGAAAGCCTTGAAAATCTTGACAGAGTGCGAAATTTGATTTTTGAGGGCAGAAATGCAGAGGCGGATGCTCTTTGCGAAGAAAAGCTGACAGGCTTTTACAGCGAGGCATTTATGCCCTTGGGTGAAATTTCGCTTAAATTCAGCGGTATAGACAAGGCGAATTATTCAAGAAGCCTTGACCTTTCAAACGCAGTACATACCGTTAAATCAAAAGGCTGTACCGCCGAGGCTTTTTCCTCATATCTCGATAAAATTTCCGTTTATACAATTAAAACCAACAAGCCTTTTTCGGTTAAGATAAAAGCAAAAAGCAAGCTCAAATATGAGGTTGACACAGAGAAAAACAATCTTTTTCTCCTCGGCAACGCTCCTGATTATGCGGCGCCGAATTATTTGAGGACAGAGCTACACCCTATTCGATATAACGAGAAAAAGGGTATGGCGTTTTGCCTGCAAGCACAGGTGCAGACAAACGGTGAGGTTTGCAGTAAAAGCAGTCATTTTACGGTTAAAAATGCAACGGAGCTGACATTATATTTTGTAACCGCAACAGGATTTAACGGCTTTGATAAAATGCCCGAAGTAAGCAGAAATACAGTTAAGCAAAAATGCAAGGCTTTGCTGAATTCGGTTGATAAGGATTATGAATATCTCAAGGTACGCCATATTTATGATTACTCCTCGCTTTACAACAACCAAAGCATATCCTTTAACTGTGATGAAGATACAACTGCCGATGTGCTTTTGAAGTCCGTTAAAAACGGCGGTGACGAAAAGGCACTTACCGAACTGCTGTACAACTATGGTAAATATATGATTATTTCCGGTAGCAGAAAGGGCGGTCAGGCTCTTAATTTGCAGGGAATTTGGAATAACTCCGTGCGTCCGCCTTGGAGCAGCAATTATACGGTTAATATCAATACCGAAATGAACTACTGGGGTGCCTCACGCTGTGGGCTTTCGGAATGTATCGAGCCTCTTATTCAAATGGTTTACGAGGCTTTGCAAAACGGCAGAAAGACGGCTGAAATAAACTACGGTTGTCGTGGCTTTGCGTGCAACCATAATGTTGATTTGTGGCGTAAAACTCCGCCTGTTAAGGGCGACTGTAACTATATGCTTGCACCACTTTGCGGTGTATGGCTTTCTAACGAAATTTATGCTCATTTCAAAAACGGATTTCTCGGTGAATACAAGGATAAAATCAAGGAAATCGTTACCGAGTCCGCACGCTTTGCCGGTGATTTCCTTGTTATGCACGAGGGAAAATATGTTATTTGTCCGTCACCGTCACCCGAAAATGTTTTTAAGCAGGGTGATAAAATCTGCAAGCTTGATTACGCTTCGGCATTTGATATGGGACTTGTAAGACAGGCTTTTCAAAATGCACTTGAACTGTCGGACGATAACGAATTGAATGATGAAATAAAAGAAAAAACACCGCTTTTGTATCCGTTTATGAATGGTAAAAACGGTATCTGTGAATGGCATAAGGATTTTGATACTCCCGAACCGGGACACCGTCATTTTTCACCACTATATGCCCTTTACCCTGCTAATGTTATCGGCTTTTACGGGGATAAAGAGCAAACCGAGTGGGTGAGAAAACTATTCAAAACAAGAACAGATAATTCAACTCAATATATCGGCTGGTCGGCGGCTTGGGCAATCTGCCTTTCTGCAAGACTGCGTGAAAAGGAAACGGCACAAAAGGTTATTCGCAGTATGCTTAGCCACTCTGTTTTTAAAAATCTTTTCTGCGTTCATCCGCCTTTCTATTTCCAAATTGACGGAAACCTCGGCTTTGTTGCAGGCATAAACGAAATGCTGATAACAGAGGAAAACGGCATAGTTGAGCTTATCCCTGCTTTGCCGGACAATTTCGGCAAATCGGGTGAGGTAAGGAATATGGTTGTAAACGGTGCTAAAATCAGCTTCAAATGGCAAAACGGATTTGTAACGGAAATTCACAGCGACAAGCCTGTAAAAATCCTAAATAAGCATTTACAAGCAGAATTGATAACCGATGAAAGCATATCTATTGAGGAGTCATTATGAAAAAAGGAATGAAAATATTTATAAGTATTTTGCTTGTTCTTGCAATTATAGGAGCAACTGCAACGCTTATCGTTACTTTTTACGGCAAGAAATATGTAAGGGCAGATGATACTGCGTTTTCCGTTTTGCAAATAACCGATATTCATATTCTCAATAATGAGAAAAAGGACGCAAAGGCGTATAAAACAATAACAGCAATGGTTGAAACAGCCAAGCCGGATATGATTGTCGTTACAGGCGATATAACAAGCGAAAAAGAGAATTACACCGCATTCAAATCGTTTTGCACATTTATGGAGGAATTTCAAATTCCTTGGGCGTTTACATACGGCAATCACGAGGGTTTGGATATTCAGTATGAGCCTAACAAGAATTTAGAACCCGAGAAGATTGCAGATAAGCAAACGCTTAATGACTACCTTGAATCACTCGAATACTGCATTTATGAGCGTGGCGACAAAAACACAGACGGTATGGGCAATTACTACTATACCGTCCGTGATGATAACGGCAAAGCCCTAACCTCTTTGATTTTTATGGACAGCAATAGCTATGATGAAGAAAATGAGGGTTATGATCATTTCCACGATAATCAAATTCAGTGGTATGAAAACACCGTAAAGCAAATTGCTAAGGAAGAAAACGGTAGTGATAGCAAGGTTGTCCCTTCGCTTGCATTCTTCCATATTCCTATGCAGGAATATATGACTGCTTATGACAAAACAAAGGGTACGGATAATTTACTTTACGGATTCCGTTTTCCAAATGAGGACGGTACACCTGCTATTGACGATAATATGTTTGAGACAATGGTTGAACTTGGCTCTACAAAGGGCTGTTTTGTCGGTCACGACCATATGAACAATTACTCTGTGAATTATAAGGGTATAAGGCTTACATACGGTCTTTCCTGCGACCATAATATTTATCTTGTCCCATTCAGAGGCGGAACGCTCATAAATATTAAAAATGACGGCACATTCACTACTCAATCCCTTATCCGTCACCGAGGACAGAGCACGGTTACGGTTTGCAAGGAATATTAATTAGAAAAGAACTCCGAAGGAACTCAGGTTTTTAGGAGTTCTTTTTTGTTGTTTTGAAGGTCAACAAATAAGAAAACAATTTAGCAAATAAAAGCAAACAAAGACTTGAATAAGTAAGCAAAGGATGCTTTTTACTTAATGACAAAAGCGGTGCAGACTTTAAGTCTGCACCGCCGTTTGTTTTCGGTTTAATTTACTGATAATTCAATCAGCAACCGCAACCGCAATCGTTTCCGCAGTTACCGCAGTTACCGCCGCAGCCGCCGCAGAGTAAAAGGATGATTATAAGGATGATGATCCAAGATGAACCGCCGCAACCAAAATTGTTATTGCATCCGCAACCCATAATCGCAACCCCCTTTCCCGTTTCTAAACTATCCTATGTCAGAAAAGGAAAAGTGTTACTGTAGGTGGTTATTTTAAGTAAAAAATCATCATATACTTAAATACATATAAAAAAGAGAGTGATGTTATGATTTTTTACCCGGAGGGGAAAGCCAAGGAAAGCTCCTTTGAAAATATTGCCCGGCTTAAAGAGGCTATGATGAAAAACGAAGTGCTGGAGTCAAAAGTTATTTTGTGTGACAGAGAGCATAATTTACATGTTGATTTAGGCGCCGTAAGAGGAATAATTCCGAGAGCAGAGGGAGCTGTCGGGATTGATGACGGAACTGTGAGGGATATTGCCTTGATATCAAAGGTGAACAAGAATGTGTGCTTTACTGTTTTAGGCTTTCAGCGTGATATTTACGGCAACACATGTGCAATTTTGTCCCGTCGTGCAGTTCAGGTGATGTGCATTAATGAGTATCTCAGTCAGCTTAGAGAGGGAGATATTATCGACGCAAGAGTTACCCATCTTGAAAAGTTCGGAGCTTTTATTGATATCGGTGCAGGAATAAATGCACTTATACCTATTGATATGCTGTCTGTTTCACGCATCAGTCATCCGTCTCAAAGAATTTACGAGGGTCAGGATATCCGAGTGGTGCTGAGGAAAAAAGAGGAGAATAAGCTGACATTTTCATTAAAAGAACTGCTCGGCACATGGCTCGAAAATGCAGAATGTTTTACCCCGGGGGAAACCGTTACGGGAGTTATAAGAAGCATTGAGGATTACGGTGTATTCATTGAGCTTGCTCCGAATTTGGCGGGGCTTGCTGAGCTTAGAGATGATTTATTCCCCGGGCAGCAGGCGGCAGTTTATGTTAAATCAATAATTCCTTCAAAAATGAAAATAAAGCTGGTGATAGTTGAGGCTTTCGGAAAGGAAGAAAAGCCCTGCCCTCTTACATATTTTGTCAATGAAAGCCATATTGACATTTGGCAGTATTCTCCCGACGACAGTCCAAAAATGATTTATACCGATTTTTCGTCGATACAGGAAGATGAATAGATAATTTAATCGTTTTGCTCCCCTAGCAAATTTTAGTTGATAAGATTTGCAACATATGATAGAATAATATACTGACTGATATATAAGGGGAGGTGCGCTGTGAAAAAGTATAACTACTATGATGATGAGTCGGAAGAAACAGGAAGAAATGACAAAAAGAAACTTATTTCGTTAAAATTCGGAAATATCGCAAAAGGAGTTAAGAGAGCAGCAGGAAGTATTGTTCACGGCGACGCCCTTTCAAAGCTCAATGAAATGCCGCTTCTCAAAAAAAGATTAAAAAAAGTCTTTATTGCTATTTTAGTTTTTCTTGTACTTTTCATCTTTATTTTTTCCGTTTCACATTCTATTGCATCTCACAATAAGGCAAATGAAAATTTCTGTAAGGACGCCGGAAAGGTATGCACCGAATATATAAAAGAATACGGTTCTGTGAAATGGGAAGAGCTTGACGATACGATATACGGTGAAAACAAGGCAAGGCTGACAGGACTTTGTTATGCGAGACGAATGGATTTTGATAACGACGGCTCAGAGGAGCTGATGCTCTGCTACAACAATAAAAATGTTTACTATCTTGAGGTGTGGGGCTACAGCCATAAGAAATTCATACAGTTCTACAGTCAGGAAGCGAACTCAACAGAGAACGATACTGACGGAGTTTGGGTAGGCTTCTATCATAAAAGCAATAAATATTATATTTGCAAGTCTGAAAAAAATACTGCGAATATTGTTACTCTTTATGCCCTTCACGGCAACAAATTCAAAGCAGAGCCGAAAAAATGGGATTACGATTTTGAAAATGATGTCTATTCAAGAAACGGTAAAATCAATGCTCGGGACTTTGAAACCATAGAGCTTTCGGTTTTCAGAAAGTCAAAGGCGGAAATTATTGTGAATACCGTTACTGCAAACATTGACGATTTCGGCAATATATCTTCAAAGGCGATTACTAACAGCAAATCAAAAAGTCAGCTTGAAAATGATGCTTACTATGATGTTGTTAAAAGGCGCATAGAAAAATACGGTGCTCCGAAAATCGAGGACGATGACGATTATTCCTTTATTGACGGCGTTGCTATGGTAAGGCTTATTGATTTTGACGGCGACTCATCTGACGAGCTGATGATTGTCTACAGAAAATATAAGACAAAAAGCAAATATGATAATTATTCCGGGGAGTATATATATTACGATGTGCCTATGTACGGTATTGACATTTATAAATTCAACGGAACCGACGCCAGACGTATTTTCAGCAAGGAATCTGTTTCAAACTGTCTGCAAAGCGAAAATGAAAATGTTTTTTATCTTATGTTTAAAACAGATAAAAAAACCACAAGTATCTGCAATAATGTATATACTTTTGAAAACAGCTACAATTACACCGCATCATCAAAAATGTACAGCTTTAAAGGGGAACGCTTTGAAACCGTTTACAATTCAAAACTGGTGAATGAATATGGTTATAAGCAGTATTATATTGACGGTGAACGGGTATACAGTTCAGAATTTGAGGAGTCGGGAAAGAAACTTCCTATGTTTCTTGATGACGATGATACTGTAAGTGATTCAAAATATGAAGTTACGTATCTTTCGGGAAGGGAAGAAGAAACGTATCAAAAAATTATAGATGATACAAATGATACAATTAAAAAATTAAATCCCGATTATTCTCCCCTTGAGGTTACGAAGGCAGAATAACAAAAACCGATGCAGCCTGATATGACGCATCGGTTTTTCTGTTACAGGCAGATATAGCTTTTCCTGTCAGATCAATACTTATTTTTTCTTTTAATTTAAACAATAGTATGGTATACTATGTATAAAATCAGAGTTAAACTTGTACGGAAGGGCATAATATGAAGAGAAAGACAAACAAATTTATATCAAAAATTGATATGCTTCCTAAAAAAGGCGTTGGTATTTTTGAATGGATAATTTTTGCCGCAGCAGCGATAATAGGCTTTTTATTTTTCTGTCATCAGGATATTCTTATTACTGCCGGACATTCAATAGAATATTTAAACGGTCATATTACTGATTTTTATTCCGCCTGTAAAAATACGAACGGTGAATATACTGCAAATTATCTTCCGTCAACATTTATAGTTTTTGCAATATGGAATATTCCGATGAAACTTTTCGGACTTGCTCCGTCACAGTTCGGGGATTGGAATATACCGTTTATGATGTGGAATAAAATACTGCCTACAGCGGCGTACTTTGTTTCTGGAATACTGATTTACAAATTATGTAAAGACAGATTCGGATTTGATAATAAAAAATCAGCTCTTACAATGTTTCTGACCTTTACAACTCCTATGGCATTTTTTACGCAGTTTTTGTTTTGTCAGTATGACATCTTTACGGTTTTGTTTATGCTTTGGGGAATGTATTATTTCTTTAAGGACAAGCCTGTGGCAAAGGACTATGTATTGTTTGCCCTGTTTTTCGGAATAGCAACCACCTTTAAATATTTTGCATTTATCATTTTTGTTGTGCTTCTCTTACTTAGGGTAAAGGATATTTTTAAAGACATTGTATTGATGGCTGCAGCTGTTTTACCCGCCGGCATAGAGGCTTTGTTTTATCTGATAACAGACCGAAAAGCGTTTGTAAAAAGTGTCTTTGATTTTTCCGCCCTTGATTACGTCGGAGGCTTCTCCGTCGATATCGGTGAGGTTTCAATAAATTTAATGTATGTATTTCTGCTTGTGCTTATCGCTTTTGCTTACTTTACAAAAGCAAAGAATTCTGACGAGCTTGTTGGATACGGTATGTTTTATTCCTGCGGTGTATGCTTTGCGTTTTTCGGAATGATGCTGTGGCATCCTCAGTGGCTTTTGTTTATGGTGCCGTTTTGGGTAATGGGAACTGTTATTAATAAAAATCATAATGTGCTGTTATGGATAGATGCGTTATTCGGAATAGTATTTCTTGTCTATATTGCAAATCAGTTTCAGTTTACTCTTGAAAATCAGGGGCTTATGCGATACGGAGTATTGATGAACAGTCTTAGATATAAAATTGCACCGTCTCTTAGAATGAGTGACATTTTTGTTTATAAAGATGCGAATACTCTGTTTTCAATATTGAGCGCAATTATGCTTATCGGATTTATTTTTAAGCATCCAAAGTTTAATATGAAGAAAATCAGCGAAGGCATTGAGATGGGCAGAATGGCAGTCAATATCAGATTTCTTGCATTCGTGCTTGTGTTTTATGTCGCAGCCTTTGCAACTCTGCCGGGCTTTGCTGACAGCGGAGATTTGCTTTGGAGGAGCTACGGCGACGGCGAACAAATTTATGTGAATATTAACGATGAGACCTTTGCCTGTGAGTATACAAAACTGGACGAAACGGAGATAGAAAAAGTTTATGTTATCTGCGACACCGTTGAAGAATCCGGAGAAAAGTCAAAAATATTTGTTGATGTAATTGATACCGAAACAGGAGAAAAGGTTGCTTTCGGTGAGGGAAAAGAGAAAAATATTAAAAACGGCTCTGAAAAATATACTCAGCTTAAACTTGAAAAATCTTTTGTGCCCCGTAAAAACAAGGTTTACGAATTCAGGTTCTATACCGATTCTGACAGAAACGTAGGCATATGCTGCGAAAAAAGTGATTTTACACCTGTGGGACTTCTCAGAACAAAACAGAAGGATTATTCTTCTTCCTATGTATCATACAGCGGAGAAAAGGCTGAGGACAGCAATATTATGATGAAATTGACAGGTAAGGCAGTTTTGTAAGTATTCGGGTCTGTTTTTGATATTTTTTGTTGAAAAAAATACCATATTATGATACGCTTAGTATGAGGTAGTATATGAAGCGGTATTGTGTGTAATACTTAAAATAAAGCTGCTGTTTATTTGCAGAATTCTGCGTTATTGGAGGTAAACGATGAAAGTTGTAATTCTTGCAGGAGGATACGGAACACGTATCAGCGAAGAAAGCCAGAATAAGCCAAAGCCGATGATTGAGCTTGGAGGATATCCTATTCTTTGGCATATTATGAAAACATATTCTCACTATGGTTACAATGATTTTGTAATCTGTGCAGGATATAAGCAGTATGCAATAAAGGAATATTTTGCAAATTATTTCCTTCACTGCTCTGATGTGACATTTGACTTTACTGCCTCAAACAAAATGACTGTTCATTCCGAGCACGCAGAGCCATGGAAGGTCACTGTCGTTGATACAGGACTTAACACAATGACAGGCGGAAGGGTTAAGCGTATTCAGAATTATATCGGAGACGAACCGTTTATGCTTACCTACGGCGACGGCGTTTCTGATGTTAATATAGATGAGCTTGTTAAGTTTCATAAGGAACAGGGACATATTGCAACAATGACCGCAGTATCTGTCGGTCAGCGTTTCGGCTGTCTCGGAATAGAGGACGACCTTACAATTTCCTCCTTCCGTGAAAAAAGCGATATGGATGGAAGCCGTATCAATGCAGGCTTTATGGTTCTTGAACCAAAGATTTTTGATTATATCGAGGGCGATACTACCGTATTTGAGAAAGAACCTCTTGAGACTGTTGCTTCTCTCGGTCAGCTTGACGCTTATATCCACAATGGTTTCTGGAAGCCGATGGATACTCTCAGAGAGAAAATGCAGCTTGAAGAAATGTGGGAAAACGGTACTGCACCCTGGAAGGTTTGGTAATATATGAATTTATCTTTTTACAAAGGGAAAAAAGTTCTTGTAACAGGACACACAGGATTTAAAGGCTCATGGCTTTGCAAAATTCTTATAAATGCAGGGGCAGATGTTGTGGGATATTCAACAGAGCCTCCTACTAATCCCAGCCTTTTTGAGCTTTCGGGTATTGAAAAACAGATGACTTCTTATATTGCAGATATAAGAGATTTGGACAGGCTCAAAAAGGTTTTTGAAAAGGAACAGCCGGAGCTTGTATTTCATCTTGCGGCTCAGCCCATTGTCCGTGACAGCTACAAGATGCCTGTTTACACATATGAAACAAATGTTATGGGAACCGTAAACATCTGTGAATGTGTAAGACTTAATGACTGCGTTAAATCATTTTTGAACATAACAACGGATAAGGTTTATGAAAATCAGGAAGCAAATATTGCCTTTACAGAGGATATGCCTCTTGACGGTTACGACCCTTATTCCAACAGTAAGTCCTGCTCCGAGCTTGTAACTCACAGTTATAAAAAATCGTTTTTTACAGACGGAAGAGTTGCAGTTTCGACCTCACGTGCAGGTAACGTAATCGGCGGCGGTGACTTTGCAAATGACAGAATTATCCCCGACTGTATAAGAGCTGTTGAAAAGGATGAAACAATTATTGTAAGAAACCCTTATTCAACAAGGCCGTATCAGCATGTTCTTGAGCCGCTTAAAATCTATCTTATGATAGTTGAGGGACAATATAAAAACCCTGAACTTCAGGGATATTATAACGTCGGTCCTAATGATTCGGACTGCCGTACAACAGGTGACCTTGTTACATTGTTCTGCAGGCTGTGGGGCAATGGCGCTCAGTGGAAGGATGTCAGCGAGGCTAACGCTCCTCACGAAGCAAACTTTCTGCGCCTTGATACAACAAAGGTTAAAACTACTTTTGGCTGGCAGCCGAGATGGACTGTTGAAGAAGCGGTTGAAAAGATAGTTGAATGGACAAAAGTATATTTTGACGGCGGAGATATTTCTGCTGTTATGGATAATCAGATTAAGGAATTTTTCAATTTGGAGGACTAACTGAATGTTTGAAAATAAGACAGAGGCACAGGCAAAAGAGGAAATACTTTCAATGGTAGCAGAATACTGCGATACCTATAAGGCAAAGCCTGCTTACAAAGAGGGCGACAGAATTCCATACGCAAGCCGTGTATTTGACAACAGGGAAATGACAAATCTTGTTGATTCGGCTCTTGAGTTTTGGCTTACGGCAGGCAGATACTGCGATAAGTTTGAAAAGGAATTCGGAAAATACTTGGGTGTTAAGTATGTTTCACTTGTAAATTCGGGTTCATCTGCAAATCTTCTTGCTTTTGCAACCCTTACTTCTCCGCTTCTCGGTGACAGAAGAGTAAAGAGAGGCGACGAGATTATTACAGTAGCAGCAGGCTTCCCGACTACTGTTGCACCGATTATTCAGTACGGTGCAGTTCCTGTATTTGTTGACCTTACAATTCCGCAGTATAACATTGATGCTTCTCAGCTTGAGGCAGCCCTCAGTGATAAGACAAAGGCTGTTATGATTGCTCATACCTTAGGTAATCCGTTTAATCTTCAGGCTGTTAAGGATTTCTGTACGAAGCATAATCTTTGGCTTATCGAGGATAACTGCGATGCTCTCGGAAGCAAGTATGTTATTGACGGTGAAGAGAAATTTACAGGCACTATCGGTGATATCGGTACATCAAGTTTCTATCCTCCTCATCATATGACAATGGGTGAGGGCGGTGCTGTTTATACTAATGACCCGCTTCTTAATAAGATTGCCCGTTCAATGCGTGACTGGGGCCGTGACTGCGTTTGTCCGTCAGGTATGGATAATATGTGCGGTCATCGTTTTGACAGGCAGTACGGAGAGCTTCCTCTCGGCTATGACCACAAGTATGTTTACAGCCATTTCGGCTTTAATCTTAAGGCTACGGAGATGCAGGCAGCAGTGGGCTGTGCTCAGCTTGAAAAATTCCCGTCATTTGTTGAAAGAAGAAGACATAATTTTGACAGACTTCATAAGGCTCTTGAAGCCGTTTCGGACAAGCTCATTCTTCCTGAGCCTGCCAAAAACAGCATGCCTTCATGGTTTGGCTTCCTTATCACATGCAAGGAAGGTACATCAAAGAATACAGTTGTTCAGTATTGCGAGGACCATGGTGTTCAGACAAGAATGCTCTTTGCAGGAAATATAACAAAGCAACCTGTTTTTGACGAAATGAGAAAAACAGGTACAGGCTATCGTGTTATCGGTGATCTTTCCGTAACTGACAGAATTATGAATGATACATTCTGGGTTGGTGTATATCCTGGTATGACTGACGAAATGATAGATTATATGGCAAAGACTATTATTGAGGCTGTTAATCAGTAAAGTATAATTTTATATAATTTAATAAGCTTTACCTCTGTTAATTATCGCAAAAACAGAGGTAAAGCTTGATGTTTATAATAAAGAATTTTAATATAGGGTAACGGTAATAACCCGAACCTAAAATGGGAGCCGAAATGAAAATAAAAGTTTCAAATTATATAGCGCAGTTTCTTGTTGACCACGGTGTTACAGATGCTTTTTCCGTTGTAGGCGGCGGGGCTATGCATCTTAATGATGCTTTCGGTCATCAGGAAGGTCTTCATACAACCTATAATCATCACGAGCAGGCCTGCGCCATTGCGGCAGAGGCTTATGCAAGACTTGAAGATAAAATAGCACTTCTTTGTGTAACTTCAGGTCCGGGCGGAACTAACGCCATAACAGGCGTTGTGGGCGGCTGGCTTGATTCTATTCCTATGTTTGTTGTTTCAGGACAGGTTAAATATATTACCACATCAAGATATGCCAAGAGGCTCAATCCCGAAGTAAATCTGAGAGCTTTAGGCGATCAGGAATATGATATTGTTAAATCTGTTGAGCCTATGACAAAGTACGCTGTAATGGTGGAGGATCCGAAGCAGATAAGATATATCTGCGAAAAGGCATGGCATCTTGCGACAACAGGACGTCCGGGTCCTGTATGGATTGATGTTCCTGTTGATATTCAGGGTATGGTTATTGAGACAGATGAGCTTGAGGGCTATGATCCGACAGACGATGATGCCCTTCTTCCCCCTGCAGTAACAGAGGAAACAGTCAAGGCCGTTATTGATGAAATTAAAAAAGCTGAACGTCCTGTTATCTACGCAGGCGGCGGTATAAGGCTTTCAAACGGCTATGAAGAGTTCAGAAAAGTTATCGACAGACTTAATGTTCCTATCGTTACTTACTGGAACAGCGTTGATTTAATTGAAAATGATAATCCTCTTTATGTGGGCAGAGGCGGAAATATGGGCGACCGTGCAGGTAACTTTGCGGTGCAGAATTCCGACTTGGTTGTTGCAATCGGTACACGTATTTCTATCAGACAGGTTGGCTACGATTTTGACACCTGGGCAAGAGAAGCAAAGCTGATAATGGTTGACATTGATAAGTCTGAAATGAAGAAACACACTATCAGCGTTGATATGCCTGTATGGGCAGACGCAAAGGATTTTCTTGCTAAAGTTGATAAAGTTCTTGTCGAAGATGAAAAGGTTTTCAATAATAAAGTTTGGCTTGACGCATGTCAGAACTGGAAGAAAAAATATCCGGTTACGCTTGAAAGGCACTGGAATAACGGCGGAGAGTTTGCAAACGTATTTGCTTTTATAAAATATCTCAGCGATTCTCTTCCCGAAAAGAGCTATACAGCCGTATCAAACGGTGCATGCTGTGTTGTAGGTCATCAGAACTACACAATAAAAAAAGATACCCGATTTATCATTAACAGTGCTATCGCTTCAATGGGATACGGACTTCCTGCGGCAATCGGCCTTTGTGTTGCGGCAGGAAGACAGAACACAATTTGTCTTGAGGGCGACGGTTCAATAATGATGAATCTTCAGGAGCTTCAGACAATCGTTACTAACAAGCTCCCTATCAAGATTTTTCTTATTAATAATCAGGGTTATCATTCAATCAGACTTACACAGACAAATATTTTCAGTGAGCATACAAAAGTCGGAATAGGTCCCGAGTCGGGAGATTTGACTTTCCCTGAATTTGAAAAAATTGCAAACGCTTTCGGTATCCCTTATTATTCGGCTCATAACAATGACGAAATGAAGACTGTTGTTGATGAGGTTCTTTCACAGGAAGGCTTTGCTTTCTGCGAAATTTATACTGATACTCAGCAGGTTTGGGAGCCTAAGAGCAGTGCAAGACGCCTTGAGGACGGCACTATTGTAAGTCCTCCGCTTGAGGATTTGGCGCCTTTCCTTCCGAGAGAAGAGCTTTTGGAGAATATGTTTATTAAACCTTTAAGATAAAGCCTTTCCTTTTAAATAAAGTAAGCGGTGGTTTGAAATTATGAAAAAAGCTATTGTAACAGGTGCAACAGGTGCGGTCGGTACTGCACTTGTAAAAAAATTAATCAGTGAAAATGTAGAAACACTCGTTCTTGTACGCAAAGAAGGAAGAGTTGATAAAATACCTGAAAGCCCGTTGGTTAAAATTGCGTACTGCTCCCTTGACGAGATGGCGGATTTTCCAAACTCCGGGAATGAAAAGTATGATGCTTTCTTTCATCTTGCCTGGGCAGGTCCTTACGGCAGGGACAGAAACGATATGCTTCTGCAGACAAATAATATTAAAAATGAGCTTGAAGCTGTTAAGCTGGCTCACCGTTTCGGCTGCGATGTATTTGTCGGTGCAGGAAGTCAGGCGGAAAACGGCAGGTTGCCCGACGGAACAAAGGTTGCTCCCGATTCTCCGACTAATCCCGATAACGGATATGGTATTGCTAAACTTGCCTCGGGAAAAATGAGCAGAATACTTTGCAGTCAGCTGGGAATTCGCCATGAATGGTGCAGAATTTTATCTGCCTACGGACCGGGTGACGGAGCTCATACTATGGTTATGAGCACAATAATCAAGTTTCTTAACGGTGAAGACTGTGATTTTACAAAAGGCGAACAGCAATGGGATTTTCTCTATAACGGTGATATTGCAAACGCATTTTATCTTGTAGCTGAAAATGGAAAGCCCGACGCTATTTACACTATAGGCTCGGGAAAGACCAAGAGCCTCAAAGAGTATATTACAACTATTCGTGATATTACCTGCCCTGATGCAAAATGCAATTTCGGTGCAGTTGATTATTTTCCGAATCAGGTTATGTATCTTTGTGCAGATATCACCGATTTGCAGAGAGATACAGGCTTTGAACCAACTGTTGATTTTGAAACAGGCATAAAAAATACTGTTGAATGGTATAAAGCCATAAAAGAAAAGAGGTAGCAGAATGAAAAAAATAGGAATTATGATTCCGTGCTATAATGAGCAGGATAATATTGTGCAGATTTGTGATGCTGTAATTAACGAAATTACAACAGAGCTTCCGCAGTATGATTATGAAATTCTGATAATGGACAACTGTTCTACTGACGGAACAAGACCGCTAATCAGAGAGATATGCAAAAAAAATCCGAAGGTCAAAGCAATTTTAAATGCTAAAAACTTCGGTCAGTTTAATTCACCGTACTACGGTATGCTCCATGTTGACGGCGACTGCGTAATTCCTATCTGTGCCGATTTTCAGGACCCGGTTGAAATGATACCGAAATTTGTTAAAGAATGGGAAAACGGATATAAAATTGTGTGCGGTATCAAGAGCACAAGTAAAGAAAATAAAATAATACGTTTTGCCCGTACATGCTATTACAAACTTATTAAAAAAATGTCATCTGTTGAACAAATTGAGCATTTTACAGGCTTTGCTCTTTATGACAGGAGCTTTATAGATGTTCTCCGTGATTTGGACGACCCGACTCCGTTTATCAGAGGTATTGTAGCGGAGCTTGGATATAAGAGAAAAGATATTGAATTTGAACAGCCAAAGCGTAAGGCAGGAAAGACACATAATAATTTCTACAGTCTTTATGATGCAGCTATGCTTTCCTTTACTTCGTATACGAAAATGGGACTGCGTATCGCAACCTTCGCCGGATTCGGAATAGGTATTATAAGTTTTATAATTGCCATCATTTATCTTATTATGAAGCTGATATGGTGGGACAGATTCCCAGGCGGTACTGCACCGGCTATTATATGCTCAATGTTTTTGGGCGGTATTCAGCTTTTCTTCCTCGGTTTCCTTGGGGAATATATAATGAATATGAATGCCCGGATAATGAACAGACCTCTTGTGGTTGAAGAGGAAAGAATAAATTTTGACGATGATGATAAAAAGAGTATTTCGGATTCGGATATTCACGATTAATAATTCCGTGAAATATTAATACAGCAAGAAAAAAATGCTTAGGGAGAATATAGTATGAAAAGAATTTTAACATATGGAACATTTGATTTGCTTCACTACGGACATATCCGCTTGCTCCAAAGAGCAAAGGCACTGGGCGACTATCTCGTTGTCGCACTTTCAACAGATGAGTTTAACGAAAGCAAGGGCAAAAAGGCATATCACACTTATGAAACAAGAAAGAAAATGCTTGAAGCCATACGCTACGTTGACCTTGTTATTCCGGAAAACAGCTGGGAACAGAAGATTAACGATGTTAAAGAATATCATATTGATACGGTTGTAATGGGCGGAGACTGGGCAGGAAGCGATAAATTCAGTTATCTTGAGGATTACTGCGAGCTTGTATTTCTTGACAGGACACCGGGCGTTTCTACTACTATGATAAAAGAAGATTTAGGTCTTAAAGATGCTATCGGAGGAGTAGACCAGCTGCCGGGAGAACCCGAAAAATAAACCGCAGAAGATTTTGACGGTAAAAGAGGCTGTAAAAAACAAAAGTTTTTTACAGCCCTTTTTTCTGTCTCTGATAACTGATACTGGCAGCTATAGGGATAAGCAGGTAAAAAAACAGGTATGCCGTTTTTCAACAGCATACCTGTAATTTATATATAGACTTCGACTGTTATATCCTCCCATTGAGATGGGCGAACATACTGATTTGTCGCATATCTAAAGGCTTTTGCCTGTTCAAAACTAATATTAAAACTAAGTTTTAAATTAGTCCTTATTGCTCTTGATAGCAGCCTGTGCAGCAGCAAGACGTGCAATCGGAACTCTGAATGGAGAACAGGATACATAGTCAAGACCGATTTCATGGCAGAACTCAACAGAGCTTGGGTCACCGCCGTGCTCACCGCAGATACCGCAGTGAAGCTCAGGACGGGTAGCCTTACCGTTCTTAACAGCCATCTTCATAAGCTGACCGACACCGTCCTGGTCAAGCTTTGCAAACGGATCGTTCTCGAAAATCTTAGCATCATAGTAAGCATCAAGGAACTTACCTGCATCGTCACGGCTGAAGCCATATGTCATCTGAGTAAGGTCGTTTGTACCGAAGCAGAAGAACTCAGCCTCCTTAGCGATTTCGCCTGCTGTAAGAGCAGCACGAGGAATCTCAATCATAGTGCCTACTTCATACTTCATATCCGAACCTGCTGCAGCAATTTCAGCATCAGCTGTTGCAACAACAACGTCCTTAACATACTTAAGCTCTTTGGTATCGCAAGCAAGAGGAATCATAATTTCAGGGCATACTGACCAATCAGCGTGTGCCTTCTGAACATTGATAGCTGCACGGATAACAGCCTTATTCTGCATCTTTGCAATTTCAGGATAAGTAACTGCAAGACGAAGTCCTCTGTGACCCATCATCGGGTTGAACTCGTGAAGTGAAGCGATGATAGCCTTGATATCCTCAACAGACTTGCCCTGTGATTCAGCAAGCTTCTTGATATCCTCTTCCTCAGTAGGAACGAACTCGTGGAGAGGTGGGTCAAGGAAACGGATTGTCACAGGACAACCCTCAAGTGCCTCATAGAGAGCCTCAAAGTCGCCCTGCTGATAAGGAAGAATCTTATCAAGAGCAGCTTCTCTCTCTTCAACTGTGTCAGCACAAATCATTTCACGGAAAGCAGCAATTCTGTCCTCTTCAAAGAACATATGCTCTGTACGGCAAAGACCGATACCTTCAGCACCAAGCTCACGAGCCTTATTAGCATCAGCAGGAGTATCAGCGTTTGTACGAACCTTAAGAGTTCTGTACTTATCAGCCCAGCCCATTATTCTTCCG
>CAZHSE010000010.1:0-65358 GCA_964535085.1 uncultured Bacteroides sp.
GTCCTTTTTACACCCTCAAGTTCCGTTCCTCTCGTCCCCTCTCTCGCGAGTGCTTTGCAATAATACCACAAGAAAAACCGTTTGTCAACACTTTTATTTAACTTTTTTACAAGTTTTTTCACACTATTCCACGTGTTTCAAATTCTGACAAAAACAAGGACAGTTTTTAAACTGCCCTTTATATTCTATATATATTATATACATTTATAATATACCACATTATGTTGTTTAGTCAGGTGCATCAGACTTGGTTTTTCAGGCAGATAATCTCTTACGGAAGTAACAATATTCTCAACATCCTTATAATAAATTTCATAATCAAGAAAAGTGATTTTATCATCATCCTTGGAAATTACTTTTGCGTTTTCGTCAAATCCAAAGGACTCTGTATTATAGTATGCAACTGATATCCCTGCCGTTAAAACAATCAGTGCACAAAGAAAAATTGCCGTCAGCTTCCTTTTCATTATATTATTACTCCTTTATTTTTCAACATAGTCCTCTTTTATGATTTCAGCCAAAGAAGTTGCAAAAAGTCTCGCAGAATAACAAGCCTCATCAAGAGTATTTCCATCTGTGCCGATTTCAAGCAAAAAAGAATTTCTTGTTTCGTCCATATTGTATTTTCTTGCCGAGAACAAAACAGGTCTCATCAGCCCCGGGTACATCTCATTTACCTTTTTCTGCACTGCAAGATCAAAGCGCAGGTTATATTCCCAGTCGGGATAGTTTTCTATACTGCCGTACTGTGTCCCTGCAATTATCATCATTCTTGCCGCTTTTTTATCATTGATGACAGCAGTAGGCTTAACCTTGGTTTTATCTTTATATGTAATATCATCACGGTGAACATCAATAGTAATTTCTATTGAGGGATATTTTTCAAGATATTTTTCAACCGTTTTTCTTGAGGAATCATATGCAGAATTATAATCGGAGTCGTGAACAGTTCTGTCGTGAATTACGGAAATTCCCATAGCTTCGAGATATTCGCACAAATCGTCTCCAACCCTCACCATATTTTTTGCTTCGTTATCAGAGCGAGGGTTGAAAGACTTTGTATAATAACCCACATCAAGAAGAGTATAGCTTTCCGTCGTATGACTGTGATAAACAAGAACCGTCGGTTTTGATACATCTTTAATACTGAGCTCTGCCTTCTGTTTAAGGAGAGATTCAATATTGAGCTTATAAAACGAGTCCGGTATTTTACTCTGGACCTCGACTCCGTTGAAAGATACCAGCGTTCCCCCACCGAAGTAATCCTCTTCACTCGTTTTGCCCGTTTGCTTTTCGCTTTTAATAGTTTTTTCAGCTTCAGCCATCAGCTTTGCTATATCATCGGGAGTTTCGGTAATCTTTGAATATATATCGCTGTCCTTATCTATATCCTTATCCGAAGAATCCGATTTTGTGTTCTCCGTTGATGCGGTGTTAGTAGTATTATCCGATTTTGCTGTTTTATAAGAATTATCAGAGGAATTTTCTTTATTTTCTTTTACAAATTCAATCGGAGCAAATACTGCCGCTGCGTTTTCGTTGAAGCCCAGAAGTTTCGGAGCAATTGCCGAAGAAAAGTGCATTATCGCTCCTGTACACAAAAATACCGCAATTACATTAAGAATAAAAAAGCATATACTTTTTTTCTTTTTTATATCTGCATTGCTGTTGTTATTAAATTTTATATCATCTTTAATATCTGTATCCTTTTTCATTTTTTCACCATATATATTGATTATATATAAATACATATGATGAAGGTTGTCAAAATATAATCAGCCTACAAGAGAAAATAAATCCTGCTGGCTTATATTTTTTTGCAGACAGACATTAATCGACATTCCAATCAGCTTTGCTCCCAAATCAATAACCCTGTCAATTTCTCTCGGTGTAACAAACATAGGTTCACCGTTTTCCCTGCCGCTTATAATTTCAGTAGATACAACTGTAGGTATACCCACTGATACTACAGGAATACCAAGAGTTTTTTCGGAAATTTCATATCTGTGATTACCTACGCCAGATCCGGGAGATATTCCCGTGTTGGAAAGCTGAACCGTTGTACCCAGCCTTTCAGCCGAGGACGCCGCCAGAGCGTCAACAGCTATAACACAGTCAGGGTGAACGGTTGAAACTATACCGCTTACGATTTCGGCAGACTCAATTCCCGTGTCGCCGAGAACACCTGTTGATATCGACGAAACATTAAAAAAATCGCCGAACAGCTCCTTTTGCTCAATAATATGACGTGTTGCAAGAACGTAATTATTCGTCTTAGGACCGAGGGCATCTGCAGTGATATCAAGATTTCCGATACCTGCCACAAGCACACTTTCAATATTATCGGGTAAAAGACTTCCCAAAATTTTTGAAATTCTGTCAAGCCTTCCGTCAAAAATATCTGTATCACTGACAAAAGAAGGCACACAGCAGGTTATATATTTCCCCACAGGCTTACCGATTGCTTCTGCACCTTTTTCACTCATAACCGTCACTGTTGTAACACCGTTTTCCTCTCTGACCTTTACGCCGTCTATATATGTTTTATTGACAGATTCAAAGGATTCGACCGCCAAATCGGTACGATTTTTCACTAATATCACCTTAAAACAGAGTTTTTTTAATAAAAGTATGCCCAAAAATAAAAAAATACTTGCATTTTTATACAAGTTGTGATAATATACATAAGCATTAGAAGACAAGGGAATAGTCCCTATATACATAATACAGCCGTAAAGGAGTGAATGAAATGCCAAATATTAAGTCAGCAAAGAAGAGAGTAAAGGTAAATGCAGTTAAAGCTGCTAACAATAAGGCTGCTAACTCTGCACTTAAAACAGCTATCAAAAAGGCTAACGCTGCTATCGAAACAAATGCAGCTGATAAAGATGCACTTGTAAAGGAAGCTGTTAAGAAGATTGATCAGGCTGCTGCAAGCAATCTTATTCATAAGAACTGTGCTGCAAGAAAGAAGAGCAATCTTGCCAAGAAAGCAAACGCTTAAAAGTTAAAAGGTCTATTAAATGTTTTTGTTTACTGCTCCTGTTAAAAATTAACAGGAGTTTTGTTTTTCTGTCTTGACTTTATGTATTTTTGTATTTATAATATATACATAATCTGAAAGGGGTTTACTATTATGGATTTCAAAAAAGTTTTAAAAGTAATCAGTGCAATCGTTGCTATCGCAGGTATTGTTGTTGCTGTTTATCTTGCTATTCAGAAACTTACCGCTAAGAAAGAGCCTGAATATTTTGATGACAATGATTTCTTTGAGTGCGACAACGAAATTGAAATTGTTGAGGCTAAAAAAGAGGACACAGCAGTTGAAGAAGTACCTGCTGAGGAAGCTCCGAAGAAAAAGGCTGCTAAGAAAACTACAAAGAAAAAAACTGCTAAAGCTGAGTAATATTCTTACTTATAAGTTTTCAGGCGACTTTGTTTTCCGCAAAGTCGTCTGTTTTGTTTGAGAGGTGTTAAAATGTATAATTGCGGACTTGTACTTGAGGGCGGCGGACTCCGGGGAATATTTACAAGCGGAGTTCTTGACGCTTTTATGGAAAACTCAATAAAATTTCCTTACGTTATCGGCGTATCGGCAGGAACCTGTAACGGCGTTTCATATATAGCGGGAAATCTTCACCGAATGAGAGATATCATTATCGGATATTCCTCAGATGAGAGATATATGAGCTTAAAATCCATGATAAAAAACGGAGAGTATCTGAATACAAAATGGGTTTTCGGCGAGCTTTCCTATGAGATGTTTCCGCTTAACTACGAGGAATTTGAAAATTCAAACACTGATTTCTGTGTCGTTGTAACAAACGCGGCAACAGGAAAGGCGGAATATCTTTATCCAAAGGATTTCCGAAAGGGCTGTCCCGAGCTTGTAGCAAGCTGTGCAATGCCTATTGCCGCAAAACCTGTTCAATTAGGCAAAGATTTTTATTATGACGGCGGCATTGCCGATTCCATTCCTCTACAGAGGGCATTTGACGACGGCTGTAAAAAATGCGTTGTAATTCTGACCCAGAATAAGGATTTTGTAAAACAGCCGATAGGTCACGGCAAAACAGTAAAAAAGGTTATAAAAAAATATCCTGCCATTGCGGAAAAACTGCTCGGCAGGCATAATATGTATAATGATGAAAGAAAATTTGTTTTTGAGCAGGAGAAAGAAGAAAATGCTTTCGTAATCTGTCCGAGAAAAGCCCTGCACTGCCCTACTCTTGAAAAAGACACCGACCGTCTGCGTGAAATATACAATATGGGATATGAGCAGGGAATTGAAAACATTGACAATGTTAAGAGGTTTCTTTCACTCTAATGCGTGAGGATTTCCGCTAACGCGGGGTTTTCAATTTCTTTCGGATTGCAAAAGAAATTGAAGAAAGAAAGCAAATCAGGGGGAAGCATCAAAGATGCCCATTCCCCCCTGATAACCCCCTCTGCTTCCTCGGCACGCACACAATGCATACTGTACCGAGGCAACAACAGTTTAATAAGTATCGACAGTAAAAAACAGCCGCAAGATATTCTTGCGGCTGTTTGTATTATTGAGCTTTTATTCTGTAAACCATTACGCCGTGCTTCGGCATTGTTGCGGAAACTGTTGTTCCGTTTGTCCTCTCATCGCTCCAGAGATTGTGGAGTTCATAGGATGATGCAGACGGGAAATTCAAATATTCATCTGTCGCCAAATCACTGATATTAAATCTGATGCTATTTGAACCTGACTTGCAGTTAAGGAAGCAGACAGCAACGTCACCGTTTGAAAGAGGTCTGGCAATAATATCAATGCCTCCTTTTTTCTTAATCCGTTTAGCCGGTTTGCCCAATGCGTCCTGGTCAACTGCAATAAGACGTTTGTTCGTTACGATTTTAAGAACCGCATTATCCTTATCGACTTCGCCGTTTTCGTCAACAAATTCTCTGATATCATTACCGAGAATAAGGGGAGCCGCCATCATACACCAGAGTGAAAAATGAGATCTGTTTTCATCCTCAGTGAGCTTTCCGTTTCCTACTTCAAGCATATCGGGATCGTTCCAGTGACCCGGTGACGCATACATATAATGCTTAAGCGTATAGCTATAAATCAGCATAATACTCTTCCAGTTCGGGAAAATATCATGAGTTGTACGCCACATATTGCCTGCCTTAGCACCCCATTCCCAAGGCTTTGAAGTTCCCCATTCGCAAATGGAAAATGTGATAGGCTTAACAGGAGTATTTGTGAAGTCCGACCACTGCTTAGATGCTTCTTTAAGTGCGTCACCCATTCTCTTATACTGAATATAGGCAGAGTCTGCTCTTGTAACAACAGGATTGAATATTTTGATTGTATTCATGCCGTCTTTAAGCTCAACTTCAAGCTGAGTTCTTCCGCTGTCGCTGAAGCCGTTTCCTTTCGGGAAGAACATCTCATACAGCTTTCCGTTAATAACTATCTGTGCATAGCTGTCTTTTCTTCTGAAGGTTTTTTGATGAACTACTGTAAGTGAATATCTGCCGGCAGGCAAATCGGTAACCTCAAATTCAGCAGAACCTGCACCGTGATTGAGATAGCCTATTGCCTTTTTACTCGGTACACTTTCAAGTTTGATTACCTTTGCTCTGCCTGTAAAAGATGCATCCTCAGGTTCAAGAACCTTAAAAGTATTGACGTCATCGCCGTCATAATCAAGTCTGTTAAGCTCTATTTTTTCCACTGCAGGACAGTCGCCGCTGATTGCCTCATTGTGGCAGAAGTCGTATTTGAAAAATTCACATCCCCAGGAAACAAGAGTTTTCGCGTCCAAAAGCTCGTTACCGAGGGAAGCAGGCATATCTTCGCAGGTAAGAGTACCGTTTGATGAATAAAGACCTACTTTAAGTCCAAGGCTGTTAATATCTCTGACAAGAGGCTGAATACCTCTGCTGAATGTACCTAAGTCGCCCTGAAGTTTACCGTCTCTGTCACGCATTGAGCTCTGCCAGCAGTCATCAATATTTACATATGTATAACCTGCGTCAGCAAGACCGCTTGCTCTCATAGCCTTTGCTGTTTCGTAAATCTTATCCTGGTCAATATGGTTTCTGAATTTGTTCCAGCTTGCCCATCCCATAGGAGGTGTAAGAGCACTGTTATTGTCATAGTCCTCGGTTTCGCTGATATCAATTGTAATGCTTCTCGGGCGCATAATCTGCTTCAGTATACAAATCGGGCATTTGCCGTTTGCTTTCATCTTCAAAAACCAAGAAACAAACAACACAAGCAGTATCAGAATTACAGCAATTATAACTATTAATGCAATTTTACTTTCCATAAAGTCCAATCTCCTTAAAATAATCAAGCTGTTTTTCAGCAAGATTTTTTGTATCATCACTTCCGAGAGACTCCACGGCATCTGCCATAAAGCTTCTCCTGTTTTTCAAATTATAAAAAAATCTGTATGTCCAGCCGTATGGTGTAAGCCACGGTCTGCCGTCAACAAATTTTATATAATCAATTTTTCTGAGCTTTTCATAGGACGGAAAAGCCAGCCTCAGCTTTGACATAAACGGTGACGGCGTTTTTCCCTCTTCAAGCTCTCTGCGTGCAAGGACAGCGCCCTTGTTTTTATTCTCCGAGCCGAAAGCTCCGTTATTCATTAGATATTTTTCTGTTTCGGCAGTATCGTCAATATAATATTTCCCTATGCCGAACCACTTGTAACAAACGGAAAAAATCACTTCAGCGAACTTGGAAAGTCCGCAGCTTTCAAGATATTCAAACACCTTTTTAATGTCAACATCGCTGTTTTTCATCATTACGGCAACGTCAAGAAGCATACGGACTCCTGCACCGTAAAATCTGAAATGGTGTGCAATATGAGCAATAACACAGGCAAGATGAAAGCTGTTATCAAATCTGCCCTCACAGCCGTCAAACTCAGCATAGTCAAAAGGTGAAGCAAAAGCACCCCGGGTATACTCTCCGTTCAGTCTTGTATGAATCTCCGCAAGAACACCGTTTTTGCTGTAATTATATACAGGTCCGTTTTGCGCAGTGCAGACAAATCCGTTTTCCGTAAGTAGTTTTTTTACCTTACCCCTGTCGCTTTCATTAATCAGAATATCAATATCCCCCATAAGCCTGCTTTCAGGTACGGGATAAAGGTCTCTGAGCACAGTTCCCTTAAAACAGATAAAATAAATCTGCGAGCTAGAAAACAGGGACTTAATCTCCTCAAGCACATTTGACTGAAGCTCATAGAGATACACTCCGTCAAAAAAGCTGTCCATAAATTGCTGTCCGGCAGATAAAACCTTTTCGTCTTTTTCCGATTTTTCAAAATCAACGGCACAATAGCACACCGAATTCAGATTATGCACCTTTGAAAAGGCGAAAAATTCCTGTGGGTTAACTTCAGTATCAAAGGGAATTTTATTCTCATTCAGATATGCTCTGCAAAGCGCCGTTAAAAAATCTTCTTTTTTCATTATAAATTAAGAAAATACAACAGCACCGAAAATCAGGCTCAGAACCGTAATAATAAGTCCGGCAATAAATACGCCTATGGCAATAATACCGAAGCTCTTTTTTCTGTCAAGATGAAGCAGGGAGGCAAGAAGAGCTCCTGTCCATCCGCCTGTTCCCGGCAGAGGAATAGCAACAAATAGAAGCAGTCCCCAGATGCCGTATTTATCAATTTTATCACGTTTTTTCAGCGTTTTGTCCTCAAGTTTAAATATAACTTTATTAATACCCGGGACTTTTTTCAGCAGGTCAAATATCCAGTTTATCAAAAGAAGGATAAACGGAATAGGAAAAATATTTCCCAAAAAGCTGATAACAAATCCCACAAAGGGATTCATATCAAGAAGAACGATAGCCGTGAACATTCCCAAACGGCATTCAAGAATGGGACATACGGAAATCAGAAAAACGACAAGCCAATCGGGTATACCGTGGGCAGTCAAAAATTGCTGTATATTCTGGCAAACTTCCTGCATATTTATGTTTTCTCCTTAGCTGCTTTAATTTTTTTATCTTTACGGGGTTTAGACCTTCTCCTTACGGTAACACCTGTAAGATTCTCAATATATCTGTTTTTATGTAAAAACCTTGCCGCTTTTTCAAGAATTCTTCTGTCATTCTGAAATTTCATCATAACCATTGCTGTCTTGTACGGCACCCAGATATAATCATCAATTTCCTTTTTCTGAATTATTGTTTTTTTATCGGTTGTCGAAGCAACATAAATGTAAACAATCTTATCAGTTTTGTCACTCAGGCTGTATCTTGATTTGCCCTCAAAGCCCAAATGAATATTTACGTGCAGACCGGTTTCTTCAAGAACCTCCCGCCTTGCCGTATCATATCTTGTTTCACCGCGTTCCATATGCCCTTTGGGCCAGCCCCAATAAGTAGAACGCTTATTTTTAATCATCAGGTACCTGATCTGACCGTTAATGTACCTGTACACAACTGCACCACAGCTTGTCTCATACAAGCATTTTAAGCTGTACTCGGGAAATTCTTTCATATCAATATCCTCAAGGATATCAATATTTATGGGTCTTGAATTTCTTTGAGCAACAATCCAGATGGGTTTTTTATCCGGATATTCCTGCTTCGGCATCAAACCTGCAACTACCCTGCCGTCAAAATAATCTACTACACGGTCAACCCCGTATATGAAAGCATATTCGTTTTCATAATCATCAATTTTTGCAAGGTTAAGCGGATAGACAAATCCGTCCTCGGTTATTTTGCCGATGGGTTCCGAAACGCTGGCGCTGACATATTTTCCAAGCATTTTTCCACCACCAAAAAATATATATAACTGTTTTTATTATATATAATTTTAGTACACATTACAAGTATTATTTTTCCCGATAATACACAGAATAATGTGAAAGAAAATAAAAACACGGAAAAGCAAAATACTTTTCCGCGTTTATGTATCGTCAATTCAATAAATCTTATTCTTCAACGGGCTCATAGTTAAAAGAAGAGGCATTATAGCCGAAATATTTTTCAACTATAGGAGTAAACTCGTCCGCATCATTGTATTCAGGACTTTTCAATTCATAAATAGCCTCGTTAACTGCATCTGCGTACCAGTCATACTTCTTAAATGAGTATACATAGCTTATTGTATCAAGCTCACCGTCAAGGACAACATAATCATCCTTGTTTCCGATTACATTAAAGCTGAACTCGTCTGTTACAACAGCGTCAATCTTACCTGCGCCAAGGTCCTTAAGAGCAGAGGCAATATCCTCATATTCCTTAACCGACTTACAGTTGTTCTTTATAGTGCTGTTTGAATCAAGAGCAGTCATCGCCTGCTGTGTAACAACACCTGCATTTTTGCCCTTAAGGTCTCTGTAGGTTGCAATTTTGCTGCCCTGCGATGAAACCGTGATAATTCGGTTATCAATAATACTTTCGGTAAAAGTGAAATCCTTATTGAATGAGCCTGTATCCTTCTGCAAACCGCCTACCATAACATATGCTATGTACTCATTGCCGTCACCGTCGGTATATGCAGTATCCTCGCCTACCCTGTAATCTGCGTCAACCTTTACAAATTCATAATCCTTATAGTCGTTTTTGACATCGTCAAATATAGCCTTCATAAGGTCAACGTCAAATCCTGTCAGCTTACCGTTTTCATCCGTATAAATAAACGGTGCATTTTCCTCAGCATAGGCAATAAGCATTGTTTCGTCTGTAATTTCCCCTGCTTCGCCACTTGAGGAACAGCCTGCAAAACAGCCTGCTACAAACATCAAAGAGAGAAAAACGCATAAAGTTTTCTTAAATCTACTCATAACAAATATTCTCCTTATCAGGATAAAAAATTAAATACAGCTTTATAAATATAATTTTATAATATCATCTGTTTAAAGTCAATAAAAATTTCAGCAGGCTTCAATTTCCCTGATATTAAATTCTCTTCCGTGAATAACGGTATAATCCGTTTTATGACAGAAAGGGCAGATACGGGAATTTTTCGTCATTTCATATTCTTCTCCGCAGGAGCAAAGTGCCGTTGCAGGAATTCTGATAAGCCTTAGCTGAGTGCTTTCGTAAGGACTGCCAAGACCTGCCGCTTTCCAGCACTCCTCGATATACTCAGGAATTATTCCGCAAAGCTCTCCTGCTTCCAGTGTAACAGACTTCACTTTTTTCAATCCCTGCTCTTCGGAAATTTCGTCAAGCAAATCAAAAATTTCCATTACCAAACTAAGCTCGTGCATTATTATTTATTCCATTCTTTTACGGCATTTCTCAGCCAGCTGCACCAGGCATCAATGCCTTCCCCTGTTTTCGCCGAAATGAAGAAAACTTCGGCATTCGGATTGAGCTTATGAATTCTCTCAACAACCGCCTCGTCATCAAAATCAAATACGCTTTTTGTATCAATTTTATTAATCAGCACAACATCTGAAACAGTGAACATAAGGGGGTATTTCAGCGGCTTGTCATCGCCCTCGGGGACTGATAAAATCATAGCGTTTTTAGATGCACCTGTGTCAAATTCAGCAGGGCAGACAAGATTTCCCACATTTTCAAGCACAACAAGGTCAAGGTCGGCGGTGCCGAATTCCTTTATACCCTGCTCGGTCATTCCTGCGTCCAGATGGCACATTCCGCCTGTATGAAGCTGAATGGAACGAACACCTGTTTCCGATATTGCCTTTGCGTCAACGTCACTGTCAATATCGGCTTCCATAACACCGATATTCATTTCGTCCTTCAGGCGTGAAAGAGTAGCTTTAAGGGTAGTAGTCTTACCGCTACCGGGGGAGGACATAAGATTGAGCAAAAAGGTCTTTTCCTTTTTAAGCTCCTGTCTGAGCCTTTCAGCCTCTTTATCATTGTTTTCAAAAACACTTCTCTTGATTTCTATTACTTTAAAATCGTTCATACGTATACCTCGCCTTTTTTGTAAGTACATTATAGCATTATTTGCTGTTATGTCAAATTGCTTTAATAAATTCGGATTTGTCAAACTAATTTCTTTTTCTGCCGACCCGGAGAAAGAGAAAACTCCTCCCTGCGAAAAGGAGGAGTTAAAATCACTTTTTCTTTTTGAAAAGCACGTCTTTGATAACGCCCTTCGGATCTTTAATAAGCAGGATAACAAGCCAGATTACAAGGGCAAGCGCTATTACCGACAGACCTAAAAACAAGTCATTAAGCATATCCTCGGGTGCAGGTGTGAAATACGCCGTTTTAAGCTCTGCATACTCAAATACAGCGTCAACAAGCCACATAAGTGACGCACCCCAAAACATACAGCAAAGTACATTTAACTTTAATTCATTTTCAGGTGCATTCTTATACCAAAGGACCGTGCAGATTACTGCGGCAAAAACCGTTACAAGCAATGTCATAACAATAGCCCTCTTAAGCGTGTGCCTTAAGTCTTGACTTCTTTAAAGCTCTCTTTTCCATAACGGCACAGACTGCCACCATTCCAAGCCATACAACAGTTACAGCAACAGACATAAGAACACCTACTGTTGACATTTCACCCAGCATTGCCGCCGTACTTTCGGAACTTGACGCCGCCGTTAAAAACGGGAACCATGGTACAATCTCACCGTGCCACAAATGTTCAAAAGCAAGAAGAACCGAACCGCCCCAAAGAAGATAACTTAACCAGTTAAGTTTTCTTGAGAATGAAACCTTTTCTCTTGTTTCAAACTTTCCGTCAGCAGCCTCATATGTAAAGGTCTGAGGCTCGCTCTTTTTTTCTCTTGCCTTAACGATAAGGCTTGCAGCTGTTACAACGATTGCTTCAGCTGCAGGAACAACAAAACATGCCATAATAATGCCTCCGAATATTAAAATAAATTTACAGATAATTATTTTAAAGATTTTTTCCGGTATGTCAACAACTTTATGACAAAATTTCAATTATTTCACTGCGTTCTTTTTTACAGTTTCTTGCATTTTCGTTATTCGGAACGGCTCTGATGATTTCACCGCCGTAACGTGACACAAGATATTCGCAGGAAACACCGTCAATCTCCGCCGTTTCAACAGAGTAATCCTCTTTCAGAGGAACCTGCTTGTCAAGGGCGGATTTTTCAGTAAGTGCACCTGTAGGGCAGAGCTTAACGCAAAGTCCGCAGTTTGTGCATTTTGTTTCGTCAAGAGGAAGTGCAAAGGCAGGAGAAACGCTTGTCTTAAAGCCTCTTCCCAGAAGTCCGATTGCACTGATGTTTACAACCTCTTTACAGGAACGGACGCAAAGTCCGCAAAGAATACATTTTGCAGTATTTCTCTCGATGAAAGCATTTTCATCTCTTGTATATTTCTGCGGCATTTCACCTGCGAAACGGTCGGGGTTAATATCATATCTCTGTGCTACGCTTAAAAGTTTGCATTTGAAATATTCGCGGCAGCCGCATTCAAGACATCTCTGCGCCTCTTTCTGTGCCTCTTCGGCAGTAAGTCCTAATGAAACCTCATCAAAGTTAGTCCTTCTGTTTTCGGCAGGAAGAACCTGAGCAACCGTTCTCGGCTTCTTTTCTTTTCCCGAAAGGTCAATTTTACTGTCATCCCTTTTGCTGATATAAGGAACACGTAAATCAGGCTCTTCACCCTTCAGATAAGCGTCAACAATTTTTACACATCTGTCAGCCTCGCCGATAGCCTCAATGGCTATAGATGCACCCTTGTTTGTGGCATCACCGACAGCGAATACACCCTCAAGGTCGGTCATAAATGTATCCTCGTCAGCCCTGATTGTTCCTCTTTCCGTCAGCTCAACGGCTGTGAAATCAGCTGAATCAAGCTTCTGACCGATTGCCATAATAACGCTGTCAAGGGCGATATATTCTGTCTTACCCTCAATTGCAACAGGCCTTCTTCTGCCGGAAGCGTCAGGCTCGCCAAGCTCCATAAGCTGTAAGGTCATACCGCAGACCTTACCGTCTTTTTCGTGAATTTCAACAGGATTTGTAAGAAATTTATAAATAACGCCCTCTTCTTCCGACTCCTTGATTTCGATATCTTCGGCAGGCATTTCGTTTCTTGTTCTTCTGTAGATAACGTAAACCTCTTTTGCACCGAGACGTACAGCAGTTCTGCAGGCATCCATAGCCGTATTACCGCCGCCGCAGACTGCAACCTTTTCTCCGATTTGGACAGGATTTCCCTGAATTACGCTTCTGAGAAAATCAATACCGCCGTATACGCCGTTTATATCCTCGCCCTTAACTCTCATCGGGCTTGATTTCCATGCACCGGGAGCAAGAATTACTGCGTCATTTTCATTCCTTAAATCGTCAAGAGCAATATCTCTGCCCAGCTTTACATTGTTACGGAAATTAACTCCTGTTTTTTCAATTATTGCAATTTCGCTGTCAAGAACTTCTTTAGGCAAACGGTACTGAGGAATACCGTAACGGAGCATACCGCCCATTTTATCCATCATATCATAGACGGTTACTTCATGTCCCTTTTCTCTCAGATAGAGAGCTGCCGTAAGTCCGGCAGGACCGCCGCCCACAACTGCAACCTTTTTGCCTGTATTTTCGGCAACCTCGGGAACATAAGCGTCGCCCTTCAAATCAAGGTCAGCTGCAAATGCCTTAAGCTGTGCAATATTTATCGGCTCCTCAACCTTTCCTCTTCTGCATGCTTTTTCACAGGGATGAGGACAAACTCTGCCTATTGACGCAGGGAGAGAAATTTTATTTTTTATAAGTTTTAAAGCCTCGTCAAATTTTCCGTTTGCGATAAGTCCCACATAACCCTGACAATCGGTATTTGCAGGACAGGCAAGCTGACAGGGAGCAATACAGTCTCCGTCGTGTGCCGACATAAGAAGCTCCATTGCAATTTTCCTTGACTTAACCACTCTTTCGCTTTCGGTTTCAACAACCATTCCGTCTGCCGCTTTTGCAGAGCAGGAACGCAAAAGTTTAGGTACTCCCTGAACCTCTACAACACAGAGACCGCAGGCGCCGTAAACCTCCACTGCCTCGTCATAACAGAGGGTAGGGATATAGATATCGTTTTGCCTTGCCGCCTCAAGAATCGTACAGCCCGAAGGAGCAGTTACTTCTTTGCCGTTTATAGTTAATTTTATATTTTCCATTTTAGCTCCTCCTTATTTTTTTACCACTGCGCCGAAACGGCATACAGTGAAGCATTTTCCGCATTTGATACACTTATCAGTATCTATTGCGTGTGGATTTTTAACACTGCCGCTGACTGCACCTACAGGGCAGTTCTTAGCGCAGAGTGTACAGCCCCTGCACTTATCAACGTCAATGCTGTAGCTGATAAGGGAAGTACATTCTCCCGCAGGACATTTCTTTTCATTTATATGAGCGTCATATTCATTTCTGAAATATTTAATAGTTGTAAGAACAGGGTTCGGTGCAGTCTGACCGAGACCGCAGAGTGCCCCGTCCTTAATACCGTAGCAAAGCTCCTCAAGAAGCTCAACGTCGCCGTCTTTACCGTTTCCCTCGGTAATTCTTGTGAGAATTTCAAGCATTCTCTTTGTACCGATTCGGCAGTGAATACACTTTCCGCAGCTTTCCTTTGCGGTGAAGTCGAGGAAGAATTTAGCCATACCTACCATACAGGTACTCTCGTCCATAACAACCATACCGCCCGAGCCCATAATAGCTCCCGTTGCGCCCAGTGCTTTGTAGTCAATGACCGTATCAATTAATTCGGCAGGAATACAGCCGCCTGACGGTCCGCCCATCTGAACAGCCTTAAAAGGTTTGTCGCCCTTCATACCGCCGCCGATATCAAAGATAACATCACGCAGAGTTTTACCCATAGGGATTTCAACAAGTCCGCTTCTCTTAACCTTACCTGTAACGGCAAAAACCTTTGTACCCTTTGAGCCTTCCGTACCCATAGCGGCAAAAGCCTCACCGCCGTTATTGATTATCCAGCTGACATTCGCAAAGGTCTCAACATTATTGATATTTGACGGCTTTTTCCAGTAACCGCTTTGCGCAGGGAAAGGAGGTTTAAGCCTTGGCATACCTCTGTGTCCTTCAAGAGATTCAATAAGCGCCGTTTCCTCACCGCAGACAAATGCGCCTGCACCTGCTTTAATTGTGATTGTGCAGGAGAAATCAGTGCCGAAAATATTATCGCCGAGATATCCCTTTTCTGTTGCCTGCTTAATTGCATTTTCAAGTCTTTTAATTGCAAGAGGATATTCGGCTCTTACGTAAACAACGGCATTTTTCGCACCGATTGCATAAGCGGCAATGAGCATACCCTCGATGAGAGTATGGGGGTCGGACTCAATAACGGCTCTGTCCATAAATGCACCCGGGTCGCCCTCGTCAGCGTTGCAGATAAGATATTTTTCGTCACCCTCACTCTGTCTTGCGGCATTCCACTTAAACCAGGTGGGGAAGCCTGCGCCTCCTCGTCCTGCAAGTCCCGAAACCTTAACTGTTTCAATAACCTCTTCGGGTGTCATTTCGGTAACAGCCTTCTTAAGAGCAGTGTAGCCGTCAGCCGAAATAAAATCATCTATTTCTTCAGGGTTGATTATACCGCATCTTCTCAGAGCAATTCTTGTCTGCTTTTCAAGAAACTGCTTATCCTCGTCCGATACAAGCAAATGGTCAATAACGCTTTCGTCACCTGTTCTTGTATACTCGGCAATTTTTCCTGCGTCATCTTCGCTTACACGTACAAGACGTTTTACTTCCCTGCCGTCTTCATAAATATCAACAATAGGCTCAAGGTAACACATACCTATACAGCCTGCAATAGTCAGCTTTGCACCGTTTAAATTCTCATTCAAGAGAGCCTGTCTGACCTTTTCAGCGCCTGCTGCAATACCGCAGGAGCCTTCTCCGATAACTATTTTCATTACTCCGCCTCCCTTAATTCTCTAAGAATTTTTTTAGTCTTTTCAGGTGTAAGAGAGCCGTAGGTGTTTCCGTTAATCATCATAACGGGAGAAAGAGAACAGCATCCGAGACAAGCCACACATTCAAGAGAAAACAAGCCGTCCTCGGTTGTTTCCCCGTCATCAATTCCAAGCTCCTCCTTTACGGTCTGTAAAATAAGCTCGCTTGAATTAACGTGGCACGCCGTACCCTGACAAAGCATAATAAGATACTTTCCCACAGGGGTAAGACGAAACTGAGCGTAAAATGTTGCAACGCCCATAATTTCGCTTTCTGCTATTCCTGTTCTTTCGCTTATGTAGATAACAGCTTCCTTTGGCAGATATCCGTAGACATCCTGGGTTTTCTGAAGAATTGTTATCAATGAGCCTTTAACATCGGCAAGCTCATCAAGAACATCCTTTATTAATGTAAGGTCAATATTTTTCTCCACCTTAACACCTCCGAAATTTTCTCTTTTCATTATTATAGTAATTTAGATAATTATAGTAATTTAGATAATCTAAACCTGCAAATTATAATTTTAATCTGCTTGCTGCATTAATAATACAAAACAAACATAAATTTTGCAAGTCTTTTAAATCAATTACAAATTTTTACTTAAAATTCAAATTAAAGACAGTATTTTTCAATTGTTTTTGCCACACCGTCATCACTGTTGGAAGCGGTGACATATTTTGCCGATGATTTACATTCGTCACTGCCGTTTTCCATCGCAAAGGAAAGTCCGGCATATTCAAGCATAGGACAGTCATTTCCGGAATCGCCGAAGCTCATAGCCTCACAACTTGAAAATCCCTGCTCTTCGCAGATTCCCTTTAACGCATTTCCTTTATCGGCGGTTTTTGCAGTTGCTTCAAGACTGTTTTTAAGGCTGGTTGCAACCGAAAGATTATAGGATTTCAGCTTGTCCGCATATTTAAGAAATCTGTCCTCTTTGACAGAATAGATTGTTATTTTTTCAATAGGCAAACCTTTTGCAAATTCGGTCAAATCTCCGTGACCTGTCATTGTGCCCATTATCTCTTCTATAAATTCCTCCGGCAGTTCTCCTCTGTCATAGTATTCATCCGTCCCAAACTGATAATGGGATTTTCCGTCAATATATATTTCAAAAAACACAGGCTCATTTAAAAAATATTCGATGATTTTTTCCGATGTTTTTGAGTCAATCAGGTCGGAGTATATGATTTCATTTTTATTTCTGTCAAAAACGCAGGCACCGTTTGAATAAATCACATAATCCACAAAGGGTATCTGTTCAATAACATTTTCTATAAGCGCCATAGGTCTGCCTGTGGCAATAGCAAGTCTGATACCCTTTTTGTGAGCCTTGATAAGAGTCTGCTTGGTGTAATCGGTAACGGTCAGATGATCGGGAGACATAAGCGTTCCGTCAAGGTCCATTGCAATAATTTTTGTTTCCATTATTTTCCTCCGTGATGCTTTGCCGTATTCGGAAAGTATTCATATTCTAACACATATGTCAATATTTATCTATACTGTTTTTAATACATAAGCAATAAATTAATAAATCAAAACAGGGTTTGCCCAGTTTTGCAGTATCAATTATTTCTTCATATGTAAACGAAGCTACCAAATCACTGTTATTGTAAAAGCAAAAACCTTTTGAAATAATATATTTCACACTCAAATTTACACATGGAATACATATTGTCATAAGATTAAGCTGGGTTTTTATCTCTTTTTTTATCCTTATTATTCCTATAATTTTTGAAAAAAACGATTTCATTTATCACACCGTTTATATTTTATGCTGTTTTTCGTACTTAAATGTGGTATAATATCGTCAATATTAAAAAACGGAATGATTATGTGAAGAAACTTTTTAAATTTTTAGGATTTGTAATTCTTTCTGCAGCGCTTGTTTTAGTCTATAATTATTTTTCGGACTACTCCCTTTTCAGCTTTGAAGATTTTAACGCTCCTGTCTATCAGGAGGAAATCCCCGAAAATTCAGACGGCACACAGTTTGAAAAACTTTACTATTCTCAGCTTGACGGAGAAAAAAAGAAGATTTACGACAAAATTTATTTTGCGATAAAGGACTGCAAAGAAACCGTCAGAATCTATCAGATGATTGACAGTCAGGAGCTGTTTGACATAGTAGGCTTTGTCCTTGCGGAAAATCCCGAGCTTTTCTGGTCCAACGGTGCCTGCACTTTTGACAGCAGGGGCAAACTGACCTTTGATTACATCTACACTCCGGAGGAAATTGAAATATGCAAAGCACAGGTAGAAGAGAACACAAAGGATATTATTGCAGAGGCAAAGGCAATTTCCGACGAATACGAAAGAGCGCTGTTTTTATTTGATTTTGTTGCCGAAAACACAACCTACGACAACGATGCCGCCAAAAATCTTGACGACAATCCCAAGGCTTCAACAATGGCAGGAGCACTGATTGATAAAAAAGCCGTCTGCGGCGGATACTCAAGGGCATATCAATACCTGCTCTCTCAGTGTTCTTTAAATACCGAAACCGTTTACGGTACTGCCAAGACACCTGACGGCACTCAGGAGCACGCATGGAATCTTCAGTATCTCGACGGAAATTATTATTACACAGATGTCACCTGGGGAGACTCCTACGAAGGCAAGACCGAAGAAGGCTATACAAGTCACATTTATTTTTGTATGACAGAAAAGGATATGAGCAAAACTCATACCCTTGATTCAAATATATCATATCCCCAATGCACTGCAAATGCGGATAATTATTTTGTAAAAGAAGGACTGTATTTTTCCGATTTCAGCAAATCCGATATGAAAAAAGCAATCGGCGCACAAATTGATAACGGTAATAATTTTATCGAAATAAAATTTGAAAATAAAGAGGATTACGACGGTGCCGTAAAAAACCTCATAACAGACGGAAACATATGCTATATGCTTCTTGAAATCGACCCTTTTCAAAAGAAAGTCAAAGCGGACACCCTGTCCTACAGCACAGATGATACACAAAAAGTATTGACGTTAATTTTAAGTAAATCATAGCGTCACTCGGCACAGTGCGCATTGTGCGTGTGCCGGCAAAACAGAGGGGGTTATCAGGGGGAATGGGCATCTTTGATGCTTCCCCCTGATTTGCTTTCTTTGACCCGACGCATTAGCGTATAAACTATAAACCTTTTATCTACATACAGAATTTATGGTCGCCGATAGTTTTAACAACGGGTCTTGAATGCATAAATGCGTCATTTGTCTTTGAAGCGTTGAAATAATAGATTGCTCCGCCTGACGGGTCCCAGCCGTTAATGGCGTCTACAGCGGCTCTTTTTGCGGAATCGGCAACGGGTGCGTACCAGTTTGAATCATTGACGCAGGAAAAAGCGCCGTTCTGATAAACAACACCGCTTATGGAATCAGGGAAAGAGGGATGCTTTACTCTGTTGAGAATAACTGCACCCACTGCTACCTGTCCCTCATAGGATTCTCCTCTTGCTTCGGCACTGATAACCTTTGCAAGGAGATCCACATCCGCACTTGAATACTGAGTGCCTGTGCCCGAACTTCCCGAGCCTCCGCCGAGGCCGAGATAAAGAAGGGTTGTTTTTCCGCATATACCGTCGGCAGTTATACCGCAGTTTCTCTGGAAGGAGACAACTGCGTTTTTTGTTGCATTTCCGTAAATCCCGTCAACAGAGCCTTTGTAATATCCGAGGGAAGCAAGCTTCTGCTGAATTGATTTTACCTCAGAACCTGTTGAACCGAGCTTTGAGGCAGCGTAGGAGCTGTCCTGATTTGAATAAACCTCATAGGAAATAAATCCGATCAGTCCTGCGCCCAGGGCTATGGATGCAACTATCAAAGCTATAATTCCGTTTCGCACTGCTTTATATACTGTCATATTATCAACCTCACAAAAAATAATTAATCAGAAAGGTTATTGCACAACCTGTAAGAGTAAACAATATTGAACCTGCTGCCGCCCTTAATATCTGCTTCTTTGTCAGCCTTATTTTCGGCGGTTTCTGAGCAACAGCCGCCACTGCCTCTGCCTCTTTTTTCAGTTTTGAGTAGTCGGTGTTCTGATGCTCCGGTTTTACGAAAAATATAATTTTTTCAAAATACGGATTTTCCGTATTTGTCACTTCTAATATCTGCTTGCTGACACCCTTCATCATCATTGCATTTTTCCTTTCAAATTTATACAATTAGTGTAGGAAAAAGGTAACATAAATATTCCAAAATCTTTTTGTCGAAATTTGTACATTTTGAAATAAAATAACTCTTGACAGTCCTTTTCAATAACCAAATGTATATTTAACATTACCCTTTTTTATTGTGGAAAACTCTGTGGAAAATGTTAAAAACTTTGAAAATTTCCGCTGTTTAACACTGTTTTTGACTGTTGAAAACTAAATTTTTTTCAATTTTCTAAAGTTTTCATAACTTTACACATAGTTTTCAACATTTTACAAAGTTCATTTTTGAACAAAAAATTTTGTATAAATTGCTATATTTTACTTTCCCTCTTGACAAAAAAATGTTATACTCTCTGTAGGTAATAATCTGATGCTTAAGAGGAAGCTCAAAATGAATATTTCATATGCTGAAAATGATATAATTGTAAAGGACATAAAATGCCTTAATCTTGATTTGACACTTGACTGCGGTCAGGCATTCAGATGGATTAAGCAGGAGGACGGAAGCTGGAGCGGTGCTGCAAACGGAGTCTTTCTTAACATAAAAAAAGAGGGCGGAGATTTTATTTTCAAAAATACTTCAAAGGAGGATTTTGAAAATATATGGGTAAACTATTTTGACCTTGAAAAAGATTATGTTAAAATATGCGATACGCTGAAACAGGACAGTCTGATTGCGCCTACTGTTGACGAGTATTACGGAATAAGAATACTTAATCAGGACAGCTGGGAGGCTCTCTGCTCCTTTGTTATAAGTCAGCAGAATAATATAAAAAGGATAAAAGGTATTATAAGCAGGCTTTGCGAAAGCTACGGAGAAAAAATCTCAGACGGATTTTATTCCTTTCCCTCTGCCGAAAGATTGTCCGGGCTGACTGTGGAAGATTTTGAAAAGCTGGGAACAGGCTACAGAGCGAAATACCTTGAAAGTCTATCAAAAAAGGTTGCATCAGGCGAAATTGACTTGAAAAAAATAAAAGCGCTTCCTCTTGAGGAAGCGAGAAAAGAACTTCTTAAAATCTACGGCGTGGGAGTTAAAGTTGCAAACTGTGCTTTGCTTTTCGGCTTCGGGTTTTATGATGCCTTTCCTGTTGACGTCTGGATGAAAAGGGTTATGGAATATTATCCCGACGGATTGCCGGAATGCTTTGACGGTATCGGCGGTATTGCACAGCAGTATCTGTTTCACTGGGCAAGAAACAATTTATAAAATTGCGTCTTTTTCCGTTATTCTTCGTTACCGTCAAAATTTCACTCGGTCACATACACAAAGTATGCTCCCGTCGATAAAATTTTGCCAAAGCCTCGCCTAACGAAAAAATCCACTAATTTATGATTTGTCGGTTTATAAGGCAGACCCTACGAAAGCCTGTTGCTGTAACACCTTGACAAATACTAATTTGTTTCATTATCATAAATTTTCAAGGAGACAATATGCAAAAACTTTTTGTTGATTTTACACCTGAAAACAAAATAACCCTGAATAACGAGCAGTCACGCCACATTGCAAAATCCCTGCGTATGAGAAAGGGCGATATGATTACGCTTTCATGTCAGGACGGAAATGACTACGGCTGTATTATTGATGAAATCACAAAGGATTCGGTTACGCTTTCGGTATGCTACAGGCAGGCAAACGGCAGTGAGCCGGCTGTAAAAGTTGCGCTCTATCAGGGAGTGCCCAAGGGTGACAAATTAGAGGACGTTATTCAAAAATGCACCGAGCTGGGAATCACGTCAATCTGCCCTGTTTTAACTCACCGTTCTGTCAGCCGTCCCGATGAGAAATCTGCCCGAAAAAAGCAGGAAAGATATCAGAAAATTGCATTGGAAGCGGCTCAGCAAAGCGGAAGAGGTATTATTCCCGAAATTCAGAAAATGACAACCCTTAAAGCTGCCGTTGAAAATGACAGCAGCAGTTTAAAAATTCTGTTTTACGAAGGCGGAGGAGAAAAGCTTAAAAATATTATTCCCAAAGATGCTGACTCCGTATCAATTTATATCGGTCCGGAGGGCGGTTTTGAAAAAGAAGAAGTGGAATATCTGAAAGAAAAAGGTGCAGTTATTGCGAGTTTAGGTCCGAGAATACTCAGAACACAGACTGCTCCCGTTGCGGCGGTAACAGCGATTATGCTGCTGACTGATAACATATAAAGTAAAGGAGAAAATTTATGAAAAAAAGTAAAAAAACTTTACTATGCATTATAATTACAGCTTTAATTCTCATAATAGCCGCAGGTGCAATCATTCTTTTCAGTGTGGTGGGAATTGACAAAAAAACAACATATCCCGAAAGTGAAAAGGTCAATAATAATATAAACACAGGCATAACCGTTGTTGACGAAAGCACCACATATCAGACTGTAAACGGCTTCGGCGCTTCTGCATGCTGGTGGAGTCAGGATATAGGAAAATGGGAAAACAGCAGAGAAATTCTCTCTTATCTCTATGACAGCGACAAGGGTATAGGTCTGAACATTTACCGCTACAATCTGGGAGCAGGCTCAAAGGGCGACAGCCATATTCTTACGGAAAACAGAAGCACCGAGAGCTTTTTAAAGGACGACGGCTCTTACGACTTCACCGCTGATGCAGACGCTCAGAAATGTCTTAAAGAGGCAAAAGAGCTTGCAGGAGACGATTTAAGAGTATCTCTGTTCTGTAACAGTGCGCCCGTTCAGCTTACAAAAAACGGTGCCGGCTACTGCTCGCCGTCAAATGATGAAAATGCACCTTGGGAAAGCAACCTTGCGCCTGAAAATTACGAGAGCTTTGCAGACTACTGTTACAGCTGTGCCGTTCATTTTCTTGACGAGGGCTACAGGGTAACAGACGTTTCGCCTATAAACGAGCCTCAGTACAACTGGCAGGCTTGGTATAACGGCGACGGTACATATTCGGTAAATCAGGAAGGCTGTTATTATTCAAAAACCGAGTCAAGAGATTTGCTTAATGTGTTTGTTGATAAGTTTGACGGCTCTGATGCCGACAAAAAAGGCTGTAGGGTTTCAATGTTTGAATCAGGGGCAATAGAAGGCAAAGGCTCAACGGCAGGCGCTTATATGGACTGTATTCTGGGAAAAGGTCCTAAATACGTTTTCAAAAATAAAAAGCTCAGGAATTATTTTGACACCGTCAATATGCACTCATACTGGTCTTCCGCGGAAACAAAGGAAAGCGCAGAAGAATATTTTTCCGATAAATATTCAAAATACGGTATCGCCTGCACCGAATACTGCCAGATGACAAATGACGAAAACACGGGTGTTTTTGATTTAATTTCATCTCAAAAAGACGGCACAAACGGTATGACTATCGAATACGGCGTTGAAATGGCGAAGATTATCGTTGATGATTTGACAATAATGAACGCTTGTGAATGGGACTGGTGGTTAGGCTGTTCCTATGGAACATATCCTGACGGTCTTGTTTATCTCAATCCCGATAATCATTCAGACATTAAAACCTCAAAAAGACTATGGTGTCTCGGCAATTTCTCCAAATTCATTGACGAAGGCGCTGTAAGACTTGCCTGCAGCTCGGGAGTTGACGGACTTGAAAGCTGTGCCTTTGCAAACCGTGACGGCTCAAATGTAATTGTTTATGTCAACAGCACAGACGAAAATCTTTCAACCGCTCTTGAATGTCAATCGGATTATGAGGTTTATACAACAAGTGCAGATTACGACCTTAAAATGACAGACAGCGGTAAGAAAGGTAATGCCGAAATCACTATTCCTGCAATGTCGGTTGTCACAGTTGTTTTGAAATAAATTAATGAATAAAAATAACACCTCGGGGCAATAATGCTTTTGAGGTGTTTTATTATGGCAACAAAAGATAAACCTAATAATAAAAATTTAAGAGCGTTATTTTCCGTAATATGCCTTTGCATAATTGCTTTGGGACTGATAGTATATTTTTCAACACAGTCAAGGAATACCACGGATGTAAATGAAGCCACAACCGTAGCTGATACTACCGAGGTTCAGAAAAGGGTAACGGTTAAAGAAACGGTTACGGAAACTACTGCTCCCGAAACAAAAAAAGCAAAGACACAAACTGCAAAAAAGGCAAAGGAAACAACAACGGAAGCCCCGACTATGTCACAGAGTGACACAAATGTTCCTTACAAATCCTTTTACAAATATCCCTGTGATGAAACGGTGCTTTCAGGCTACACGGAGGAGCTTGTAAAAAACAACACTATGGGAGATTACAGAGCTCACACGGCAGTTGACTTTAAATGTTCAGGCGGTTCAAAGGTTGTAGCCGTCAATGACGGACTTGTTATTTCCGTAACAAAAGACAATTTGCTGGGCAAGGTTATTGAAATTGACCACGGCGGAAAGCTGGTTGCAAAATACTGCGGTCTTGACACGGTCAATGTTTCCGCAGGAGATTACGTCACTATCGGTCAGACTCTTGCAACGGTGGGCACAGTGCCTTTTGAGGCAAATGATGAGGCTCATCTCCATTTTGAAATGAAGCTGGACGGAAAATATGTAAATCCTCTTGATGCAATGGGAAAAACAGAATAAAATACAAACAAAACCTCTCTTTCTCAGGAGAGGTTTTCTTCTTACTGCTGACGCAGGGTCTTATCTTTTATAATGTTTATTTGATACTATGTTCTGCTAACGCAGATACAATATATTTCCGCTAACGCGGAGGGTTTTTCATTTCTTTCGTGTTGCGAAAGAAATGAAAGACCCCGCATCAGCGGAAAGAAATATAAAATTATAAATTATTCTACTATTTCTCCAGCAAATTATTTTCGTCAAGCATTTTTATAAATGTTTCAATGTCTTTTCTTGCTCTTTCGGAATCAACATCATACTCAGCCGTTACCTTTTTAACTACCTCGTCAACCGTTGTATCCTCTGAAAGACAGTCCCAGAAAAACGAACCGCTGTCATTAAGGGTAATCATACCGTTGAATTCCAGACTGTTCTTTCCCACAGGCACAACAATGTTTGAACCTGCAATTTTTCTCTTGGCAAATCCCTTTTTAATTCTCATAATGTATCCTCCGAAGTCTGAATCCTTATGGATATATTGTACCAAAATTGTTCCGTCTTTTCAACAATACTCATAAAAGTCTTATAAATCGTTAGAAAATTGCTAAAAAATTATCATTTTCTCTTGCAGACAGGATAATGATTGGTTATAATATCATAAGTAATTTGTTTAAAATTATTATACAAAAGCTGTATTGAAATTGAATTTTTCTGACAGCATTGGAAGGAGTTATTCAAATGGTCTATTCAAATGAAGTTGAGCAGATGTGTACCGTTAAAAAAGGTCCGCATCACGGTCCGGCTCCCATTCCTGAGGAAGGTAAGTGGGTAAAGTCTTATCAGATTTCAGACATCAGCGGTTTCTCACACGGTATCGGCTGGTGTGCACCTCAGCAGGGCGCCTGCAAAATCAGCCTTAATGTTAAGGACGGTATTGTTGAGGAAGCTCTTGTTGAAACAATCGGTTGTTCAGGTATGACACATTCAGCTGCCATGGCTGCTGAAATTCTCCCGGGTAAAACTCTTCTTGAGTGCCTTAATACCGACCTTGTTTGTGACGCCATCAACGTTGCTATGAGAGAAATTTTCAAGCAGCTTGCATACGGCCGTTCACAGTCTGCTTTCTCAGAGGGCGGTCTTGTTGTAGGCGCAGCTCTTGAGGATTTAGGTAAAGGTCTTCGTTCACAGGTTGGTACTATGTTCTCAACAAAGCTCAAGGGTGTTCGTTATATGGAAATGGCTGAAGGCTATGTTACACGTATGGCTCTTGACGAAGAGGGCGAGGTTATCGGCTACGAGTTTGTTAAGGTCGGAAAGATGCTTGAAGATATCCGTCACGGCAAAACTCCTGACGAGGCATACAAGGCAAATATCGGCAACTACGGTCGCTTTGCTAACGCTGCAAAGTATATCGACCCAAGAGAAGAGTAAGATAAGGAGGACAGTAAAATGGCAAACGATGTTAAATTTGAAGGCAAGGAAAGAAGACTTGCTAAAATTGAAAAGTGTCTTGCTGAATATGGTCTTTCAAGTCTTGAAGAAGCAAGAGATTTATGTTTATCAAAAGGCATTGACGTTGACGCTATCGTAAAGGGCGTTCAGCCGATTGCTTTTGAAAATGCAAGCTGGGCTTATACACTCGGTGTTGCAGTTGCAATCAAAAAAGGCGTTGCTTCAGCTTCCGAAGCAGCAGCAGCAATCGGTATCGGACTTCAGGCTTTCTGTATCCCCGGTTCTGTAGCAGAGCAGAGAAATGTCGGTCTCGGCCACGGTAATCTGGGTGCTAAACTTCTCAGTGAGGAGACAAAGTGCTTCGCATTCCTTGCAGGTCACGAGTCATTCGCAGCTGCAGAAGGTGCTATCGGTATCGCAAGAACAGCTAATAAGGTTCGTAAAGAGCCTCTCAAGGTTATTCTTAACGGTCTCGGTAAGGACGCAGCTTATATCATTTCAAGAATTAACGGCTTTACCTACGTAAAGACTGATTATGATTTCTATACAGGCGACCTTAAGATTGTAGAGGAAAAGGCTTTCTCCGACGGTGAAAGAGCTGCAGTTAAGTGCTACGGTGCAAACGACGTTCTTGAAGGCGTTGCTATTATGAAGCACGAGGGTGTTGACGTTTCTATCACAGGTAACTCAACCAACCCAACCCGTTTCCAGCACCTTGTTGCAGGCACATACAAGAAATGGGCTATCGAAAACGGCAAAACCTATTTCTCAGTTGCATCAGGCGGCGGTACAGGACGTACACTTCATCCTGATAATATGGCAGCAGGTCCTGCTTCCTACGGTCTTACAGACTCAATGGGACGTATGCACGGCGACGCTCAGTTCGCAGGTTCATCTTCAGTTCCTGCTCACGTTGAGATGATGGGACTTATCGGTATGGGTAACAACCCAATGGTAGGCGCAACTGTTGCTTGTGCAGTAGCTGTTGAAGAAGCTGTTAAATAAGTAATTTTTGATCTAAATAATTATAAAATAAAACAGGCACATTATTTTGGGGTTTTCTCTTATAATGTGTCTGTTTTTTATTTAAATATTAATTGATGCAACACGTTTTATGAAATATCAGTATTCTTCATAAGTTACCGTTCCGTCGCTCCATGTAACAATGTAGTAGCCGTGGCCGTCACCGTTGCAGTTTTCAACCTTTTGCTTTGACTTAACTGTTTTTCCGCCGTTATCGGCAACTTTTTTCTTCGGACCTCTGAGTACAATTTCATCAATCGGTTCTGTAATAATCTTTTCCTCAATGACCTTACGTTCGGACTCTTTGCCGTCGATATAGGTAATATCATACTTCACGGTTTTCTGTCCGTTTTCTCCCTTGCGGCTGACAGTTGAAGTCCCAGTCTTCATTGAAGAAGAGGTTTTATAGACAGTTTCATATTTTATATCCTCGGTTTCGGTAACATTTTTATGCGTGACACGCTTTACGGAAAGCTCACCGTCACTGTCTATGGCTTCTTTCAACGGTTTTGAAACTATATCATCTCCGCCGACTTCAACGCCCTGTCCATCAAGAAATTCCTCTACTGTGCAGACAGATGTACGTATATCCTCGGTTTTTCCGTCGGCAGTAAAATGTACAATTACACATTTATCAATAACAATTTCCATACCGTCGGTAAGATATGTGTCTGTATCAAAATTGACAATCTCATTATTTTCCAACCGGATATTCGCCTTATCAAGAACATCCGATACTTTGCCCCCCACAAGAGAAAGTTTTTGAACATTGCCGTTGCGGCTGACGGAAACATTAACATATCTTTTCAGCAAAATTTCATCACCGGATTTAAGCACAGTATCCGCAGACGGTGTAACCTCATCCTTTTCTCCAAGTTCAAGTTCAGCCTCTTTTATTGCCTGTTCAACAGTTGATGAAATGGGTATTTCAACAATTGTCTGCACATTTGCGTCATTTATTTTGACGGTTATGTTTCCTGCCTTACAGCCTGTAAAACCCGACACAACAAAAAGAAATGACAAAAGCAGTGTAATAAATTTACAAAATTTTTTCATCACTAAACCACCGCCTAACCCAAATCTTCAAAGTTCACTTTATCACTTTTTACAATTGTATCACCATTGTCTGAGGAGACAATAACGGAAACACCCGCTGAAGATGGAACAGAATCCTTTTTCAGATATACTCTGTAGCCGTTATCACCGTTTTCATCACTGACGCTGAAAGCGGTATACATCTTATCTCCGACCGACAGGTAAATATCAGAATAATTTTCCGAAAATTCCTCGTCAATACTGCCGTTTATCACAATATAATCGGAATCTCCGTCAAAGTTACTTACGTTAAGGCTTGCAGAAGTTTCGACAGTTTTGCAGTCCTCACCGGGCTTATAGTCACAAGCCATTGAAAGAACGGGAGGGTCAATAGAAAATTCATTCAGATTTCTCTCAACCTTTTCCACGATTACATAATCGGGCTTGTATTTGTCAATATAGCTTTCAAGCAAATACGGAGTACCCTTGCTAAAATAAGAATAGCTGAATTCTCTTGCAAAAAAAGGAATCAGAGTATTTCCAAAAGAATCTCTGAACATAAGGAGCGTTCCGTTTTCGGCGTCGCTTTTTGTTTCAATCCATGCATCCTCAACGCTTTTTGTATCGGTAACATAATTTAAATCACAGTCGAATTGATAATAATAATTCCATTCAGGCTCTGCGGACACGGGATAGAGCATTTTGTTAAGATCTCCGATTTCTTTCTTTTCACGGATAACCTGAGTGGTTGAATAATCATTGTGGCTGAGATTGAGATTATCCATAACAGCATTATAAACCATTAAAGCGCCCTTGTTGTTCCAGTGGGAATCTCTTTTAAGATACAGAGTTTCTTTCTCATCCTCAAACAGAGAAAACAAATCAACACAGTTGACCTGATTTTCTTCAAGAAGCGGTTTCACAGCTTTTATTGTTTTTTCTCCGCCATAGCTTTTGCGGTAATAATACGGCATATTTTCCGGGTACAGAGAATTTTTATTCGGTGCAACCGCAAAAATAAACTCAGCACCTTTTGACCGAATATAGCTTTGCATAATCGCAATATTTCTTGCTGCATTGCGGACGCCGTTTTCACTGAGCCTCGGCTTTGAAATATAATCGTCAACGGTATCGGAATAATAAAGCCAGCCGTCACTGCCTTTTACAACCGTACCTGCATTTGACACTCTAAACATATCTCCCTGAATAAGGGAATCCGCATTTATCATAAAATTCCTGCCTGCATAGCGGTCCTCAAAATATTCACCCAGCTGACCTAAAAATTCATAATTAAATCCTTGTTCGCCGATAATGTCAGGGAACTGAGCAAGCTGTCTGTTTTCGGAGGTTGTGTCAGTTCTGGCAAAGGCCATACCTGCAAACGGGGAAATACATAAAACAATACAGAGTACCGAAACGATAATTTTAAACTTTTTCATTTTATACATTTCCCTCCTTAAAATCTGAAATAAATAAACGGATTGTATGCATTGCCCGAAAGCCTTATCATACACCAGCACAGAAGGACAAATCCGATAATATAAACGGCAGCCTGAATAATATTTGCTGTCTTTGCACTGACTTTTTCACAGCCGTCAAAATTGTTTCTGATTTTTAGAGTAAGGGATTTGAGCGGTGCACAAAACAACACTGCAGCCGCAAAACAAAAAATAAACCATGGCGTCAGCTGCTGCAGGGCAAGGCTGTATGCAGGGGCAGAATTATTAAATCCTGCAAACATATTTGAAATAACCGAAAAGCCCTGTGACACACTGTCTGCACGAAACATTACAAAGCCCACACATACCGCAAGCAGGGTGTATATATGTCTGATAACCGACGGAAATTTTTTGATTTTCGGAACATACTCCTCCAGAAGCAGAAATGCACCGTGATAAAGACCCCATAGGATAAAGGTCCAGTTAGCACCGTGCCACAGACCCGTAAAGAAAAATACAATAATTTTATTAAGGCATGTTCTTGCTTTTCCTTTCCTGTTGCCTCCCAGAGGAATATACAAATATTCCTTAAACCACGAGGAAAGGGAAATATGCCATTTTCTCCAGAAATCCTGAACGGAATCGGCGCTGTAAGGATAAAGGAAATTTTCTTTAAAATGAAATCCGAACATTTTTCCCAGACCGATAGCCATATCGCTGTAGCCGCTGAAATCATAGTAAATCTGAAACATATATGCAAGCGCACCAATCCATGCAGAAGCAAAATTTATCTGTGCATCATTTGCGGAAAAAATATTATCGGCGGCAACCGCCATTGTATTCGCTATGATAACCTTTTTTGAAAGGCCGAAGATAAACCGCCTCAGCCCCTCGCAGGCACCGTCAATAGTAACGGTTCTTTCATTAATTTCTCTGCTGATATCCTTATATTTAACAATCGGACCTGCAATAAGCTGTGGGAAAAATGATATGTAAAGCAGAATATTGAAAAAATTCTTTTGTACATCAGCCTTGCCTCTGTACACGTCAATTACATAGGACAACGCCTGAAACGTAAAAAATGATATACCGATAGGCAGTGTAATTTGAGGAACCGGTATTTCGAGAGAAAACACATCGTTTACAGTATTCACAAAAAACGGTGTGTACTTGAAAAACACAAGCATTCCTAAATTAAATACAACTCCCGCAGTTAAAACAACTTTTTTACCTTTTTTACTCTTGTCAATAAAAATTGCAGCTAAGTAATTGACTGCCGAACTTAATATCATCAAAAGAACGAAAACAGGTTCTCCGTATGCATAAAACAAAAGACTTGATATAATGAGCAATGCATTTCGCACTTTAATATTCGGAATTATACTGTGAAGTATAAAAACTACAGGGAGAAAAACACAAAGAAAAACAAGGGAACTGAATACCATATTTTTTCCTTTCCGAGATTACTTGAAAATAGGCAGAGTAAAATTTTGCTTATTTAATCTTAACATGCTTCCATGGCTGTTTTTTATAGTCTGCAATGGCAGGCTTATAGTTTGATATTTTTGAATTACTGTACTTCCAGCCGTAAATTTTCTTGCCCACATCCTTATACTGCTCGGGGTCATATACCTTGCCGTTGACTTCGGTCCATGCGTGACCTCCCGAATTACAGCCGTAAACCTTATCATAACCGCATTCCTTTGCCAAAAACGCAAATGCAGCGGCATAGCTCATACAGTTTCCTCCGCCTCTTTCACCGAACATATCATTAGCATAGACATAAACCCAGTCTTTTTCTGTGTAATGAGGGATTCTCGGATTGCCTGTGCTCCTGTAATTTTTTAACAAATAATCAAAGCATATTCTGAGCTTTTCAGACTTTGTCTGCGACGGCTTTGTAATACTCTTAACGAGAAGCTTTGCATAAAGAGGCACATACTTTTTTGCACTGCCTGATGCCTTTCCGTTTTTGTCTACCTTAAGACCGTCGATTTTTTTATTTACCGACAATTCACCCATTGAAGAAAAATGATAACAGCTTTTGTCAATCATTGTCCAGCCTTTTTTTGCAACACCTTTTGAAAAATAATATTTTTTATCGCTGATTGTTTTCCAGCCCGAGCCTGTATATTTAACACCTTTTTTATCAAAGTAATATACTTTTCCGTCAATTTTGTTTATTCCCTTGACACGAACGCCGTCTCTGTAGTAATAAGTTTTTTTGCCGGACTTTTTCCATTCGTTGAGAAGCTCACCGTTACGGTATTTTCTGCCGCTGTACTTACCGCTGAAAGCAGTACCGTTTGCGTCTGCGTCAAAATAATAAAGCACTGCAGCCGCATCATTTTCATCCGACACCGCATAGACGCCGTCTGTATTACTGATATAAAGATACACATCTTTTTGATATTCTTCATTAAATTTACAGGTGATCCCCGAATCACCGCTTTCAATAATGTATCCGTTTTCAGCAAATACAGTAAGGCACATCGCATTTGATGCCGTTATAATCACTGCACATAAAATAAGTGAAAGCACTCTTTTTGATTGTTCCAATAAATTCATTTTTTACCTTCTCCTTTTTCATAACAATCTTCTTCTGTAAAATATAAATTTACAGGATTTCCGCCGTATTTTTTAATCAAAATACAATATACCGCAAAATATACCTGAAAAATTCACAGTGTATTATATCATAAAGAGCATTTGTTTACAACCGAAAATTAAGAACAAATGATGACACCGCAGAATTATGGCATATATGTTCAAAAGCAAATAAATAAACAAATAAAACAGCTCTCATTTCTGCAATCATCGATGATTTCACGCATATATATTATCGGTGATAAAATGAAAAAATTTAAAATAAAAGAAAAGAAAAAAACTAAACCTAAGAAAGAACCGTTTGATTATTATTTCGGCAAGCCGAGAATTGAAATGGCAGGGAGTGAGTGTCTTGTTGACGGACTTGAGGGAATTATTGAATATTCCTCAACAAAAATTCAGGTCAGTCTGGGCACTCAAATCATTACCTTTTGGGGCGACGATTTGAGAATTAACTCCTTTACCCGAGAGGGAGCTGTTGTTGAAGGAAATATTATGTCAATGGAGTTTTCCTCCTGACTTATCTCTTCAGCCTGCTTTTCGGCTTTGTTGAATTTCGGTTTTCCGGCGGTTTTTATGAAAATTTTATAAACGAATGTTTTAAGAAAAATAAGAATATAAAAAACATTGCATTATGCGACGGCGGTTTAACGGCACGGTGCAGTATTTCAGTATACAAATCTCTCCACCGAATTGCACTCCGACACGGAGGAACGGTAAAAATTATAAGAAAACGGGGGCTTCCCTTTCTTCTCAAGCCATTAAGAAACAGAACAGGCTTTTTTATCGGAGCGGTTGTTTTTATTTTTCTGCTCAGCTTTCTTGAAGGCTTCATATGGAATATTGAAATTATCGGAAATGAAAGAATAAGCGATGCGGCAGTTATGTCATATATTGAAAACGGACGGCTGAAAAGGGGAGCAATGTGGGGCGGTATTGACCGAAGTAAGCTTGAATGGGATATGATGAGTGATTTTGAGGACATAGCCTGGGTTCACATCAATAAAATCGGCACTACTGCAAAAATCGAAATAAACGAAACCACCCAAAAGCCGGAAGATGCAAATGAAAGCAGGCTGAAAGGTGAAAAGGTTTTCAGAAAGGAGCTTCAGACAGTCGCCTACAGACAGCAGAGCAAAATAAACATTGTGAACAAAAAAGAATACAAAAAGCTGATTTTCTTCTTTGCTGAAATTCCCCTTTATTTTAAAATACAGTCAGGAGATATTGAAGAAATCCAAACAAAAACGCTGAAGGTAAAAGGCAAAACTCTGCCTATAGGAACAATAACCAAAACAGAAACATTCCTGACGCCGGCACCCTATGATTTAACCGACGGTGAATTAAAAGCACTGGCGGAAAAGAAGCTGTCATTTCTTGAGCAGAAGGAGCTTGACGGCTGTGAAATAATCAACAAATCCCCTAAATTCAATATAGACGGTGACAAATGCACCGTTACCTGCGCATATGTTGTCAGAGAGGAATAGATTGTAATTTGTAGGTTTAAATAATGATTTGTCAAATTGCGTCTTTTTTCATTGAATTGTTGTATCAATTTGCCGCAGGGACGACCAATGATTGCCTGCATATATGATGTTATAAATATGCTCCCTCGGCACAGTGCGCATTGTGCGCGTGCCGACACCGCAGAGGGGGTTATCAGGGGGAATGGGCATCTTTGATGCTTCCCCCTGATTTGCTTTCTTTGTTTCGTTTCTTTCGCAACACGAAAGAAATGAAAGACCTCCGCGTCAGCAGAAAATAAATTAAACTTATAAATCATAATTTTCATTTTTTAATTATTGCAAGGGACGATATAATATGATAAAATTACTAAGACAAGAAATAATATATAGGGGGGTAACTTTATGCAAATGACTTTCCGCTGGTTTGGCAGGGACAAGGACACCGTCTCCCTTGAGCAAATCAAGCAAATACCCGGAGTTTCGGGAGTTGTACCTGCACTCCATTATCTTCCTGCAGGCGAAGCATGGGAAATGGATGATGTGCAAAAAATGTACGACGAAATCACAGCCTCAGGTCTTACAATGGAATGTATTGAAAGCGTAAATGTTCACGAGGACATTAAGCTGGGGCTTCCGAGCCGTGACATGCTTATTGAAAATTACAAAACATCTATCCGCAATCTTTCAAAGGTGGGCGTTAAGGTTATATGCTATAACTTTATGCCTGTATTTGACTGGACAAGAACCGATTTATATATGCCTCTTCCTGACGGTTCAACCTGTCTTTGCTATGACGGTAAGCAGGTTGAGGGCAAGTCTCCCGAGGATATGTTCAGAGAGATTGATGACAATTCAAACGGTTATGCCATGCCCGGATGGGAAACCGAGAGAATGGGCGAAATCAAAGAGCTTTTTGAAAAATACAAGGGCGTTACCGCCGATGACCTCTGGACAAACCTTAAATATTTCCTTGAAGCAATTATGCCTGTCTGCGAGGAATGTGACGTTAAAATGGCGATTCATCCCGATGATCCGCCCTGGGGTATTTTCGGTCTGCCGAGAATTATTACTGGCAAGGATGCCATAGTTAAGCTCCTTAATATGGTGCCCAGCAAATATAACGGAATTACTCTTTGCACAGGCTCTCTCGGCGCAAGCCCCGACAATGATATGGTGGAAATAATCAAAGCCGCAGGAGACAGAATTTATTTTGCCCACCTGAGAAATATTGCAATAAACGACAAATGGTTTAACGAAACTGCCCACGAAAGCAGTGCAGGCTCTCTCGATATGTATGAGATTGTCAAAGCGCTTCAGGAGGTTGGCTTTGACGGATATATCCGCCCTGACCACGGCAGAATGATTTGGGGCGAGGTTGCACGTCCAGGCTACGGTCTTTTTGACAGAGCTTTAGGCGTAAGCTATCTCAACGGGTTATGGGAAGCTGTTGAAAAAAGCAGAAAGGAAAGTAAGTAATTATGTTTAAACACGATAATTTAAAAGGCAAGGTTGCAGTAGTTACAGGCGGCGGCGGAGTACTTTGCGCCGCATTTGCAAAAACTCTTGCACAGCAGGGCTGTAAGGTTGCAGTTCTTGACCTTAACGAAGCAGCAGCACGGGCTTGTGCTGACGAAATCAACGCTGACGGCGGACAGGCTATCGCAGTAGGCTGTAACGTTCTTGAAATTGAGTCAATGGAAAAAGCAAGAGAGATTATCAATGAAAAGCTGGGAACCTGCGACATTCTTTTAAACGGTGCAGGCGGTAACAATCCAAAGGGTACTACCACAAAGGATACTCTTGAAAAAATCGACCTCGTTCAGAAGGATGAAAACATCAAAACATTCTTTGACCTTGATGCAAACGGTATCAGCTTTGTATTCAATCTTAATTTTCTCGGAACTCTTATCCCTACGCAGGTATTTGCAAAGGATATGGCTGAAAAAGAAAAAGGTACAATCATTATGGTTACATCAATGAATGCTTTTCGTCCGCTTACACGTATTCCTGCATACAGCGCCGCCAAAGCAGCGGTTAAAAACTTTACGGAGTGGATGGCTGTTCACTTTGCACCTCTCGGCATTCGTGTAAACGCAATCGCTCCCGGCTTTTTCTCCACAAAGCAGAATAAAACTCTCCTTTGGAATGAGGACGGCTCACCTACGGAAAGAACAGGCAAAATTCTTGCCGCTACTCCTATGGACCGTTTCGGTGAGCCTGAAGAGCTTTCGGGAACATTGCTGTTCCTTTGCGACGAGGAATATTCCGGCTTTATCACAGGTGTAAACATTCCCGTTGACGGCGGCTTCAACGCTTATTCGGGAGTATAAATTTAAAATATATTTTGTTAATGGAGGATAACTTTATCCTCCATTGTTGTTAAATTATTCCAATTTGTCAGTGCAAATAATGTTGTTGATATACCGTAGGGGATTATCTGTCTGATTAATAATTCTGTTACAGACGGGTAATCCGTCTCCTATGATATACCAAGAGTTTAATCAAAACTGCAATACTGATTTACGGAGATACTATGCTGCTGATCTGTCCCATTTGCAAAGAAAAACTGAATAGAGAAAACAATACCCTTAAGTGCCGTAACAACCACAGCTTTGACATATCGAAAGAGGGTTATGTCAATCTGCTGACAGGCTCAAAAAGCGGTGACAAAACAGGCGACAGCAAGGAGTCCGCAAGAGCAAGACACAGCCTTCTCGCAAAAGGATATTACAAGTGCCTTAAGAATTTTATATCGTCAAAGCTGAAGGGCACAGTCCTTGATATCTGCTGCGGTGAAGGCTATTACGACGAGTATGACGGCGAATTTTACGGCTTTGATATCAGTAAAGAAATGGTGCGCCTTGCATCAAAAAGCTGTAAGGCAAATAACTATAATTATTTTGTTGCAAATCTTTCTGCAATTCCGATTAAGGACGGCAGTATTGACACGGCGATTCACCTTTTCGCTCCCTTTAATGAAAAGGAATTTTCACGGATATTGAAAAAAGACGGCAGACTTTATTCCGTAATTCCGGGTGAAAATCATCTTATCGAGCTTAAAGAGGCGGTGTATGAAAACCCATATAAAAATGATGAAAAACCGCCGAATACAGATAAATTACTGACCCTTGTTTCAAAGTCAAAGGTCACAGATACGGTTGAAATAACTCGGGAGGATTTAAAACTTCTCTTTTCAATGACGCCGTATTTTTACAGGACAAGCGACAGCGACAAAGCAAAAATTGACAAAATTGAAAAATTAAATCTGACCGTTGAATTTGTAATTTTAGAATATTCGGGAAAGGAATAAAATATGGACAGCCTTTGTGAAAACTGCTGGTACAATGAATATGACGAGGAGTCGGAAGAATGCTTCTGCTCCCTTGTCCTTGACGAGGACGAATATGTAAAACTTATCCAGGATAAAAACAAAACCTGCCGTTATTTTCGTCCTTTCGGCAACGAATACGACATTGTTCACAAGCAAATATAACATTGACATTGTTTTTTTACAGTGATATCATTTATTTATCAATTTCGGAAGGTAATAAAAATGAAAAAATTTTTATCTGTTTTACTTAGTTTAATTATGCTTATAAGCTGTGTTTCCGTTTCGTCATTTTCAGCAATGGCTAATACGAAAAAAACAGCCGTAGATATTTCACTCTATCAGACTGTCACCGTATATGTTGACTCTGTTTCAAGGGAATACTGGATGAAATTTGAGCCTGCTCAAAGCGGTTATTATGAGTTTGTATGCTCGCCCGTTTACAACGGTATGGTGCTGGGCAGTATTTTTGACGCCTCGGAAGAGGTTTTGATGATGACTGCAGGCAGTAACGGCAGCGGTGATTTTATTACGGCGGCGGAGCTTAACGCAGGAGATACATATTATTTTGTAATTGAGACAGACGGCTCGGCTTATTATTCAGGTGTAACAGTCAGACCTCACAGCCATTTATTCAATCAGGCAGAAAATTATCCTGCAATATTTGATATGAATGACAGTTCCAACAATACCGACGGCGGAAATTACGTTTACTGCGCATACTGCAGCGAATATCTGACAAATGCAGTTTATTACGCTCCGTCAGGCATAAGCGTCAAAACAAAAAAATTTACCTATAACGGAAAGAAAAAAACAAATACAATCACCGTTACCGACAGATTCGGAAATGTTATTCCCCCGTCGGAATACAAGGTAACATATAAGAACAATACAAAGCCGGGAACAGCTACGGTTACCGTTACATTTAACAATATTAATTACTCGGGCTCAATGAAATCAACCTTTTTGATTATCCCTAAAAAGCCGGCTTTAAGCTCTGTGAAATCATCTAAGAAGAAACAGCTTAAGATATCTTGGAAAAAGGATAAAACCGTCAGCGGATATCAGCTTCAGTACTCCACGTCAAAGAAATTTTATAAGAGTAAATCAAAGACAGTAACAGTCAGCAAAAAAAGCACATCAAAGACCATTTCAAAACTTAAATCAAATAAAAAATATTATGTCCGCGTACGCTCATACAAGACTATTAACGGCAAAAAGGTTTACGGCTCATGGTCAAGCGTAAAATACGCAAAAATAAAATAAATTTTTTTGGAAATAATATAATCAAATAACAAATTTTCATTATTTTATTGCTCTGCTTTCTGCAGATAATATTACTGCACGATAAGTGCAGGAGGTATTATTTATGAGTAAGAAAACGTCAGCAAATGTTATGAAAATTATGGGCGCAACCTTTGCAGTATGCTCTGCGGCGGCGCTTGTAAGCTCTACAAAATCAAACAGTATGAACGCTAAAAAAGCTGTTAAAAAAACTGCCGACAAGGTAGTTGAGTTTGTAGATACCGTAGCATCATTAATGTAAACTTTCGCTGAAAGTTTACCCGTAGGGGCTTTACTGTAAACCCGATTTATTTGGGCGATTAATAATCGCCCCTACGGAAGTTTTTAACATTTACATATCAGCGTTAATCAAAAAAGACCGTCTCAAATTAATGAGACAGTCTTTTTTCTTAATCATCTATATTTTCAAAAAAATCATTTTTGTTTTTATCTTTTCCCACTGCGGAAAAAGCAAGTCCGTATTTATTATTAGGATATTTAGTAACCTTTTTTGAAGTCATACTCCAGCTTCCGTGCTGTGAAATATGTTTATCATATGCAACACAGGCCGCCTGAAACGGAGTTTTTCCATCAAGCTCGGCAGCAGGCTTATTCCAGTTCATTGTAACCTTATTCTTTCCGTAAAGGTGAAGATAAACTTTTTTAACCTGCCATACACCGTATTCTTTTTCGGAATCCCTGTATTTGCTTTTATCGGCGGCAAGTTTAACCGCCTTTTGAATAATATATGATGTTGTTTTATGAGTGGGATGACCGTATTCGCCGTTTACATCATGAGTAACAATAACCTCTGGCTTGTACTTTCTGATTTTTTCAACCAGCCTTTTGAGAACATAATCCTCTCCTCCCCAGGAGCTGAGAGTTCCGCTGACGCCGTCGTGATATCCTCCGGGGAAATTCATAAATATGGGATATGTTGTATTGCCCATAGACCACTGTCCTGCAAGAGCTTCTCTTATTCTCAGCCTGTCTCTGCCTGACATATAAACGGTATAAACATTTTTACCCTTTACCTGCTGATAATACGGAATAGTTCCTCCGAAAAACAACAGCTCGTCATCTCTGTGGGCGGAAATCACCATAAGGTCACATTCGTCTTCCTTCGGCGCCTGCCACCTTTCGACAGATACTCCCACCTTGTCTTTTTCGTACACCCTGAGCGTACAGATACCGTTATTATCTTCTGTTTTTTTCAAATTAATAATAACCTTAACGGCATCCTTACTGAGATTATAATATTTATGAAGCATATTATAGCCTTTTCCGCCGTCATATTCATCAAGCAAAGCTCCGTCGGCAGAGTATGATTTTAACGTATAATTATTTTCGGCTTTATGCCATTTAATGAGTATACCGTCTGCAATTTTATCATCAGGTAAAATTATTGTCATTTTACCGCTGTTCCAAAAGGTGTTTTCCGAGGAATCCGTAACATTTTGGACACTGCCCTGAGTAGCTTTAATTTCACATTTATTTGTTATGTGAACAGGCTCTTTTGCTTTTCCGAGGACAGTAAATTCTCTTTCAAGAGTTGTTTTCCCGCCGTTTTCGCCGTACAAAACAATTTTTAAATTTTTAACGCCGCTTGAAAGTTTTGAGAAATTTATTTCATCCGCATAACTTTTTAGATTTAGTTTTTTTGAAAAAAGCTCAGAGGTGTAGGTCTGTTCATTTTTAAAGCTGTTTTCGTCTGTAATAATCAGCTTTATTTTTTTTATTTTCTCCTCTGCTTTTATAATCCCTTTAAGATTAAAGCCTTCCCCTTTTTTTAAAACAGTCGGTCTTTTGAGGCCGTCTGCGGTTACCGAAAAATCTCCGCTGAAGTTTTTTGCATAAGCCGCTTCGGGATATGCAAAGGTGCCGAATATTGAAAATAAAATAAGCAGGGATAAAATAATTGACGTTGCCTTTTTCATCTTAATTCTCCATTCGTATCAGGTTGTTTTTCAGTAATAAAATGATATTCTGTTTTTTCCTATTCTATTTCTATAGGAAACAACACCTTTTCCGGGAATAAAAATTTCTGTTTTATGCGAAATATCATTACAGTTATATATAAGATCAAAAGATCTTATATCGCTGTTGCTACTGATTTTTTCAATATCACCGCAAACAGCCACAGGATAGGGACGATTTATCATTTTCAAAAATTGCGGATCTTTCCTGAAGCCCCAGTAAATACTCGACCAGTGGTTTTTCTCAATAAGTGAATAAACATAGTCTATATGCTCTATCCATTCAATGCCGTTGGCGCCTCCGCCCCATTCGCCCATAACAACGGGTACATTCATTTTAATCTGATTTTTGCGTATGCTGTCAAAAATAAATATGATTCTTCCATTGCTTGAACAGTTACTATAAAGCGGTGAATCAACAAAAATATCATATGCATGGGGAGAATAAATATAATTTTTCTTCGTTTCGATTTCAAAGGGCACACCTAAATTGGAATAATAGCAATGCTCGAAAAAGTGGAAATGCCTTCCGTCGTCACATTCTGATGAAATATTATCAAAAAACGGCTGATAGTATTTTTGAGAAAAAGGAGAAACGTACTGTTCAATATCTGAAACCGTTTCACCGAAACGCTGACTGCTGTCCAGCATTGCAAGAAAAATTTTCAGCCTTTTAATGCTTCTGACCTTTAGGGCAATTGCAAGCGCCATTCTGATAAATCCGCATTTTTCCTGTCCGTCTTTAAAATACTTTTCGGCATTGAATTTAATTCTCAAACCGCACATCAATACGTTATCAATAAGTGAGCAAAAAGCCTTGTTTGAATTATCGTTTATCTGAGGTTCGTTAAAATAATCATAGGCAATTACATTGTCAAACTCTGAAAATTCATCCGTAACCCTCTTCCACAGCTTAACAAATCTGTCCTGCATTCCTTTTTTATTCTGCCAGAAATCGTTAAAGGCCCGCTGAACATCACGCATATAAAAATATCCCTCAGCCCATATTGCAACAGGCCTCAGCCTTTTATAATTCTCTGTCAGCCATTTCGGAGCACCGTCACCGGCATTTTTTGCATTTTTGAAAAACAAATCCTGGTGCATATCAAGAAGAACGTAAATATTATGCTTTCTCAGTTTTTTTACAAAACCTTTAAGCATCTCAAAAACCTTTTCGTCATATACGTTTTCTTCAGGTTCAAGCATTGACCAGGTAAATCCCAGCCTGACAATATTCGCACCGTATTCAACAGCGTATTTCAGCGATTTTTTAAATTCTCTTTCTGCCTTGTGAAATTCGAGAAAGCTCATTTTTTCAAATTTAAAGCAGATATTTATTCCTCTGAAAATTCTTTCGCGACCGTATTCGTCACGTATTTTCATTCCGTCAATGTAGAACATAATGTTTTTCCTCAATAATCAGGGTTTGTCGGTGTGAATAATAATATTGATATAGCACAGGGGTCTGCAATTCAAGCCATTTTCTATATTCAAATGCCATACAAATTATAATTTATTTAAAACTCAAGCCTTGTTATATCCTGTCCCTCAATCTTATCTATGTACGATTTAAAATCCATTCCGTAAATCACTCCGTCGGGATAAAGCTCCAGGAGCGGCTCAAGAACAAATCTTCTCTCGTTATATCTCGGATGAGGAACAATTAAATTCCTTGTTTCAATTTCGCAGTCCTCTGCAAAAATTATATCAAGGTCAATTATCCTCGGACCGTTTCTGACAGTTCTTACCCTGCCGAAGCCCGACTCAATTCCAAGGCAGGCCCCCATCATTTCATTTGGCTCAAGCACGGATTCAATAACTAAAACTATGTTATAAAAATTCTGCTGTCTTGCATATCCCACAGGTTCCGTTTCATAAACCGACGACTGCCTTATAACATCTGTGTACGGCAGAAGATTAACGGCGTCAATCACCTTTTCAATATTTTTCTTTCTGTCGCCGATATTTGTACCGACGCTGAGTATGTATTCCATATTCTTTATCTTCCTCTTGAAATTGAAACTCCAACCCAGCCGAAATCGGCTTTCATAGGAGCTTCGGGCTTTTTAAGAGTAATATCCACGGTGAAAACGTCAGGATACTCCTCTAATATTGCGTCTGCGGTTATCTGAGCCGCTTTTTCAATCAAATCATACTTCTCTGCCGTAAAAACTCTTCTGACGGTTTTAATGACCTTTGCGTAGCTCACAGTATCGTTTACATCATCCGAGTAGCACGCTTTTGTCATATTTACGCTTAAATCAATGTCAAAACAGAAATTCTGACCGTCTCTTTTTTCCTCGGGATTTACTCCGTGATAAGCAAAAAGTTTTAAATCTCTGATTAAAATTTTATCCATTATTGTTACCTGAAATAATATATTTTTTTAAATTCTGAGCCATTAAAATGCCCTGTTTTTCATTTTTAACATCGTGGATACGGATTATATCCGCTCCCCCTAAAATTGCCAAGGTGTCGGCTGAAATATTGCCGTAGGTACGTTCCTTTGGATTTTTCTGATTACTGCCCTGACCGATTACCCTTTTTCTCGACGTACCGAGCAAAAGAGGATAACCGTTTATCTTATAGCTGTCAACATTAGCAAGAAGTGACATATTCTCGTCATAATCCTTGCCGAAACCGATACCCATATCAAAACAGAGCTGTGAAGAGTCAATGCCCAGCTCACTGCATTTTTCCGCGGAATTTTCAAAAAATTCCTTTACCTCTTTGCAGGAGCCTGCACCGTTGTGCATAATTATCCAGCCGCATTTGCTGTCCCTGACAAGCTGTGCCATATTCTCATTTATAACACCGCTGACATCATTTATTATGTCTGCGCCCTCTGAAACGGCTTTTTCAGCCACATAAGGGTAATATGTATCAACAGACAGCGGAACGGTTAATTTGCCCTTTAAAGCCTTTAATACAGGTTCTAAGCGCTCCCATTCCTCTTTGTCGGAAACAGGAATATGCCCCGGTCTTGTGGACTGACCGCCTATATCAATAATATCAGCGCCGTCTTTTTCAAGCTGTAAAGCACATTCAACCGCATCAGCAGGGGAAAAATGATCGCCCCCGTCGGAAAAGGAATCGGGAGTTACATTAACAATCCCCATTATCAAAACTTTTTTACCGTATTCAATTTTTTTATCTCTGCATTTCCAAATCATGTTATTTTTATAACCTTTACTGTTATATTTATGACAGCACTCCCTCGGCACAGTGCACATTGTGCGCGTATCGACACAGCAGAGGGGGTTATCAGGGGGAATGGGCATCTTTGATGCTTCCCCCTGATTTGCTTTCTTTGTTTCATTTTTTTCGCAACACGAAAGAAATGAAAAACCCTCCGCGTCAGCGGAAATACGTATTGAACAGAAAATATTATTTATCAAGCAACGCAAGAACCTCTGCTCTGCTTCTGGCATCGGTTCTCATTATTCCTCTTAATGCTGATGTCTGGGTTTTGGAGCCTGCTGCTTTTGCACCTCTCATTGTCATACACATATGCTCTGCCTCAATAATAACCGCCACACCCTTGGGTTTCATATTGTCATTAAGAAAGTCTGCTATATCGTGTGTAAGTCTTTCCTGCACCTGGGGTTTTTTTGCAAAATTATCAACAATTCTTGCAAGTTTTGAAAGACCGATAATCTTGTTATCGCTTGGAATATACGCAATATGAGCCTTGCCTACAAAGGGAAGCAAATGATGCTCGCACATAGAAGAAAAAGGAATGTCCCTTACAATTACCATTTCATCATTTGATTTCTCGTCAAAAAATTTAAGATGCTGTTTCGGGTCCTCATTAAGACCTGCAAAAATTTCCTCATACATATTTGCAACTCTTTTGGGTGTTTCAACAAGACCGGCTCTGTCGGGATTTTCACCGACGGCAATAAGAATTTCTCTTACTGCATTCATAATTCTTTCTTTATCCATAATCAGTTTCCTTCTACTTAATAAAATATCCTTTGACTTCCTTCAGACTGTCCTTGGTAATTTTATTGTTTTTATATTCTGCGGCGGCATTATAAACATTTATTCCTATATTTTCATTTGACAAAACAATTAAGCTGTCTTCTGCCATTGAATAATTTTTAACGGTGATATTCGTTTTTGCCGACGCAATAAATTTTTCAAACAGTTCGTCTTTATTTTCATAATTAGCTTCGTTAATCTGCTGAGTAAGAATAGTGAGCATTATGTCATTGGCATGAGAAGGCTTCTTTTCAACATCAAGATAATATCTCATAAGTCCTATTACCTGAGTGCCTTTAAGCCTCTGCTCTCCTTCCCTGACTCTGACGGAAAAAGGAACGGCAATATCGTTATTTTTATATTTGATACTGCTGATAACAGGATAATTTATTTCTCCGAATTTTTCATAAATATCGGAAAATTTATCACTTTCCATTGAAATGTAATAATCAATGGTTGTATCAAGCAGTACTTCGACTGCTTTTTTTACATTTTCTTCCCCTGATTTTTTAAAAATCGTACTGAGTCTTTCATCTTCCACAACAGTATCGGCTCTGAAGGACGAAACCTTATATGAGACATTGTCCATATCCGTCTGAACAAGAGCTGCAAAAAGAAGATTATTTTCTTCGCTGACAAGAATAATAAAATTATTTTTTCCGCTTACCTGAGGAAGCACATCAACTTCGTTATCTGCTGCATTTTCAGTCACTGTTAAATTTTCCGGTTCAAAAAATTTTTTCGCACTGAAATCGCTTTTAACTGCCGTTATGAAAACAAATACGACAGTAATAATTATTATAAGTACAAGTGCAATAATAAGAAATCTCTGTTCTGCTGATTTTTCTTTATTCGTCTTAGAGAAAAATATATCTCCCCTGTTTTTAAAAATTCTCATCATTACACCTCCCTGTCTGCTGGTTAATTAATTATACAATACAATGTTATGATTTACAAGTAAAAGAAAACATAATTAAATATTTGTTCTTATGTATCTATATATTATATATTATAAATTAACTATTGATTATACATTTATTTAATGATATAATACATCTATATATGATATTGGAAAAGTATAACTATTTGTAATTTAAATATAAATCAAGGAGGTTTAAATGGATTCTTTTAATGATATATGGGAAGCTGTTTTGGCATATTGCAGAGAAAGAGTTACCGAAACGGCTTATAATCTTTGGATAAAAATTATAGAATTTTCCAGCTTTGAGGTTTCAACCGTCACTCTTTGTTTTCCGAAGCCGATGTATATGGACGTTGTTATACCTCAGTACGGCGGTCTTATGGAGGAAGCCTTTGAAAATGTAATGGGCTTTAAAGTAAAAGTAAATTATATCTGCAAGGAAGAGGAAAAGGAAGAAAATAATTCAAAATCATCATATCAGGACGCACAGCATCTTGAGGATTACAGAAATGAGCAGTTCACATTTGAAAACTTTATAGTAGGACCAAGCAACCGTTTTGCTTACGCTGCCGCAAAAGCAGTTGCCTCCGACCCGGGTTCAAGTCTTTCAAAAGGTTCTGATTTCAGAAATTACAATCCCCTTTTCATATATGGTAATTCAGGACTGGGAAAAACTCATATTTTAAATGCAATCTGCCACGAGGTAGAAAAGAATTTTCCCGATATGAACATTATGTATATCAGGGCGGAACAGTTTGCAAATGAATTTGTTCAGGCACTTCAGAATAAAATCACGGATGAATTTCACTCAAAATTCAGAAATAACATTGATGTTCTTTTGATAGACGATATTCAGTTTATAGCAGGTAAGGATGCAACGGAAGAGGAATTCTTTCACACCTTTGATACTCTTGTATTCAACGGTAAACAGGTTGTACTTACATCGGACCGTCCGCCAAAGGATATCCAGTCATTAACAGACAGACTTAAATCACGTTTTGAGGACGGACTTCTTGCCGACATTCAGACCCCTGAATATGAAACAAGATGTGCTATTATCAAAAGAAAAGCAAAGCTCCTCAACTTTGAAATTGACGACCCTGTAGTAAACTATATTGCTGAAAAAATTAAATCAAATATTCGTCAGCTTGAGGGTGTTACAAAAAAATTATATGCGCTTTGCGAAATAAGCGGCCATTCCCCCACTATTGCACTGGCGCAGAATGTTGTTAAGGTTGTTATGGAGGATACTCAGCCCCTTCCCGTTACAATTCAGAGAATTGTAGAAGAGGTCAGTAGGACAACAGGTGTTTCCGTTGAGGATATTTACAGCAAAATACAAAAAGCAAATATTTCCCATGCAAGAAAAATAACCTTCTATATTGTGAGAAAGGTTACTTCAATGAGTTATGAAGATATCGGAGAAGAATTCAATAAGCATCATTCAACGGTTATGTATAACATAAATCAAATTGAAGATGAAATTGAAAGAAATTCCAAACTTGCACGTCAGGTAAATGATATCATTTCAAATGTAAAAAATAATCAGTAAATAATATTTTCCTGCTTTATAAAATTGTCACTGCTTTTTTAACAGGTTTTTTAATTTTCCACAGATAATTTTCAACAGTGATTGCGGAAAAAAATATTTTTACACAATGTCAACATTTTTTCAACATTTTGAATTTTAAAAATTAGACTGTTCAATTGCTGATAAATAAACAAAAAATACGGTTTTCAACAATTTCCACAGCCTATAATAATACTAATAAAAGTTAATCTTAAATGATAGACGGAGGATAGAATTATGAAATTTTCCTGTAATACAAAAGAATTAAGCGAAGCCTGCTCAAATGTTATGAGAGCTGTCAGTACAAAGGTCACTATTCCGACTATTGAGGGTATACTCATTGAATGCGGTTCAGATACATTAAGCCTTACAGGTTATGATTTTGAATTCGGTATTAATACAACTCTTGAAGCAAGTGTTGTTGAGCCGGGAGCAATAGTAATCAATGCCAAGGTAATCAGTGATATTATCAGAAAACTTCCCGACGGAAAAGTTACCTTTGAAATTAACGGAACCTCCGTTTCTATTATCAGCGGTGCAGCACAGTATAATATTACAGGTATTGACGCTGACGACTATCCTGAGCTTCCCTCCGTTTCAGGCGGTTATCCTCTGTTTTTAAATCAATCAATTTTACAGGGAATGGTGAGTCAGACATTATTTGCCGTTGCCGATAATGAGTCCTCTAAACCTGTTCATACAGGTCTTAAATTTGATCTTACCCTTAATCAGCTGAAACTTATAGGTGTTGACGGCTATAGACTTGCTGTCAGAACGGAAACAGTAAAATATGACGGCGAAGATATCAGCTTTATCGTTCCTAAAAAGACTATAAGAGAGCTTATTAAACTTATAGGAACGGAAACAGATAAGGATATTTCAATAAGCGTAGGAAAAAGACATATTGTCTTTGACGTTGAAAATTACAGTATTATAAGCAGACTTCTTGACGGCGATTTTCTTGATTACAATGCAGCTATACCGAAAACCTGTGCGACTACGGTTTTGATTAATACGGATGATGCAATTAATTGTATTGAAAGGACACTGCCTGTTATTGAAAATGATAAGAAAAATCCTATAAGATGTCTTTTTGACGGCGATGAAATGAGAGTTTCAACCGTATCAAGTTTAGGCCGTGTTGTTGACTACACCCATGCAAATGTCAGCGGTGACAGAGTTGAAATAGGATTTAACTCCAAATTTGTTCTTGACGCACTTCACGCAGCTGATACAGATCAGGTCAGAATTGAATTAAACGGTGCAGTAAGTCCTGCCAAGGTTATGCCTGTTAATGATGACAGCTTTCTTTTCTTAGTTCTTCCTATGAGGTTAAAAAATGAAAATTAATGTAAAAGCGGCAGAAAGAAAAAAAGAGACAGTTATTATAAAAACAGACTTTATAAGGCTTGATTCATTTTTAAAATTCAAAGGTATTGCAGAAACAGGCGGTCAGGCTAAATGCTTTATTCAGGACGGTATTACAAAGGTAAACGGTGAAGTCTGTACTGCAAGAGGCAGAAAAATTCACAGCGGAGATACGGTTTCAATTTTTTCGGTTGACTATGAAATAAAAAATGAAAATTAATTCAATAGATATAGAAAATTTCAGAAATATAGAAAATCTTCACCTTGATTTTGAAGACGTAAATATAATTTACGGCGAAAATGCCCAGGGAAAAACTAATCTTATCGAGGCAATTTATCTTTTTACCGGCAGTAAAAGTTTCAGAGGTGTTAAAGATAAAGAACTGATAAAATTCGGCTGTGATTATTCTAAACTGAAAATAGAATTTGAAAATAATGAAAGAGAACAGAACGCGGAAATTTTGATTAAAGGCAGACGTCAGGCACAGTTAAACGGTATCGGTAAAAAGTCAGTATCTGCCTTAGGTGATGAATTAAAGGCAGTAATCTTTTCTCCCGTTCATTTATCAATGGTTAAGGACGGTCCGTCTGAAAGAAGAAAATTTATTGATTCTGCCTTATGTCAGCTTAAATCGGGATACAGAAATGTTTTAAAAGAATATAACCGCAGTCTTTCTCAAAGAAATATGCTCCTGAAGGATGCAGTTCAAAATGCGTCATTACAGGATATGCTCTATATCTGGAATAAAAATTTAGCCTCAAGCGGTGCAAAAATAATATATCAGAGAAAAAAATATATTGATGCTTTAATTCCTTACGCCAAAGAAATTTTCAGCGGACTGTCAAAAGGCAGGGAAGATATTGATTTGAAGATGAAATGTGCCTTTGATATCGACGGTTTAACGGTAACGGAGATTGAAAAAAAGCTGATATATACGCTTGAAAATAACAAAAGCAATGATTTAATAAATAAAATTACAACAACAGGTCCTCATAGAGATGATATAGAAATACTTATAAACGGAAACAGTGCAAGGAGCTTCGGCTCACAGGGGCAGCAGCGCTCCTGTGTTCTGGCACTGAAATTAGCAGAGGCAAGTCTCCTTAAAGAAATGACAGAGGAAAAGCCCCTTGCTCTTCTTGATGATGTTATGAGTGAGCTTGACGAGTCAAGACAGGATTATATTTTAAATCATATAAAGGATTGGCAGGTTTTTGTTACCTGCTGTGACGCAAATACTATTTTAAGACTTAAAGAAGGAAAGACCTTTCATATTGAAAACGGAGGTCTGATTTAATGTATGTATATTTAGGCGGAGATACAGTTATAAATACAAAAACTATAACAGGTATCTTTGATATGGATACATCAACGGTAAATAAAGCAACAAGAGATTTTCTGTCAAAGGCAGAAAAAGAAAAAAGAATAATTTATGTAAATTATGAGCTTCCGAAAAGTTTTATAGTTTGCAGGGATAAAAAAATTTATGTTTGCCCTCTTAATACGGCAACATTGCTTAAAAGGTGCAAATAAGGAGATTTTTAAATGAGTGAAGAAATCAAAAACAATGTAGAATTGGAAGAAGAGGATATGGATACAGTCGTAACCGAGGAATATTCCGCTAAAGATATCCAGGTTCTTGAAGGTCTTGAAGCTGTAAGAAAAAGACCGGGTATGTATATCGGTTCAACAGGTCCGAGAGGACTTCACCATCTCGTTTATGAAATTGTAGACAACTCTATTGACGAGGCTCTTGCAGGAGTTTGTACTCATATTGAGTGCGATATTTTAAAAGATAATATTATCCAGGTAAGAGATAACGGACGCGGTATTCCTACAGGTATAAATGAAAAGACAGGCCTGCCCGCCGTTACGGTTGTTCTCACAGTTCTCCACGCAGGAGGTAAATTCGGCGGTTCGGGATATAAAGTTTCAGGCGGTCTGCACGGTGTAGGTTCTTCGGTAGTAAATGCTCTTTCCGAATGGCTTGAGGTTGAGGTTACTCAAAACGGTCATATCTACAGTCAGAGATTTGAAAGAGGAAATCCTGTTAATGATCTTCATATTATCGGCGATGCCGAAGGTCACGGAACGCTTATCAGATTTAAGGCTGACCCAGATATTTTTCAGGAAACAACCACCTATGATTATGAAATTCTTTCAAGAAGACTTCGTGAACAGGCATTTCTTAACGCAGGTCTTTCCATCACCCTTACGGATAAAAGAGGTGAAGAGGATTACGGCGAGAAATTCTGCTATGAGGGCGGTATTAAATCATTCGTAGAATATATCAATAAAAGCAGAGGTCTTAATCCTATTCAGGAGGAGGTTATCCACCTTTCCACCACTAAAGACGACAGAAGCGCCGAGGTTGCTCTCTGCTATACGGATTCATATAACGAAACTCTTTTATCCTTTGCAAATAATATTAATACTATCGACGGCGGTACTCACGAAACAGGCTTTAAAACTGCTCTCACAAGAGTATTCAATGATTACGGAAAGAAATTCAATATTCTTAAAGACAGCGACAAGAAATTTACAGGCGAAGATGTAAGAGAAGGAATTACCGCAGTAATTTCCGTTAAGCTCACTGAGGCTCAGTTTGAAGGACAGACAAAGGGTAAGCTGGGCAATACGGATATTACTGGACTTGTTTCATCAATGCTTTACGATAAGCTGATGACATATTTTGAGGAAAATCCCGCTGTTGCAAAAACTCTTATCAATAAATCCCTTGATGCTTCCCGTGCAAGAGAAGCCGCAAGAAAAGCAAGAGAAAACGCAAGAAGAAAATCTCCTCTTGAGAGCAATTCTCTGCCGGGTAAACTTGCCGATTGTACAAGCAAGGATCCTTCAAAATGTGAAATTTACATAGTAGAGGGTGACTCTGCAGGCGGTTCCGCAAAGGACGGCAGAGACAGAGAGCATATGGCAATTCTCCCTCTCTGGGGTAAAATGCTTAATGTTGAGAAAGCAAGAGTTGACAAGGTTTATACAAATGAAAAACTGCTTCCTGTAGTTATGGCTCTCGGTACAGGTATCGGCGATGAATTCAATATTGATAAATTAAGATATCACAAGATTATAATAATGGCGGATGCCGATGTGGACGGTGCTCATATCAGAACACTTCTTTTAACCTTCTTCTTCCGCTATATGCCTCAGATTATTGAGGACGGTTATGTTTATCTTGCACAGCCCCCTCTTTTCAAGGTTTCAAAGGGAAAGAAAAGTGCTTACTGTTTCTCAGATGAAGAAAGAGACGCAAAGATTGAGGAGCTGGGCGGAGACTGCGATATCCAGCGGTATAAAGGTCTTGGTGAAATGGATCCGGATCAGCTTTGGGAAACGACTATGGACCCTGAGTACAGAACAATGCTCCGTGTAACAGTTGAGGACGCACAAAGAGCATCAGAGAATTTCTCTATCCTGATGGGTGATAATGTAGAGCCACGTAGAGAATTTATCGAAAAGAACGCAAAGTTTGTACAGAATTTGGATGTATAAGCCTCGTAGCCTAACAAGTTAGTGTCTCTTCACGTGGCTCCAAAACCGTCTTGACCGGTTTTGGGAGAAACAGTCCGGTGGACTGTTTCGTAGCAAGTGGAGGACCGTAGTTAATAAAACACAGTTGGGGCGAGTAGTGCGTAAGCAAAATTTGTACAGAATTTGGATGTATAAATATTTCTGCTGACGCAGATATAATATTTTTCCGCTGACGCGGGGTCTTTCATTTCTTTCGTGTTGCGAAAGAAACGAAACAAAGAAAGCAAATCAAGGGGAGAAAACATCAGAGATGTTTTTTAATTCCCCTTGATAATCCCCTCTGCTTCGTCGGCACGCGCACAATGCGCACTGTGCCGAGAGAACAATACTATATAATATCAGATATAAATTATGAACAATTCCATTACTTTTAAAATGACAGGCGAGGAATACTATCTCGGCTGGAAATACAAACTGAATAAAGGAAAAATTCAAAACAGGGCAGTTATTCCTATTATGGTTTTACTGTGTATACTGACAATTATTTTCGGCTTTATGCTGAAATTTGAGACAACGGCAATCATAATTGTTTTATTTTTTGCCACATCTGTTTTATCACAGTTGTCAATACAGAAAAAAGGCATTATTCAGGAATATAATTTTTCAAAAGTGCTTAACGGTGATAACACATTAAGGCTTTACAGCGAGGGTATGGAAATCATAAACAGCTATGAAAAAATTTTTACCCCCTGGAAAAGTGTTTTCGCAGTTAAGGAAACTCCTGAAAATCTCATAATTCTGCCTACATTCAGAAAAGGTGTTTTTGTTATCAACAAGGACAGATATAAATCTGATGAATTAGAAAATATCCTTTCTCTTCTCAAAAATAATTTAGAGATTGAGGAGGGTAAAAAATGATAGGAAAATTTATTTATTCGCTGACAGAAGAAGACTACATCAACTTTGAAGAAATGAAATTAAAGCAGAATAAATCATGGGTAGTGCCGATATTATTTTCTGTTGTAATAGGTGCAGTTTCAGCCTTTTATGCTGTGGAAAGAAAATCGTATGTCTATCTGATTATACCGATAGTAATGATTATTGATATATTCGTGACATATTTTTATATGAACAATATAAAACCGAAAAAGAATGTTAAAAAATATACAGGGCTTGACAAAAGCTATTTCAGTCCGAAAGAAATTACGTTTAACAGTGACAGCATTGAGCTTAAAACTTTGCCCTTAAAAGACGGCGACCCCGCCATAATTGAGATTTATCCTTTTTCGGTTATGAGTGCGATACTTGAAAGCAACGACTATTTTCAATTTATAACTGTCAGTGAGGCTAATGTACTTCCGAAAAAAGCTATTCCGCAGGAAATATTACAGTCTGTTGAAAATGTTATAAGAAAAAATCCAAATTACAGTATGATTAAAAATGTCTGAAATCCCGTTTGGGACAGGAGGAATTCAATAAATGGACAAAAATGAAATTCGTTATGACAATCAGAAGATTGTTGATGTAGAAATCAGCACGGAAATCAGGAAAGCGTTTCTTGATTATTCAATGAGTGTTATTGTTCAGCGTGCTCTGCCTGATGTGCGTGACGGCTTAAAGCCTGTTCACAGAAGAATACTCTATGCAATGTATGATAATAACCTTTATCCTACCAACCCTTACCGTAAGTGTGCTACAACTGTCGGTGAAGTGCTGGGTCATTATCATCCCCACGGAGACGCTTCTGTTTATGACGCAATGGTCAGACTTGCCCAGAGCTTTTCAATGAGACATCCTCTTGTTGACGGTCACGGCAACTTCGGTTCCATTGACGGCGACCCGCCTGCTGCTTACCGTTACACAGAGTCGAGAATGAGCAAAATTTCTATGAAAATGGTGGAGGATATTAAAAAGGACACCGTTGATTTTGCTCCTAACTTTGACGATACAGGCAAAGAGCCCACAGTTCTTCCTGCAAGATTTCCCAACCTTCTCGTAAACGGTTCTTCAGGTATTGCCGTAGGTATGGCGACAAATATTCCCCCTCACAATATGAATGAGGTTATCGAGGGAATGTGCTGTCTTATTGACAACCCCGACGCTCAGCTTGAGGATTTAATGACATATATCAAAGGTCCCGATTTCCCTACCGGCGGTATCATTATGGGTACAAGAGGTATCAAAGAGGCTTACGCAACAGGCAAGGGCAAGATTTATGTCAGAGCAAAGGCTGAAATTATTGAAACCAAGGGCGACAGGTATAAGATTGTAATTACTGAAATTCCTTACGGTGTAAATAAAGCAAGACTTATTACGAAAATTGCGGAGCTTGTTAAGGACAAGCGTCTTGAAGGTGTAGCAGACGTTCAGGATTATTCGGACAGAAGAGGTATGCACATTGAGGTTGTTGTCAAGAGAGATGCAAACGCTCAGGTAGTTCTTAACAATCTCTACAAAATGACTGATATGCAGGTCACCTTCGGTGCAATTCTCCTTGCTCTTGACGACGGTGTGCCTAAAATTCTTACACTTAAAGAAATCCTCGAAAAGTATATCGTTTTCCAAAAGGATATTGTTACAAGAAGAACTAAGTTTGATTTGAATAAAGCTCAGGAAAGAGCGCATATTTTAGAGGGTCTTGCGAAGGCAATTGACATTGTTGACGATGTTATCGCCGCAATCCGCGCCTGCAAGGGCGGTCAGGCTGAGGCAAAGCAGGCAATTATGGACAAGTTCGGCTTTGACGAACCTCAGGCTAACGCAATCGTTGCTTACCGTCTCGGACAGCTGGCAGGTCTTGAAATTGAAAAGATAATGAATGAGCTGGATGAGCTTCACGAAAGAATTAAAGATTTTCTCGATATCCTTGCCCACGAAGAAAGAATTAACGAAATTGTCAAGTCTGAAGCAAGAGCTATCGGTGAAAAATTCGGTGATGAAAGAAGAACGGAAATTTCCGCATTCAGCGGTGACGTTGATGACGAGGATCTTATTCCTGTTGAAGAATGTATCCTTACTCTTACCGAAAAGGGATATATGAAGCGCCAGACTGTTGACACCTATAAAGCTCAGAACAGAGGCGGCAGAGGTATATCGGGAATGAGCAGGCGTGAAGAGGATGTGGCAAAGACAATGTTTGCCTGCTCCACCCACGACTTTATACTCCTGTTCACAAACAAAGGTAAAGTATTCAAAATGAAGGGCTACGAAGTTCCCGAGTCATCAAGGACAAGCAAGGGTATGAATGTTGTAAACATTCTTCCTCTTGAAAACGGCGAACAAATCAGCGCTATGGTTAAAGTACCTCAGGAGGAGGACAGAACATATCTCTGTATGATGACAAGAAACGGTATCATAAAGAGAACCGCCCTGAGCGAATACGATCATATAAGAAAAACAGGTATTATTGCTATCAATCTTGACGAGGGTGACGAGCTTTCATGGGTTGATATTACAGACGGTGAGAGAAATCTTATTGTTGCTACCCATGACGGTATGAGCATCTGCTTCAGAGAATCTGATGCAAGACTTATCGGCAGAACGGCAAGAGGTGTTAAGGCTATCACTCTTTCAGAGGGCGACTATGTTGTGGGCTTTGCTGTTGAAAGAGAGGGATATACTCTTCTCACCGTTTCCGAAACAGGCTATGGCAGAAAGAGCGAATTCGGCGATTACCGCATTCAGTCAAGAGGCGGTAAGGGTCTTATAAATTACCGCACATCCCAGTACGGCAAGGTTGCCATGATTGCTCCCGTTTGCTCCGACAACGACGTTATTATGATTTCTTCGGATGGAATTATAATCAGAACTCCTGCCGATCAGATTTCTTCTTTCCAGAGACCTTCAAAGGGAGTCAAGGTAATGAGAGTAAATGACGGAGAGAGAGTTGCAACTCTTTCGGTTGTTGATAAGTTTGAAGAAGAGGAAGATGAAACAGCAGAAGATACTTCAACGGAAACAACAGAGAACGGAGAATAATAGACAAATATCGACAAAACATTCTATTAACATTTAGAAAATAATGTTTTTACATTTTATCTATAGTAATTTTACTTTCGTTGATATATAATGACACAGATTTTATCAGTTATTGACTGTTAGGATTGATTTGTTTTTACTTAACGGCGGCACAAAAAGTCAGCAGTGCCGCATACTGAAAAGAGGAGTGATACCGTTGGAGAAAGAATCATACAGCATTGACGATATTCTTTCTGAGGTAAAAAAGCGCAGGGAAGAAAATGAATTTGCCCTGAAGAATCAAAATACTCCCGATGCAGATAATCAGCCGTCAGCTGAAATTGAGCAGAAGGAAGCAAACTTCGTTTTAGACGAAGAGACACCAAGCGATGTTATTGAAGAGAAAAATGACGAAACTGCAGTTTTCTCTCTTGAAACAGAAAATAAATCCGATGACTTTGCAGGTGAAACAGAAAGCCGGGAAGAAGAAATTCCGATATCTGATGAGATTGACGAAACGACAGAGACGGAAGAAACCGAAGAAGTTGTTGACAATCAGATTTCCGAAGATACAGAGGAAAAAACCGACGCTGACGGGACTGAAGAGGACAACGGAATGATTGACCTGCTTTCTCTGGCTGCAGAGGAGGATTTTTCTCAGGAAGAAGCTATGTCCGCAAAAAAGGAAGTTTCAAAAAAGGCAAAAGGCAAAAAGACCAAAAAGCAGAAAGCAGCCATAACGGTTATTGTAATTCTTGTTGTGCTTATTATCTGTGCCGGTGTTTTTGCAATACTGTACGCAAATAACCTGCTTGATAAAGTCACAAATAATACAGATGAAGAGCCTTACGAAATGGTTACATACTATGACGGTATGGACTTTCTTCAGGAGGACTTCCCTACTATTGATGAGCTTTCGGCATCAGAGCTTTACAGCTATAAGGAATATCTTAAGCAGTGGTATCTTAACGGCGACCCTGTAAGCTCTACCCATATTCTTAACGTGCTCCTTATCGGTGAGGACACAAGAGAAGCTGAGATTTCCGATACCTCCAGAGCTGACTCTGCAATTATTGCCAGCGTAAATATTGACACGGGTGAAATTCATCTTACATCTATTCTCCGTGACCTGTATGTATATTTTGAGGTTGACGGTGTAGGTCAGTACGGTAAAATAAATGCTGCCGCATCCTTAGGCGGAATGAAAACCTACATCAATACTATTGAAAGATATTATAAAATCGCTATTAACAATTATGCGGTTGTAAACTTTGAAAGTTTCCCGAAAATTATTGACGCTCTTGACGGCGTATCAATTAAGATTACATCTGCCGAGATCAGCGAAATCAACAACCACCCGAAAAGATACGGCGGTGTAACGATCAGTCAGAATTTTGACGGTACTGAGGGCAAAATGACCCTTAACGGCAAACAGGCGCTTGCTTATTGCAGAATCAGAAAGATTGACTCAGACGGTGCAAGAGCTAACAGGCAGAAAACAGTTCTCAATGCTTTATTTAAGAAAATGAAATCCTCGGGAACAGTTGATATAGTTAAAACAGTAAATCAGCTTGCAGGTTATGTTTACACAGGCTACAGCAAAAAGGAGCTTATAGAATTGGGAAATACAGCTCTTAAAGACGGCTGGCTTGATTACGAGGTTAAATCAAGCAACATTCCGTCAACTGAAAACTGCAAGGGCGGTCAGAATTTCTCCGCCGCTCCGAACAACTGGATTTGGCTTGCAGATATTCCGAAGGATGCCCATGAGCTTCAAATGAAGATTTACGGAAAATCAAATATTAATCTCAATCCTAACAGAGCTGACTACATAGCAATGGGAAGATAAATGAAAAGAGCCGTTTGAACAAAATGTTCAGACGGCTTTTGTTAGTTCTAATAAAAATTATTTTCTGCTGACGCAGGGTCTTATCTTTTATAATGTTTATTTGATATATGTTCTGTTAACGCAGAAGTTCCGCTGATGCGGGGTCTTTCATTTTTTCGAGTTGCGAAAAAACGAAACAAAAAAGCAAATCAAGGGGAGAAAACATCAGAGATGTTTTTTAATTCCCCTTGATAATCCCCTCTGCTGTGTCGGCACGCGCACAATGCGCACTGTGCCGAGGGAACAAAATTTAAATTATCATCACAAAAAAGGACAGGGTAACCTGTCCTTTTTTACTACTATGTGTAGTGTTTAAGAATGTTTCCTACTATTTGTAGTATCATACAAATAGTAGGGAGTGCACTTAATGGATTACAGAAAAAGATTTCACAATTTAAGAATTGACAAAGATTTATCTCAACAGGAAATTGCAGACATCTGCGGAGTTTCAGATGCAACAGTAGGTCATTGGGAAAACGGAAGACGAGATATGAAAATTGACAGCATTATAAAATTATGCAAATTTTATAATGTTTCTGCCGATTATATTTTCGGATTGCCTGATAACTTAGACTATCCGAAAAGGTAGAATATATTTCGCTGACAGTCCCCAACTCTTATACCTATTGACTATCTTCTTTTTTGTTTTGTGTCGCGACAAACGGAGTTATGTGTTACAGAAATGATAACACAAAATCGTGTTATTGTCAACACAATTTTGTGCTTTTTATGGTGATTATATGAAGAAAAAATATATTTATCCGAGAATAAAAGAATTGAGAATCGGAAACAATCTGACACAGGAAGAGCTTTCCAAAATGCTTAATCTTTATACAACACAATACAGGAGATATGAAACAGGAGAAACAGAAATACCTGTTCATATTATCAAAGAGCTTTGCAGTATTTATAATGTAACGTCGGATTATATTATAGGAACGGATGATACAAAAGAATAAATATGTTCCCTCGGCACAGTGCGCATTGTGCGCGTGCCGACACAGCAGAGAGGGTTATCAGGGGGAATGGGCATCTTTGATGCTTTCCCCTGATTTGCTTTCTTTGTTTCGTTTCTTTCGCAACACGAAAGAAATGAAAGACCCCGCGTCAGCGGAAATATATTGTATCTGTGTTAGCAGAAATATTAAAATAAAATAAATTACTTTTTTAAATCCTTGACTGAAGTGGGAGAAGTGTCTGCCACTTCTATTTTATTTGTCCGCATCCACAGAGACGGAGTGATACGCAGATAATATCCGTAGCCGGGGTCCATTTGCCAGTGTGCCATAGGAGCTTCGGGCAGTCCGTAGCAGGAAAGCAGAGTCATAAGTACGCCGGCATGACCGACTATTGCAATATTCTGCATATCTGTTTTAATACAGCTGTCAATGACCTTTTCAAAAGCGGCGCAGACTCTGTGAATAAATTCTGCATTGCTTTCGCCGTGGGGCGCACGGGAATTTATATCCCCTCTGAGCCATTCCCTGAAGTCTTCGTTATCCTTTAAATCATCGGCAGTCAGTTCTTCAAATTCGCCGAAATTGTACTCGATAAATTCGTCAATAATTATTATATTGTTTTCGGGAAACATCAGAGCGGCGGAATCCTTGCATCTTTTCAGCGGTGAGGAAAACACTGCGTCCACCTTAGGATAATGTTCGGTCGCTTTAATTTTTTTTATTGCCGATATACTATCTGTAGTGAGCGGTAAGTCTGTATGTCCAATATACTGTGCGTTTAAGTTTCCTTTCGTGATTCCGTGACGAAAAAAATATAAATTGAAAGTTTTCATTGAAAAAGCTCCTTTTTTAGCCAATTATTACAAAAAAATAACAATCCGAAAAAGTACTTTACAAATAGTAATATAGTGATATAATACTATTTGTAATAAATCGGAGGAATATTGATGAGTAATTTAACAGATAAAAAAGCTGAGAAGACTGAAAAAAACGACAAGGTATCAAAATTTGCGACAAAACTTTCTCAGCTTCGTAAGGAAAGAGGAATAAGTCAGAAAAAGGCGGCAACGGATTTGGGAATTTCCCAGGCACTTTTAAGCCACTACGAAAAGGGTATAAGAGAATGCGGACTTGACTTTGTTATCCGCTGCGGTGAATATTACGGCGTAACAACCGATTACCTTTTGGGTGTCAGCGACAGCCGAAACGGACTTGACCTTTCGGGTCTTGAGTCGGTGGATCTTGACGAGGGAATGAACGTGACTACTTTGCTTCAGGCAACGAAGTATCTGCTTAATCTAATCCCCACAGGTGCGGACAGCAAAATTATGAACTATGTTTATAATTATTATGTTCTCTGCGTTTACCGCGGAACTATTACAATGGCAAAAGCCGGCATACTCCCCAAGGAAATGTTCAAGCTTGATTTTTCTCTAGGAAGAGAGCTTGCCTCTGCCGCTCTTGCAGTTGAGGACGCAAAATTTGTGTTCATTGAGGATAAGTCAAGAACAGGCTCCGACCTGTCGGAGAAAACTGCACTTCATACTGTTATTGAAAAAGCAGAGGAGCATATTCTCAGCACATTTATTTTAGAATAAGGAATACTGATTTTGTTCTGATTTTATATATTCGATTACAACCGCTGTGGAGATTTCCGCAGCGGTTTTTTTAAATGTGGAATAATCCATCTGAGAATTTTCGTCACCGCCGTCGCTTATGGAACGCAGAACGGCAAAAGGAACTCCTGCACAGGCGCAGACATGACCTATTGCACCGCCCTCCATTTCACCGCACAAGGCGTCAAATTGGGATGACAGCATTTCTTTAAGAGATGAATCGGCAATAAACGTATCGCCGCTGGCAACTGTTCCCCTGTGGATTTTTTCACCGTAATTTATTGCTGTGCGTGCCAGTCTGTCCGAAAGCGTCTCATCGGTTTTGATTTTTATAACATTCAGCCCGTTAATAAAGCCTCTCGGCTCCCCTAACGCAGTTATGTCAATGTCGTATTCGCAGACATCCGATGCAATCACAATATTTTTGATAACAACATCTTCATTCAGACTGCAGGCAACGCCTACGTTTATCAGCTTGTCTATATCAAAATTATCAATCATTGCCTGCGCACAGATGGCGGCGTTTACTTTCCCGGGAGAGCATTTTGCCACGCAGACTGTTACATTTTCAATAAAACCGCATACAAAATCAATACCCGAAACAGTTGAAACGGTTTTATTTTTTACTTTGCTTTTTATTGAATCTACTTCAATATCCATTGCACCGATAATACCAAGCATAAGTTTCCTCCTGTAAAATTGTGCAGCTGAATTTTTCCTGCCCTACATATAGTGTTATTATAATATATAAAGTAACTAATTACAAGATTATAAAATTTTTTATTGACAAGAGTTGTAATTTTAATATATAATACTTACCGAATATTGTGGAGGTGTATCCCTATACGCCTTTGAGCAATAAATAAACAGCCTGCACTATACCGTGCAGAGAATATGAAGATTAAGACAAGTTTAGTCTTTGGAATGGAGTGAAAAAAATGAAAAGAACTTTCCAGCCTAAGAAGAGACACGCACAGAAGGTGCACGGTTTCAGAAAGAGAATGTCAACAAGAAACGGCAGAAAGGTGCTTGCACGCCGCCGTGCTAAGGGAAGAAAGAAGCTTTCTTACTAATTACTGATTGGGTGTGATTAGGTGAAAAGCAAAACCTTAAAAGAAAATAAAGATTTTCGCCGCCTGTATTATAGGGGCAGAAGTCAGGCATCCTCCTGCCTTGTGACATATGTTCAGAAAAGAAGGGAAAAGGAAACAAGATACGGAATCACCGCCAGTAAAAAAATAGGTTCGGCAGTTCAGCGAAACAGATCAAAGCGTGTAATACGTGCCGCTTTTTCACAGCTTGAGCCGAGGCTTAACGGTGCTTACGATTTTGTTTTTGTAGCAAGAACAAGGACAGGTACTGTAAAAATGCAGGAGGTTCTTGCACAGATGGAGGAGCATTTTAAAGCGTTGGGAGTAATAGAGGATTGAGAGCTTTAATTAAAAAAGCTATGATTTTTCTTATCAGGACTTATCAGATGACGTTAAGCCCCAGGTTTTCCCACGGCAGCTGCCGTTACACTCCCACCTGCTCGCAGTATGCAATAGAGGCAATTGAAATTCACGGAATTTTCAAGGGCAGTCTGTTGGCCGTCAGAAGAATTTTAAGGTGCAATCCCTTTTTCAAGGGAGGATGGGACCCTGTTCCCCCAAAGAAAACTAAAGAGGACAAATAATGAATACTATTTTACTTGCTTCAAGTGCTGTATCAAACGGTATAGGCATTTTCAAGCCTTTATACTGGCTGTTCGGTGTTTGTATGAACTTCCTTTTGGACGTGCTGGGTAATCAGTATTTTCTTGCTGTTGTAATATTTACCGTTGTTACAAGGCTTCTTTTGCTGCCTTTTAATGTAAGACAGCAGAAGACAATGGCAAAAACTACCAGACTTCAGCCTAAAATTCAGAAGATTCAGAAAAAGTATCCCGATCCCAGAGACCGTGATAAGCTCAATCAGGAAATGCAGGATTTATATGCCCGTGAAGGACACAATCCTATGCAGATGGGCTGCGGCACTATGATTTTTCAGATGGTTTTCCTTATGGGTATTATCGGTATTATCTATTATCCCCTTCAGTATGTATTGGGAATAAGTGATTTTAATGATAACTCCCAGGCTATTTATGACATTATTCTGCCTATGTATCAGAATATAGTCGGTGACCCTGATGCAAAAATAACCTATTTCCAGCTCAATATTCTTGAGCATTTCGATGCATATAAGGAAACCCTTATGACAAATTTCCCTAAGATGTTTACCGAGGCAAAGTGTGCGGAAATTTCTGCATACCGTGAGGGTATGAATTTGTTTGGTCTTGATATGACCGCTGTTCCTCACTGGAAGGACGGAATTATAGTTATAATTCCTATTCTCTGTCTTGTAACCTCTTTAGGGTCAAGCCTTATTTCTACATTAATCCAGAAAAAGAATAACCCTGCGGCAAATCAGCAGATGGGTTCAATGATGATGATGATGCTTATGATGCCATTTTTCTCATTCTATATCTCATTCAAGGTTACGGCTGCTGTTGGTTTTTACTGGATTATTTCAAATTTAGTTGCGGTACTTCAGCAGCTTTATATTGCAAAGCAGTATCCGCCGAGAAAGACGCAGGCTAAACTTATGATTGAAAATACAATCGAGCGCCGTTCCCGTGAGGAGAATATTAAGAAAATTAAATAATTATCGGAGGATAATATGATAAAGGAATTTATCGGCACCGGTAAGACTATTGAAGAGGCTTCTTTGTCTGCCAGAGCGGGATTAAATGCTCCTGCAACTGCAGATGTTAATATTGAAGTTATACAGATGCCGAAGAAAAAGGTTTTAGGCTTGTTCGGCGGTGCAGACGCAAAGATTAAGGCGTGGTACGACGACGGCAGGAAGGAAAAAAAGCCTCAGCCGAAGAAAAAAGCCCCGGCTCCTGTTCAGAAAAAGCAGAGGACCGAAAATAAGCCTGAAAGCAAACCTGAGAAAAAATCGGAAAAGAAGCCTGAAAAGAAGGCTCATACACCTGCTCCCGCAAAGGAAGCCGTAAAAACCGAGAAGCCCGAAGAGATGATTACCGAAAAGGACGTAAATCTTGATTATGTCTGCTCGTACGTTAAAACCATTCTTGACGGATTTAAGGTCGAAGACACCAAGCTTTCTGCAAGAGTTGAAAACGGTGTTGTTGAAGTTGATATTGATTGTGATGATTACGGTATTATAATCGGCAGAAGAGGTGAAACTCTTGATGCTCTTCAGTATCTTACAAGTCTTGCAATCAAAAATATAACAAATAAGTATGTAAGAGTTTCTCTCAATGTGGGCGACTACCGTGCCAAGAGAGAGGAAACCTTAAAAGCTCTGGCAATTAAAAATGCTAACTTTGTTGTCCGTTCAGGCAGACGTTATGTTTTCGAGCCTATGAACCCGTATGAAAGAAGAATTATTCATACCGCTGTTCAGGAGGTTGAGGGAGCAGTATCACGTTCTGTAGGAAACGGAATGGACAGAAAAGTCATCATTGAGCCTGAGGGAGGAGTTAAGCACTCCTACGGCAGAGGCGGTTCTCAGAGAAAAGGCGGTTTCCGCCGCAATCAGCAGTCGGCTCCTGCAGTTGACCCTAACAGAGAAAAAAAGGTTGACAGAGCTGATATTCCCAAGTTCGGAAAAATTGAAGTTAATAAAGAAGATTAATTTATTAATACGGAGGAAATGGCGGACGGATGTTCGCCATTTCACTTTAAGCAAGCGAGATGAACCCGAACAAGCCTAAAACGGCTTGCTTAATGAAAGGAGAAAACAATAATGGCGAAGACTATTGCGGCTGTTGCAACAGGAAACAGCGTTTCGGGTATCGGTGTAATCAGAATAAGCGGAGACAGAGCCATTGAAATTGCCGAGCGTGTATTCAAAGCTGCTGACGGCACTCCCCTTTCATCTCTTAAGGGCTACAGAGCAAAGTTCGGCAATGTTATAAGTGACGGCGAATGTTTTGACAATGCTGTTGCCCTTGTTTTCAGAGCCCCTAAAAGCTATACAGGTGAGGACGTTGTGGAGCTTTCTGTTCACGGAGGAATTTTTATTGTTGAAAAAACCCTGGAAACCGTTTTGTCGGCAGGTGCAGAGCCTGCACAGGCAGGAGAATTTACGAAGCGTGCTTTTTTAAACGGCAAAATCGATTTGGCACAGGCTGAAGGAGTTGCAGCACTGATTTCTGCAAACGGTCAGGAGGCGGCAAAGGCTTCATTCAATCTCCTTCAGGGTTTTTTGAGCAATAAAATAACGGCAGTTCTTGACAGTCTGCTTGACTGCAGCGCACTTATGGCGGCTTGGGTTGATTATCCCGACGAGGAAATTCCCGAGCTTTCCGAAGAAAATCTTAAAGAAACACTGACCATTGCAAAAGACAGTTTAAAAGAACTGCTTGATAATTACGAAAGCGGAATTATAATGACACAGGGTGTTGATACTGCTATCGCAGGCAGACCTAACGCAGGTAAATCAACACTTATGAATATGCTTGCAGGCAGAGAAAAAAGTATTGTAACGCATATCGAAGGAACTACAAGAGATATTGTTGAGGATTCTGTACGTTTGGGAAATATTGTTCTTCACCTTGCAGACACGGCAGGGCTTCGTGAAAGTGATGATGTTGTAGAGTCAATCGGAATTAAAAAGGCGCTTGACAGAGTTAAAAGCGCTTCCCTTGTGCTGGCTGTTTTTGACAGCTCACAGCCTCTTAGCAGTGACGATTTAATGATGATTGAAAGCTGTAAAAATAAAAAATGCGTTGCTGTTATCAATAAAACAGACCTTGAAAATAAGACGGATGTTGAAAAAATCAAAGAAAATTTTGATGAAACAGTGTTTATTTCCGCTAAAAACAACGAGGGTTCCAAGGAGCTGGAGCAGGCGGTTAAACGTGTTCTTTCCGTGGAAAATTTTGACTCGTCACAGCCTATACTTGCAGGCAGACGTCAGAAGCTCTGCGTTCAGAAAGCATATGACAGTATCTGCGAGGCGCTGACAGGTGCTCAGATGGGTGTAACCTATGACGCAATAAATGTTATGATAGACAGCGCAGTTGATGAACTGCTCTCTCTTACAGGTAAAAAAGCAACCGAAGAGGTAGTAAATAATATATTCAGCAAATTCTGCGTTGGCAAATAGTAAAATCGTGCCTTTTTCCGCCATGCTTCGTTATTCACTGTTCGCAGTACAAAAAGTACAGCTTCGCAGTGAAAGCCTTGCCTAACGAAAAAATCCACTGATTTTAATTGTTGCTTCTATAAATATTGTTGCCTCGGCACAGTGCGCAACGTGCGCGTGCCGACAAATCAGAGGGGATTATCAAGGGGAATAAAAAAACATCTCCGATGTTTTCTCCCCTTGATTTGCTTTCTTTGTTTCGTTTCTTTCGCAACACGAAA
>CAZHSE010000011.1:0-62694 GCA_964535085.1 uncultured Bacteroides sp.
AGCGGGTTAGTTACGTTGAAAGCCCTGTTGTTCCCACCAATAGAAAAAAGACACCTTTTGGTATCTCTTTTTTATTTTATTGTCAGTTTTAAAAGCGGAATAGCATTTATCAATTTAAAAATATTATCTGTAATTGACTTGTTGCTTAAAATAAGGTATTATATTATAATAAAGATTATGTATTGTAAATAGATTTAAGAATATATATTTCTAAGAGGAGTAAGTTGTGTATCTTGTTTTTAAACGCAGTTGTGAAATTATATTATCAATACTTTTAATTATTGTTTTTTCGCCTCTACTGCTGATAACGGCTGTTGCAATTAAGCTCGATTCATCCGGACCAGTCATTTTTAAACAGGACAGAATTGGAAAAAACGGTAAAGTTTTTAAAATATACAAATTCAGAAGTATGACTCAGGGTTCGGAATTTACCGGCTCGGGAGTTTACAGCGGTGCCGACGATATGCGTGTTACGAAGGTCGGAAAATTCATACGTGCGTCAAGTATTGACGAATTGCCGCAGCTTGTTAATATCTTAAAAGGGGATATGAGCTTTGTCGGACCAAGACCACCGCTTACATATCATCCTTGGGATATCAGTGAGTATACCGAAGAACAGTTCAGAATGTTTGATGTAAGACCGGGTATTACGGGTTGGGCGCAGACCCACGGCAGAAAAGAAGTTGAGTGGCACGAAAGAATCAGGCTTAATATTTGGTACGTTGATAATGTATCATTATGGCTTGATATTAAAATTATTTTTTTGACTGTTTTTAAAGTTCTTAAAAATGAAAACAATCTTAACAGCACTGAAACATTGGTTAAAGAAAATAAAGAAGATAAGGAACATGCAGAGGTATAATGCTTAAACTTTTTTACATAACAAATAATCCTGATATTGCATTGACGGCACAAAATGCCGGTGTTGACAGAATTTTTGTCGATATGGAGTATATGGGCAAGGAAGAACGTCAGCCTAATATGGACACGGTGAAAAATCATCATAGCGTTGAAGATGTAAGAAAACTGCGCAGCGTACTTGATAGTGCGGAACTTCTTGTTCGTGTGAATCCTATTCATGCAAATTCAAAAACTGAGATAAATGATGTAATTGAAGCAGGAGCAGATGTGATAATGCTTCCTATGTGGAAGTCTGCCGAAGAAGTCAGGCAGTTTATAAACTTTGTAAACGCAAGAGCTAAGACTTTGTTGCTGCTTGAAACGGAAGAAGCAAGACTTTGCCTTGATGAAGTCCTTGAAATTGAAGGTATTGATGAAATTCATATAGGTCTTAATGACTTGCATTTGAGTCAGGAAAAGAAGTTTTTATTTGAACTTCTAACCGACGGAACTGTTGAAGAAATTGCAGAAAAAATCAGAAAAAAGAATATTCCTTTTGGTTTCGGCGGAGTGGGGAGAGTATCAAAAAATGATTTGCTTCCAGCTGAAAATATACTTGCAGAGCATTACAGGCTTAGCTCTTCAATGGTGATATTGTCACGTTCGTTCTGCAATACGGCAGACATTACGGATATAAATGAAGTAAAACGTCTTTTTGCCGAAGGCGTAAAAGAAAATAAAGAGTTTGAAAAAATGCTTGAAAATCAGCCGAAAAGTTATTTTGAAGAAAAGCACAGGCAAACGGCAGATATTATTAAACAGATAGTGAGTAAAAAATGAAACTTCTTTTAACAGGTGCATTTAGATACAGCGGCAGTCAAATTGAATATCTGAAAAAGCTGGGATTTGAAACAGTGTTTATTCAGGATGAAAGAACACCGATAGGTTTTGATGTAAGTGATTTTGACGCAGTAATCTGTAACGGACTCTTTTTATATATGCCGATTGAAAGTTTCTGCAATTTAAAATTTATACAGCTTACATCTTCAGGATTTGACAGAGTACCGCTTGATTATATCAGACAGCATAATATCAGACTTTGCAATGCAAAGGGAGTTTACAGTACCCCTATGGCGGAGTTTGCACTGTGCGGTGTGCTGGATTTATATAAAAAATCAAGAAATTTTTATGAAAATCAAAAGGTTCATAAGTGGGAAAAATTCAGAGAACTTTGGGAGTTATCAGGTAAAAATGTTCTGATTGTCGGTGCAGGTAATATCGGGAGTGCTGTTGCCAAAAGGTTCAAGGCCTTTGATACAAATGTAACTGGTATTGATCCTTATCAAAAAAGCAGTACGGTATTTGATGTTATTTATTCAGCTGAAAGTCTTGATGAACAGCTGAAAATTGCGGATATTATTATTCTTACATTACCGCTTACAGATGATAATGAGGGTTTCTTTGATAAGAAAAAGTTTGCTTTAATGAAATCAACAGCCGTTTTTGTTAATATTGCCAGAGGAAAACTGGTTAATCAGAATGATTTGATTGACGCACTTGAAAGAAAGCAGGTTGCAGGTGCAGTGCTTGATGTTTTTGACAAAGAACCTTTGGACGATAAAAGCTCTTTGTGGGATATGAATAACGTAATTTTAACTCCTCATAACAGCTTTGAGGGTGAAATGAATAATGAAAGAATGTTTGATTTGATTAAAAAAAATCTGAAAGGGTTTTTGAATGAGTAAAAAAGTTTTATTAACTGCAACGGTGCTCAGCCACATTTGTCAGTTTCATAAACCTCTTGCAAAATTGCTTCAGGAGAACGGATATGAGGTTCATGTTGCGGCAAGAGATAATTTGTCGGAAAAAAACGGACTTTCCGTTGAATATGCGGACAAGCTCTTTAATATTCCTTTTGAGCGTTCTCCATTCAGCTTGAAAAATATAGAAGCGTACAGGGAGCTTTCGAAAATTCTTAAAGAGAATGATTATGATTATATCCATTGTAATACACCTGTGGGAGGAATTGTAACCCGAGCGGCGGCAAATAAGTACCGAAAAAAGAACGGTACTAAAGTTTTTTACACGGCTCACGGTTTTCATTTTTACGAAGGAGCACCGAAAAAAAACTGGATAATTTATTATCCCATTGAAAAGTTTATGTCAAGATTTACCGATACCCTTGTTACAATTGCAAAAGAAGATTATAATCTTGCATTAAAAAAGTTTCATTGCAAAGTTGTACATATTCACGGAGTCGGTGCAAATTCTTCAAAATTTTATGTTATGAGCGATGAAGAAAAGGCTTTGCTTAAATCTGAGCTCGGATACGCAGAGAAGGAAAAAATAATTTTAAATGTAGGTGAGCTTAACGATAATAAAAATCAATCAACTGCAATAAAAGCAATGAAAAAAGTTTTGGAAAGATATCCTGACAGTAAACTTCTTATTGCAGGAAACGGCGATAAACGGAAAAGCTATGAAAATCTCATAAAAGAGCTTGGTTTAAGCAGTAATGTTAAACTTCTCGGCTACACGACAGAAATATTTAAGTATATGAATATCTGTGATTTGCTTGTTGCCTGCAGCTTCAGAGAAGGATTGCCGCTTAATCTTATGGAAGCAATGCTGTGCGGTAAAGCGATTGTTGCTTCAGATAACCGAGGTCACAGAGAGCTTGTTGATAACGGAAAAAACGGTTTTCTTGTTCCTGTTACCGATACTGAAGAATATGCTGATAAAATTATCAGAATACTGGACGATAATGAATCTTTTGTTCAGAAGGCTCTTGATAAAGTCGAATTGTTTAAAGATGTAAACGTACTGAATGAGTTGAGGAATTTATACAAATTAAACTGAATAAGCAGGTTGGAATATGAGAATTTTACATATGATTCCTGACATAGGCGTTGCAAACGGAATTATGAGTGCTGTTCTTAACTTTGCAAAAGCAATGCCCGATGATATTAAATTTGATATTGTTTATTTTCAGGAAACAGAGATGACAAGAGCTGAAGACATAAAAGCTCTCGGCGGAAATGTTTATAAAGTTGATAAACCGTCACCGAAAGATTTATTAGTCGGCAATAAGATGAAAAATTTTTTTGACAGGCATAAAAATGAATGGCAGGCGCTTCATATTCATGCTCCTCATTTCGCAGCTTTTATTGTACCTCAGGCAAAAAAAGCCGGTATAAAAAAAATTGCTGTTCATTGTCATTCAAGCGAGTTTTCGCTTAACGGAAATTCAAAAAGAAATAAAATTTTGAGCCTGTATTCAAAATACTTTGTTGAAAACAAATTTGCCTGCTCAGAGCTCGCAGGAAAATTTTGGTTCGGAAATAAAAAATTCAGTATAATAAACAATGCGATTGACTGCGGAAAGTTCAGGTTTGACGAACAGGAAAGGTTAAAAAAGCGCAAAGAGTTAAATCTTGAGGATTCTTTGGTTATAAGCCATATCGGCAAAACAGACATATCTCAGAAAAACCACAGATTTCTGCTTTCTGTGTTTTCAGAAGTAAAAAAATCAGTAAAAAACGCAAAACTGCTTCTTATCGGAGCAGAGCAGACTGAAGAATACAGTACGCTTTGCCGTGAACTTGAAATATCCGATTCTGTTTATTTTTTAGGTACAAGAAATGATGTCGAAAAATTGCTTGGTGCGGCAGATTTGTTTTTATTTCCGTCAACGAAGGAAGGTCTTCCGGTTTCCGTAATTGAGGCACAGGCCTCAGGGCTTCCTGTTTTAATGTCTGATTCCGTGTCTGAGGAAGCTGTTGTAACAAATCTTGTTAAAGCAATGTCACTTAATAACAGTGCTTATCAATGGGCTCGGCAGTGCATTTGTTTATCAAAGACGAAGCGGAAAGATATGTTTGATGAAATGTGTGCCGCAGGCTGGGATATACATACATCTTTAGATTGTCTTATTAATTTCTACAAAGGATAGATTATTAATGCAAAATTCATTAATGTACAGACTTAAATCAATTTTTTTTCCAAGCGGCTGGTGCTGTGCCGTCAGATTTAACAAGAGCAGTGAAACCTGTATTTTAAATAATATTGATGATGAATTTACTGTCCTTCCCGATAGTAAAAGATACTGGACTGCAGACCCGTTTTTGGTAAAAAAAGATGGTAAAATCTATCTTTTTTTTGAAATGTTTGACAGACTTAAAAGAAAAGGAGCGTTAGGCTGCAGAGAACTTTCTGAAAAAAGTATCGGTAATCTGAAAGTTATATATGAAACGGATACTCATCTTTCTTATCCTTTTATTTACGAAAAAGACGGTGTGTTTTATATAATTCCGGAATCGAGCAGATCAGGAGAACTTTATGTATTGAAATGCACAAATTTTCCATATAAGTGGGTCAAGGAAAAAGTAATTGCCGAAAAACCTCTTGTTGATACAACACTTTTTTCTTACAATGGTGTGGATTATTATATTTCCGAAAGAGTTGTAAGAGCAAATACTTTTGACAGAGTTGACTTGTTTTATGATGAAAACGGTTGTTTTACGGAATGTGTCAATAATCCGGTTAAGCTTGATGCGGGTACGGCAAGGTGTGCGGGTAATTTTTTTGAATACAACGGCTGTTATGTCAGACCTTCTCAAGATTGCGGAGTTTTTTACGGCGAAAAACTTAATTTTAACAGGGTAATCAATATTTCAAAAGAAAAGTATGAAGAAGAACTCATAAAGACAGTTTCTCACAGAGATATAAATCTTGACAAAAAAGATAATTATACAGGTATTCATACATATAACAAGGTTGATAATGTTGAAGTTATTGATTTGAAAACAAAAAATAAATTCAGCTTTTGCAATCTTATAGGCTTAGCATATAAACTTTTATGTAAAGTGAAGGGAAAATTAAAATGAAATTTTCAGTAATTATTCCTGTATATAATGCCGAAAGCAAGCTGAAACGATGTATTGAAAGTATATTAAATCAGAAATTTTCGGATTATGAAATTATATTAGTGGATGACGGCTCGGCAGATAACAGTGCCAAAATCTGCAGGGAATATAGTGAAAAATTTGATAAAATAAAATTTATTTCAAAGGCAAACGGCGGAGCTTCCTCTGCAAGGAACTGCGGCCTTGACTATGCAAAAGGTGATTATATTCTGTTTGTTGACAGTGATGATTATGTGAGCGAGTCGTATTTTGAAGCTGTCGGAAAAAATTGTCTCGCTGACGGACTGTCGGTTTTTACATATTCATTTTTAAGTGGAAGCGGAGTAAAAAAGCGTAACATAACCCCGGATCTTCTTAATGAAACAAATTCGCTTTTTACGACATCAAAGCTGTTAATTTTATCGAGGCTGATTAACAGCCCTTGTGCCAAGGTGTTCAGTCGTTTACTGATTGAAAAAAATAATCTCAGATTTGATGAAAAGATGCCTGTCGCAGAAGATTTTATTTTTTGTCTTGCTTATTTGTTTTTGTGCAAAACAGTTTCAATAAAAAATGAGTCTGTATACTTTTATGACATTACAAATGCTTCTTCGTTAGTTCACAGCAGAAAAAAAGGACTTATTGATATATATCCGTATGTTTTCGATACGGCGTCCGATTCCGTTAAGAAATCCTGTTTTAATGACAGAGAAAAATATGAGCTTCTCAGAATAGTGGATAAGCTTCATACTGACAGCTTTATTACCTGTGTTATGGAGGAGCAGAAGGACAGTGATTTGTCCGTGGGCGAAGTTTTATCGGAAATCAGAAAAATGTGTAAAAAGTTTTATTCGGAATATAAGCCTGATTACGGCTATGAAAATTTTATTCATTTCCTTATTAGGTTTTTGATAAAGTACAGATTGTCTTTTCTGCTTTATATAATGTGTAAGACATACAGTAAAATTCGTGGTTGATTTATGGAAAAAAAGAAAAAAGTTTTAATTGTGAATGAGCCGCTTTCTTACGGCGGAATGAATATTGCCTCAATCAGACTTGAGGAAAATCTTGATAAAGATATATTCGATTGCGTATATTGTGTCAGGCGAAGCCGTACAGGTTCTCTTGAGCACACTGTGCTTGACCGCGGTGTAAGAGTAATCCATGTTCCCGACAGCGAGCTTAATTATTTTAAAAGTTACAGATTTTATAAAAAATTGATGAGTGAAGAACATTTTGATATTGTTCATTGCCATTTGCCATTTTTCAGCGGAATTGTTTTAATGGCGGCAACAAAATGCAAAGTGCAAAAGAGGGTTGCCCATGCTCATTTTTCTCAACCTTATACCGATTCGTCAATCTATTCAAAGCCAAAGCAGATAATTGCATTTTTTTACAGAAAAGCAATGCGGCTGCTTTTGAAAAAATACTGCAATGTGAAAATCGGATGCAGCCGACAGGCAGGAGAATTTCTTTTCGGAAAAAAAGAATTTGAGAAAAAAGGTATAGTTCTTAATAACGGTATTGATACAAAAGCATTTGAATTTAATAACAAAAGCCGAAACGATGTAAGAAAAGAGCTGAATATCGGTCCGCAGTCTGTTGTGCTTGGTCATATAGGTCAGCTGTACAGCGTTAAAAATCAGTCTTTTCTGTTGGATGTTTTCAGCTTTTATCATAAGAAAAATCCTGACTCATATCTGCTTTTAATCGGCGAGGGTACTGATTGGGATATGCTTCAGGAAAAAATAAAATCACTCAATCTTGAAAAAAATGTTCTGATGCTTGGCGGAAGAAATGATATACCAAGGTTATTAAGCGCAATGGATTGTTTCGTTTTTCCGTCAGTTCACGAGGGTTTTCCATTGACGCTTATTGAAGCGCAGGCATCTAAGCTGCCTTGTGTTGTTTCGGATTCCGTAACTGAAAAAACAAAAATCAATGACAATGTATTTTTCTGTTCTATAAACGAAAGCTGTGAAAAATGGACCGAATATATTGAAGCTGCTGTTTCAGGCAACAGAGAGAATATCGAAACAACTCGGTTAGTTAAAGATTTTGATATTGCAGATGTGGCAAAAAAACTTGAAAAGATTTATTTAGAATGATAAGGAGGGTAATTCAATATGATTTTCGGTCTTACCGCAGTACAGACATTTCTTGTAATACTGGGTTTATTTTCGGTTTTGTATTGGATTATTCCTAAAAAAGGTCAGTTCTTTGTCTTTTTACTGACAACGCTGGCGCTTGCTTATATGGCGTATTATATTGTTCCTGATGAACTTGACGATTTAAGTAACTACTTTTTTTTCATAAACAAAATGAAGGTCGGCGGAAAAGAGGTATTGGACGAACTGATAAATACAGGTCAGTTTGAATGGGATACGTACAGGGTTGCGGCATATTATTTCTATTTTATCAGTTTTTTTGATAATCCTCATTATTTGACAGCAGTTACAATTTTTATTGTATATTTTCTGATGTTTCTTGTAATTCATAAAGCGTCGGTAAGGTTTGAGGTTAATAAGCTGTATACTTATCTCGGCACAATGTTTTTTCTTGTGACATACTGGTATTACGATACTGCGTCGGGAATAAGGAATGGTTTAACCTTTGCCGTAGTATTTGCCTGTGCCTACTATCATCTTGTTGAAAAAAAGAATGTTGTTCTGTGTTATATAGGTTATATTCTTGCTGTTTTCACTCATTCAAGCGGAATTATCCCGGTTATGCTTGTACTTTTAACTGTAATAACGTTAAATACAAGTGGAAAAACATTTAATTTTCTTCTCGTTTTCGGAACGGCGGTTGCTTCTGTAGGAATAAATTATTTGGCAGGTATAACCGACAACAGTCTTGTTCAGTCGCTGGCGGCGAAAACAGAGCATTACACCGAAAAGGGTGCATATGATACTTCTACTATGATGATGGTGAACATAATAACATTTTTATTTGTTTTCCTTCTTTTGCTTTATGTTTCGGAATATCTTCTGGATGAAGAAAATCCTGTTAAACTTAAGCGCTTTTATAAATATGTGTCAAATACATTATTCTTTTTAATCGGCGCCTATTTCCTGAGTATCGTTTTTCAAAGGTTTGCCCGCTGGATAGTGCCTATGTTAGGCGCTTTGGTGTTTATGATAGGTATGCAGCGGCAAAAGGAAAAAATGGAAAGAGAAAGCAAAAATTATATTGCGTATGCTCCGCAGGGTGTCAGATTAAAATATAATATGCGGCCCTTTGTAATGATTGCATTTGTTGCTTTTATTGCTGTTTATATATGGTATGACTGCAACGGCTCATCGCTGGCGTGGGCGCATTTTGAACAGGAATGGCTTGACAGAGGCATTGAATTTTATTGGTGATAATATGAAATTTTCTATTATTGTTCCCGTTTATAAGGCTGAAAAATATTTATCAGACTGTATTGAAAGTATTGTAAATCAAACTTATAATAATCTGGAGATTATTCTTGTTGATGACGGTTCTGCCGATAACTGTCCTTCCATATGTGATGAATGGGCATTAAAAGACAGCAGGATTAAAGTAATCCATAAAAAAAACGAAGGTTCTGTTGCGGCAAGAAAAACCGGTTTTTCCCAGGCAACAGGCGAATATGTGGGCTTTGTTGACAGCGATGACCGAATTGACAGGGATATGTATCAAAAAATTTATGATTCAGTTCGTAAATATCACTCGGATTGTGTTATAACTCAGTTTTATTTTTCTTTTGCCGACAGAAATTTAAAAAGTGACTGTCTGCTTGATAAGTCATTTTACAGCAGAGACGATATTGAAAAAAGTATTTTTCCGTATATGATCTTTAAAGGACAGTATTACCGCTTCGGAATTTTCCCGAATTGCTGGTCTAAAGTTTTTAAACGTGAGATTGTTGAAAAACATATCTATGATGTTGATAACAGAATCAGAATGGGTGATGACGCTGCTTTTGTTTTTCCGTGTTTAATGGAATGCGGCAGTATTTCATTTGTTGATGAGCCGCTTTATTATTACCGTCAGAATCTTGAGTCAATGACTGCTACATATGATGCAGCTCTTCCGGAAACTTATTATCTTCCGTATAAAGCAGTTCTTGATAAATCTGAGCTTTTAGGCGTCGATTTATCAAAACAGCTGTCCTATTATCTTCTTTATATGGTTAATTTTACTGTCAGAAATGAGATGCTTAAATCCGATAGGTCAGATAAAGGCACAAAAGAAGTATTTGAAGAAATACTGAATAATTCTTTTGTAAGAGACAGTATGAAGAATATTAAACTGAAAATTTTACCTCTGCACACAAAAATGCTTGCATTAGGTTTAAAATTAAAAAGCGCTGCAATTCTTAATTTGTATCTTAAGCTGTTGAGGAGATTTGTATGACAAGCGAAAACTATATGATCAGCGTTATTGTTCCTGTTTATAATACAGAAAAATATATTGATGAATGTGTCGAAAGCATAGTAAATCAGACTTATAACAACCTTGAGATTATTCTTGTTGACGACGGTTCAACAGACAGTTCACCGCAGATGTGTGATAAGTGGGCGGAAAAAGACAGCAGGATCAAGGTTATTCATAAGGAAAACGGCGGTACTTCTACTGCAAAAAACCTTGCACTTAATGTGGCATCAGGTGATTATGTAGGCTTTATCGACAGCGATGATTTTATTGATAAAGATATGTTTGAAATGCTTATTTCCAATGCACTTGAATATTCTGCCGAAATTTCGAGATGTTCATACAGATTTTACGAAGACGGAAAATTTGTTGATTCAAATGAGGAAAAGGATGAGATAACAACTTATACATCCGCTCAGATTATTGACGATTTGAAATACAGCGGAAATTTAAGGTCTATTGCCTGTAATAAACTTTTCCTAAGAAAAGCGATTTCAGATGTTCGTTTTAATGAGAAACTTTATTCAGGCGAAGATACGGTATTCGTTTATCAGGTTTATAAAAATGTTAATAAAGTTGTTTGCCGCGATATTGCAAAATACAATTACAGAAGGCACAGCAATCATCTTTCAACAAAAACGGATTTTAATTTTCAGTGTTACAGGGCAATGAAGACTATAATCAGTGACCCTGATTGTCCAAACGGGCCGTATTTTAAATATTTTACATTTGCTGCGATGACTTTGAATGATATCGTGTTAAAGGGATTTGACTATGATTTTGAAGAAATCAGAAAAGATATTCTGAAAAATAAAAAGCAGATTAAAGCAGTAATTAAAGATTTGAACAATAAAAGAAGCCGAATGAAGTTTACGGTTTTATCATTGTCCTCGTTCTTGTATAAGACTTTATTAAAATTGGGCGCTTAATTCACAGGATAAAAAGAAAAATATTAAGGCACTCGCAAAAATAAAAAGGCAAGCAGAGCTTACCTTTGAATTTATTTTTTATTTATAAAATCTACAAAATCAAATTCTTTTTCGTACTGCATTAATCCCGTTATACCGCGGTTAAGATAAACAAGAGGATACGGACCGTTATAATTTGGCTTAATGTAGTATGCATATTTGCTTTTGCAGTTTGGGTTGCTGGTTAGCAAAACCTTGTTATTACACTCAAAGTTTTCAAACTTTTTAAGACTTTCTTCATTCAGGAAACCTGCTTTTTTATAATCTTCCTGATTTAAATCGCCTATATCATACATAATGACGTATGTATTGTCTCTCTTGATTCGCAGTTTTCTTTTGTTCCATTTATCTTTTGCTTCATCAAAATCTTTATAATGAGTGAAATACATTATTATATCGCTGTGTTTACCGTCTCCGCGTATTATTCCGATCGGAACGCCGTCGTCACGCATAGAATGATATTCAACATCTTTTGAAATGTAGTATTCAAGATTTTCAAGAAAGCTGCAGAAATCGTCACTGTTTATTGCTAAATCAATAGTGGGGGAGTTGAATTTTTCACCGAGTCTGTGATAAATTAAACCTCCTATACAGTTTGGACATAATATGGTGAATTCCGTGTTTGTAAGGCTTTTTTGATAATATTTATTTTCAATTTTATCAATCTGCTTGAATATAAGAGAATTTTTAAATATTTTTTTCAGTTTATTAGTCATTTTTATCACCGTAATTACTTTAACATAACATCAAAATTAAGTCAATTAATAAGGAGCGTAAATTTGTGAAAAGAGTTCTTTTCGTTTGTAATTCAGTATATCAGGTTTTAGTTGCATCATGGATAAAGTATCACTGCTTTTCAAATGACAGTGCAGATATTATTTTGTCTGAACGAATGAACGGCGCTGATAATATTGCCGCCAGAATTAAAAAAACAGAATTATTCAACGATGTTTCTGTTTTAAAAGTTAAATACAGTAATAACAGCAAAATAAATTCTGTTTTAAAATATATCAATTTTAATTCTTTTGCAAAAAAATATACCAAAAAAGAAAAATATGATATACTTTATACGGCGAGTATGGATTATTTTATTGCAACTTTATTTGATTTCCTGAAAAGAAAGAATAAACAGCTTATTTTAAATTACTACGAAGACGGTACTGCTTCTTACACGGAAAGGCTCAGTTGGTATTATGAACTTTTCAAAAAGCCGTCAGGATTGAAAAATATATCACATAATAATATTTTTAAAAAATATACTATTTATTCAAACTTTAATGAATTCAGTGTTTTTGCTCCTGAGCTTTTGGAATGGTATCCGAATGGGAGCAAGGTTACCGAAATCGATAAAATAGATATTAACGACAAAAAGTTTAAAAAAATCATAAACTTCATTTTTGATTACGAAAATCTTGAAGATAAGTATGAAGAAAAATACATATTTTTTGAAGAATCGTTTTATGCAGATACAGGTTATATGGAGGATGTGGATTTAATAGAAAAGCTCGCCGATATAGTCGGTAAGGAAAATCTTTTGATAAAAATTCATCCGAGAAACCCTGAAAACCGTTTTGCAAAAATGGGATATAAAACAAATGTCAATACAGCAATTCCGTGGGAAATTATTGCTATGAACATTGATTTAACCGATAAAAAAATTATTGCCGTTGCATCAACAAGCATAATTAATCCGATTCAAGTCCTTGGAATAGATGTTCAGGCGTATTCACTTATTAACTGTTTAAACGAAATTCCGCAGTTACTTAACAGTCCGCTTTCGCAGACGGTTATAAATTTGTTTAAAGCATATCCGAATAATATAACTCTCTGCAGAAGCATTGAGGAGATTTCAAAATAAAGGAGAAAAATTATGAAAATTATAGGCGTTATTCCGGCAAGGTACAAATCAAGCAGATTCCCGGGTAAACCGCTTGCCGATATTGCCGGCAAGCCGATGATTTACTGGGTTTATCAGCAGTGTAAAAAGGTTGAGGATTTTGATGCGGTTTATGTTGCAACCGATGATGAAAAAATTTTCAATACCTGTAAAGAGCTGGGTGTAGAGGTTGTTATGACCTCTGAAAAGCATCTGACAGGAACAGACAGAATAGGTGAGGTTGCAAGAAAAATACCGGCTGATTTATATGTGAATATTCAGGGAGATGAGCCGCTTATTGAGCCTGAAACAATAAAGGCTGCAATTAAGCCGTTTTATGAAAATAAGGATTTACAGATTTCAAATCTTATGACAAAAATAACAGACCCTGTTGATTTGGTTAATTTTACCGTTCCCAAGGTTATTGTTAATAAAGAGAATATAGCAGTATATCTTTCAAGAGCAACTGCACCTTATCCGAAGGGAAAGATTGATTACAGTTATTATAAGCAGGTTTGTGTTTACGGCTTTACACCTGAGGCACTGAATTTTTACTGCGAATACGGTGAAAAATACGGCAAAGCAAGGGTTGAGGCTATTGAAGATATTGAGATTTTAAGATTTATTGAAAACGGTTACAGGGTTCAATATGTTGAAGTTGACAGCCAGACAATTGCCGTTGATACGAATAACGATCTTAGAAGAGTAAATGAATTTGTAAAAAACAATAATATTACTGTTTGATTTTGAGGACTTATTATGAAAGATTCATTGCTGAAAATGAAAGAAACCTTAAAAAAAGGCGATTGTGTTTACGGTCCGTTTATGAAAACGGGGGATCCGATGTTTGTTGAGGCTGCAGGTCTTGCAGGATTTGATTTTGTTATTCTTGACACAGAACACGGTCCTGTCGATATCGAAAGTCAACAGAATAATGTAAGGGCAGCCGAAGCGAGAAATATGGTACCGATTATCAGACTTAAGGATAAGGCGGAAAATACTATCGGACGAGCTCTTGATATCGGTGCTTACGGAATCCAGGTGCCTCAGATTTCTTCTGCGGAAGAGGCAAAGGATGTTGTCAAATTTGCAAAATTTTATCCTTACGGTATGAGGGGCGTTTGCCGTTTTGTAAGGGCGGCTGATTATTCCGCACAAAACCGATATGACTATTTTGAAAGCTCTAAGGACGTTATAATTATCCTTCAGCTTGAAGGTATAGACGCTATTAAAAATATTGACGAGATACTTCAGGTTGAAGGAGTTGACATTTTATTTATCGGTCCTTATGATTTGTCGCAGTCGCTGGGTTTGCCCGGTCAGGTAAACAATCCTATTGTTGTTGACGCAATGAAGGAAATTGTTGCTAAAGCAAAAAACTCAGGGAAGATAATCGGTTGCTTTGTCGATGCTCCGGAGGATCTGAAAATGTGGAAAAACTTAGGATTGCAGTACCTGAGCTACAGTGTTGATGTAGGCATTTTTTATGACGCCTGCAAAGGTATAACCGATTACTGCCGAAAGATTTAAAATCACAAGGTGAATTTTATGCACGCATATATGATTATTGCTCATAATCAGTTTGAACTTCTTGAAAAGCTGATATGCTGTCTTGATGATAGGAGAAATGATATATTTATTCATATTGATGCCAAGGTAAAGAATTTTGATTTTGAGAAATTTTCTTCTCTTGCAAAGTTTTCAAGGGTATGTTTTACCGATGAAAGAATAAACATAACATGGGGCGGATTCAGTCAGGTAAAATGCGAAATGCTTCTTTTAAAGACTGCCGTTTCACATAATGATGAGAATAATCCTTATACATATTATCATCTTATTTCGGGCGTTGATCTTCCTATAAAAACAAATGATGAAATATATAATTTCTTTGAGCAAAATTCAGGAAAAGAATTTATTCACTATGATACCCTTGATACAACGAAATCTGCAGTTGACAGGGTGAAATATTATCATTTTTTCAGAAAAAAGCGAAATACTTTTAATAAAATTCTCGCTCATATTGTTTTAAAAGCTGAAAAATTATTGAGAGTCAACCGTTTAAAAAATACGGATATAAAAGTTTTTAAAGGTTCAAACTGGTTCAGTATTACGGGTGAGCTTGCCCGGTATGTTGTTGAAAATCAAAAAGAGTACGAAAACATGTTTAAGTATTCTTTTTGCTGTGACGAAATATTTATTCAGACTGTTGTTCAAAACAGTGATTTTAAAAACAATCTTTTTATTCCTGACAGCAGGAATGATTACTTTTCCTGTGCAAGACTTATTGACTGGCAGCGCGGAAATCCCTATGTTTTCAGAAAAGAAGATTTCGATTTAATTAAATCTTCACCGTGTATGTTTGCAAGAAAATTTGATTTAAATACAGATAGTGAAATTGTAGATATGATAATAGAGAGTATCTCGTAATATTATAATTTTATATTCTATTTGTGGAGTATTTATGATATTTTTTATAAATTTTTTAAAAGCATTAGCTGCCTGCCTTATCACAAACTCGCATTATGAAGGTGTTTATCCCGTTGATATTATTGCAAACGGCGGATTAATAGGCGACATATTGTTCTTCTTCTGTTCAGGATATTGCCTTTATAATTTACGTGTTAATTTTGTAAAGTGGTATTCAAAAAGGCTTTACAGAATTTATGTCCCGGTAATTTCGGTAACTTTGATTTATCTCCTTTTTGGACTATATAGTTTTGAAACCAGAAATATTTTCGAGTGGCTGATTTATCCAACAAATTATCATTTTATTGCTTCAATGGTTATCCTTTTAATACCATATTATTTTTGCGTAAAGAATAGTTATTTAAAAAATCATCTGTATTTCGTAATGATTGCCGTATTTGTTGTATATCTCATAATATATTTTACTGTGTATGACAGAAGCTATTATCATATAGATGATGTTCATGAGCACATGACAAAATTTCTGTTTTTTGAAAGTATGCTTCTCGGGGGTCTGTTCAGAAAGAATGACAAGAGGTTAAGAAATAATTTCAAAGTGGTATATCCTGTGCTTGCAGTTGTTTTCTTTGCTTTGTATTTTGCATCAAAACTGTTTTTCAGCAGATATAATTCTTACATGGATTTGCAGTTTGTAAATCAGATAATTATTTTTATGCTGCTTGCGTTTATTGCACTGACTTTTTCATCACTTGATGCAAAACTGGAAAAGCTTCCTTCATTTATAAAAAAGATAATTGTTTTTATTTCTGATATTACTTTGGAAATTTATGTTGTTCAATATGCACTGATTGATTTGATAAAATTATTTAAACTGCCTTTCCCGCTTAATTGGTTGTGCCTTACAGGTGTAATAATTCTTGCGGCATTTATTCTTCATATGCTCTCGAAAGGTATATATTCTTTCAATTCTTTCTGCTACGAAAAGATTAAGAAAAGGGCAGATAAGTGATAAAAATGAAGTGCATTACAAAGTTTATATTGAAAAAAACCTCCTGCGGTAATTTTAATTTACCGCAGGAGGTTTTAATATAGTCTTTTTTGCTAAGCTAATAGCTTTTCATTCACTTTATCAGTTCTTTATCATTTTCGAGTTTTTCAATTCTTTTTTCCAGTTCATCAATTTTATCATTATTGTTTTTAAACATACTGCAAACATAATATAAAATTGCTCCGACAATAAATGATATTCCGATTTCCCATAAAACAGGGGAGTCTGCCTCAAACAGCTTGTGCCCTCCGAAAAAAACAAACAGGAAGATAAATACAAACGAGATTAACCATGCCAGCAAAAAGCCGCCAATAATTTTCATACTGTTTTTCATATTTCTGTAAATCTCCTTCAAATGAAGTACAACCGCACCTGTTTTAAATCAGCAAATCATACCGCTTTCAATCCATCTCATTACAGACGGATATTCCTCTTTATAATTATCAAGCTGTTCGTGGTTAGTTTCAACAAATGCCTGAAGCTCTTCGGAATCCTCAAAATCATATGTGAAATCCTGCTCAAAAGCATATGTTGCCGTAAACATACAGTCAAATAAATCGTCTGCCGAAAACTCTTCAAGCATTTTGTCCGCTGTGATTTCCGTAAAATAGTCAAGTGCGTTTTTAACAGTCAGCTCGAAATCGTCCTCGTCTACTTCGATATTTTCATTACTGTGACAATAGCTTAATATTTCATCCTCACTGAAGCCGGCTGATTCGCAGTAGTCAAGCACATCTTCAAAGCCTGTTTCGTTTACTTCGTCGTAAAGTCTGTAAACAAATTCACCTAAAAGGTTTTGCAGAGATACAGCCTTGATTAAAGCATCAATTTCATAACCCTCTTCGTCTGTTATTACATAACCGCTTTCCTTGAAGCTGTCCCAGATTAAAGTATAAAAACATTTGTGGGTTTCATTTTCCGAAAAAACAGCTTCGTCAATAAATTCGTCAATGTTCATAACAATCTCCTTAATTCTCCTAATTTATTTATATTGTAACCTATAAGTTATATATTTTCAATATTGCATTGCAACTTTATATAAGTTATAATAAAAAAGATTGGAGTGATTAATTTGCAGTTTACAATTACAAGCGGTGAAAACAGTGCTGTTTTAGGCTTGCAGGGTGCACAGCTTAATTCGCTGAAAAAGGACGGAAGAGAATATCTTTGGCAGGGAAATTCTGATTTTTGGGCCGGACAGGCTCCTGTTTGTTTCCCGATAACAGGTGTTCTTCCTGACGGTAAGTCTACTGCATTCGGCAGAGAATGTAATATGAAACGCCACGGCGTAGCAAGAATTAATCCTTTTGAAGTTTCTGAAAAGAGAAGAAACAGTATAACATTTGTTCAGAAAAGTTCAAATGAAACAAAAAAGCAGTTTCCGTTTGATTATGAACTGAAAATAAAATATACAATTAACGGCGATACTGTTACTAATGAATATATAATAACTAATACGGGAAATGAAAAACTTCCCTTTGTGATAGGCGGTCATCCTGCTTTTAACTGTCCTGTTGATAATAATGAAGTTTTTGAGGATTATAAAGTAATTTTTGATAAAAATATAACTGAGCCCTGTTTAAGACCCGACCATCACAGTGGACTTGTTGACACGGATAAAAAGTATGACGTTATGCAGGGAGGCTCTGTTCTTAACCTTGAGCACAGCCTTTTTGGAGAAAACGACGCTCTCATTTTTGAAAACTGTCCTGCAAAGTCGGCAAAATTAATCGGCAAAAACGGAAAGGGAATTGAGATAGAATTTCAGGATATGAGAAATCTTCTTATTTGGTCTGCTGTGGGAAATGCCCCTTTTGTTGCTCTTGAGCCGTGGACAGGTATTTCAAGCTGCCTTGATGAGGATGGTATTTTTGAGCATAAAAGAGGTATGACTGTTCTTGATGCAGGAGAGACTGTTTCGTATAAATTTAAAATTACAATGATTTAATCTTTTATATATAAACTGTTAATATTATGGTGATAGTATGAATTATGGATTTTTCAGAGTTGCTTCATCATCTTTGAAGCTGAAGGTTGCTGACCCTGATTACAACAAAGAAGAGATAAAAAAAGCTATTGATAAGGCTTGCAGTGAGGCGGTAAAGCTCCTTGTAACACCCGAGCTGTCGGTAACAGGATATACCTGTGCGGATTTGTTCTTTACAAAGGCTCTTCAGCAGTCGGCGGAAAATGCACTTTCAGAGATAGTTAATTACACACAGGGCAGAAATATCTGTGTTGCGGTCGGTATGCCTGTACCGTTTTATAACAGCCTTTATAACTGTGCCGTAATTATTCTTGACGGAAAGATACTTGGAATAGTTCCGAAAATCCATCTGGCAAATTATAATGAATTTTATGAAAAGCGATGGTTTGCATCAGGCGCTGATTTTAAATCCTGTCAGAAAATAAATTTCTGCGGTTTTGATACAATGATAGGTCAGCAGATATTTGATTTGGGTAACGGCGTGGTTTTAGGTGCCGAACTCTGCGAGGATTTATGGGTGCCCTGTCCCCCCAGCGGTGAACTCACCTGTCACGGTGCAAATGTGATTATCAATCTTTCGGCAAGTGATGAATATGTTTCAAAGGCTGATTACAGACGAAGCCTTATCTCAAATCAGTCTGCAAGATGTATTTGCGCTTATGTATATGCCGGTGCATCTGTCTTTGAAAGCACAACCGATCTTGTTTTCAGCGGTTCTGCGGTTATTGCCGAAAACGGTGCTGTTATAGCAGAGGGCGAAAGATTTGCAAGGGAAAGTGTGCTGACTTTTGCAGATATAGATATTGAAAAGCTGATAAGCCAAAGGCAAAGCAATATGTCCTTTGAAAATAGCAGTGACGGAATAGAATATTCGTCTGCAGCGATTGAAAATGAAAGCAACGACCTAAAATACCGTTTTGTTGACGCTCATCCCTTTGTACCGTCTGATAATGACAGCAGACGTGAAAGATGCAGAGAGATTTTTTCAATACAGTCGGCAGGACTTGCAAAGCGTATTGAACACGTTGGCTCAGACGGTGTGGTTGTCGGAATTTCGGGCGGACTTGATTCTACCCTTGCCCTGCTTGTATGCGTGGAAGCTATGAGACTTTTAAAAAAGTCTAACAGCGACATCTTAGGTATAACAATGCCCGGTTTCGGTACTACCGACAGAACTCATGACAATGCTGTTAAACTTATGGAATCCTTAGGCGTAACCTATAAGGAAATCAGCATTAAAGACGCCTGTGTTTTGCATATGAAGGATATCGGACACGATGAAAGCGTTAAGGATATTACCTATGAAAATACGCAGGCGAGAGAACGTACCCAGGTGCTTTTTGATATGGCAAATAAGCATGGTAAACTGCTTGTAGGTACGGGTGACCTTAGCGAGCTTGCTATGGGATGGTGCACTTATAACGGAGACCATATGTCAATGTATGGAGTAAATGCTTCTGTCCCTAAAACGCTTGTAAGATATCTCGTAAAGTATGTAGCCGATTTCAGTGATAAGGATACTGCCAATATACTTTATGATATTCTTGACACTCCTGTTTCTCCCGAGCTTCTCCCTCCCGATGAAAACGGCAGGATTTCTCAGAAAACAGAGGACAATATCGGTCCCTATGAGCTTCACGATTTCTTTTTGTATAATTTTATACGCTTCGGTTTTTCAAAGGAAAAGCTGTCTTTCCTTGCCGTAAAGGCTTTTGACGGCAAGTATGATGAGAAGACCGTTGATAAGTGGCTGGGTGTATTTATGAAGCGCTTTTTTATCAGCCAGTTTAAGCGTTCCTGTATTCCGGATTCACCAAAGGTGGGCTCTGTTTCGCTGAGTCCGAGGGGTGACTGGAGAATGCCGAGTGACGCCTCATACAATTGTTTTATTTAAAATAAAGGTGATACTTATGAAAAAATTATTAGCTGTTTTAATGGTTTTATCAATGATTTTCGCTTTATCAGCCTGTGCTTCAAAGGAGTACAAGGATACGGTTGTTACTGTTCCCGTAACTGACGAAAACGGAGAAGAGATAACCGATGAAGCAGGCAAGGCTGTAACTGAAGTTGTAACGGATGAGCCAACTGCCGGAGATTCTACTGAGGCAGAAGGCAGCAGTTCAGCCGATAAAGACGACAATGAAACAACGAAGAAAACCTCTAAGGACAAAAAATCCGATAAGAGCAACAAAAATACTTCTGTTTCTTCTGCAATGTCCGATGTTACAAAGGACAAGACCGCAGCCGCAGACAAAGATAAAACAACGGCAAAGTCTGACAGTAAGACAACTGCTTCATCAAAAGATAAAGCAACAACTGCCGCTCAATCAAAAACAGAAACTACTACGAAAAAACCCGAAAAGCGTGAAGTATCTGTTCAGATAGTTCTTCCGTACTATAATGATTTGGAAACACAGCTGAGTGTATTCTATCAGGCTGAGGGCGACAGAAAGCCTAAAAAACTTGAGTTTGAAAACCCTGAGAATAAAAGAGAAAAGCTTGAATATGATACGGTTAAGCTTGACGGAAAGACAGTTATGACCTATGAGCTCGGCAAGATGAAAGGCGATGTAACCGTCAGAATAGAAATGACAGGTGTGGACATCACCGATAACGAAATAGTAATCTCCGCTTTTGACGACACGGGAAAAATTATCCCTGTTACAGGTATTGAAATGATGCAGGGAATAGACGATTAATAAACAAAAACCACTTGAAAATTTTTTCAAGTGGTTTTTTTACGGCGTTTAAATTGAGGGCTAAAATATCAGCCTTTATTTTTTCCCCAAATAATTCAGAAGAATGTAAGCCCCGATTAACACAATAACGGTTACTCCGAGTATAACATACATCATTGACGTGCTTACCTGATTTTCAAAAAAGTACAGGTTACAGTCGAGAGAATCCTTTATACCCTCAATTACACCTTCGGGAATACCCTGATTTTCTATTTCGGCAAGAACGCCCTGCATTGCATGATTGCGGATAAGGGAAGTACCGTAAGTTCCCGGAAGGAATGAAATTGCCTTCTGAAGTCCCTCTGAAAATGATGATATCGGCATATATGCACCGCAGATAAAACCGTATCCTGAGCTGATAATTGTACCTACTGCTGAAATCTGACCTTGTGTTGATAAGAAAAAGTTTATAACCGAAGAGAATGCCGTTCCGAAAAAGACAAGAAGCAAAATGTCAAGAAACAGAAGAAGTACATCAGTCAGCGACATATACCAGCCCACAGAAGCAATATAGACAAGACAGAGACCGGCTGAAACGAAACAGATGATAAGTGTTGAAATCAGAGTGGACATATAATAACCAAGGGAAAGAACCGAAGATTTTATCGGAGATATTCTTAAATCTTTTATTGTACCGTTTGCTTTGTCCTGCACCATTAAAAAATTAGAGCAAAAAGAAATTGTTACGCAGGAAACGGCAAGGATTGAAGATATAACCTGACCCCCTACAAGTCCTTCAATTATACTGTCTGAAAGTTTTATTGTATCGGGTAAATGGGACGTGAAGTCGTCACGGAATATATTTCCCAGAAAGGTTATATAAAGCACAAGTAATATGGCTGGAGTTATAAGAGATGTAAAAAACATTGCTTTGTCTTTGAAAAAAAGTTTGACATTTCTTTTTATAAGTATCGGTAATGCACTCATTTTTCGACACCTCCTGTAAGTGCTTTTCCTGTAACGGCAAGAAAAACATCGTCCATTTTTCCTTTTGTTATTTCATAATCATTGAAAAGCTGCGGATATTTGATAATAAGGTCGGTTGCAGCTTTTGTGTCTGAAACCGAAATGCGATAACCGTTTTTTACCTTTTCGTATTGCGTACTGATTTTTTTGATGTTTTCCTCGTTTATACCGTAAAGCGTTATATAATCTCCCGTATAAGAATTTTTAAGCTCAAGGGGAGTACCTTCTGCAGATATTTTACCGCTGTCAATAATTACAACATGGTCGGCTTCTGCCGCTTCCTCCATATAATGAGTAGTCAGAAAAACAGTCATATTTTCATTTTTACGAAAATCCGATATGACATTCCAAAGTATCTTTCGTGTCTGGGGGTCAAGACCTGTTGTAGGCTCGTCAAGAATGAGAATTTTCGGCTTATGAAATAAAGCTCTGGCAATATCAATTCTTCTGCGCTGACCTCCTGATAATTTGCCGACTGTACGCTTCAGCAAATCTTCAAAATCAAGTATTTTTGAAAGTTCGGCAAGTCTTTTCCTGAATTCTGCTCCCGTAATGCCGTATAATGCGGCACGGCTTTCCAGATTGTCATAAACCGAAAGAGCAGAATCAAGGACGGAAGACTGAAAAACTACTCCGAGTTCACGCTTGATAAAATCTATATCTCTGTCCAAATCGTGTCCGTTAATCAGAATACTGCCGCTGTCCTTTGACAGCTGTCCGCACATTATATTGATTGTGGTGGATTTTCCTGCACCGTTGATACCGAGAAAAGCGAACAGTTCTCCCTCTTTAACACGGAAACTTAAATCCTGAACTGCTTTTATGTCACCGAAACTTTTGTTGAGGTGATCAATCTGAATAATATTGCTCATTTAATTTCCCCCCGTAAAACGGTATTTTAACCCCTCGTAGACATCGGTAAGTGTCCTGCTGATATAATCCATATCCCAGTCCAGATAAGATGTTGCCGCCATAGATGCGATGCCGTGGACAAAAATCCACATTTCAGAGTGAAAGAGAAATGCTTTATCTTCACTTATCCCGAGATTGTCCTTAATAATTTCCAGAAGCGGCTGAATTTCATCTTTGCTTTCTTCGATACTTTCATTTGTTCTGTCACGCATAAAAAGCAGTTTGAACAGTTCCTTTTCTTCTTTTGCAAATTGAATATACGCTATACCGCTTGATTTATAGGGCGGATATGCATTATCAGCCATGCATTTTTGCAGATAAGACAGATATAGCTTATTTGCTGAATTTATGACCTCGCTCTGTACTTCATCCATATTTTGAAACAATCCGAAAATAGGCTTTGCGGATGAACCGAGTTTTGATGCCAGACCTCTGGCAGTTAAAGCGTCCATACCTTTTTCTCTTGTTATGTCTAAAGCGGCGGAGATAATTTGTTCTCGTGTGAACTTGAATTTGGGTGGCATTAAGTCATCATCCTTACCAGAAAACAATTGTTGTGCAACTTATGTTTCTTATTATACATGTTTTTCCCTCATTTGTCAACAGGGTTTTATTCCGTAATCTTTCTGTAAGGTATGTATTTCTCTGAAGCGGAGACGGCTGTCAGGGGAAGCGGCAATTATGATGCTCCCCCTGATTTTCTTAATTTGCCGAATTATCCCAGGGCCACGGGTCTTTTAACCATTCATCGCTGTTGTATCCGTTTAATGTGAGAGGACCGAATTCTTTTTCAAATTCAGCCTTGACTGCTTCATATTTCTTTTTGTAAGAATTCAAAAGCTCAAGCGCTTCCGAGTTATCAGGGTGTGTGTCGCAGAAAAGACGGCACTCGTACATAGCAAAGCCCAAAGCCGAAAGTCTTTTTAAAAGCTTGTTTTTGCTCATGCTTTTTTCACCATCTTTCCTAAAAACGGTTTGTTAAGCGCAGGAAACAGCGTTCCGTTTTGGAGTGCTTTATCTGCGTCATATTTCACAAGCTCCAGCTGCAGCGGTACGTATGCCATTGTAACAGAGGCGTCCTCTGGAAGTGCAGGTCTGCTTTCTTTTTTAAGAAAACTGGGCTTGAAAAGGTCAACATAATCTTCCATATATAAGCTCCTTTCATATCTTGAAAATTCTCTTTATGCTTCATTCTATGAGCGTTTTTTTATTTTGACAAAATACCAAGAAAAATTTTCTACATATAATGGAATATGATGTTTAAATTCAATATTATATGGCAATTATATTTATGAGATGTGAAATATCAGATGCTTATATGAAGGTGATTTAATTGCTTATTAAACGAGGCGAAATATATTATGCTGATTTAAGTCCTGTTGTCGGCTCGGAGCAAGGCGGGGTGAGACCGGTACTTATCGTTCAGAATGATGTGGGAAATAAATATTCTCCGACTGTAATTGCCGCCGCCATTACCTCACAGAGAGATAAAGCGAATTTACCTACTCATATTGAGGTGGATGCCGCAAACTGCGGTCTGACTAAGAACAGTGTAGTACTTCTGGAACAGGTGAGAACTATTGATAAGCGCCGTCTGCGTGAAAAGATGGGAAGCCTTGATACCAGTGATATGGGAAAGGTCAATCATGCATTAAGCGTCAGCTTCGGACTTTAACGGACAGATATTTTGCCGTTTTTCGTTTCAATCCTTTTTACTGCGTAAATTATTTTTATACGGTATTAAGGATTGTTTTATTTTTTTATCTGTGATATTATACCGATAGAATAATATTTACAGGAGATTTCATATGAACAGAATTGCAGAATTTGAAAAGGTATCCTTTGAACAGTTTGAAAAGGACTGGATTAAAAATTTTCCCGAAACGGAAAATGTAAGAGAAATTTATGACAGTATAAAACTGCCCGAGAGAGCAACATCAGGCTCGGCCGGCTATGACTTTTATGCACCTGCAAAAATCATTTTTGAAAAAGGAAAATCGACCCTTGTTCCTACAGGTATCAGGTCAAAGATTGACGAGGGCTGGGTTCTTTCAATTTATCCCCGTTCAGGTCTCGGCTTTAAGCACAGATGTCAGCTTGATAACACTGTCGGTATAATTGATTCCGATTATTATAATTCCTCAAATGAGGGACATATTATGATAAAAATAAGCTGTGATGCCCACGATGACGGACATACTGCTGCCGTTGAAGCAGGGGACGGATTTGCCCAGGGTATTTTTACTCAGTTCGGTATTACATATGACGATAATGCAGACGGTGTAAGAGACGGCGGATTCGGCTCTACTACAAAAAAATAATGGATAAAAAGGCAAAGTTTTTATCAAAGCATGTGAATGTATGCCTGTTTGCAATGATTTGCTGTGCCCTTTGGGGCAGTGCCTTTCCCTGTATTAAAATAGGATATTCCCTTTTTGATATAGAGGGCAGTGACTATTCATCACAGATACTTTTTGCAGGAATACGATTTACTCTTGCAGGTATTTTAATAATTGCTTTCGGCAGTATAATTTCAAAATCGTTTCTTTTTCCGAAGAAAAGTTCTTTAAAAAAAATATCTGTTTTATCACTGTTTCAGACTGTTTTGCAGTACATATTTTTTTATATCGGTCTGGCGCATACAACAGGTACAAAAAGTTCAATAATAAACAGCGTCAGCGTCTTTTTTGCCGTTATTATTTCAGCCGTTGTTTTTAAACAGGACAAGCTGACTGTAAAAAAGATAACAGGCTGTATTATAGGTTTTCTCGGAGTTGTTGTTATTAATTTCAGCAATGCGGGAGGAATTGATTTTAGCTTTAATTTTTCAGGCGAAGGCTTCATTATAATTTCCTCACTGTCATACGCTTTTTCTTCCGTATTTTTAAAAAAATTCAGCAAAAGTGAAAACCCCGTTGTTTTAAGCGGATATCAGTTTGCCGCCGGAGGTATTTTTATGGCGGCGTTTGGTCTTGTTATCGGCGGTAAAATTATGCAGGCTGATTTTAAGGGCATTATTCTTCTTGTTTATCTTGCTTTTGTTTCTGCCGCTGCATATACACTTTGGGGTATACTTCTTAAATATAACGATGTTTCGAGGGTAGCCGTGTTCGGATTTATGACTCCTGTATTCGGCTGTCTGCTTTCATCACTCTTTCTTAAAGAAAAATTAACGCAGAGCGCAGTTCAGATAATTTTTTCTCTTTTGCTTGTCTGTTTCGGCGTTTATGCCGTTAATTCAAAATCAAAAAAAATTATTTTAAAGGAGAAATAATTATGCTTGACAAAACTGCTGTTCACAAATTAAGCTACGGTCTGTTTGTTCTTACTGCAAAGGACGGTGAAAAGGACAACGGCTGTATAATCAACACTGCTATGCAGGTTGCCGACAGCCCTGTAAAAATTGCAATTTCCGTGAATAAGAAAAATTACACCCATGATATGATTAAAAAAACAGGGGAGTTTAATTTATCTGTTTTGACGGAAAATGTACCGTTTTTCGTATTTCAGCACTACGGCTTTAAAAGCGGTAGAAATGAAGAAAAAATCGTTGGTGAAATGAAGAGAAGTGAAAACGGTATTGTTTATCTTGATACCTTTGCAAACGCTTATATTTCCTGCAAGGTAGTCGAAGAGGTTGATTGCATATCTCATACAATGTTTATTGCTGAGATTACCGAAAGCCAAGTCCTGTCAAATGAAAAATCAGTTACCTATCAGTATTATTTTGACAATATTAAGCCCAAGCCCGAAAAGCCAAAGAAAAAGGGCTATGTCTGCAAAATTTGCGGTTATGTATATGAGGGTGATGAGCTTCCCGAGGATTTCATTTGTCCTATATGCAAGCATACTGCCGCGGATTTTGAGCCGATAGAATAAAAAACATTCTGTGAGGAAAAGGAAATATGAGAGCAAAAATAACTTTGGCAAAAGAATTTCGGATAGGCGAAATTGATAAAAGAATTTACGGCTCATTTGTTGAGCATCTGGGCAGGTCGGTTTACGGCGGTATTTATGAGCCGTCGCATCCTCTTGCGGACAGTGACGGTTTCAGAACCGATGTCATTGATATGGTAAAGGAGCTGAATGTTCCGATAGTCCGTTATCCGGGCGGTAATTTTGTATCAGGTTATAACTGGGAGGACGGAGTAGGACCTGTAGAAAGCAGACCGAAACGTCTTGATCTGGCATGGGGAACTACTGAGCCAAACATATTCGGTACTAACGAGTTTATGAAATGGTGCCGAAAGGCAAATACTGAATGTATGATGGCTGTCAATCTGGGAACAAGAGGTCCCGAGGAAGCAAGAAACCTTGTTGAATATACTAATCATAGAGGCGGCTCCGCCTGGTCCGATATGAGAATTGCTCACGGTTATAAAGAGCCCTGGAATATAAAGCTCTGGTGTCTCGGCAATGAAATGGACGGAAGATGGCAGATGGGTGCAAAAACTGCGGCAGAGTACGGCAGAACGGCACTTGAAGCCTCCAAAATGATGAAGTGGACAGATAACTCTATTGAAACTGTTTTGTGCGGTTCTTCAAGCAGAAATTCTCCCACCTTCGGAGAATGGGAGGCGACCTCTCTTGACATTGCTTATGACAGTATCGATTATGTTTCACTCCATCAGTATTATGGAAATCATAATGACGATACGCCGTCATTTTTGGCACTTACTCTTGAGCTTGACGAGTTTATTCATTCCGTATTGTGCGTATGCGACTACATAAAAGCTAAAAAAAGGACTAAGAAAACCATAAATCTTTCCTTTGATGAATGGAATGTCTGGTATCATTCAAACGACGCTCCGTACGAAAGATGGTCTGTGGCTCCGCCCAGGCTTGAGGATATTTATAATTTTGAGGATGCTCTTCTTGTAGGGTCAATGATGATTACTCTTCTTCGTCATTGTGACAGAATTAAAATCGCCTGTCTGGCTCAGCTTGTAAATGTTATCGCTCCTATTTTCACTCAGACAGGCGGCGGTATTTTTAAACAGACTATTTTCTATCCGTTTGAGCATTTGAGTAATTTCGGCAGAGGAACTGCATTAAACCCGATGGTTTCCTGTTCTAAATATGACTGTAAGGAATTTACAGATGTTCCTTATCTTGAAGCAATAGCAACTCTTGATGAGGAAAGGGAAGAAATGACTCTTTTCTGCGTAAACAAGTCTCTTGATGAGGATGCTTTGCTTGAAATAAATCTTCTTGATTTTGAGAAATACGTGCCGTTTGAATTTATTTCAATGGATGGCTGCGGTGCAAAAGAAGAAAACGGATTTGAAAATTCTTCTGTGAAACCTCATAAAAATGGGCTTCCGAGTGTTGATAAAACTGTGGTAACGGCACATTTACAGCCATTTAGCTGGAATGTTATAAGATTTAAAAAGCAATAATATTTATAATGTATAAATATAATTTTGACAATGTATAAATATTATGTTAAAATAAGACATCGCATTTTCTTTTGCGGTGTCTTATTTTTTCAGAAAGAGAGTAGAATTATGACAAAAGCACAAATCTGTATTATGATTTCAATTGTAATTTATCTTTTTGCGGTACTTATGATTGGAGTTATATATTCAAAGAGAACAAAAAATGTGGGCGATTTTTATTTGGGCGGAAGAAAGCTGGGACCTCTTGTTACTGCAATGAGCGCCGAGGCTTCGGATATGTCAAGCTATCTTCTTATGGGTCTGCCCGGACTGGCTTATCTTACGGGTCTTGCAGATGTCGGATGGACAGCGATAGGTCTTGCAGTGGGTACATATCTTAACTGGCTCATTGTTGCAAAGCGTCTGCGTAATTATTCCGCAAATATAAATGCAATCACAATACCTGATTATTTTTCACTGAGATATAAGGACAGCAAAAAAATTCTTATGGGTATTGCGGCGCTTGTTATAATTATATTCTTCGTGCCGTATACTGCATCGGGTTTTGCTGCCTGCGGAAAGCTTTTCGGTACGCTTTTCGGTATTGATTATCACATTGCAATGATTGTTTCTGCGATTGTTATTGTGGGATATACCTCTTTGGGAGGTTTCAATGCGGCATCCGTATCTGACTTTGTTCAGTCAATTATTATGACCTGTGCGCTTATCCTTGTGCTTATCTTCGGTGTTTCAAAAGCAGGCGGAATGGGAGCTGTTATTGAAAATGCAAAAGCACTTCCAGGTTATTTATCAATGACAAATACATTCGTTGCAGAAACGGCAACAAGCAAGCCTTACGGATTTTTGACAATTATTTCGACTCTTGCCTGGGGACTGGGCTATTTCGGTATGCCTCATATTCTCCTTCGTTTCATGGCGATTGAGAACCCGAATAAGATTAAAATTTCAAGACGTGTTGCTTCCGTATGGGTAGTTATTTCAATGGGACTTGCAATTCTTATCGGTGTTGTAGGTCTGGGAATGGTTAATAACGGTGCTCTTCCTCCTCTTGAGGACAGTGAAACAATTATTGTCAGAATTTCTGATTTGCTTTCACAGCAGGGCATTGTGCCTGCTCTTCTCGCAGGCGTTATCCTTGCAGGTATTCTTGCAAGCACCATGTCAACATCTGACAGCCAGCTTCTCGCCGCATCTTCATCAGCAAGTGAAAATATCCTCGGCGGTGTTTTCAAACTTAATCTTTCGGAAACAACAAAAATGGTTGTTGCAAGAGTAACACTTGTTATCATTTCGATAATAGGAGTTATTATTGCATGGGATTCAAATTCATCTGTTTTCGGTATCGTTTCATTTGCATGGGCAGGCTTCGGCGCAGCATTCGGTCCTGTAGTTCTGCTGTCGCTTTTCTGGAAGCGTTCAAATAAATACGGAGCGATTGCAGGAATGATTGCAGGCGGTGCTATGGTATTCATCTGGAAATATGCTATTGCGGGACTTGCAGACGTTCTCAATATCTATGAGCTTCTTCCTGCATTTATTATCGGACTTATTGTTAATGTGGTTGTATCACTTCTGACACCTGCCCCCGATGCTCAGATACTCAAAGAATTTGAAGAGGCTAAAACAGTAAAAAAATAAATCGGAAAAATCAAAGGCTGTGAAGGGATTTTAAATCGTCACAGCCTTTTTATGTTTTTACTGCACTTTTAGTGCTGGATGTATTCTTTTAATCAGCTTAATCGGGTGACAAAAAACTAATTTCATAGTCGGCTTTAGATAATACTTGTAAAAAAACGATTATTATGTTATCTTGTTTTTAGTAAATACAGATAGGGAGTTATTATGGAAAGAGAAAAATTAGCAAGCCGTCTTGGCTTTATCCTGATAAGTGCCGGCTGTGCAATAGGAATAGGAAATGTATGGAAATTTCCTTATATGGTCGGTCAGTTCGGCGGGGGAGCATTTGTATTAATATATTTGTTCTTCCTCGCAATTTTAGGGATTCCGGTTATGACAATGGAATTTTCTATGGGAAGAGCAAGTCAGAAAAGCCCTGCCGTACTGTACAGAAAGTTAGAACCGAAAAACAGCAAATGGCATCTTCACGGATATGTGGCAATGGCAGGAAATTATATCTTAATGATGTTCTATACTTCTGTTGCAGGCTGGATGCTTAATTATTTTGTATCAACAGCAACCGGAAAATTTGAGGGTGCAGGTCCTCAGCAGGTAGAAAATTTATTTAACGGTATGCTTTCAAATCCTGCCGAAATGGTTGGGTATATGGCAATCATTGTTGTAATCGGATTTCTGGTATGCTCCTTCAGCCTGCAAAAAGGTCTTGAACGTATCACAAAAGTGATGATGATAGCGTTGCTTTTTATTATGGTAGTGCTTGCAGTCAACAGTATTTTTAACGACACTTCAAATGAAGGCTTAAAATTCTATCTTATGCCCGATTTTAACAGAATGAAGGAAATCGGTATCGGCAAGGTTGTTGTCGGAGCTATGAATCAAGCGTTCTTTACACTTAGCTTAGGTATCGGCGCAATGGCGATTTTCGGAAGCTATATTGATAAAAAAAGAACGCTTTTGGGTGAATCGGTCAATGTTGCCGTTCTTGATACATTTGTTGCAATTTGCTCGGGACTTATTATTTTCCCTGCCTGCTTTGCATACGACGTTGAAGTTGACGCAGGACCGAGCCTTATATTTATTACATTGCCGAACATATTTAACAATATGCCGTTGGGTCGTCTGTGGGGCAGTTTGTTTTTTGTATTTATGACATTTGCAGCGCTGTCAACCGTGCTTGCAGTATTTGAAAATATTATTTCCTGCAATATGGATTTGTTCGGATTAAGCCGAAGGAAAGCATGTCTTATCAACGGCGTTTTAATGTTTTTACTGTCTTTGCCCTGCGCATTAGGCTTTAATGTTCTGTCAGATATTGCTCCTCTGGGTGAAGGAACAACAATTATGGATTTAGAGGACTTCCTTGTCAGCAATATTCTTCTTCCTGTAGGTTCACTTATTTTTGTAATCTTCTGCGTCAGCCGATATGGATGGGGCTGGGATAACTTCACTGCGGAAGCAAATTCAGGCAAAGGATTGAAAGTTAAAAAATGGATGCGTCCTTATATGACATTTGTTCTTCCTGTTATAGTTTTGATTATACTTGTTTTAGGCTTTATTAAATAGTAAAAGATACACCTCGGATTTCAAAACGGAAATCCGAGGCGCTTTTTACTGTCCTTTAATTCTTTTTAATGCATTTTTTTCAAGACGGCTGACCTGAGCCTGGGAAATTCCCACTTCTTTTGCAACTTCCATTTGTGTTTTACCCTGCATAAATCGGAGATACATTATATTCCGTTCACGGTCATCAAGTTTTTTGATTTCGTCCTTTATCATTATTTCGTCTATCCAGTCGGTGTCGGTATTGCTGTCGCCAACCTGGTCCATAACATAAATAGTATCACCGCCGTCTGAATATACAGGCTCATAAAGTGAAACAGGATCAACGATTGCTTCGAGGGCAAGAACGACATCGCTTTTTTTCATATCAAGCTCTTTTGCAATTTGCTCTACCGTCGGCTCCTTGCCGTACTTGTTGGTGAGCTTTTCCTTAACCTGCATTGCTTTATATGCCGTATCTCTCATAGAACGTGACACCCTGACGGCATTATCGTCTCTTAGGTAACGGCGTATCTCCCCGATACACATAGGTACAGCATAAGTGGAAAATCTTACATCCAAATCCAGATTGAAATTATCAATAGCTTTTATCAGTCCGATAACTCCCACCTGGAAAAGGTCGTCCATATTTTCTCCTCTGTTTGAAAAGCGCTGAATAACGGAGAGAACAAGTCTTAAATTTCCCTGAATAAGCTCGTCCCGTGCCTGTTTATCGCCTGCGTGGGCTTTTTTCAGCAGCTCAATTTTTTCTTTTTCTTTGAGAACCTTCAGCTCACTTGTGTTAATTCCGCAAATTTCAACCTTACTGTACTGCAAATATATCATCCTTTTTACTGTTTATGTATAGCTGAGTACAGAAAAAATCCCTCGCTTTTATTATTAGCAGAGAGATTTGATTTTATAAGACCGAACTGAAATTAAACCGAATTTATACGAATGTAAAATAACAGTTTGACAAACGGATAACTGAATATTATAATTAAGATGTAAGTAAATTATTTTAGGAGAGGTAATGTTTATGAAAAAGATTTTTACAAAAATTCTTTGTGCGGTGCTTGCTGCTGTAATGGTATTTTCCTGCACAACAGTTGCATTTGCTGACAACGGCGTAACACCTGTTATTGTAGTGCACGGTATGGGCGGTTCTGCAATTTACAAAAATCCAGACTCAGGTGACAGAAAAAAACTTGGAACTTTTGATATAGGTTCTCTGTTTACTTCAAATAATGATGTTCTTCACGCTCTGCTTGACGCAACACAGGGTAATGTTAAGGACCCAATTAAGTTTATGGACCAGCTTTCAAGACTTCTTGCAGGCTATAATGAAATGGCGTGCGATAAGGACGGTAATCCTGCCCCTGATACAGGCATTGCAAATTACTGGACAGACAGCCTTGCAAACCACAAGAGCTATATTGAAGATGCTCAGTCAAACGAACCTGCAATATGCAGAACCATAGCAGATAAAATCGGAGCTCAGAATGTTTATGCTTTCAACTATGACTGGCGTCTTGATGCCTGTGAAAACGGTGAAAAGCTTGACAATTTTATTGAAATCGTTAAAAAGCAGACAGGCAAGGACAAGGTAACAATAATCGGCGGTTCTGAAGGTACAGTTGTAGTTGCTTCGTATATTGATGCTCATAAAAACGATAATGAGGTTGAAAAAGTTATATATCTTAACGGCGCATTAAATGGTGTAGGAATATGCAGGCTTTTCGCTCAGGATATCGTAATCGACAGAAATGTAATTCTTGATTATGTTGCCAATATTACAGCATCTCTGAGAAATAACAGTTTTGATTTGTCTAGACTTACATGGGTAGCTCAGACTGCAACGGCAACTGTTGATAATCTTTGTGCTCTGGTTAATCAGGTTAAAAACGATCCTACACTTCTCAACTATTTGTATATGAATGTTCTTTATCCTGCATTCGGATGCCTGCCGATTATGTGGGAATTCATACCTTACGATTGCTTTGATACGGCAGTTGAAAAAATGAGTGCCATCGGTTTTCTTGACAAGAGCGGCGGACTTTATGCAAAAATAACAAATTACCACGCAGTTCAGGGCAGACTTGTTCAGAATATAGCAGAGCTTAAAAACAAGGGTGTGCAGGTTGCTATTGTTGCAAACTACGGTATCCCCGGTATTCCTGCAACCTCCGATTACGCTGCTCAGGCAGATGCTTTGATTGAAACAAAATATGCTTCTTTGGGTGCAACTGTCGCAGATTACGAAAAGACACTTCCGTCCTCAAGAACCGAGAAGAATAATTATGCTTCTCTTGATGAGATTATAGATGCTTCAACCTGTGCTTTCCCTGAAAATACATGGTTTATTAAAGGCGTTCAGCATATGAATTTCTGGTACGGCTCGGGTTCATGTAATTTTGTAGCAGACCTTGTTGTAACTAAAGCTCCGACAAATATAAATGATATTAAAGCATCGCTCGGAATCGGTCAGTTCATAGGAACAGATGACAGTCTCAATATTGTTCCCATTGAGGCAATTAAGCCGAAATCATCAAAGATTACTAAACTCAAAAAGAAAACAAAAACAGCTGTAACGGCAAAATGGAAAAAGGCAAAAGCTGTAAAAGGTTATGAGGTTCAGTATTCTACCTCAAGCAAATTTACAAAGAAAAAGACAAAGACTGTTAAAGTAACCAAAGCCAAGAAGACAAGCAAAACTCTTAAGGGTTTGAAGAAAAACAAGAAATATTATGTAAGAGTACGTACTTACAAAATTGTTGCAAATCAGAAGGTTTATTCCAACTGGTCTGCTGTAAAAACAGTTAAAACAAAGTAAGTAAGAATAATAAAAACTCGTTTGAGCATTATGTTCAAGCGAGTTTTTATTGTTTAATGTTGTAAATAACTGTTAACAAAACGGCTGAATTTCTTCGACATTAAGCGGCTGATTTCACGAATTTTGGATTGTTTTATATATTTCTCGTTAAAATACTTGACTTTTACAACCTTTTTGTATATAATCTCACTCGGATATTTAAAAAGAGTATCAAATACCCCCGAAGCGGTCGGAGGGAGGGAATGAAATGAGTCAGGTAAAAGTTAAGGAAAATGAGTCTCTCGACAGTGCACTCAGACGCTTTAAGCGCCAGACTTCTCGTGACGGTATTATCCAGGAAGTCCGCAAGAGAGAACATTATGAAAAGCCTTCAGTTGCTCGTAAAAAGAAGAGCGAGGCTGCTCGTAAGAGAAAGTATAAATAAGACTTTATACATATAGGAGCGGTTTTTATCGCTCCTATTATTTTTAGGTGATATTATGTCAATGAAAAAAATACTTGTTTTAAACGGTCCTAATCTCAATATGACAGGGATAAGAAAAAAGAATGTCTACGGCGGAGAAACGCTTAAGCAGATTAATGATGAGCTGAAACTTTACGGCAAAGCACAGGGAGCCAAGATGACATTTTTTCAGTCAAACCACGAAGGCGACATTATAGATGTTATCCACGAAAGCAAGGATGAGTTTGACGGCGTTGTTATAAACGCAGGCGCTTATACCCATTATTCCTATGCTATCCGTGATGCTATCGAGGCTGTAAATGAGTTTACTCCCTTTGTTGAGGTTCATATGTCGGATATTCATAAAAGAGAGGATTTCCGCAAGGTATCTGTCATAACCGACGTGTGCGTAAAACAAATTTGCGGCTATGGTAAGGATAGTTATAAAATGGGTATTGATTTATTGATGGAAATAATATAAAATGTAGGTAATAAATTGAAAAATAAATGATAATAATATCTCGGAGGTAAATTATATGGTATCAGCAGGTGATTTCAGAAACGGCGTTACATTTGAAGAGGATGGTAACGTTTTACAGGTTATCGAATTTCAGCACGTAAAGCCGGGCAAGGGTGCAGCATTTGTCAGAACAAAGACAAAGAATGTTCTCACAGGTGCAGTAACTGAAAAGAGCTACAACCCGTCAGCAAAGTTCCCGACTGCATTTATTGAAAGAAGAGAAATGTCTTATTCATATAATGATGAAGGTCTTTATTACTTTATGGATAATGAGACTTTTGATATGATTCCCGTTGCAGAGGCTGACCTTTCAGACAATTTTAAGTTCGTAAAGGAAAATGAGGTTTGCCGTATCCTTTCTTACAAGGGCAAGGTTTTCGGTGTTGAGCCTCCTACATTTGTTACTCTTGAGGTAACGGAGACTGAGCCGGGTCTTAAAGGCAATACTGCTACAAATACTCTTAAGCCTGCAAAGGTTGAAACTGGTGCTGAAATCAGAGTTCCTCTCTTTATCAACGAGGGCGATATGATAAGAATTGACACAAGAACCTGTGAATATATGGAAAGAGCATAAACGTTCATATACATTGTAATTATAAGGAGTTTTATTATGGAAACTACAGAAAAATTAGGATATCTCAAGGGTCTTCTTGACGGACTTGATCTTGACGCAAATAAAAAAGAAACAAAGGTTTTCAACGCTATCGTTGATGTTTTGTCAAATCTTGTTGAGGATATTGACGATATGACAGAAGGCGTGGAACTTCTCGCAGACCAGATTGACGCTGTTGACGAGGATCTTGCAGAGCTTGAGGAAGAGGTTTACGGCGAGTGCGACGACGATTGTGATTGCTGTGACTGCTGTGACGACGATGATGAGTTTGAGGTTGAGTGTCCTCTCTGCAATGAGGTTTTTACAGTTGACGGCGATACAGTTATGGAAGGCGCAATTAACTGCCCTAACTGCGGCGAAAAGCTTGAATTTGAAATGTGTGAATGTGACGAAGAGGAAGACGAGGATTAATTTCGTTCTTTTAAGCGGTGATTGTTATGAAAAAAGTTTTGGCAATTGTTTTGTCTGTTCTTATGGTATGCTCTGTTTTTGCTGCCTGTTCTGCAGGAGGCAAAGATGACGAAAGCAGTACAAACAATAATACTACTGTTTCCACAACAAAAGTTATAGAAACAGAAAAAGCCGTTATAAAAGATAACGACGCTATTAATTATATCAGAGATTCATATTCCGAAAAAGAGCTTGGTCTTGCCGATGTGGATAAGGATTATTCTCTTATGGTGGCTTCAAACGGAGTTGACATTGACGGTAAACAATATGTTAAGGTTGCCGCTAATGTTATGAGCAAAAGCGATGTAACTTCAGATGACGGCGAGACTACCTACAGATTTACTGCCGTAGGAGAGTATTATATCTCTTTTGACGGTCAGACTGTTTTGATGAAGGATATGAAAACAGGCGAATATAAAGAACTCGAAAGCCGATATGATGATTATAAATCAAAGGGCGAAACCGTTCACACAGAAACAGAAAAGGAAACAACAAAGAAGAAATAATTTATTTGTTCTTTGTACATTTCCCACTGTAAATAAAATATTGACTAAGTCATATTAAAATGTTATTATACCTATAACAGTCATATTCTTAAGCTATGAAGAGAAGAGTAGCCTTTTAATGCTTTTCAGAGAGCTGACCGGTCGGTGCAAGGCAGCAGGCTAAATCGGTGAAAAACATCTCGGAGCTTTCGGCAGAAAGCACATTACGTGTCAGTAAATCCGAACGTGAGGAAGCGTTAATTCCATTGAGTGAGCTGTATTTACAGCTAATTTAGGTGGTACCACGGAAGCAGTCTTTCGTCCTATTGGACTTGAGACTGCTGTTTTTATTTTTGAATTAATTTAAGGAGATTTTTATGGAACTTTCAACTGTTTACAGAACTAAAAACCTCGGCGAATTTTCCGAGGCTGATATTGACAGCAACGTAAGAATTGCAGGCTGGGTAGAGAATATCAGAGACCATGGCGGCGTATCCTTTATTGACCTTAGGGATATGTATGGAGTTATGCAGGTCGTAATGCGTGACACATCTCTTCTTGAGGGAATTTCAAAGGAGGACTGCCTGTCCGTTGAGGGACTTGTGGAAAAGAGAGACGAGGATACAATAAATCCGAAAATTGCTACAGGCACTATTGAGGTTGAGGCTAAAAAGGTTACTACTCTCGGAAAGGTTCGTCAGCCTCTTCCCTTTGAAATTCAGACCTCTAAGGAAACAAGAGAGGATAAGAGACTTCAGTATCGTTTCCTTGATTTGAGAAATCAGAAGGTTAAGGACAATATGATTTTCAGAAGCAAGGTTATATCTTATCTTCGTCAGACTATGACAGAAATGGGCTTTCTCGAAATTCAGACCCCTATTCTTTGTGCTTCCTCACCTGAAGGAGCAAGAGATTATGTTGTTCCTTCAAGAGTTTATAAGGGAAAATTTTATGCTCTTCCGCAGGCACCGCAGCAGTACAAACAGCTTCTTATGGTGTCGGGTGTTGATAAGTATTTTCAGGTTGCTCCCTGCTTTCGGGATGAGGATGCAAGAGCTGACCGTTCTCCCGGTGAGTTTTATCAGCTTGACTTTGAAATGAGCTTTGCCACCCAGGAGGATGTTTTCAGAGTGGGTGAAGAGGTTCTTACAAAGACATTTAAGAAATTTGCACCTGAGGGATATTCTGTTACAGATGCACCCTATCCCGTAATCAGCTACAGGGAGTCTATGCTAAAATACGGAACAGATAAGCCAGATTTGAGAAATCCCCTTGAAATTGTTGATGTTACGGAGTTTTTCCAGAGATGTACATTCAAGCCGTTCCACGGTCAGACAGTAAGAGCAATTAAGGTTCATGCTGAAATTTCAAAGGGTAAGCACGAAAAGCTCCTTAAATTTGCTCAGTCTATCGGTATGGGCGGTCTCGGTTATCTGCTTGTTCAGGAGGATAAAACATACAAAGGACCGATTGACAAGTTTATTCCCGATGATATGAAAACAGAGCTTGCAGATTTGGCAGGTCTTGAAATCGGCGACACTATTTTCTTCATTGCCGATTCTGAAGCTAAGGCTGCCGATTATGCGGGACAAATCAGAACAAAGCTGGGAGAAATGTTTGACCTTATTGAGAAGAATGCTTACCGTTTCTGCTTCATTAATGATTTCCCGATGTTTGAATATAAAGAAGAGGAAAAGAAAATCGGATTTACCCATAACCCGTTTTCAATGCCTCAGGGCGGACTTGACGCTCTTGAAAATCAGGATCCGCTTACAATCCTTGCATATCAGTACGATATCGTCTGCAACGGCGTAGAGCTTTCCTCAGGCGCTGTAAGAAATCACGATATTGATATTATGAAAAAGGCTTTTGAAATTGCAGGCTATGATGAAGAAGTGCTTAAAGCAAAATTCGGTGCTCTTTATACTGCTTTTCAGTTCGGTGCTCCTCCTCATGCAGGTATGGCTCCCGGTATTGACCGTATGATTATGCTCCTCAGAAATGAGGAAAATATCAGAGAGGTTATTCCTTTCCCGATGGACGGAAAGGCACAGGATCTTATGTGCGGTGCTCCTAATGAAATCACCGAACAGCAGTTGAGAGAAGTTCACATCAAGTTAAGAAAATAATTTGAGGGTATTGTTATGATTAGTAAAGAAGAAGTTTTGAAACTTGCCCGTCTTGCCCGTCTCGATTTTTCGGATGAAGAGCTTGACAGAATAATTAAAGATATGGACGATATCATTGCCTTTGCAGACACCATAAACAATTCTGTTGAAGGTGATGCTGATAAAATCAGAAACGTATCCTCCAAGGCAACGCCTGCTGAAGAATTCAGAGAGGATGTTGTTAAGGAATCATTGCCTAATGAGAAAATTCTTTCTAATGTCAGTGGTTCAAAGGGTATGTTCTGCGTAAAGGGAGGTATATAAAATGAAGGAAATTATTGCTCCCTTGTCAAAAATGCTTTCAGCAGGTGAAATTTCATCTGTTGAACTTACCGAAAAATATATTTCAGCTATTGAACAGGACAATAAAAAGTATAATGCCTATGTTTCAACGACTTTTGATAAAGCAATTGAGAATGCAAAGGCAGCTGACAAAATGATAGCAGAGGGAAAAAACACTCTCCTTACAGGTATTCCCATGGCATTAAAGGATAATATCTGCTCTGACGGAGACCTTACAACCTGCTGTTCAAAAATACTTGAAGGCTTCAGACCTTACTACGATTCAACCGTATGGACTAAGCTCAGGAGCCAGGGTGCAGTTATGCTCGGAAAAACAAATATGGATGAGTTTGCAATGGGCTCAACGAGTGAAACAAGCTGTTACGGAGCTCCTCTTAATCCGAGAAATACAAATCATGTAACAGGCGGTTCATCAGGCGGTTCTGCTTCTGCTGTATGTGCTAATATTGCCGCTTACGCTCTCGGTTCCGATACAGGCGGTTCGGTTCGTCAGCCTGCTTCATTCTGCGGTATCGTGGGCTTAAAGCCAACCTACGGTGCAGTTTCACGTTACGGTCTTATTGCCTATGGCTCATCACTTGACCAGATAGGTGTGCTGTCAAATTCTGTAAAGGATGCCGCAACAGTATTTGATGCAATATCAGGTGTTGACAGCAATGATCAGACAAGCGTTGACTTTGACTTCGGAAATATTGCTCAAAGCCTTGATAAAGCTGATGTCAGGGGTATGAAAATAGGTATCGCTCAGGAATATTTTGACGGTATCAATGATGAAATAAAGGATGCGGTTTTTGAAGCAGTAAAATTTTTTGAAGATAACGGGGCTGAAATTGTCGACATTAAACTTCCTGTTTTAAAGCAGGCATTACCCGTTTATTATATTATTGCCTGTGCCGAGGCTTCGTCAAATCTCGGAAGATACGACGGTATTCGCTACGGCTACAGACCCGAGAGCTTCAACGATGTTGAGGAAATGATTTTAAAAACAAGGACACAGGGCTTCGGCGATGAGGTTAAGAGAAGAATTATGCTTGGCACATATGTGCTTTCTTCCGGTTACTATGACGCTTATTATAAGAAAGCCTGTCTCCTTCGTGAAAATATTATTGCAGATTTTGAGGATATATTTAATAAGTGCGATATTATTATTGCACCGACTGCTCCGAATACTGCATTTCCGCTTAATTTCAAGGGCGCATCTCCCGTTGATATGTATTTGTCTGACATTGCTCCAGTACCGATTAATATTACCGGTGTTCCTGCAATCAGTGTTCCTGTTAAAAATGACAGCAACGGTCTGCCTATAGGAATGCAGATTATCGGCAAAAAGTTTTCTGAAAAAACAATAATGAATGCCGCATATTTCTATGAGAAAAACGGCGATGTTCAAGTTGAAGATTTTGAGGGAGGTGTAATGCTGTGAGCTATCAGTTAGTATGCGGTATTGAAACTCATATCGAGCTTGCCACAAAAACAAAGATTTTCTGCGGCTGTACAACTCAGTTCGGCGGTGAGCCTAATACCCATTGCTGTCCTGTCTGCACAGGTCAGCCGGGGGCACTTCCTGTTTTAAACAGACAGGTTATAGAATTTGCAGTCAAGTCAGGACTTGCAGTAAACTGTAAGATAAACAATAACTCCCATATGGACAGAAAAAACTATGTTTATCCCGATTTGCCCAAGGCTTATCAAATATCACAGTTTGACGAGCCTTTATGCGTTGACGGCTATGTTCAGCTTGATTCGGGGAAAAAAATCAGAATTGAACGTATCCATATTGAAGAGGACGCAGGTAAACTTGTTCACGACGGCGGTTACACTTATGTCGACTATAACCGCGGCGGAGTTCCGCTTATTGAAATTGTTTCAATGGCTGATATTTCAAGCCCTGAGGAAGCAAGGGAATATGCCGAAAAATTACAGCTTATTATGAGAAATGTGGGCGTTTCCGACTGCAAGATGCAGGAGGGCTCAATGAGATGCGACGTCAACATTTCAATCCATCAGCCGAATGAGCCATGGGGTACAAGAACTGAGATTAAGAATATCAATTCTCTTTCCAACATTGTCAGAGCTATGGAGCTTGAAATGGAAAGACAGGAGGATATACTTGAAGCAGGTGACAGGGTTATTCAGTCAACTATGCGTTATGATGCAAACAGTGATACTGTTTATGTCCTTCGCTCAAAGGAAAATGCAGACGATTACAGATATTTTCCCGAGCCTGATATTTTGAGATTTTACGTTTCTCCAGAAAAGGTTGAAGAAATAAGAGCAACACTTCCCGAGCTTCCAGATGCAAAACTTAAAAGATATGTTGAGGATATGGGACTGCCTGAAAATAACGCAAGACTTATCTATAAGTACAGAAATGTTACAAAATTCTTTGATGATGCCGTAAACGAGGGCGCAGGTGCGGGAAATGTTCTCAATATGATTATTTCAACCGTTTATGCGGTATTGCAGACTGAAGAGGATAAAGAAAATTTTGACATCAAGATTTCTTCACATCAGCTTGCAGAGCTAGTAAAACTTATTGACAGCAAGAAAATCAGAGCTAACAAGGCTAAAGAAGTTCTTGCCCGAATGCTTGAAAGTGGAAAGGATGTTACCGAATATATCAAAGCGGAAGATTTGGCAGGGCTTTCGGAAGAGGATCTTAAAGCTATTTGTCAGGGCGCTGTTGACGCAAATCCAAAAGCTGTTGAGGATATCAGAAACGGTAAGGATAAAGCCATAAATGTAATGTTCGGCTATGTTATGAAAAATTCACGCGGTAAGGCAGATGTTAAAAAGGCAGAGGAAATTATCAGAGAATTGATAAAATAAAATTATTTGAAAGAGACGGTTTTTACTTTAGCTGATGTACGGTAACGAAGTATTGGTTTTTCGCCAAAATTGCCTGAAATAAGGCCAAAAAGCCTCGCAAGACGCACCTCAGCTTTTAAAGCCGTTTCTTTTTGTTTAGTCTGTTGACCGGAATAATTTGCTGTGATATATTTATAATTGTTAATTTACAATGATTCTCAAAGAGGGAGCAAATATGAATAAGAGCTTTGTTGAAAAAATAATATGCTTTATTTTGTCTTTGGTAATTGTTATGTCAGCTTTTTGCGCAACAGCATACGCACAGGAGGTTGAGATATCACGATACGATGAATCAATGGCGGAATATTATACCGAGACAATGGAAATACCCGATGACTGTTATGTGAATATAGAAAGAGTTACACAGGATTCCGTTGTGTTTTATACAGGAGGAAACAGCCGTTATTATGAAGGCGGATATGAAGTGACATTAGTCAACAGTGACGGAACCTTCAATCAGGTGAAAACAGTCAGCAGTAAAGACAAAGGTTATGTAAAGTGCAAACTGACAAATCTGTCCCATTCCACCGAATACAGTATTATGGTGAGATCTTATATGACTGTTGACGGAGTAAATTATTTCGGAAATTACAGCAGTCCTGTTAATTTTTGTACTGCTCTGCCTGCCGTCAAATTAACCAAGGTTTCCTATTTGTCAAAGGGCAAGATAAAGATATCTTGGAAAAAGAATAAAAATGCAGACGGATATGTTATTCAGTACAGTTTGAGCAGTAAGCCTAAGCAAAATGAAAAAACAAGCTGCATAACTCTTGATAAAAAATCAATTAATTCATATGTTCTGAAGGGACTGGCACAGAAAAAATATTATATTCGTGTATGCCCTTTCAAAAAAATAAACGGTGAAAATTACTGCGGAGGCTGGAGCAATATTAAGTCGGTAAACGTAAAGAAAGGGCTGACTTTAAAAGAGCTTATAAACTTTGCCAAAACAGATAACAGCGGAAGAAAGGCAATAAAAGAGTATACAAATAACGGCGTTGATATTTCCAAGTATAAAACAAACTACGATAAGGTAAAGGCGATTTATAACTGGCACGCAAAGCATTATAAGGATTTTTCAGACTGTCTTCAGTGCAATACAAATTTCTGTAATTGTATATACAATCTTTATAAAGGAAATGAACGCGGACCCGATATACGTATTGCGGCAGGAAGTGTAAAAAATTCGGACGGAACTGTTGTTATACATAAGTGGGCTGTGCTTTCTTTTGCGGATAAATACCTGATTTTTGACCCGAGACTTCAGGGTTATACTCATAATAACACGGGCGATTTATATTTCGGAGTTCCTAAAGGTACAGGTTCAGGCAAGATATATATTTTTGATTACTGGTGGTGTCACTGGGAGAGAAACGACTATTTCAATCATTATCAAAAAGGATAATTGCTTATATGAGTAAATTGTTATAAATTTTTTTGATTTCTTGTTAAAATACACAAAAATAGTTATTGATATAAAGATAATTTTATAGTATAATATTACCGTTGTTAAAATTTAGAGAGGAGCGTTTTTATGAAACACCCGGAAATTATTAAAAAAATGTCGCTTGAGCAGAAGGCTGCTTTTGTTTCAGGTTATGACTATTGGCATCTTGAGGAAGCTCCGGAGCTCGGACTTCCGAAAATTATGATTACTGACGGCCCTCACGGTTTGCGTAAGCAGAATACCGACAAGAAGACATCTGAGGGTATCGGACTTGGAAATTCAGTTCCTGCGACCTGTTTTCCTCCGGCCGCAACCTCTTCCTGTTCATGGGATGAGGATTTGCTCAGACAAGAGGGCGAGGCTCTCGGTGAGGAGTGCTTAAAGGAGCAGGTTTCTACTATTCTCGGACCAGGAACAAATATTAAGCGTTCTCCTGTTTGCGGACGTAACTTTGAGTATTTCAGTGAGGATCCGTATCTTGCAGGTAAATGCTCTGCAAACCTTGTAAACGGTGTTCAGTCAAAAGGCGTAGGTACTTCACTTAAGCATTTTGCCTGCAATTCACAGGAAGCCTTCCGTATGGTAATCAACGAGGTTATCGACGAAAGAGCAATGAGAGAGATTTATCTCACAGCATTTGAAATTTGTGTTAAAGAGGCTCAGCCCTGGACAATAATGAATTCGTATAACCGTATTAACGGTGTTTACGCTTCCCAGAATAAGTGGCTTCAGCAGGAAGTACTCCGCGGTGAATGGGGCTTTGAGGGTCTCATTGTTACCGACTGGGGTGCATCGGTTGACCGTGTGCCGGGACTTAAAAACGGTACTGACCTTGAAATGCCTTCTTCAGGTTCGCTTAATACTAAGAGAATTATTGAGGCTGTTAAAAACGGTACTCTTGATGAGGCTGTTCTTGATGAAAGAGTTGACAATGTTATAAACCTTATTGTTAAGTCAAAGCCTGCTCTTGAAAAGAAGCATACATATGATGTTGAGGCTCACCATAAGCTCGCTCAGAAAATTGCAGAGGGTTCAATGGTTCTTCTTAAAAATGATGATTCACTTCTTCCTCTTAAGAAAGGACAGAAGGTTGCCGTTATCGGAGAGATGGCTAAGGCTCCTCGTTTCCAGGGTGCAGGTTCATCTGTTATCAATCCGACCAAACTTGACAATGCTTACGATGAAATGAAGAAGCTGGGCGTTGATATGATTTACGCTGCAGGCTATGAAAAGAGCAAGGATGAAATTAATTCAGCTCTTGTAAACGAGGCAGTTAAAGCAGCTAAGAATGCAGATATCGCTCTTGTATTTGTAGGACTTACAGAAGAATTTGAGGGCGAGGGCTACGACAGAGAAAGTGTTGAAATGCCTAAGAGCCATAACAATCTTGTTTCGGAGATTGTAAAAGCTAACAAGAATACGGTAGTTGTTCTTGCAGGAGGCTCAGTAGTACATATGCCGTGGATTAACGAGGTTAAGGGACTTCTTAATTCAGGTCTCGGCGGTCAGGCAGGCGGTGCGGCTGTTGCCAACATTCTTACAGGAAAGGTTAATCCGTCAGGTAAAACCTCTGAAACTTATCCGCTTTCATTTGACCAGAATCCGACATACGGTAATTATCCGGGCGGCCCTGTTACAAGTGAGCACAGAGAATCCTTATATATTGGCTACCGCTACTATGATAAGGCAGGAAAGGATGTTCTTTTCCCGTTCGGATACGGTCTGTCTTATACCACATTTGAATACAGCGATATCAAACTTTCATCCGACAGCATTAAGGATACCGATACTGTTACTGTTTCATTCAAGATTAAGAACACAGGCGATGTTGACGGCGCTGAGGTTGCTCAGATTTATGTTGCCGATAAAGAGTCAACAATCTTCAGACCTGAAAAGGAACTCAGGGCATTCAAAAAAGTATTCCTTAAAGCAGGCGAGGAAAAGGAAGTTTCTGTTGAGCTTTCAAAGAGAGCCTTTGCTTTCTATAATGTTAAGCTGGGTGACTGGATGGTTGAAACAGGGGAATTTGATATTCTTGTTTCGGCATCAAGCCGTGATGTTAAATTGTCTGCAGCAATGACAGTTACATCAACTGTTGAGGCAGAAATTCCCGATTACAGAGAGACTGCTCCTGCATATTACACAGCAGATCTCAGCGGTATGAAGGGTGATCAGTTTGCTTCTGTTTACGGTCAGCCTCTTCCGAATGCCGAGCCGGATACAACAAAGAAGATTGACCTCTACTGCTGTCTTAATGATGCCCGCCATACAAAGTGGGGCGGTAAGTTATGCAGACTTATTGAGGGTATTATGTCAAAGATGGGAAGTGCTGAAAACGGCGACGGAAAGATGCTTGCAGCTATGGCAACACAGATTCCTATCCGTAACTTTGTTCAGATGAGTATGGGCGTATTTTCACCTGAAATGGCAGAAGGACTTTTGATGATGCTTAATGATGACCAGTCAAGCTTCGTAGGCTTCAGTAAGATTTTCTGGAGACTCGGCGGAGCACTGACAAGACTTCCTGCTCTTCTTAAATCAATATAACTAATTCCTAACTGCCTGAGTTTTCTCAGGCAGTTTTTGAATTTCTTTCAATAAAAATTCAGTTGTAATAATAAAAAGTATATGTTAAAATATTTCTGTTTACAATATCAGATTTTGATTCAGACAGGAGGGATAGGATAATATGAAAAAATTTCTGACATCTGTATTATCATTATCTCTTTTTGTTATGCTTGTTTTTACAGCTGTTTCTGTATATGCACTTAATCAGACGGAAGATATAGAGAAGACACAGATACTTGCAAGCAATACTTATTATTCATATAACGCTGAAAGCAAAACTCTTACAATAAGCGGAACAGGTGCAGTACCCGATTTTTCCAACAGCAGCGGAGCTGTTACTTCACAGCCGTGGATTAAATGGAGAAGTGACGGTTCAATAGAGCACGTTGTTGTTGAGGAGGGCATAACGGCTTTAGGAAGTTATTGCCTTTATAATGTAAATAAAGCGGATATTTCTCTTCCGGCAACTCTTAAAACTTTAGGCAGTTATTCAATGGCGGGTACTGACAGTAATACAGATGTGCGTTTGCCCGAAGGACTTGAAACGATTTCTGCAAACGCATTTTATTATACATCAGGACTTAAAAGTATCTATATTCCTAAAACAGTAAAAACTATAGGCAGGTCTGCTTTTGAGAACTGCAGTAAATTTGAAAATGTAACTTTCGGCAATTTCAATATGGAGGTTTCCATTGACAGACGGGCTTTTTTGAAGTGTGCAGCTCTTAAATCGGTAATTGTTCCGAAAAAGGCAGTGCTTGCAGATTACAGTATGGGCTATTATGCTTCTTCTGCAGGCTCTGTTTACAGCGACTTTGTTATGAAAGTTTACAGGGATTCTGCCGCATATGACTATGCCGTAAATAAGATTGTTCCTTATGAGATAATCAATTCGGGAGAAATTTTTGAAGGCGACAGTGTAGATTGCACCTATTATGCTGACAGCGTAAGCTCTGTAATGACCTTTGTGTTTACTCCTGCTGTAACGACAAAATACAGCTTTTTTTCAAACGGCAGTATTGATGTTGCCTGTGAAATGACTGATTCGGCAGGCAATGTTATTGCAATAGCTGAAGATAATTCCTCCTATGATTCAAACTTTACGGTAACGGAAAGTATGTCGGCAGGGCAGACCTATTATTTTAATGTTACCAGTAATAATTACACGGGCGGATTTTCTGTTTCACTTTTGCCCTATACGGTTTCAGATATTGACGTTGATATTGAACCGATAACTATTTCTGCATCTGACAGAAACAGCGGACTTTTTGATATTGAAAAGTATTTTGAAGGGAAAACAGTTACAGTAACATATGACACGGGATATACCGATACAGTGGTATATACAAACGGTGTTACATACCGTTCGCAGGAAATTAAATATAATGATGATCAGTCAGCAGCTAAGTGGCAGTGCGGAAAGCATTTGTGCAGTATAAGTCTGGGAGATGTCTGTTATTATACAGATGTCGATATTACACACAGCTATGAAAGCCGAATCGTAAAGCCAACCTATAAAGAAAAGGGTTATACAGTTTATACCTGTCCTCTTTGCAAGGACACTTATTACACCGATTATGTAAACAGTATCGGAGTTAAGGTTACGGGCAGAATTGTTCTTATGCAGGATATTGACGGTTCCCACAAGGATAACATCCCTGTTGGGAATACAAAGATAGGAATTTCGGGTAAAGAGATTTGTACAGTGTCAGACGATGGCACATTTCTCTTTTATATTGACGCTGATATAAAACAGCTTGATATATACGAAACCTATGGACTTACGAGAATAATAGATGTTGTTCCCGACAGTAATAACGAATTGAATCTGGGAAATGTAGCATTTTTCCATTTCGACTATAATTCGGACGGTTATGTAAATGCCAAGGATTTTGCGTTAATTCATAATGTTTACGGCGTTTATCCTAAGATTGAAAAGGATATGTACTTCAGCAGAGACTATAATCAGGACGGAAAAATTGATGATTCCGACTGGTTTGGAGTGGGAGCAGATAATTTCTATTTGAGTGGCAGGATAACCGAAAGCATATATAATTAATTATTTAGAAACCGTGCTTGTAAAAAATTCCTTTTAATTGTTGAAAATCCATTAATTATAATATATAATACTATCAATAATTTTTGCAAAGGAGAGTAGCTATGAAAAAGGTTGCAATCATAATGGGCTCAGACAGTGATTTGCCTGTTGTAACACCTGCAATTAAACAGCTTAAGGATTTAGGTATTGAAACAGAGGTAAGGGTAATGAGTGCCCACCGTACACCGAAAGAGGCACAGGAGTTTTCCGCTTCGGCTATAGAAAACGGTTTCGGTGTAATTATTGCCGCTGCAGGAATGGCTGCTCATCTCGGAGGAGTACTTGCTGCATCAACTACACTTCCTGTTATTGGTATTCCATGCTCTGCAAAGGTACTTGACGGTATGGATGCAATGCTGGCAACAGTTATGATGCCTCCCGGAATACCTGTTGCAACAGTCGGTGTAAATGCTGCAAAGAATGCGGCTTTGCTGGCTGCGGAAATTCTTGCCGTAAGCGATGATGAGCTTATGAAAAAGCTCATTGCCATTAGAGAGGATATGGCACAGCAGGTTTGTGAAAAGGACAAGGCACTTCAGGAAAAAATTAAGGAGATATAACTATGGAAAAAAGTTTCAGTGAAAGCTATGCAGCAGCAGGCGTTGACGTAACAGCAGGTTATGAATCTGTTGAACTTATCAAATCACATGTTAAAAGAACAAATATCCCCGGTGTAATCGGCTCAATCGGCGGTTTCGGCGGTATGTTTGAAATAGGCGCAAAGGATTATAAAAACCCTGTCCTTGTTTCAGGTACTGACGGTGTAGGAACAAAACTTAAAATAGCTTTTCTTATGGATAAGCACGATACTGTAGGCATTGACTGTGTTGCAATGTGCGTAAACGATGTTGCCTGCTCAGGTGCAAAGCCTTTATTTTTCCTCGATTATATTGCCTGCGGAAAGAATTATCCCGAGAAGATTGCTCAGATAGTTGCAGGCGTTGCTGAGGGCTGTGTTCAGGCAGGATGTGCTCTTGTCGGCGGTGAAACCGCAGAGCATCCGGGACTTATGCCTAACGAGGAATACGACCTTGCAGGCTTTACTGTAGGTATCGGCGAAAAGGATAAACTTGTTTCAGGCGATAAATTAGCAGCAGGAAATGCACTTATCGGTGTTGCCTCATCAGGTGTTCACTCAAACGGATTTTCTCTTGTAAGAAAGGTGTTTAATATAACTGAGGAAAGGCTCGGTATTCAGGTTGCAGAGCTTGGCAAAACCTTAGGTGATGAGCTTTTGACTCCTACAAGAATTTACGTTAAACCTCTTCTTGCTCTTATGGATAAGGTAAATGTTAATGCTATAAGCCATATTACAGGCGGCGGTTTTTATGAGAATGTTCCGAGAATGTTAAAAGACGGCTATACCGCTGTTATTGAAAAAGACAAGTGCTTTAAAAAGCCTATATTTGACCTTATCGCTCAGGAGGGAAATATTCCCGAAAGAGATATGTATAATACATTTAATATGGGTACGGGTCTTGTTATCGCAGTTGACAGCGACAAGGCTGACGAGGCTGTAAGAATTCTTGAAGAAAACGGCGAGCAGGCTGCTGTTATCGGCGAAATCAAATCAGGCGAAAAGGGCGTTGAACTTGTATGATGAATATAGCGGTGCTTGTTTCGGGCGGCGGAACAAATCTTCAGGCGCTTATTGACGCAGAAAAAAGGGGAGATATCAAAAACGGTAAAATCATCTGTGTAATCTCCTCAAACCCTGATGCATATGCCCTTGAAAGAGCAAAGCAAAACGGTATAAAAACAAGGGTGCTTGTCAGAAAAAATTATGACGACGTACATAAATACTCTGCTGATATGCGTGATGCCCTGCTTGAAGAGAAAGCAGATTTGGTCGTTTACGCAGGCTTTATGACAATTCTTGACGAGCAGGTTGTGAAAGCGTTTCCGAATAAAATGATGAATGTTCACCCTGCATTGATACCGTCATTCTGCGGAAAAGGGTTTTACGGACTTCATGTTCACGAGGCGGTTCTTGAAAGCGGTGTAAAGCTGACAGGAGCTACTGTTCATTTTGTAACAGAGGAATGTGACGGCGGTCCCATAATTCTTCAGAAAGCGGCAGAGGTTAAAACAGGTGATACTCCCGAACTCCTGCAAAAGAGAGTTATGGAGGAGTGCGAGTGGAAAATTCTCCCGCAGGCAGTTTCTCTCTTCTGCCAGGGCAGAATTAAAATAAACGGTAAAACAACGGAAATTATTTGAGGTGAGCTTATGGAAATCAAATCACTTGCAAGTGAGCTTAATACAAATTCATACCCGGGCAGAGGTATTGTTCTGGGTAAATCAAAGGATGGCAAAAACGCAGTAATTGCCTATTTCATTATGGGCAGAAGCGTAAACAGCCGTAACAGAATTTTTGAGGAAAACGACAGAGGCGGTATTCGTACAAAGGCTTTTGACGAGTCAAAAATGGAGGACCCATCTCTTATCATTTATAATCCCGTTCTTAAGCTTGACGGAAAAACTATCGTTACAAACGGTGACCAGACCGATACAATATATGATTTTATGAAGGACGGTCATTGTTATCGTCACGCATTACTTACAAGGGAATTTGAGCCTGACGCGCCTAACTATACGCCGAGAATTTCAGGTGTTGTTAAGCCTAACGGTGATTATGTTCTTTCAATTCTCAAATCAAATATGGGCAATCCTCAGTGCGTAAGATATTTCTTTGAATATCCTGCAACAGAGGGAATAGGACATTTTATCCATACATATAAATGTGACGGAGACCCGATACCGTCTTTTGAGGGTGAGCCTACTCCCGTTGAGATTGAGGGAGATATTGATGAGTTTACCGATATGATTTGGACAAATCTTAACGAGGACAACAAGGTTTCACTTTTCACACGTTTCATTAATCTTGAAACAGGTGAAGAGGAAACAAGAATTATAAATAAGAATAAATAACAGAATTATAACAGGGTGACTTTTCCGGTCACCCTTAAAGTGTATTTGGAGGTATATAATAATGAAGGTATTAGTAGTCGGCGGCGGCGGAAGAGAACACGCCCTTATCAGAAAAATTAAGGAGTCAAAAAGAGTTGACAGTATCGCTTGCTGTCCCGGAAACGGCGGTATATCATACGATGCAGAGTGTTACAATGTTTCAGCAACAGATGTTGAGGGAGTTGTGGCTCTTGCAAAGGAAATAAAGGCTGATTTCGTAGTAGTAGCTCCCGATGATCCGCTTGTTGCAGGTATGGTAGATGCTCTTAATGAGGCAGGCTTTTCGACCTTCGGACCTAAAGCAAATGCCGCAATAATCGAAGGTTCAAAAGTTTTCTCAAAAAATCTGATGCTCAAATATAATATACCTACTGCTGAATATAAGGTTTTTGATAACGCTGCGGACGTTATGGAATATATTAAAGAGAAGAACGAATTTCCTACAGTTATCAAGGCTGACGGTCTTGCTCTCGGCAAGGGTGTAATTATTCCTGAAAATCTCGAAGAGGCTGAGGCAGGCGTCAGAGAAATTATGGAGGACAAGATTTTCGGTGAGTCCGGCAACAATGTTGTTGTTGAAGAATTTCTGACAGGTCCCGAGGTTTCCGTTCTTGCTTTTACAGACGGAAAATGCGTTAAGCCTATGGTTTCTTCTATGGATCACAAAAGAGCACTTGACAGTGATAAAGGTCTTAATACAGGCGGTATGGGTACTGTTTCACCGAACCCGTATTATACAGACGAGGTTGCAAAGGAATGTATGGAGAAAATCTTTATTCCTACCATTGAGGCAATGAACAAGGAGGGCAGAACCTTTAAGGGATGTCTTTATTTCGGACTTATGATTACCCCTAAGGGACCGAAAGTAATTGAGTATAACTGCCGTTTCGGCGACCCTGAAACACAGGTTGTTCTCCCAAGACTTAAAACAGATATAATGGATATCTTTGACGCAATTAATAATGAAACGCTTTCGGAGCTTGACATTGAATGGTCCGACGATGCCTGTACCTGTGTGATTATGGCGTCGGGAGGATATCCAAAGTCATACCCTAAGGGAATTGAAATTTCAGGACTTATCGACGGTCAGCTTGACGGCGTTACCGTTTATCACGCAGGAACTGCTGTAAAGGACGGAAAGCTCGTTACCGCAGGCGGCAGAGTTTTAGGCGTCACAGCTTTAGGAAAAAATTTGGACGAAGCACTGAAAAAATCTTATGACGCTGTAGAGAAAATCAAGTTTGACGGTGCTCACTACAGAAAGGATATCGGCCAGAGAGCACTTAAGGCAATCAATAAATAAACAGTTTTAAAGCTTTTTGTATATTGATTTTAAATTCAATTTCCAAAATTAGAACAAAATGTTAATTTTTTAAGATTTTACAAAAAGTTGTTGACAATTATACAAAACGGAATTATACTATGGGTGTAAAGTAAAAATACAATGAACAGAGGGTTATTTTTATGGCAACAGTTAAGAAAAGTAAAAAGAAAGTGATTGTGCCGATTTGTATAGTGCTTGTTATCGCAATCATTGCCGGTGCAATTTTCGGCGTCGTAAAATCAAAAAGCGGTGAAGAGGTAACTCTTTACACTATTGCTACCGATGATATTCATGAAACCGTTTCTCTTACAGGTGATGTTTCATCCGGTACTGAGAAAGAATATAAAGTCGGTACAGTCGCAACTGTGAAAGAGGTATTTGTCAACGTAGGTGATGAGGTTAAAAAGGGCGATGTCCTTGCAACCTTTGATACATCATCTCTTGACTCTCAGGTAGCATCTTTGCAGACAGCATATGATGACGCTAAGGACAGCTACGATGATGCTGTTGAAAATCAGAAAAGTGCAAGAGCCAAAGCAAATTCACTCAATAAAGAAATCAGCAAGCTTGAAAAAAGAATAAACAAGCTTGAAAAGCAGGCTAATAAGACTACAAAAGCAAAGACAACTGCCAAGAAGACAACTACCGCAACAACTACTGCTCCTTCAACAACATCAAAGGGACATCAGGTTTTGTCAAGCGTGCTGGCCACTACAACGACAAAGCCGGCAGCAACAACTACAACCACTGCTCCTGCAACAACAGTTGATGACGGTACACCGAGATATGCAGTAAATGCATCGGCATATCCGAGCAATCTTGCAGGAACTGTAACAGGCGGCGGTGTATTTCCGCAGACTCAGAAGACAGTACTTAAAGCAATCCCGAATAACGGTTATGTTTTCTTTGGCTGGTATGCTTCTAATTCAGATATTATATCAGGCGAAAGCCCTGTCAGCACATCACCATCAATAGAAGTCAGCTACAGTGACAAATCCGTTGTTAACTATTACGCTGTATTTGTCGGAAATTCAACAACCTCCGGCTCTACGGAAACAACTACTGCTCTTGCTACTGTTGACGATATTGTCGGCACATTGAAGACACTTAACGACAATATTGCTTCTATTACAGATGATGTACAGACAATGACAGCTCTTACCCAGGTTGTAGCAACTTCCATAAGCAATGCTGTTTCAAGCGGTCAGGTAAACAGCCAGACTATCGCAAAACTTGTGGGTGAAGACGTAACAAAGGCTATTCAGCAGGGTATAGTTGATTCAACAAAACTTCTTGTTGAAGAAGATGTTGCAGTAAGAATGATTCAGGCTGCTGTTTCTTCAATAGATTTTTCAGCTCTTGCAAAGGGAGTTGCTGATTCGGATAACGCTAAGCTCACAGGTGCACAGATTCAGCTTGCATCTCTTTATGCTCAGTATGAAATCTATAACACTCAGTCAAATGACACAGTAACAGACGCTCAGAAGAAAGCTGTTGAGGCTTCAAAAATGGCTCTTGATTCTATGAAAGAACAGCAGACAGAGCTGTCAGAGGGCTGGAAAGCAGATTTCGACGGCGTTATAACAGCGGTTGATATCAATCCGGGTGCTTCCACAACAATGGTTTCTTCCGGCATTACTCTTGAAAATTTAGATAAAATGGTTGTAAATGTAAGTCTCGGTGAATATGACCTTCATAAAGTCAAGCTGGGAATGAAAGCAACTGTTACAACTGCCTATGGTACATATGACGGCGAGGTTGCTACTATTGCACCGACAGCTACAGGCGGTTCATCAACATCAATTCTTGACAGCGTTGGTTCAATGGCGGGTATCAGCGGACTTTCAAGTCTTACAGATTCAGGTGCAGGTGTTGAATGTACTGTCGTAATTGATAATCCCGATGAAAATATTACTGTCGGTTTCGATGCTGATGTTGAGATTGAAACAGGCTTATATGAGAACGTAACAGTAGTTCCTGTTGAATCAATCAAAATGGAAAAGAACGGCTCTTATGTATACCTCTATAATGAGGAAGAGGGTACTGTTACAAAGACAACTATTAAGACTGGAGCAATTTCCGATACGGCATATCAGGTAACAGAAGGACTTAAGCCCGGAGATAAAGTTGTTGCTACTCCATCGTCGGATTATACGGAAGACACATTTGACGTTAAAGTCGTAAGCAGCAAAAATAAGTAAGGAGACTTAACAGTGAACATTTCGGAAAGTCTGAAAATCGCAATAAAGTGTATAAAAGCAAACTGGATGCGAAGCCTTCTTACAATGCTTGGTATCATTATCGGTATCAGCTCAGTAATTATGATTATCGGAGCCGGTACAGGTGTAAGAGATTACATAGTCGGACTTATTGAAGATATGGGTTCAAATGCAGTTCTTGTCAGTGTAGATGCTACAAATGCTCAGGATTCCGATTATATAACTCTTGATGATGTTGAAAACATTAAGGATAAGGTAAACGGTGTTGACAGATGTTCACCGATGCTTATGGGTTTCGGCAGAGCTACTATTGATAAATCTGCAACAGAAGCTACTGCAATGCTTATCGGCGTAAACAGCGATGTACAGTTTGCTTTGACAAATACGTGTGAATACGGACGTTTTTTTACGGATGAGGAATATGATGCAAATGCTCCTCTTGCTGTAATCGGTACAAATTCGGCACAAATGGCATTCGGTTATGAGGATGTTACAAATGAATATATAACCGTTTCATCAAGCGGAAAGTCGATGAAAATTAAAATCTGCGGAGTTGCAAATATTGATGCTCTTGCAAATTCTATCGGCGGCAGTTCCAATATGATGAGCAATATGTTTTCAAATGGCAGCGACCAGGTTATAGTAGCATTGTTTATGCCTTGCACCACTCTTACCCAGATTACAGGTGCTGATGCACAGCTGAGCAGTGTGTTTGTTATTGCAGATGAAGGATATGATTATGATGCAGTAGGCAATGCTGCCGTAAACTATCTGAAGTCGGCACACGGCAATTATTCAAACAGTATGTATACCGCTCAGAATATGGCTACATACGTTGAGATTGTTGATATTATTATGTCTGTTCTTACTGCTTTTATTGCTTGTGTAGGTGCAATTTCCCTTGTGGTAGGCGGTATAGGTGTTATGAACATTATGCTTGTATCCGTTACCGAACGAACGCGGGAAATCGGCATACGAAAATCCTTGGGCGCTAAAACTAAGATAATTACAATGCAGTTTCTGACAGAGTCAATCATACTTTGTCTTATAGGCGGTGCTATAGGTATAACGATAGGTGTTGCAGGTGCTTTTGCGGCTTGTTCAATTATTAATATATCACCGAATATTACATGGTGGCTGATACTTGTGGCATTGCTGTTCTCATGCGGTGTAGGATTGTTCTTCGGAATTTATCCCGCAAAAAAAGCAGCACAGATGAGCCCTATAGATGCACTCAGAAGCGAATAAAGTTAATGATTAAGAGGGATGCCCTCATAAAAAATAAACCAAAGTACACATTGTACTTTGGTTTATTTTATGTTTTAATATGGTGCCTCAGCCTTTAACTGATATTAACTGAGCAGCATTCTGTCATTATCAAGATTCTGACCGACAGATGATTTGAATTTTTCGAGTAAATCATTAACAGTAACTCCTGTTCTTTCCTCATTTGCCACATCATAAATTATTCTGCCGCTGTCCATCATAATTGTACGGTTTCCGAGTTCAAGAGCCGACTGCATATTATGAGTTATCATAAGGCAGGTAATTTTGTTTTCATTAACGATTTTTGAAGTGAGGTTAAGAACTTTTTCAGCTGTGCCGGGATCAAGGGCGGCAGTATGCTCATCAAGAAGAAGAATACGGGGTGGATTAATGGTAGCCATCATAAGAGTGAGTGCCTGCCTCTGACCTCCCGAAAGAAGTCCTACTTGCTGATTCATTCTGTCCTCAAGCCCCATACCCAAAAGAGAAAGTTTTTCACGAAAAAGTTTTTTATCCTTCTTTGAAAGAGTGCTCAGCCATCCGCCGTGACCTGCCGCAAGAGTGAGGTTTTCCTCAATAGTCATACCGGGTGCACTGCCTTTCATAGGATCCTGAAAAAGTCTGCCTATCAGTTTTGCTCTTTTATGTTCGGGCATTGATGTGATATCCTTGTCGTCAAGTATAATTCTTCCTTCCTCGGTAAGATAAGTTCCGGCAATAGCATTAAATAATGTTGATTTTCCTGCACCGTTAGCACCGATAATAGTAATAAAATCTCCGTCACCGACAGTCAGTGAAAGATTATTGAGTGCAAGTTTTTCATCCGGCGTACCCTTGGAAAACACCATTTTTAAATTATGTAATTCAAGCATAGTTAAGCCTTCTTTCCCATACGAATCTTTGCCTTGCGGATAAGACTCGGCAGTTTATTTTTGAGGTAAGGTCCGGCAATTGCTATAATTACAATTACGGAGGATACAAATTTAAGCATAAACGGAGGCATATGAAGTCCGATAGCAATTTGATATACCAAACGGAAAATAACCGATCCTAAAACAGCGCCTATAAGTCTGAACGGCATTTTGCCTCTTTTTACGAATACTCCGCCGATAAGAAGAGAAGCAAGGGCAACTGTAACCATACCTGTGCCGATATTGATTTCTGCCTGTTTCTGCGACTGTGCAAGCAAACAGCCTGACAGTGCCGTAAAGGAATTAGCGATGCAAAGGCCGATAATGGTGGTAAAAATAGGATTTATAGAAGAGGATTTTACCATATCGGGGTTATTGCCGGTTGCTCTGATGGCAAGACCCAGCTTAGTTTTGAGCAATAGTGTAAGAACAATTACAACGAACACAACAGCAATAGCAGCAATAATCAAGGTCTGCTTTCCCTCAAGTGCAGTTCCTGCAATTTTTTCTTTAAGAAGGGAAAATACCGTATCGGAGTTATTGAGATTAACAAGGGAGGACTTGTTCATTATTGCTATATTAATAGAATACAGTCCCGTATTTACTACTATACCTGCAAGCAGGCTGTCTATACCCAGAACCGTCTGAAGCAGTGCAACGATAAATCCCGAAATCACACCTGCAAGCATAGCCGCAGGGATTGATAAAATCGGGTGTCCGTTAAGTGCCACAATCGCACCGACCGCCGCACCGATAGTAAAACAGCCGTCGGTGGAAAGGTCGCAGACATTAAGCATTGTATAGCTTAAAAACAGTGCAAGAACAGTCAATGAGCTGATAAGACCGAGCTCAAATACTGTTTGCAGCTGACCCAAATCAAATATTCCCATCTTATTTCCTCCTGATTTTTTATGCAAAATTAGTTGCGTAATAATAATAATCATACCTCCCGTAAAAGGGAGGTGCGATTACTTTCTTTATTAAAATTTACAGCGGATTAGAAACTTTCTGCTGTGGTTATAGTCTTAATTTCCGTACAGTGGGGTGCAGATGCCTTTTCAACCTCTGAAAAATCAAGACCAAGTTCTTCACAAATTTCTGTGTTAATGGTAGCAGTTCCGTTATCAAAGAAGATTACAGGAGTTGTGGCAGGGGACTTTGAGTTAACAAGAATGTCTGCAGCCATATCGGCAGTCTGTTTGCCAAGCTCGGCATAGTCAACGCCGTAGCCGAGGAATGCACCGTTAAGTGCAAATGAATCTGCGCCTGTGTAATGAGGTATACCTGCCTTTGCAAGTTGTTCATAGATAGAAAGTTCGGCGGTCATAATTGTATTATCGGTAGGGGTGAATACTGCGTCTGCGCCGTCCTTAACAATAGTAGCAACTGCCTGCTGAACCTCAGTAACATTTGTACCTGTATACTCTTTATATGAAATACCCTTTGCGTCAAGATACTTTTTAGCGTTTTCGATAGGAGTCTTGGAGGAATCCTGTCCCATATCGTAAAGAAGAGCAACATTTTTTGTATCAGCCTTATTAGCAAGGATTAAGTCCATAATTGCGTCAGTGTTAAGATAGTCAGAAGTGCCAGTAACATTTGCACCGGGTGCATTTTCGTCAGCTACAAGACCTGCACCGACGGGGTCTGAAACTGCTGAAAATACAACAGGAATCTGATTGTCCTCTGTTGCTGCCTGCATAGCGACTGCAACAGGAGTAGCAACGCCTATCATAAGGTCAACAGGAGTAGAAATATAGTTGGAAATAATCTGATTCATAACGCTTGCATCGGCATTGCAGTTCTGAACGGTAACGTCAAAATCAACATTGTATTGCTTTTCTGCGGCTTCAAACTGGGACTCAATGTTTTCAACGATTTGGTTAAGCGATGCGTCATCTACATAATTACATATACCTACTTTGAAGGTTTTGGTGTCTTTGGTATCTGATGTTTTGCTGTCGTCTGCATTTTTTGAGCAAGCGGCAAATGTGAGTATAACAACGATCGCAGAAATAACTGCAATAATTTTCTTAAAATTTTTCATAGTGAATTTCCTTTCATATCGAAGATAATTAAATATATTGAAAATGATTAAATGTTATGATAATTAGACGGATTCAAGTGCCGCCATCGTTTTGAAAGATGATACATTATTCTGTTTCCCCTTTTACAAAATAAAAAAATTCCTGTCCCGACAATCTGCCGGGACAGGAATGATAATCAATTTCCTGCGGTGCCACCCTGCTTGGTACATATCGTACCCCCTCTGCACGCACTATCATGCGCAGACCTTTTTTAACGAAGCGTCATCTCCGTCTCACCTAATATAATTTCGGTTCGCCCTCAAAAGCCCATTCGGTTTTCCCCTTACCTGCCACACTCACAGCAATGTGCAGCTCTCTGAAAAGCGGTAAAAAACTTACTTACTCTTTCTCATCGGTTTTAGCTTACTCACATGATATCACCGCAAAAACAAATTGTCAAGCATTTTTTTAATTTCAGCACATTAAAGTGAAAAATCAGAAATTATTCGTATACAAAATGGGAAACTTTTTTGCTGTTGACGATGCCGTAATAATGTAGTAAAGTATAATTATACCAAATTATGAGGTGTAAATATGTTCCGTGAAATGAGAAGAAAAAGTCAGCAGTTAAGTACAGAAGAAACTGTCCGGATTCTGAAGAAAGGAAAAACAGCTGTACTCGGTTTATCAGGTGATGATGGGTATCCCTATACTGTACCGATAAATTACGTATATGACAGCGGAAAAATATATTTTCACTGTGCAAAATCAGGATATAAAATAGATGCAATGAAAAGAAACAGCAAGGTTTCATTTTGTGTTGTTGATAAGGATGACGTCTGCGTTGATAAGCTGACTACGTATTTCAGCAGTGCCGTTCTTTTCGGCAGAGCAAGAATACTTGAAGATGAAAAAGAGATTTCCGATGCGGCGGAAAAACTTGCTTTAAAATATAACTGCGATATGGAATTTGCCCGCAGAGAAATAGAAAATGCATTAAAACAGCTTTGCTGTGTCGAAATTGAAATTGAACATGTGACGGGAAAAGAATGTATCGAGCTTACACGTAAAAGAGAAGCAAAGGTTTAGCGGTATTTTAACATATTGCATATATTTCTGTTTTGTGGTAAAATTGTAATAATCAGGAGGAGCAGTTATGGAAAATATCAATAATATTCTTGAACAATTTAAATTTAAAGGTGATTTGGTTGAATGCAAGGTGTTCGGCTCCGGACACATTAATGTTACTTATCTTGCAACCTATTCTGTTGACGGTGTTATCAGGCAGTATATTATCCAAAAGGTGAACACAAATGTGTTTAAAGATATTGACGGCCTGATGGATAATATTTTTGCAGTTACCTCATTTCTCCGAAATATAATAAAAGAAAACGGCGGTAATCCCAGCAGAGAAACTCTGCATTTTATCAAAACCTTTGATGATAAAAAGTATTATAAGGATTCTGACGGCTCCTGCTACCGTGCCTACAGATTTGTTGACAGGAGTATAAGCCACGACAGCGTTGACAGCGCTGAGGTGTTTAAGAAAAGCGGTATTGCTTTTGGCAGATTTCAAAAATATCTTTCCGATTTTCCTGCCGAAACGCTTAATGAGACTATTCCTAATTTTCATAATACAATATGGAGATTTGAAAATGAGTTTATTCCTGCTCTTGAGAAAAACATCTCCGGCAGAGCAGATACCTGTCAGAAGGAAATAGAGTTTGTAAAAGCGAGAAAGGGCGATTGCTCAAAACTTGTTGATTTGATAAATGCAGGAGAGCTTCCTCTCAGGGTTACGCATAACGATACTAAGCTAAATAATGTTATGTTTGACGAGGCTACCGACGATGCTATTTGTGTTATTGATCTTGATACCGTTATGCCGGGACTTGCTCTTTATGATTTTGGCGACTCTATCAGATTCGGAGCGAATACCTGTGCAGAGGATGAGAAAGATACTCATAAGGTTGCAATAGACCTTGATTATTTCAAGGCATATGCCGAGGGATTTTTAAGTCAGGCAGGTGCAAGCTTTAATCAGTGTGAGATTGATAATCTTGCTTTTTCTGCAAAGCTGATGACCTTTGAGTGCGGTATGAGATTTCTTACCGACTATATTAACGGTGATACATATTTCAAAACCGCTTATCCCGAGCATAACCTTGTTCGTGCAAGATGCCAGTTTGCTCTTGTTGCAGATATGGAAAACAAAATGGAAGAAATGGAAAAAATCATTTCGGATATCAAATATTAATATAATGATTTCAGACTGTCCCATAGCTTTGGGGCAGTTTTTGTTTTGTAAAAATAAATGTTGATTTTTGTCCTTTCATAAACTATAATACTTGTGTCAGTTCGCAACATCCTGACCAGTTCCGTTTTTTCGGAGCTTCTAAAAACAAAACTAAGGAGCAAATTGAATTATGAACAAAAAGGTTACATTTATCGTACAGACAGCAATTATTGCCGCCTTATATGCGGCTCTCACCTACGCCCAGAATTTTCTTCTTCCCGGGACAACCTCTGCCGCCGTGCAGTTCAGAGTGTCTGAAGCACTGAATGTTCTGGCACTGTTTACCCCTGCCGCAATACCGGGGCTTACACTTGGCTGTGTTGTTTCAAATATTTGCAATATCGGTGCAGGTCTGCCTCTTGATATGATTTTCGGTTCTCTGGCAACATTAGGTGCCGCATTGTCTATTTACTTTCTGAGAAATGTCAGAATTAAAAATTATCCTCTTTTTTCAATGCTTATGCCTGCTCTTTTTAATGGGGTTATCATAGGCTGGGAGATTGAGGTGTTTTTCATAGACGGGAAGTTTAATTTTTTGGATTTTCTTGTCCAGGGAGGGTTAGTAGCCTTGGGTGAGCTTGGAGTCTTGCTTATACTTGGCTCTTTGCTTTATTTTGTAATTCTGAAAAGAAACCTTGATAAGATTCTGTTTCAATCGAAAACAAAAGAATAAATAGACAATTCAAATGTCTTTTTTGTATTTATGTAATATTTATCATTGAATTTAGAGTGCCTTAGTGATATAATTAGTAAGGTTAAGTGATTTTATATCGCTGAGCTCTTAAATTGTATTTTATTTATTTAATTTTAGGAGGAAGTTCTATGGCAAGAAAAAAGAAAACTATGGACGGTAACAGTGCTGCTGCACACGTAAGTTATGCGTTCACAGAAGTTGCCGCAATTTATCCGATTACTCCTTCATCAAACATGGCTGAGGAAACCGACGCTATGGCGGCAAAAGGAGTAAAAAACATTTTCGGACAGACTGTTAAGGTTGCCGAGATGGAATCTGAGGCAGGTGCAGCAGGTGCTGTTCACGGTTCACTGTCTGCAGGTGCTTTGACCACCACATATACTGCTTCACAGGGATTGCTCCTTATGATTCCTAATATGTACAAGATTGCAGGTGAGTTAATTCCATCTGTTATCCATGTATCAGCACGTTGCGTATCTACTCATGCTCTTAATATTTTCGGTGACCATTCAGACGTTATGGCTTGCCGTCAGACAGGCTATGCAATGC
>CAZHSE010000012.1:0-62666 GCA_964535085.1 uncultured Bacteroides sp.
AAAACTATTTCAGCAGGTTTGATTTAACAGGTTATCAGGTAGTAAGAGGACAGTTTTTGACCGCACGCTCAGAGCTTCCCGTAATATCTTTTGGTAAAGATAAAATCACATTTAATTGTACCTGTACGAGAAAATTTGATTTTGCCGATTATGTTCAGCTGCTGCTTCACCCGACACAACGGAAAATTGCAATCAGACCGTGTTCAAAAGATAATATGTATTGTATTCCATGGCACCGAAATACAGGGCAGCCCATGGCGGCAAAAACAATTATCTGCTCGCACTTTTGTAATACATTATATCAGATTATGGACTGGTTTCCCGATTATATGTATAAAGTTTTCGGAACTTTAATTGAAAAAGGCAGTGAGCAAATTGTAATATTCAATTTATTAAATGCAATGCCGAACATAACCGTAACGGAAGAAGTTGAAAATACTAATAAAACCGTACATAGGAAGATTGACATTTGTCCTGAAGAATGGGGAAATTCCTTTGGTGAAGAATTTTATAATTTCAGTATGGATAATATGTTGTATTATTTGCCGAAAGATACAAGTTTAAAGGCAAATGAAAAAAGCCGTCCTGTTGAAGGACAACTTCCGTTTAAAGTTATGAATGGTGCAGAAGTATTACGGTTTGCAGAAAATTTGAAACATAAGGCAGGTAAAGAAGATGATTGATGAAAATACACAAGCTTTTCAAAACATACAGGAGCAAATTTCTGAATCAGAAGAAAAGGAAATTGTAAATTTAGCAGGATTTCAAGTGACAAAAGCCGAATTGTTTGCGCATACAAGAGAGCCTGCGGTTACAGTCTGGGAAAATCGAATTAAGTTTAATATGGCGTGTTTGAGAAGATTTCCGGGCGTTACGCATATTCAGTTATTGATACATCCCGAACAGCAGAGATTGATAATTCGTCCCTGTGAAGCGGATGCTCCTGACTCTTTAAGATGGGCTACGGGTGGCGGAGAAAAAGAAATCCGTAACCGTGATATGATTTGTCAGATATTTGCTGCAAAGCTTTTTGAACTTATGAACTGGGATAAGCAGTACCGTTATAAGATGCTGGGAAAGCCTGCCATATCGGATAATGAAGCATTATATCTGTTTAAGCTGAATGATTTTGAGCTTTTCGTAAACACAGGCAAAAGAAAAAGCCGTGCGTATCTTCCGGAAGACTGGAGGGAGTGTTTCGGTGTTCCTGTTGAAAAGCATGAGGAAGCCTATAAAATAGATTTAGCAGAAGGCTATATTTCTACAGGAAAGGCAGGTGAAATGTAATGGCATATGATATCGGTATTAAAACAGTTTCATTAGACGGATTTCAGGTTGTACAAAGAAAATACTTCAGTCGTCTGACAGAACCAATGATGACAATATGGGAATCAGCAGTTGCTTTCAATACCGCTTCGCACGACGCACTAAATAATTGCGAATGTATAGAGATTTATGTAAATGAAAAAGCAAAGAGTATAGCTATTATGCCCGTTCCGTCAAAAGATAAGGAAGCTGTGCAGTGGATCAGAGGCAGTAAAAAGTATAAATATAACAGGATTGAATGTACTATGTTTGCAAGGCAGATATTTAAATCATGGGGACTTGAACCACAGTATCATTACCGTACACCCGGTAAACTTGTACAATGTGATAAGAAGTTAATGATACTTTTTGATTTTTCACATTATGAGGTTTGGAGCGGCAGCAAAATGGTGAAAGAAAATGGATAAAAATACTTTTATATCAGTTCGTCTTACAAGCGGAAGTATTCGGATTTTCAAAGAAACCATCAGACTGATGGATAATCCTGAATTTATAAGGTTTTCGGTTAATGAAGAGGGTACTTTACTTGCGGTTGAACCCTATCACAGAAAAACTTTTACTTCTTTTACTGTCCCGAAGAATCTGTATTCTTATAACGGTGAAATGGTTGTTTACAGCAAGTCATTATGTGCTGTTTTATACAGCAGACTGGATTGGAATAAAGATAAATTATATCGTGTACCGGGAAAGATATTGAAAGAGGAAAAGACGGCGGTTTTCGATTTGGCAAAGGCTGTTTGTTATGACAATAGTTTGTCAGATAAGATGCCTCAGGGAGAAACATTATGACATTTGCGCAACAGGTTTTATTCGTTCGGAAAAAGCTGTACCTTTCCCGTTCAGATATGGCAAAAGAAATTGGTGTAACCGAACAAACAATTTACAGATGGGAGCAAGGATTATCCAAACCGCATATTTCATCAAAAGGCAGGTTTATGTCATTATGCAAAAAAGAAAAAATCAAGTTTGATGAATAGAAATTCTATACACAGCAAACATTCAACCGTGTCTCTCTTAACTGAGAAACACGGTTTTTAAATAGAGCGAAATATTAAAAAAGCAGATTTCGAAAATTAGGCAAAATGTTTTTGGAATGGTGATTGCTATTGCAACCGAGAAAGGATATCTATCTGATTCATAAAAGGAAACTCTGTTTTATATGCTGTCTCAATTACATCTTTTTATTTTTTTGCTCGTCAATCGGGATAACAATTTGATAGTTTATTGAAAAATAGGATTGTATATCTTTTCATTTCTGTTTTTAATTAATAATTTTTTATTCTTTCCTAAATGCCAATCATCTTCATTAACCGGATAATAACCATACATTTTTTCAAATTCACTAAGAAAGTTTTCAGCATATTTTCTTAGATATTCTCTAAAGTACCAATAAGAACTCTTTAAATTATGAGCAAGGTCAAATCCGTTTCCTATTATAAATAATCTATTCATGAATCATTTCTCTTAAATGCCATTTTGTATTTCTGTTATAGGTCGTTTCCCAAATTTTAATTCACATATTGTCTGCGGTGCCGAAACAAGGACTTCAGTAAAGTCTATATTATACACCACTTGTGGTTTATCTTTCTTTGGTTCATAAAGGTAGCGAAAATCCTCAAAAAGTCTATCTTGTTTCATAAAGTCAGATTTAAATGTTAAGCTATCATAATCAGGTTTATTTTTCTTGAGGCGCATACATTGTACAACGATAGTTTCAATTTCATTGGATGTATTTGTGTCTAAATTCTTATATAAATCGGAATATAATTTATGCGTTTTTAACTTTTTGTCTACTAGCGATTTCATGAATAATTCACAAGCAAAACCGCCAATAGACATAAGTGGTACTATCAAAGAAAAATCTTGATAATTCCCGGATAAACGAGAGCATAATGCTTATTAAGCAATACCCGAAATGCATGAGCATATGATAATGCAAAATCGAATGAAGTTAATGACTGGATCATATATTTACCGTAAAACACAAATTATCAGCTAAACACTATAAATTTGTATTTCAATCCCTTTATCTCTTTAATGGTAAGTACAGCATTTTACTTATATATATTATAACATAAAGAGCAGTTGTGGCAATATATCGAATATAATCTTGGTTATGCAAACGAAAGCAATATGCTTGATTTTTCTCAGTCAATTGTTGGTGAGTTAGATTTAGATGGCGGTCTTTACGGCATTGAAGATACAATGAATAATTATTGGAAAGAGCAGTACGAGTTTGTAGCAGAGTTAGATTAAACAAGGTCAAGCCTAAATGCAAAGAAATATTTAGAAATCAAGAAGACTTCTTTTTAACTTTTAATTATACTAATACTTTAGAAAGAATATATGAAATACCATATAGCAACATACTACATATTCATGGTGGAGTATCAGGGAGTGATGGTAGTCCTGTTCTTGGACATGGTAATACGGAGGTAATTAATAAATATCGTGTAATGGCATCAAAGGCTGATGAAGAGTTTGATGAAGCTTCAAAGAGTATATATAATGCTATTGCCGATTTTTATGAAAGAACCTTTAAGAATACAGAGAAAATAATTTTTCAGAAAATGAGCTTCTTTCAAAAACTCGAAAATGTTAATTTTGTCAATATAATAGGTCATTCACTTGGAAAAGTAGATATGCCTTATTTTAAAACGGTAATGAATTCTATAAATTCTAATGCCAAATGGAATGTTTATTATTATCAAAATGAAGAGAAACATTGTTTGAAAGATTCATTGCTATCTTTTGGTTTGTCTGAAGAACATATATTTCTTTTACCATCAAGTGATTTTTGGGATATATAACTTTTTATATCGTATGAAAATAGATGCACTTATTTTTGTGTTGGTTCAAGCCCTCACAACAAATTTTCAAAGGTATCTATTTTATATCATCTTTACAATAATAATCGGATACACTTGTTGTAACCGATTATTATTTTTTAAGGTTTATAAATCTTTTTATACAAAAAAAACAGCAGGTCCCACAATCCTGCTGTTTTCTCATTTTTACTTTATATATTCAAACTGCATATTGCCGTCTTTATTGAAAGAAACATTGAGTTTTTTTGTTATGCTCTGTCCTGATTTGAATTTAACCGTAATGGTTATTTCGTCAGAAGGCAGTTTATTATACGGTGTGTCCGGGTGATCAAGCAGATAATCTGTTGCCATATCGGGAAAATATGTTATGTCGCTTATTACATCATTATCGTTGTAGGTTTTTGCCGTAAACTCTTTTACATTGTGTGTCCAGTATTTAAGAGCTTCAGAGTCCTCTATAAGCAAAAACTGGTTTTCATTCATATAATCATCTTTGTCTGAGTAATAAATTGCGTATTCATCAAGATTTTTGTTTTTCCCCTTAAAGTATTCGGAATAATCATTCCTCTCCATAAGGGTTTTGAAATACTTCCTTTCGGGATAATAACCGTCGTTTTCTTTGCAAAGATTCAAATATTCTTCATTTTCTTCATCTGTGATAGGGATTATAATGCTGTAGTATGCGCCTTGGTCAAGCATACATTTTTGCAGCGGTCCGTCTACATAGTCAAAAGTACCGCCATCGCAGGAAAAATTCACCTCACTGATATCATCGGCATTTATTGAAAAGCCCGTTTCAGAGCTTCCGTTTACAGCATAGCCGTCATCTTCTTTTTCTACACTGATTTTATAGTTCATAAGAGTAATATCTTTTTCACTGAGTGTTTTTTTATCACTCTCATCACCGTCTTTAGCGTAGGCAACTATGGAGAAGCTAAGAGGTGCTGAAGATAAAGTACTGTCTGTTTCGGTTAGTATATCGTCATTGCCGCGGTTTAATGCAAAATATCCTCCGCCGCCTAAGAGAATTGCCATTGCAAGAGCAACAGCTCCTGCTTTTTTCCAAATCATAGGCGTTCTTTTTTCTGTCGCTTTGTCAAGAACACTGTCAAGCAGTTTTTCGTCAGGTTCTATTTCGTTGAATAATTTCTTGTATTCTTTTTTCATACGTATTGCTCCTTTTCCAAAATTTCTTTCAGCCTTCGTCTTGCTCTTGTCAGTAACATTCTTATGTTTCCTTCTTTCAAATCAAGAGCTTTTGCAATATCGCTGACGCTCATATCCTCGTAGTAGAACAGGTGAATAACTGCACGGTACTTTTTAGGCAGTCTGTCAAGTGCAAAACTTAAGTCCTCACTGTTTACCTCTTCGGCTTCAAAGTTTTCGTCCAGTTCTTCAAACTTAGGATTTCTGAAGGATTTTAAATGCGTTTTACTGCAGTTAAGAGCTACTCTTATAAACCAAGCCTTTTCGTGTTCATCACTTTCAAAAACGGGCTTTCGTTTGAGATAACGCAGAAAAACCTCCTGATATATGTCATCAGCGTCATTCTTATTTCTTGTTTGTGAAAAGGCAAGACGGTAGACTGTATTGCTGTTTCGCTTTATTGTTTCAACTTCGTCATAGCTATGGCTCATAATTTCCTCCTTTCATCAGCAATACTTTTTATAATACTGAAAAGCAACACTAAAATTGAAAAAAGCATAAGAATTTTTCAATACCATTATGTTAAGAAAAAAAGCCTCCCTTGTGAAAGGGAGGGGAACCGCATAATTTTTCAGCCGTTATTTTCTTTTTCTTTCTTAGCCGCTTTTTCAGCCTCTATGGTTGATTTTTTCTTTCTGTGTATAACAAAGCGGTTACAGGGGTATGTCCAAAGCGTCGGTATAGCCATACCGATAAGCTTGATTATCAAATCCCAAAAATTTCCCGTCAGGTTATGAGATTGCGCAAAGGTTGTCATTGCAGAGCCTATCCAGCCGTTTGCAAAAATTGTAAATACAACCATAATTGCATAGAGTATCATACTGACAGTTGGATTTACGTCTGCCTTAAAGGTGATTTTTCTGTTAAGGATAAATGCAATGGCATAACCGATAGTGGTTGAAATCAGATATGTGAAAAGATAGCCTTTTGATGTAATACCTATCATATTAAGAGCACTGTTTGTAACAGGCTCGTTTGTCATAGCGGCAAAAACCGTATTGAGCAGAATCATATGAACAATCAGTTCAATAACAGATGAGCCGCCGCCTGCGATGGAAAATTTTATAAATTTCCAGATTTCTGCGTGTTTTTCCGTGAATTTTGTAAATGCGTTTGCCTTTTTCTTCTCGCTCATTTTTTATCCTCCGTTACAGCAGTTTTGTAAGCAGAATTATCAGAATTGCTGTCAGTGCAATACCGGAAACTGTTTTGATAATCATTGGTATTGCGGCATCGACAGTAGCAGGCGCCTTGCTTGAAAGATAGTCAAAAACAGGTTTGCTGACTTTTTTGCCTACAAGCTCGTCATAAGTGCGTGTATATGTTTCATATTTATACGGATTGCTTTCATCAAGAATAAAACATCTGACTCCCCGTTTTGTTCTGTTGCCGTAAACATTGAAGCCGGATGACTGTGTAAAGCCTAAATCAACATTTTTGTATCTTCCGACAAAGCTGTTTTTATGGTCGTGACCGACAAATACTGCGAGAACGTCTCCCTTTTCCGATATTGCATCAAATTCGCCGTTGTTAATGTCGGGGATTGAGGGAGGTTCTTCGAGCATATCGCCCTTTCGGCAGGTGTCTCCTAACTTATAATATTCGTTTTTATGAGTTCTGAAGGCTCTTATTGCACCTTTTTCGGTTTTTTTAACACGCTTTAAAACATTGTAATACTCAGGCATAGGAATGTGCTGGAATACTATTGAAGAAACATAATTGCCGTTTTTAGCTTTTAAATTATCACGTGTCTTTTTGTACCATTCGACAATGTTTTTGTCAAAGGGTTCATAGCCGCCGCCCTTTGCATCAGTGCCGCTGTCAAAAAGGTAAATGTTAAATATATCTTTATCGGAGCCGTCAGAGGCTTTGATAGGAATATTATATGTTCCTCCTCCGTCAATACCGTCTGCCTGCTCACCGATACAGTTTGGCAGAGCCTTGTAAATATCATTGAACTGGTCTGCGTTTGAAATTCCAACCTGTCTGTCGTGATTGCCAAAGGTTACGGCAAAGGGAATATTCCTTTTCGTAACAGGCTCTAAAAGGGAATTTATTGTTTTCGCAACAGCCTTTTCAAGCTCCCTGCCTTTTCCTTTATAGGTTACGCCGTAGCCTTTTATTTGGTCTCCCGTATAAATAACAAGGTCGGGCTTTTCGGCTTCAACAGCTGCTTCAAGCAGATTAAGAGTATCAGCGGATATTGCAGGAATTTCCTGCATATCGGTAATCTGCATAATTTTGAATTTACCGTCGGAATTAAATTTCATTTATTTTTCCTCCCCTTTTTCGGTAAAAAAGGGACGCATAAGCTGTTAGTTTATATGCTCAGGCGCCCCGATATCAATTATTATTTTATCATTGCGTATTTATGCTGTCAATAATTATGAAAACATTTAACGCAGATTTTACGTATATAATATTTCTTCTTAATATTATTGAAAAATAAAAGCTGATGACGTATAATTAAATTACCAAGGAGGATGTCTCGCTTGCTTAGATTTTAGGAGTGATTGCTATGGCAGGAGTTCTGACAAAAAAGAAAAAGATGGGTTATGCTTTCGGAATATTTACCGAGTCCCTTATTTATAATATGTTTTATACATATTATTTAACTTTTCTGAATGAGATAGTAGGAATATCACCGAAATATAGCTCTTTGGTGATTTTTATTTCAATAGCATGGGATGCTGTAACCGATCCTATTATAGGAAATTATACCGACAGAGGCGGGGTGGACAAAAGACGTGTGATGAAAATGTCCCTTGTTCCGCTCGGACTTGTTTTTATTGTTGCGTGGACTTCTATAGGCGCAGGATTTTCAACCCAGTTTGCAAAAATTTTGCTTTATACATTGATATCAATGCTTATCTGGGTTTTCTATACCATGTATACAATCCCGTATTATGCAATTGTTCCTGAGCTTACCGAGGATTATGACGAAAGAACAAACATCCGCTCAACAGCTTCTCTTGTAAATGCCGCTGCGGTAGGTCTCGGTAATGTTTTACCTGCACTTGTACCTACTGTTGCTATTCTTCTGACAGAAAAATATGCAAGCAATTCCTATGCTGTAATCGCCGCATTGATAAGCATTATGGCGGTAACTCTCGGATTTATCTGTGTAAAATCACTTAACGGCGTTTATACCCCGAAGCCTGCTGTTGCAGGAGAGAAGAAAATTTCCGTTAAGGAAACCTTTAAGGCTTTCGGTTCGATACTTAATATGAGAGCCGCAAGAATATTCCTTGTTTTTGTATTCTTTTTCCTGACGGGTTCATCTATGATTCAGTCTAATCTTACTTATATGGTTGTTGACTGTATAGGTATGGATTACGATACAGGTATAGTCTATGTTATCATTTCAATGGTAGTTTCAATGGGAATAATTGTTCCTATTGTTGAAAAGACGGCAGTTAAAACCGACAGACGTCTTGCCTGCATAATTTTCCTTTCCCTTACTTTTGCAGGGGAGATTATATGTAAATTTGTAGGTCTTGATGTTACGGTGGGCGGTTTCAGAATTATGGCGGTAATATGCGCTGCACTTCTTGGTATCGGTGCAGGCACGTTCTGGACCCTGTTCTACTCAATGAGCTATGATTTGGTTGAGCTTGACGAGTTTAAAACAGGTGAGAGACACGAGTCAATTATAACTGCACTGCCTCAGCTTATACAAAAATTCGGCTCTGCCTTCGGTATTCTTATGGCAGGACAGTTCCTTTCCCTTTACGGATACGACTCCTCAAAGGATATTGCAGGAAAGGAATCGCTTATCACCAAGGTTACCGACCCGGCAATAATCGACGGTATGGAGAATATTTCAACAGTATTTCCTGCCGTAGCAATAGGTATCTGCATTATTGCCCTTATTTTCTATCCTATGACACGTAAAAATGTAAATCTTCTTATGTCGCAGCTCATTAAAAAGCGTAACGGCGAGGAATATTCTTCAAAGGGACTTGAGAAGCTTCTTTGATATAAATATATAATATAAATTATGTCTTGACAAAACAATTTTTTGTGATATTATATTTGTGTAAGATTATCAGCCGATTGAGAGTGGACCGAAGGGTCCGCTCTCTTGTTATTATTGATGTGAAAACGGCTGAGCATTGGAGGTTTTTATTTGGCAGGAAAAGGAAATACTGTCTCAAGGGTAAGGGAAATAGTAACTCCCTTTGCACAGGAGCTGGGACTTGATATTTGGGATATAAGGTTTGTCAAAGAGGGAACAGACTGGTATCTGAGAATTTTCATTGACAAGCAGGGCGGAGTGTCAATTGACGATTGTGTTGACCTTACCCATGCAGTGACAAAACCTCTTGATGATGCCGACCCAATCAGCCAGAGCTATCTTTTGGAAATCAGTTCACCGGGGATTGAAAGAGAGCTTGCAACTGACGAGCATTTTGAAAAATATATCGGCTCTGATGTTATGCTGAGACTGATACGTCCCATTGAAAAGGTCAGGGATTTTAAAGGGAAACTTACGGCTTATGAAAACGGAGAGATAACTGTTTTGCTTCCCGACGGAGAAGAACTGAGAATAAATAAAAAAGATACGTCATATGTTAAACTTGACGATTTTGATATTAATGATTTCAATAAAGAGATTTAAAAGAATTTAAAACCCTGTTGTGAAAGGATGATAGGAAAATGAGTAAGGAATTTTTTGACGCAGTAAAAGCAGTAGCAAACGAAAAGGGAATTTCCGAGGAGTATCTTTACGAAAAAATTTCAATGGCTCTTGTGGTTGCCGCTAAGCATGAATTTAACGGTAAGGATATTGTTCACTGTGAAATAGACCCCGAGAAGCAGAAAATAAAACTTTACGTTACAAAGAATGTTGTTGAAGAAATTGAGGACGAGGATACTGATTTGACTCTTGAGCAGGCACAGCTTATACGCAAGTCTGCAAAGGTCGGCAAAACTGTTGACATTCCTCTTAAGACAAAGGATTTCAGCCGTGTTATTGCAATGACGGCAAAGCACGTTATCCGTCAGGGTATTCGTGAGGGCGAAAGAGGAATGATGATTCAGGAGTTTAAATCCAAGAGTCAGGAGCTTCTTACCGGTAAGGTTGAAAGAATCGACCCGTTAAACGGAAACGTAATACTCACAATCGGTAAAAATACCGCAATTCTTCCGAAAACGGAACAGGTTCCGGGAGAAATTTTTAAAGAAGGCGACAATGTTAAGGTATACGTTGTTGACGTAAAGGAAGGCGGCGGAAAAGCTCCGAAGGTTATGATTTCAAGAACTCATCCCGGAATTGTACGACGTCTCTTTGAGCAGGAGGTTCCTGAAATTTTTGACGGTACTATTGAAATTAAATCGGTTTCACGTGAGGCAGGTTCAAGGACTAAAATTGCAGTTCTTACAAAGGATGATGACGTAGATCCTGTAGGCGCTTGTATAGGGCCGAGAGGTCAGAGAGTATCAAATATAGTTGAGGCTCTCGGCGGAGAAAAAATTGATATCGTTAAGTTCAGCGAAGATCCTGCCGAATACGTGTCGGCGGCTCTTGCTCCGTCAGAGGTTTGCAATGTTGAGATTATTGACGAATCAGCAAAATCCTGCTGTGCCACTGTTCCTGACGACCAGCTTTCTCTGGCTATCGGTAATAAGGGTCAGAATGTACGTCTTGCCGCAAAGCTGACAGGATGGAAAATTGATATTAAGCCCGAATCGGGATTTTTTGAAGGATCGGCAACAGTATGAAAACTAAAAAAATTCCTTTAAGAATGTGCAAGGGCTGCGGGGAAATGTTTGACAAGCGAACTCTTGTAAGAGTAGTGAGAAGTCCCGAGGGCGAGGTTTCTCTTGACCTTACGGGAAAGAAGTCAGGCAGAGGCGCATATGTTTGCAAAAATCCCGACTGCCTTGCAAAAGCGAGAAAGAAAAAAGCATTTGAGCGTGAATTGTCAGTACAGATAAGTGATGAGATTTACAGTCAAATGGAAGAAGAAATGAAAAATGCACAAGGATAAAACACTTTCAATGCTGGGGCTTGCCAGAAGAGCCGGCAAACTTTCAATGGGTCACGATATGGCGCTTCAGGCACTTTTCAATAAAAAGGCTTATATGATTATTTTCTGTGCCGATGTTTCACCAAGGCTGATAAAGGAATTCAGAAAAACATTTGAACTTCACAGCATTGATATACCCTTTTTTGAAACAGAGATTACTATTGAAGAAATACATTGTTTTGTGGGATATAAAGCAGGAGTGCTTACCGTAAATGATGAAAATTTTTCAAAAAAAATAATTTCACTTTTAACTGATACTGATTAATGACGGCTCATCGGCGGCGAAAAATCCGTTAAGCAGTCAGATTACTGTTTATTGTATGTATTATAAAATTTCGGTATCTATTAATAGCGATAACTTTAACACAGGAGGAATTGCGTATGGTAATTAAGGTTAAGGTTTCCGATATTGCAAATGATTTCGGTAAAAATAACAAGGATATTATAAATCTTCTTTCCGAGTATTGTGAAGGTCCTGCAAAAAAAGCAAATACTGTTCTTGAGGAAAATGAGCTTAACATAATTCTTGATAAGCTCACAGCCGACAGCAGTGTTGACAGCTTTGATTCTTATTTTTCAGCAGGACACAAGACTGAGAAGAAAGCTCCGAAAAAGAAGGAAACATCTACTGAAAAGAAGCCTGAAAATAAAAAGCATCAGAGTCAGGCTGCTATTCTTCAGATGGCGGAGCAGGCTGCAAAGCGTGCCGAGGAAAAGGCCAAGAAAAAGGCTAACAGTACTCCTCAGGCAAGAACTAAGGGGGAAGCAAGACACGTTGATACACGTGTAAATAACGTCGACCTTGAAAAGTATAATCAGAAATATGAGGATATTGCTCCTGCTTCACAGATGAAGGATTATCAGAAAAAGCAGAAGCTTAATCAGAAGTCCAAGCAGTACAGAAAGAAAAAGCCTCAGGGTATCCATGCCCGTTCAAAGAAAGAAACAGAGGCTCAGCGTCTTGCACGTATCGCAGAACAGAGAAAGAAACAGCATATCACTATTCAGGTTCCCGATGAAATTACTGTCGGCGACCTTGCAAGTCTTCTTCGTATGACTGCTACCGAGGTTATCAAGAAGCTGATGGTTCTCGGTGTTATGGCAAATGTAAATGAGATTATTGATTTCGATACTGCCGAGATTGTTGCAACAGAGCTTGGTGCAAAGGTAGAGCATAAGGTTGAGGTTACTATTGAAGAGCAGATTATTGAAGAAGAGGTTGAGGACGATGAAAATGCAGTTACAAGACCTCCTGTAGTCTGTGTAATGGGACACGTTGACCACGGTAAGACTTCTATTCTTGACGCAATTCGAGATACGGATATAACCGCAACCGAGGCAGGCGGAATTACCCAGGCAATCGGTGCTTATCAGGTTGAGATAAACGGTGAAAAAATCACCTTCCTTGATACCCCCGGTCACGCGGCATTTACAGCTATGAGAGCAAGAGGTGCAATGGCAACCGATATAGCAGTTCTTGTTGTTGCAGCAGATGACGGCATTATGCCTCAGACAGTAGAAGCTATCAACCACGCAAAAGCAGCAGGTGTTGAAATAATTGTTGCCATTAACAAAATGGATAAAGAGGGAGCAAATCCCGACAGAGTTATGCAGCAGCTTACAGAGCATGAGCTTGTTCCCGAGGAATGGGGCGGAGATGTTATTTGTGTGCCGGTTTCCGCAAAAACAAAAATGGGTATTGATAAACTGCTTGAAACGATACTTCTTGTTGCGGAAATGGGCGAGCTTAAGGCAAATCCCGAAAGAACGGCTAAGGGCGTTGTTATTGAAGCTAAACTCGATAAGGGCAGAGGTCCCGTTGCAACACTTCTTGTTCAGAACGGTACTCTTAATGCAGGTGATATCGTTGTTGCCGGAACGGCAGTCGGTAGAATAAGAGCAATGAATGATTACCACGGTAATCCTATTGAATCTGCAGGTCCGTCTGTTCCTGTTGAGATTATGGGACTTGATTCTGCTCCTATGAGCGGTGATGAGTTCAATGCGGTTTCAGACGAGAAGCTGGCAAGAGCTCTTGTTGAACAGAGAAAAACTCAGGCTAAGGAGGAGGAGTTCAAGCTCTTCCAGAAGGTTACGCTTGATACTCTCTTTGATACTCTTCAGGAGGGTGAAATGAAGGAGCTTAACATCATCATCAAAGCTGATGTTCAGGGCTCTGTTGAGGCAGTTAAGCAGTCGCTTCTCAAAATTGAGAACGACGAGGTCAGAGTTAAAATTGTTCACGGTGCAGTTGGCGCCGTAAACGAAAGTGACGTAATGCTTGCCAATGCTTCAAATGCAATCATTGTTGCCTTTAATACAGGCATAGACCAGATTGCCGCTGATAATGCCCAGCGTGACGGTATTGAAATTAAATCATACGATATTATTTACGACGCTATTGAAGACATAGAAAATGCCATGAGAGGTATGAGAGCACCTAAGTACCGTGATGTTGACACAGGTGAGGTTGAAGTAAGAGAGGTTTATAAAATATCCTCAGCAGGTACTATTGCAGGTTCTCTTGTTACAAGCGGTACAATCCGCCGTGAAGGCAAGGTAAGAGTTGTCAGAAACGGCAAGCAGATTGCAGATGTCAAGCTTGCAAACCTCAAGCGTTTCAAGGATGAGGTTAAGGAAGTTTCTTCCGGTTACGAATGCGGTATCAGTCTTGACGGCTGGGACGATATTCAGGCAGGCGATATTCTTCAGGCGTATGTTGTTGAGGAATACAGGGATTAATTATGGCAGGTTTTCATATTGACAGAATATCCGAGGATATAAAGAGAGAGATTATATCAATAATGCGTGAGCTTAAGGACCCGAGAATAAGCGGCATGCTGACTGTTGTAAAGGTTGAAGTCAGCAATGATTTAAGCTACGCTAAAGTATATATCAGCGCAATGGAGGGTATCGAGACTGCTAAAAGCTCCATAAAAGGACTTGAAAGCGCACAGGGCTTTATCAGAAAACAGTTAGGTACACGTCTCCATTTGCGCAAAAGCCCGGAATTAAAATTTATTGCTGACGATTCCATTGAAAAAGGTATGAATCTTTTTGAAAAAATCAAGGAAATAAATAATGAAGATTGATGTTGAAAAATGTGCCGAGCTTCTGAAAAGGCAGGACAATATTGTCATTCTGACTCACGCCAACCCGGACGGAGATACACTCGGCAGCGGATTTGCTTTGTGCAGAGCACTTATGGAAATAGGAAAAATCTGTGCTGTTGTAAATGCAGATGAAATTCCAAAAAAATACAGTTATCTTTTTGAAGATGTAGTTCCCATAAAATTCAAGCCTGATTATGTTGTTGCTGTAGATGTTGCCACAGTAAATCTTCTCGGGGAGCTTGAAGGCGAGTATCCTCATATAGATTTGTGCATTGACCACCATTCCACAAATACGGAATATGCCGAGTATCTTCTTCTTGAAGATGTACCGGCGGCGTGTCAGATAATGTATGATGTGGTGCTTGCTCTCGGTGTTGATATAAATAAGGGAATAGCAAATTGTCTGTATACAGGGCTGACTACCGATACAGGCTGTTTCCGTTATGACTCAACTACCGCTCAGACCTACAGAGTTGCGGCTGAGCTGATAGAATGCGGTGCAGATAACGGAAAAATCAACCGCATTATGTTTGAAACAAAGAGTAAGACCTACGCAAGACTTGAAAGGCTTGCTCTTGAGTCGATGCGCTTTTATGAACACGAAAAGGTAGCAGTTATCACAATTACACAGGATATGTATCACCTGACAGGTTCAAATGAACAGGAGACAGAGGCTATTGCTCCGCTTACCCGTCAGATTGAGGGTGTTGAAATAGGCATAACTATCCGCGAGAAAGCCGACGGCACCTGCAAAGCGTCCCTGCGTACCTTTGAAACGGTAAATGCGGCTGAGCTTGCAAAATGCTTCGGTGGCGGCGGTCATGCTCAGGCAGCTGCGTGCAAATTTGACTGTGATGTCAAGGAAGCAAGGAGACTGCTTGTTGAAAAATGCAGGGAGTTTCTTGAATGACAGGTATCATTTGCATAAATAAAGACAGGGACATAACCTCTTTCGGCACAGTTGCAAAGGTAAGAGGTATTGTCAGGGAGAAAAAGGCAGGTCATACAGGCACTCTTGACCCTATGGCGACAGGCGTTTTACCTGTAATGCTCGGCGGTGCGACCAAATTTCTTGACTATCTTCCCGACAGCGACAAGGGCTACAGAGCCTCATTTATGCTCGGAAAGACCACCGATACACTTGACATTACAGGCAAGGTTACGGGTGAGTACAGTGTTGATTGTAAAATTGATGATGTTGAATCGGTGCTTGATAAATTCAGAGGGAAAATCAACCAGCTTCCGCCTATGTATTCCGCTGTGTCGGTAAACGGTCAGAGGCTCTATGAACTGGCACGTCAGGGTATTGAGACAGAGCGTGAAAAAAGACAGGTTGAGATTAAAAATCTTGAGCTTGTAAAAGAGCTTTGCAATCCTTCTGAAAACCGTTATGTCATAGATGTTTTATGCTCAAAGGGTACTTACATAAGGACACTTATTGACGATATGGGAAGAGAGCTTGGCTGCGGTGCGGTTATGACTTCTCTTGTCAGAACTCAGGCAATGGGATTTACACTTGATGATTGTGTAACTCTTGATGAGCTTCAAAAGAGAAAAGACAATAACATTTCTTTTGACGATATTGTAATAAGTGTTGATAAAATATTTAAGGATTATAAACGTGTTTATGTTTCACCTGCCCAGGCCAAGCGGTTTTCAAACGGCGGAGCACTTGATTTGGACAGAATAAAAAATCCTCCCAAACAGGGAATATGCAGTGTCTGTTCATCTGATGGGTTATTTCTCGGCTTAGGTGAATGTGACGAAGAAAAAAATGAAATTTCAGTAAAACGACTTTTGGTAAGACGTGATTGAAAATATATGGCAGATAACAATAATATAAATATTTCGCAGGGGAGAAAAGCAGTTGCGCTGGGAGATTTTGACGGTATGCATCTTGCTCATAAAACCGTTATAACAGGTGCGGAAAATACCGTTATTTACAGCGTAAATAATAAATTCTCACTGCTTCAGAAAAGTCTTTTTGAAAAATTTTATCCTAATACGGTTTTTGCCGATTTTGATGAAATTAAAAATATGGACGGCGAAGAATTTATTAATAAAATTCTTCTCGAAAAATTCGGTGCAGGTATAGTTCTTTGCGGATATAATTTCCGATTCGGAAAAAATGCTTCCTGGAGCGCAATGGATTTAAGAAATTATCTTGAAAAGAAGGATGTCTGGGTAAGAATTCTTGAGCATCTTGATTTTGAAAAAGAGCCTATTTCTTCAACGAGAATACGAAATGCTGTCAGAGACGGAAAAATTGAGCTGGCAAATAAAATGCTCGGTTATAATTTTACCTTTGAGTCTCCTGTCATAAGAGGGGATAAAAGAGGCAGAACGATAGGCTTTCCCACGATAAATCAGCATTTGCCGAAGGAACTTATTGTGCCTGAATTCGGCGTCTATGAAAGCAAAACTTTTGTGGGTGAGAAAGAGTATCCGTCATTTACAAATATAGGCTTGCGTCCCACATGGCAGGTTGAAGAGCCTTTGGCTGAAACCCATATTTTCGGTTTTGACGGAGACTTATATGACAAAAATTTACGTATAGAGCTTATCAGGTATTTAAGAAAAGAAAAGAAATTTTCATCTGTAGAGGAGCTTAAAAAACAGCTTGAGTATGATAAAGGCAGTATTGTTTGATTTTGATGAGACGCTTCAGGACAGAACTGCGGCGTTTGAAAAATATATGGATACATTTCTTTCGGAATATTGTCCCGAAATCGACAGCACCGAAAGAGAAAAAAGAAAAAATGATATGCGAGTAACCGGCAACGGTGGATATGTAAACCGTGAGAAATGGTATCAGGGGCTTATTGATATGTGGGGTTGGAAGGACGCTCCTTCAAAAACAGTCCTGGCTAACCATTATGATACGAAATTCGGCGACCATAATGTTATTTTTTCAAATTCTCTTCCTCTTTTAAAAGAACTCAAAAAGAGAGGTTATATAACCGGAGTTATAACAAACGGACCGTCAATTCTTCAGAATCATAAGATGGATACAAGCGGTCTCAGACCGTATTGCGACATAGTTGTTGTCAGCGGTGATGTAGGCGTTCATAAGCCTGACCCTGCACTTTTTAAGTATACTGCCGACAAATTAGGACTTGAAACAAATGAGTGCGTTTATGTGGGTGACCATCCCGTTAATGATATTCAGGGAGCTTTGACATCAGGTATGAAAGCTATAAGAATGAACTGGGGTTGGTTTAAAGACCGGGATTTACGCCCTGATGTTCCCGTAATAACGGATATAATAGATGTGCTAAAATATGTGCAATAATGTATAAATAAAGAATTGTGATGTTTTTCTTGACAGCACGGTTCTTTTTTGATATAATATCCAAGCCTTTGAAATCAAAGGTAATCCTTGTCTGTATTGAAGATACAGACCATAATGTCCAGAAGGAGGTGCTGAAGAATGGCATTAAAAAATTATGAAATCGTTATGGTTTTCTCTCTTGCTAACGGAGACCAGCAGGTTGAAGTTCTTAAGGAAAAGTTTACCGAGCTCATTAAGAAAAATGGCACTCTCGGCGAAGTTGAAACATGGGGTAAACGCAGACTTGCATATCCTATCAACTACGAAAAAGAGGGCTATTATATGGTTATTGACTTCGCAAGCGATGAAAAATTCCCTGCAGAGCTTGACCGTGTAATTAACATCACAGACGGTGTTCTTCGTTCTTTAATCGTTGCTAAAGGCGAATAATCGGAGGGCAAAAGATGATTAATTCAGTTGTTCTTATGGGCAGATTGACTTATGATCCCGAGCTTAGAACTACACCGACAGGTATTTCGGTTATCCGATTCCAGATTGCCTGTGACAGAAATTATCAGGCAAAGGGAGAGGAACGAAAGGCTGACTTCATTGATGTAACAGCTTGGCGTCAAACTGCTGAATTCATTTCCCGTTATTTCCGTAAAGGCTCAATGATAGCTATTGAGGGCAGTATCCAGACGGACAACTTCACCGATAAGGACGGAAATAAGAGAAAATCTGTAACAGTCGTTGCCAACAATGTTTCTTTCTGCGGTTCAAAGGCAGAAAGTGCAACAACTAATCCTGCGTTTTCTCAGCCTGCACCGAGTTATGCAAATGCTGACAATTCGGATTTTGAAGAGATTGTTGACGATGATGACGACTTACCATTTTAAAGGAGGAAACTAACGATGGCATATAACAGAGCCGGCGGTCCGCGTAAGGGTCGCAAAAAGGTTTGCGTTTTCTGTGTAGAAAAAGTTGAAGAAATCGACTACAAAGACGTTACAAAGCTTAAGAGATTTGTTTCTGAAAGAGCAAAGATTCTCCCACGCCGTGTAACAGGTACTTGTGCAAAGCACCAGAGAGAGCTTACCACAGCTATTAAGAGAGCAAGACATCTTGCACTTCTCCCTTATTCAGCTGACTAATTAGTTTTGATAATAAAGACTGCACAACTCATAAGAGTTTCGTGCAGTCTTTTTGTTTTCGGAAATTTTTTCTTTGTATTGATTAAAGCACTATATGATGTTATAATTAATTTATGAAAATATACGGAGATACAAAATATGCCAAAGGAAGAAAATAAAACAAATGACAGCCTTGTAATCGGCAGAAATGCAGTTATAGAGCTTTTGAAAAGCGGCAGGGAAATTGAAAATGTAATGATTGCCAAAGGCGAGCATGAGGGTTCAGTCAACAGAATTATTGCAATGTGTAAGGAAAATAAGATTGTAATAAAAACAGTTGACAGAAAAAAACTTGACTTTATGTGTGCAGGAGGAAATCATCAGGGCGTTGCCGCAAATGTCCCTGCTCATGATTACTCAACTGTTGATGAAATTCTTGAATATGCTGAAAGTAAAAACGAACCGCCTTTTATTATAATATGTGATGAAATTGAGGACAGCCATAATTTGGGCGCGATTATCAGAACGGCTGAGGCATGCGGTGCCCACGGTGTGATTATTCCGAAAAGACGGAGTGTAGGGCTTAATTTCATTGTAGCAAAAACCTCCTGCGGGGCTGTCGAGTATATGAGGGTTGCAAGAGTGGGAAATCTTGCGTCCGCAATTGACGAGCTTAAAAAGAAAAATATCTGGGTTTACTGTGCTGATATGGACGGTCAGCCCTGGTGTAAAACCGATTTTTCGGGAGGCTGTGCACTTGTTGTAGGCAGTGAAGGAAACGGAGTCGGCAGACTTATTAAAGAAAAATGCGATGTGACGGTTTCTCTTCCTATGTGCGGCGAGGTTAATTCCCTTAACGCTTCTGTAGCGGCAGGTATTATTATGTACGAAGTAACAAGACAGAGACTTAAATTATAAGTGGTGAATTATGAACGAGAATTTATCTGTTGATGAAATTATAAGACAGGCTGAAGAAATAAGAAAAAAGACGGTTAATAAGGAAAAATCTGATCTTGAGGAAATAAATACATCTGCTCAGAAAATCACCGAAAGAAAGATTGAAGTACCTAAAGCCGATGTAAAGGAAATTAAGATTGAGCCGAAAAGTGAATATGTGAAGGAATATAAAAAATCAGATAATTCTTCGGCTGACAGAAATCAGAAAACGGCTGTTGTTGATAAAAATAAAATCAGCAAAGCAAAGTCGGATGTTTCCGATTCGTCAAAAACACAGGTTGTTTCCGTCGGCGGAAAAACCGAGGTAATAAGCAGTGTAAAGGATTTACCTAAGAAGAGCTTTTTTAACAGCACAAATGCTTATGAGCCTTTATATTCAAAAACACCGCCTGATATTATTGAAAAATCGGCTACAATAAAAAGTAAATCGAAGTTTGACAAGACCCTTGATTTAGAAGAAGTACCGACTATTGTAGCTGTTGAAGAGCTTGAAAAGACAAAAATCAACTTTTCGGATTCGGGCAACACTGAAGAAAAAACCTTTGAAGATGTGGAAGAAGGATATCAGATTGTACTCGACGGCTTTGAAGACTCAACCGAAGAAGTTTCAAAAATAGACGAGGAGCTTGCTGAAAAACAGCTTCAGGAAAGACGTAAGGATAAAGTAAATAAATTTCGCCTTTTCAGCCCGGATGATATTGATGATTCATCGCCAGGTGACACGGTAATTGAAGACGAATATAACAGTGAAGATAAAAGAGCAAATTTTCTGTCAAAACTTGAAAGGTCGAGAAAATCCGAAAAAGCGGTAATCATTGTTACGGCTGTACTGACTGTGCTTCTCGGATTGCTGACCGGGTTTAAGGACAGCTCCTATCTGCCGTCAATTCTCCTTGACAGTGTACCGTATATGATAAACGTGCTCGTAATATTTTTTGCGGTTATTCTCTTTAACTTTCGTTCATTTATCCACGGATTTAAGTTTAAGGGCGGTATAAACAGCGACTTTCCCATATCTGTTTCGGCGATAGTTGTTTTTGTACATACGGTTTTACTGCTTGTTGACAGTGATTTGATGATTGATGACGGAACTCCCTATCCCTTTGCCGTCGCATTTGCATTTCTTATCGGCGGAGTAGGAAAATATACTATGCTCACCAGAATGATTACAAACTTTGATTTTCTGGTCAACCGCAAGGAAATGTATTCGGTTGAAACTATCATTAATCAGGTTGACGCTTCAATAATCAGCCGGGGGCTTCTCACGGGAGAAACAAATCTGAAAACAAGTATAAAAACGGATATGCCTACAAAATTCCTTGACATAGCAGGCAGCTCAGATCCTGCCGATTTCATAGCAAAAACAACAGGCTCCTTTATGCTTGTGCTGAGCTTGATTTCATTCGGAGTATTCTCATTTATTAATAAAAGCTGGCATATCGGGCTTAATACAGCAGTGTGTGCTATGTGTATTTCTGTTCCGTGTATAGCAGGCTATAATGTCAATAACGCTCTTTTAGGCTTGTCAAAACAGCTCAGCAGAAACGGAGCAATGATAAACGGCTTTGAAGGAGCGGCAATAGTTGACAATACTAACGCAATAGTGCTTGAGGCACAGGACCTTTTCGGACCCAGAAGCTGTGAAATCCACGGTATTAAAACCTTTAACGGAGCTAAAGCCGATGATGTTATTCTGAAAACGGCGGCTGTAATTATAAATACAAAAAGTCCTCTTGCATCTGTTTTTGACGATGTGATAATCGGTAAGCAGACTATTCTTCCTGAGGTTGACGGAATAGTTTATGAGGATAAAATGGGTACGTCTGCCTGGATTTACAGGAAGAAAATTCTTGTGGGTACAAGAGAACTTCTTATTCATCACGGAGTAAAGGTTCCGCGTGAGGAATACGAGCAAAGATATACAAGAAAGGGAAGAAAAATACTTTACCTTGCCGTTACAGGTAAACTGATGGCAATGTTTGTTGTGTCATATAACGCAGACCCACAGCTGAAAAAATCTCTTAAAAGACTTGAAAAAAGCGGTATGACAATACTTGTAAAAAGTGCTGACCCTTTTATTAACGATGAAAGCATTGCAGAGCTTTTCTCGCTTCCGGATGGCTATGTCAGGGTAATGAATTCGTCAAACGGGAGAGCCTTTGAAAAGTATTCCGATATGCATGTGGAAAAATCACCGGCATATGTTGTACATAACGGTTCGGCGCTGGGTTTTGTGTCTGCAATGAGCGCCGCTGAAAACTTGCAGGAAACGAGAAAAATTCTTTCCGTTTTAATCTCTTTCGGCTGTGCCATAGGCTTCGGCGTTGTTATGCTTTTAGGCGCAGTGGGAGGATATGCACAGCTAAGTGCAGTAAGCGTTGTAGCTTTTCAGACTGTTTGGTGTATATTTATGGAAATTGTGTCAAAAATAAAAAGGCTTGGAATTTAATTTTTAGGAGTGAGTCTTTTGAAAGAATTACAAGGTACAAAGACACAAGCTAATCTTATGGCGGCATTTGCAGGGGAAAGCCAGGCGAGAAATAAGTACGACTATTTTGCAGATAAGGCAGAAAAGGACGGATTTGTACAGATTTCTCAGCTTTTCAAGGAAACTGCGAAGAATGAACGTGAGCATGCGGAAATTTGGTTTAATCTTTTAAACGGCGGAGGAACTAAAGATACCGCGACAAATCTCAAGGATGCCTCCAAAGGCGAAAATTATGAATGGACGGATATGTATCCGACATTTGCAAAAGAGGCGAGAGAAGAGGGCTTTGAGCATATTGCTTTTCTCTTTGACGAGGTTGCAAAAATTGAGGCGGAGCATGAAAAGAGATTTCTTAAACTTCTTGAAAATGTTGAAGGCGGTCTTGTTTTCAGCCGGGATGAAGAAAAAATCTGGATTTGCTCAAACTGCGGTCATATTGTTGTGGGAAAGGAAGTACCTAATATGTGCCCTGTTTGCAAGCATCCGAAGGCATATTTCAAACTTAAAGCAGAAAATTACTAAAATCAAAAGTAAAGTTTTATATCGTACTATACTTTTCAAACAGCCGTTTTTGTACGGCTGTTTATTTTATATGATTGTTGACTTTTTAAAGGTTTAAATTTATACTATACAGTATTAATATTTAACAGAGGTGTTCAGCGTGAAAATACTGATTTTAGCAGGCGGTTTAAGTCCTGAAAGAGATGTATCGTTTGTGTCGGCTTCAATGATTGCAAAAGCATTAATCAGAAAAAAACACAGCGTATGCGTTATGGATTTATGTGAAGATATTTCTGATGTTGAAAGTGAATTGAAATTTACAACTTCATTGTCGGAAATTGATAATTATACTATAACTGAGAATGAAGTAAATCTCTTTAAAAGCAAAAAATCGGAAATTGGTGAAAATATTATTGAATGTTGCAAAAAGGCGGATTTGGTTTTTTTAGCGCTGCACGGAGATATCGGAGAAAACGGCAAACTGCAAGCTCTTTTGGAGCTTAATAATATTAAGCATACAGGCTCCTCTTACAAAGGCTGTATGTTATCAATGGATAAAATTGTTTCTAAGCTGATAGCAAAGGAGAACGGGATTGATATTCCTGATTGGAATATTAACTGCAATGAAAGCATCGGTTATCCCTGCGTGGTTAAACCGTCAAACGGCGGTTCAAGTATCGGCGTAGCGATTGTCAACAACGAAAAAGAGTTTGAAAATTCAATGAAATCAGCAAAAGAATTTGATGATACAATACTTGTGGAAGAGTTATTAAAGGGTCGTGAATTTTCTGTCGGAATACTGGATAACAAGCCATTGCCTGCGATTGAAATAAAGCCTAAGCAGGGCTTCTATGATTATAAAAACAAATATCAGCCCGGTTTAACAGTGGAAGAATGTCCGGCGAATATTTCGGCTGAATTAGAAAACGAATTGCAGGAAAAAGCAATAAAAATGCACAAATTGCTAAGTTTAAACTACTATTCAAGAATTGATTTTATTGTAGACGAAAACAATAAACTGTTCTTTTTAGAGGCTAACGCCTTGCCGGGTATGACATCAACAAGTTTATTGCCGCAGGAAGCAAATGCCGTCGGAATAGATTATGATACACTATGCGAAAAAATCGCTTTAAATCAGCATAAATAATATGAAAACTACAAATAGAACCGCAGGATTTCAATAATTTGAAATCCTGCGGTTTAATAATTTTGTTAAATATATTGAAGACTCAGCCCTCGTATTCGTCCTCATTTTCCCAGTTGTGCCAGATTTCCTGAACGTCGTCGTTTTCCTCAAACATTTCAATCATTTTTGACATAGCTTTCATATCGTCCTCGTTTTCAAGACGAGTGTATGTCTGAGGAATGTAAGCAGGCTCGGAAGAAACAATTTTGTATCCCTTTGCTTCAAGATCGTCGCGGATTGCTCCTACATCGTTTGCTTCTGTTCTGATTTCGTAAATATCTTCGTCGTCAGTAAGAAAATCTGTTGCCCCTGCTTCAAGTGCATCCATCATAAGAGCATCGGCATCAACATCTTCTTTTTCAATAATGATGACGCCTTCTCTTCCGAACATAAAGGTTACGGAACCGGGAGTACCCATATTTCCGCCTGCCTTGTCAAAATAGTGGCGAACCTCTGATGCTGTTCTGTTTCTGTTGTCAGTCAGGGCTTCAACTACTACTGCAACGCCTGACGGACCGTAGCCCTCATATACGATTTCCTCAAAGTTTGCACCGTCAGAATCACCTGCGGCTTTTTTCAGCATTCTGTCAATGTTGTCGTTGGGAACATTGTTCTGCTTTGCCTTTGCAATAACGTCACGAAGTTTTGCATTATTGTTAGGGTCGGGACCGCCGTTTTTAACTGCAACGGCAAGTTCTCTTCCGATTTTAGTAAATACCTTTGCACGTGCAGCATCGTTAGCACCCTTTTTTCTCTTAATTGTGCTCCATTTATTATGTCCGCTCATATGTGCCACTCCTTTTTATGTTTTACAATTCATATTAACTTTGTTATTTTATCATATATTATTATTGCTTTCAAGTATAAAATATGGTTGTATATTTATTTTAATTGTGATATTATAATATCCGTATAAAATTATTTTTAGGAGGACTGTAATGTATTCAGATTATTACGATTCTATAGCAAAGGTTGCAGAAACCGACAAAGAGGTTGCAGACGCAATGTCTTTGGAGCTTAAAAGACAGAGGGAAAATATTGAACTTATCGCTTCCGAAAACCTTGTATCACCTCAGGTTATGGCGGCAATGGGTTCCGTTCTTACAAATAAATATGCTGAGGGTCTGCCGGCAAAGCGTTATTACGGCGGCTGCCAGTATGTTGATATAGTTGAAAATATTGCTATTAAGAGAGCCTGCGAGCTTTTCGGCTGCAACTTTGCAAATGTTCAGCCTCATTCGGGTGCGCAGGCTAATACTGCTGTTTATCTTGCACTTCTTACCCCCGGAGATACCGTTATGGGTATGAGCCTTGATAACGGAGGACACCTTACCCACGGCTCACCTGCAAATATTAGCGGCAAGTATTTCAATTTTGTTCCTTACGGCGTTGACGAGGACGGATATATTGATTTAAAGGAATTTGCAAAGCAGGTTAATAAGGTTAAGCCTAAACTTGTTGTTGCAGGTGCTTCTGCTTATCCGAGAGAGATTGATTTTAAGACAATGGCTGATATTGCCCATGCAAACGGTGCTATGTTTATGGTTGATATGGCTCATATTGCAGGTCTTGTTGCAGCAGGACTTCATCAGTCACCGATTCCTTATGCCGATGTTGTAACAACTACAACTCATAAAACTCTCAGAGGTCCGAGAGGCGGTCTCATTCTTTGCAATAACGAGTATCTTGCAAAGAAACTTAATTCGGCAGTTTTCCCGGGCACACAGGGCGGTCCGCTTATGCATGTTATTGCAGGTAAAGCAGTATGCTTCGGAGAGGCTCTTAAACCTGAATTCAAGGAATATCAGAAAAAGGTTATTGAAAATGCACAGGCTCTTGCAAAGGGTCTCAAGGACAGAGGACTTAACCTTGTTTCAGGCGGAACGGACAACCATCTCTGTCTCCTTGATTTGAGAGGAACAAACGTAACAGGTAAGGAGCTTGAGCACAGACTTGACGAGGTTCATATTACTCTTAACAAAAATACTGTTCCTAATGAGCCTCTTTCACCGTTCGTTACATCAGGTGTCCGTATCGGTACTCCTGCAGCAACAACAAGAGGTCTTAATACTGACGATATGGATAAAATCGCCGAATATATTTATCTTGCAGTTATGGATTTCGATAACAAAAAGGAGTATATCACAAAGAGCGTAGCAGAAATTTGTGCTAAGTATCCTCTTTATGAGTAAGATATGAAGGTTATACTTTTTGAAATATTAAAGTTGGGTCTCAGAATTATATATGCTCCCATAAAGCTGTTTAAGACGAAGAACAGAATAGTTTATCTTTCCCGTCAGAGCAACAGCAAGAGCATTGATATGATTTTACTTGAAAATGCGCTCAAAGAGGAATGTCCAGATACAGAGCAGATTTTCAGACTGAGAATGATACCTGACGGATTTGCCGCCAAGCTGAAATACTGCTTATCCGTAATCGGTGATATGTATTATCTTGCAACATCAAAGGTTGCAATTCTTGATACGTATTCCATTACCGTGTCCTGTCTTAAGCATAAAAAAGATCTTAAGGTTATTCAGATGTGGCACGCTTTGGGGGCAATAAAAAAGTTCGGTCTTCAGAGTGTCGGAACTAAAGAGGGAAGAGACAAAAAGGTCAGCAGGGCTATGTGTATGCATAAAAACTATGATTACATTTTAGCTCCCAGCAAGGCGACGGCGAAATTTTATATGGACGCTTTCGGCTATAAGGCTGACAAGATGAAGATTTGCTCCCTTCCGAGAGTTGATGAAATACTTACAGATAACGAAGCATCGGCAAGATTTTTCCGTGAAAATCCTGCTTTGGGAGATAAAAAGATTGTACTGTATCTTCCCACCTTCAGAGACAGGGAGCCTTATGTTGCCCAGGAGCTGAAGGTTGAGTTTCAGGATATGACGGGCTATCATCTTATCGTAAGTCCTCACCCTCTTTTTTCAAAGGTGAAGAGAGACCCGGATTATTTCTATAACGGCGAATTTTCCACCTATGATTTGATGAAGGTTGCCGATATTATTATAACCGATTATTCAGCCTGCGCTTTTGAAGCCGCTGTATTAATGAAACCTCTTTATTTCTTTGTTCCCGATTTTGAAGAGTACAGGGAAGAAAGAGGACTCAATATAAATCTTAAAGAAGAACTTGATGAATTTACCTTTGAGAATGCAGAAGAGCTTTGCAAGGCAATAAAAATCGGAAATTACAATTTGAACAGGCTTTATGAATTCAAGTCTGAATATGTAGAAAATGCAAAAGCAAATAATACCGAAATTTTGGCAAAATTTGTTTCTATGCTTATAAATAAATAGCAAACCAGGAGAAATAAATGGAATATACATTCTCAAAAAAAATATCTTCTCTTCAGCCAAGCGCTATAAGGGAAATATTAAAAGCTACATCAAACCCGTCTGTAATACCTCTTGCAGCAGGCAATCCTGCTCCGGATGCGTTTCCTGTGGACGAAGTCAGAGAAATAGCAAAGGACATTCTTGAAAAAAGACCGATTGACGCACTTCAGTACGGCGTTTCGGAGGGATATCAGCCTTTGCGTGACACCATTATGCAGTGGCAGAAAAGTGATGAAAATATAGGCCGTGACTTTGACAGCGTTCTTATTGTTTCAGGTGCTACTCAGGTAATGGATTTGGCAACAAAGGTTCTCTGTAATGAGGGGGATACCGTTATATGTGAGGAGCCGTCGTTTATTGGCTCTCTTAACTGTTTCCGTTCTTATGGCTGCAAGCTCAAGGGTGTTCCTGTTGAGGCGGACGGTATGGACGTAAATGCTCTTGAAGAAGCCTTGAAAACTACTGAGAATGTTAAATTTATATATACAATTCCTAATTTCCAGAACCCTTCAGGCGCAACAATGTCCCTTGAAAAGAGAAAGAAAGTTTACAATCTTGCCAAGGAATACGGCGTAATTATTCTTGAGGATAATCCGTATGGATATCTGAGAGTATCGGGCAATTCTGTTCCGACAATCAAATCTATGGATGAGGACGGCATTGTGATTTATGCCGGATCATTTTCAAAAATTCTTGCTCCCGGACTTCGTGTGGCATTCTGTATTGCACCGCAGAAAATTATTGCAAAAATGACTGTCGGCAAGCAGGCTTCCGATGTTCATACACCCTGTCTTAATCAGATGATTGTTGACGAATGGCTTAAGAATTATGACGTTAAGGCGCATATTTCAAAAATCCGTAAAATATATAAGAAAAAACTTGACCTTATGTGCAATTGCATTGACAAGGAGCTTGGAGATTTTGTTGAATACGTACGTCCTGAGGGAGGTTTGTTCATTTGGTGCAAATTGCCCGACGATGTGAATATGCTTGAGTTTGTACAGAAAGCTGTGGAGAAAAAAGTAGCTGTAGTACCGGGAAACGCTTTTCTTATGGATGATACAGCGTCAACACAGTATATCAGACTTAACTTTTCGACACCGTCAGACGAGGGCATAATAAACGGTATTAAGGCACTCGGAGAAGTGGCTGAGAAATATAAGTAATTGCGGAGGAAAACATAATGGCAGAAGAAATAAAAAAAGAACGCAAAAAAAGGAGCCTTTCACTTATTCAGCCCACATCGGTTCCTACCTTGGGCAACTATCTTGGTGCAATGAAGGGTTGGCCTCAGTTTCAGGATGATTTTGATACTGTTTTCGGTATTGCCGATTTACATTCCATAACAGTAAGACAGGATCCGCAGAAATTGAGACAGCAGACTATGCAGCTTTACGCTTTGCTTCTTTCAATCGGTCTTGACCCTGATAAGAGTATATTGTTTATTCAGTCTCATGTGCCTCAGCATTCACAGCTGGGATGGCTGCTTAATTGCTATACAATGTTTGGCGAGCTTAGCAGAATGACGCAGTTTAAGGATAAGTCAAAGCAGCATTCCGATAATGTAAACGCAGGGCTTTTTACATATCCCTGTCTTATGGCTGCCGATATTCTTCTCTATCAGGCAGACATTGTTCCCGTAGGTGCAGACCAGAAACAGCATCTTGAAATTGCAAGAGATATTGCGGAACGCTTCAATGGCGTTTACGGAAATGTTTTCACCGTTCCAGATGCCTATATTCCGAAAGCAGGAGCAAGAGTAATGAGCCTTGCCGACCCTGTAAGAAAAATGAGTAAGTCCGACCCGAACCCAAAAGGTACGGTTTACCTTACAGACGAGCCGAATGTTATTATGAAGAAGTTTAAGTCTGCCGTTACAGACAGCGAAACAAGCGTTCATTACGGTGAGGGCAAAGACGGTATTAATAATCTTATGACGATTTATTCCGCTGTAACAGGGGATAGCTTTGATAAGATTGAAAGTGATTTTGCAGGCAGAGGCTACGGCGATTTCAAAAAGGCGGTAGGCGAGGCAGTTGTTGCAGAGCTTGAGCCTGTTCAAAAAAAGTATAATGAGTATATGCAGGATAAGGCATATCTCAGGGAGCAATGGACAAAAGGTGCAGATCTTGCTCAGAGAGTGTCTCAGCGTACTCTTGATAAGGCGATGAAAAAAATCGGCTTCCTGGCAAAGTGATTTTAGGTTAATGATAGTTCGGTGAAAAATTTATACAATTTCTTTTTACTGACATAATAACTGTAATAAATAAATAATGCAAATCCGACAGAGAAATTAAACCTTTGTCGGATTTTTTGTTACAAAATTGTCAAATTTATTTTTTTGTTAATTATTGCTATAATTTATGTCTTATGCTATAATATGATTGTATATAATAATTATGCGGATGTATAAACTCAGCATTACTAAGGAGGAATTATTTTGAAAGAAGCAAAAGCAATGGCATATGTTAATATGTACGGCGTTCTTGCAACCCTTGAAAATCTTTGCGAGATTGACGAGGAAGCAAAGGCTGTTTGTCAGGGAATTAAAAAGCCTGTATCAATCTGCTTTGAAGTAACAAACGGACCTTGCTGTACTTTCCACTTTTCAAAAGAGGGATGCACTATGTCTGAAGGAAGCTATGGCTGTACATGCAAGATGAATTTTGCCGGTCCTGAAAAGTTCAATGCACTTATTGATGACAGTAAGCCGGGTATTCCTGTTAAGGGAGCGGTTCAGGTGCTGTCTTTTCTGCTTGGTCCTTTCACTAAGCTTACTGACAGACTTACAAAGCTGCTTATGCCAAGTGAAGAGGATATGAAGGACAGAGCCTTTTTTGAGGAGTCTACTGTTCTTACGTTCTACACAATTGCAGGAGCTCTTTCAGCGCTTGCTAATCATGATTCGGTTTCAAAGCAGTCTGCATTATACACCGGCGACGGCGATATTCAGATGGGTATTTCGGATGTTTGCTATGCAACATTAAGAGTACGCAACCATGCCTTTGAAACTATTAAAGAAAAGCCTGCAGCTCCGAGAGCAATTATGGAATTTAATTCTATTGACCTTGCGTCAGGATTATTTAACGGTACTGCTTCAACAATGGCAGAGCTTTGCGCAGGTAATATTTATATGCGCGGTATGATAAATATGCTTGATAATGTAAACCGTATTCTTGACAGAGTAGCAGTTTATTTAGGTTAAGGAGGATAATGGATAATGAGTAAATTTCCTGAATATAAGCATGAAAAATCACAGGAGTGGTTCAGCAGAGCATTAGCAGCCATTCCATCCGGTGTTTACGGACATCTCGGCCCATCAGAAGGACTGTTTCTTCCTATAACAAAGTGGCCTCTTATGCTTGACCACGCCAAGGGTACATATTTCTGGGATGTTGACGGAAATAAATATCTTGACTTTATGTGCGCATACGGTCCGAATGTTCTGGGTTACTGTGATGATGATGTTGACGCCGCTGCTATGGAGCAGCTTAAAATAGGCAACTGTACAACTTCTCCGTCCTACAAGATGGTAGAATGTGCAGAGCTTCTTAAGGATACTGTTGCAACTGCCGACTGGGCATTCTTTATGAAGAACGGCTCAGACGCAACAACATTCAGTGTAATGTGTGCAAGAGCTCATACGGGAAAGAAAAAGATGATGTTCTTCAAGGGATATTATCACGGTGATTTCCAGTGGGCACAGAAGATTGACTATCCCGGTATCCTTCCCGAAGAGGTTGAAAACAATATTGTTGTTCCTTGGTTTGACCTGGATGCTATGCAGGAGGCTTATGACGCATGCGGCGGAGATGTTGCCGGTCTTATTGCTCAGCCTTATGACCACGGTAATTTCTATGATAATGTCTGCGCTACTAAAGAGCAGTGGGCAAAGGTTCGTAAGTTCTGCGACGATCACGGTATGGTACTTATTTTTGATGACGTACGTACAGGTTTCCGTCTTGACATTGCAGGTTCAGACCACTACTACGGTATTAAAGCAGATTTAATCTGCTTCTGTAAAGCTCTTGCAAACGGCTACAATATGTCCGCCGTATGCGGTCAGGAGCATATGAAAAATACAGCTTCATCAGTTGTTTATACAGGTTCATATTGGATGAGCGCAGAGCCGTTTGCCGCTTGTCTTGCTTGTATTCCCAAGATGAAGAGACTTGACACTCCTAAGATGTTCAGAGAAATGGGAACAAAGCTGACAGAAGGCTTAAAGGCGGCAGGTGCAGAGCATGGCTTTAACCTTGTTGTTTCAGGTGAGCCTGCATTGTTCTATCTCAGAATAGCTAATGATGACAGCCTTATGCTTCATCAGGAGTGGATTGCCGAGTGCGTTTCAAGAGGACTTTTCCTTGCTTCGCATCATAACCACTTTATGAACGCATCAGTTACAGATGAGGATATTAAACTCGCTGTTGAAATTGCAGAGGATGCTTTCGGTGTAGTTGCCGCAAATCATCCCGAGCTGGATTTAAAGTAATCTTTGATTGCTGAAATTCTAATTTATTTGGAGGGGTAAATTTATGCCGGCTGATTACAAACCGTTTGACAAAGCGGAATGGCTCCGCCTTGAAAAAAAGGCTGATGAGCTTAGACGACTGACTATCCAAACTGCCGTTTGGGGAGGTTCGGGGCATCTTGGCGGTGCGATGAGCGCTATGGATGTTATGACAATTCTTTATCATCGTTTTATGAAAATTGATGTCAACAATCCTGATATGGAGGACAGAGACCGTTTTGTTCTTTCAAAAGGACACGCTGCAGTAGGTTATGCACCTGTTCTTTGTGATTACGGCTTTATGCCTATTGATGAGCTTAAAATATTCAACCTTACAGGTGCAAAAATCGGTATGCATCTTGACTGTAACAAGGTTACGGGAGCTGATTGTTCAACAGGTTCTCTCGGTCACGGTATATCACTTGCCGTAGGCTTTGCTCTTGCAGGCAGAGTTAAGGGCATTGACTATATGAACTATGTTGTAACAGGCGACGGTGAGCTTAACGAAGGCTCCAACTGGGAGGCTGCTATGAGTGCGGCTCAGTTCAAACTTTCAAATGTTGTTGTTTTTGCAGATGTTAATAAGTGTATGATTGACGGCCGTGTAGATGACGAAATGAAGGTTGAGCCTGTTGATAAGAAGTTTGAGGCTTTTGGCTTCAACGTTATCCGTGTTGACGGTCATAATATGAAAGAGCTTAATGATGCTATTGAGGCTGCTATTAAGAATCATCAGGACGGCGGCGATAAGCCTACAGCTATTGTTATGGATACATACAAGGGCGAAGGTGTTGACTTTATGAAGGACAATTACCTGTGGCATTACGGTTCACTTGATGAGGAAATGGTTAAGCAGGCTTACGCAAGCCTTGATAAATACTACACAGAACGCTGCGCAAGAGCAGAAAAGGAGGCATAAGTATGGGCGGAATGACATATACAATGACCGATACCACAAAGCTTTCAACAGCTGAATGTTACGGTATCGCTCTTTGCGAACTCGGCGAGGAGCATAAGGACGTTGTTGCCCTTACTGCTGACCTTGCAAAATCAACTAAAATAGGTATGTTCGGAGAGCATTTCCCTGACAGATTTTTCAACGTGGGTATTGCTGAACAAAACCTTTTCGGCGTAGCAGCCGGTATGGCTAAAAACGGACTTGTTCCTTTTGCTTCTACTTTTGCTATTTTCACAGCCGCCCGTTCTCTTGACCAGATTCATACAGATATCTGTTATCAGAATGTTCCTGTTAAAATTATTGCAACTCACGCAGGTACATCTTTCGGTCAGGCCGGTTCAACCCACCATTCACTTATCGATATGGCTTGTATGAGAACTCTTCCTCATATGACCGTTATCTGTCCTTGCGACGGTAGTGAAACATATCATGCAGTTAAGGCTGCATATGATATTCCGGGCCCTGTTTATATAAGAATTAACAGAGGCTTCGATCAGGTTATCTATAAGAGCCCTGATGACTGTAAGTTTGAATGGGATAAGGCTTCTGTTATGAACGAAGGTACTGATATTACTGTTATTGCCTGCGGTTCGTGCGTATTTGAAGCAATGCAGGCAGCACGTATGGCAGAGGCTGACGCAGGCTTAAAGGTTCGTGTTCTCAATATGCATACAATTAAGCCTATTGACCAGGAAGCTGTTATGTCTGCTATTATGGACACAAGAAGAATTATCACCGTTGAGGACCATGAGGTTATGGGCGGTCTCGGATCAGCAGTTGCGGAGGTTGTTGCTAAGTCGGGTAAGGCATGTGCATTCAAGATGCTTGGCCATCAGGATGCTTTTTCAACCATCGGTCTTCAGGAAGATTTGCTTGCCATGGCTAAGATTGATGCTAACGGTATTATGGAAGCTATTCAGGAAATGATGCACGCAGACTTTGAAGCTGATGATGCTTGGGATGATGAATTCTAAATATCATTACTAAACATTATCAACTGAAAGGAGTGTACTTTTATGGCAAGTGATACAACCCGTTATACTAATAAAATATTTATGGCGGCTGCTTTGCCGCTGCTTAAAACAATAGCTGAAGACGTTCCCGAAATGAGAAAAAAATTTGAGGGCGTAGACGCTATTTATCAGGTTTCCGCTAAGAAAAACGCCGAGGAAAAGGAAGCAACCCATTTCATAGTTGAAAACGGTCAGTGGACAGTTAAACTCGGTGAATATCTCGGTCAGGAAAAAATTGATGCTGAACTTGAATTTTCATCTCTTGAGAAGATGAATGAGTTTTTCAAAGGAAAGATGACTTCTCTTCCGAAAATGAAAATTAAGTCCTTCGGCAAATTCATCAAGTTTATGATGGTGCTTCTCAAAATGTCGTCTTTGCTCGGCATTACAGAGCCGCCTGAGAATGATGAGGCAACATCTCTTCTCCTTTGTAAGCTTTATTTCTATCTGCTTTCTTCAGGTATTTCCCAGCTTAATAAGATGGGTCATCCCCAGGTTCACGAATGGACCTCAAAAAGCCCCGATCGTTGTTATCAGTGGGCAGTTGAGGGACATCCCGAGTGTACTGCCTATATGAGAATTAAGGCAGGCAAGTCAAAGGCAGGCAGAGGAGAATATAAGAGATCAAAGCCGTTCTTCTGTATGAAGTTCGATTGTGCAACTTCAGCACTTAAAATTTTGCTTGGTACAGGCGATATGTTCCAGATGACTGCTAATAAACAGCTTATAATGGAAGGTGCTCCTGAATTTGGTGTTCAGATAGGCGACTATATGATGCTTGTAGGCGGTTTGGCAAAATAATTGCAAATAATAAAGCCCTGACTTCGTAAGAATTCAGGGCTGTTTTTTTATAGTTAAAGGGATACGTATCATTGCGATTACGTATCCCTTTGCGAATTTTTAGCTGTCGCTTGATTCTGAAATTATACGCTGGGAGATGTGTTCGGGTACTCTTTCGTATCTTGCAAATTCTGTTGTAAAGGAGCCTCTGCCCTGAGTAATCTGTCTCATTGATGTTGAGAAGGTTGTCATTTCAGAGTCGGGAACTTCGGCGAGAATTTCCTGTGTGCCGTCTGAATTCGGGGTCATACCCAAAACTCTTCCGCGTCTTCTGTTGATATCGCCTATGATATCGCCCATAGCTTCATCATTAACAGTTGTTTTCAGTGTAACAATCGGTTCAAGGAGAACAGGCATAGCGTTTGAAATACCTTCCTTGAATGCAAGTGCTGCCGCCATTTTAAAACTCATTTCGCTTGAATCAACAGGGTGATAGGAACCGTCAAAAAGTGTAGCCTTAACACCGACCATCGGATATCCGGCAAGGACTCCTTTTTCCATACATTCGTTAAGTCCCTTTTCAACAGCAGGGAAGAAGTTTTTAGGAACTGCACCGCCGACAACTCTCTCAGCAAATACAAGTTTTTCTGTGTCAAAGGGCTCAAATTCAATGAATACGTCACCGAACTGACCGTGACCGCCGCTTTGCTTTTTATGTCTGCCCTGAGCAGTAACCTTTTTTGTTATTGTTTCTCTGTAAGCGACCTTAGGAGACTCTAATTCAGCAACAACGCCGAATTTATCCTTAAGCCTTGAAACTGCAACGTCAAGCTGTTGTTCGCCCAGGCCTTCAATGATTTGCTGGTGAGTTTCCGTGTTGTTTGAAAATTTAAGCGACGGGTCTTCTTCGCAAAGCCTTGAAAGTCCTGAAGCAACCTTTTCCTCTTCACCTTTTTTAGCTGCTTTAATAGCCATTTTATATGTAGCTGTAGGAACATTAACACCGTCGAGTTTGACTATATAGCTTGGAGAGCAGAGTGTGTCGCCTGTTTCAAAACCGCCCAGCTTTGTAACAGCACCTATATCACCTGCGCAAAGCTCACTTGCGTCAATCTGTTTAGCACCGAATGTTTTGATTATCTTACCCATTCTCTCTTCATTGCCTGTAGAAGCGTTGTATGCAGGAAGTGATGGAGTGATTTTACCGCTTATAACCTTGAAATAACTGAGCTTTCCGATAAACGGGTCGGCAACTGTTTTGAAGCAAACAGCGGCAAGCGGTCCGTTATCGTCGGCAGTGAGCTCAACAGGTTCTCCGTCAGCGTCGGCAGCATATTCCGAAGCAGGGGCCGGGCAAACATCAACAATGAAATCAAGAAGCATATCACATGCTTCGCCTGTGATGCCCGATAATGCAAATACAGGAATTATTGAACCGTCGGCAATGCCGATTCTGAGTCCCTTGATTTTTTCTTCTTTGGTAAGCTCTTCGCCCTCAAAATATTTCTCCATCAGTTCTTCATCTGTGGAGGCAACAGCTTCGGCGAATACAGCCTTGATAGCTTCAAATCTGCCCTGGTCGTCGTGGACACAGTCGGTTTCTTTTTTCGCCGTGCCGTTATATTCATATGTTTTACCGTCAATCATATTATAGTAAGCCTTAACCTTACCGCCGGATATAACCGGTACGGCAATAGGACATACCTGAGTTCCGAATTTCGCAACGATGCCGTTAAAGCTCTTGTAGAAATCAGCTCGGTCATCGTCCATTTTTGTCGTTGCAAAAATCCTTGCCAGTCCTCTTGAACCGGCATTTTTAAATGCTTTTTCCGCACCTACTGCAAGGCCTGAACGTGCTGAGACAACTATAACTGCCGTATCGGCGGCTCTGAGACCTTCGGCACTTCCCATTGCGAAATCAAAAAGACCCGGAGTATCAATAATGTTTACTGTTTTATTTTTGTAAGATGCAGATGCAACAGCACTGTTGATGCTGATTTTTCTTTTCTTTTCCTCAGGGTCAAAGTCCGTAACGGTGTTACCGTCGGCAACTTTGCCTATTCTTTCTGTTGCGCCTGCGGCATTAAGCAAAGCCTCGCACAAAGTTGTTTTGCCCTTAGAAGCGTGGCCTGCTAATGCAATGTTTCTTATATTATCCGCATAATTGCTCATAATAAATTCCCCTTATAAAAAACTTCTATTTGTGCATATTGTACAATATTTTTAAACAACAGTCAATACTAAACGGATAATTTTAACAATCAATTTTTATTTATTTTTTATCAGACCGTTATTTACACAGTTTTTATGCCGTTTCGACATATTTTTTGAGATGTTCAAAATAATTTAATGCGATTTTAACATTTTGTTCCTTACGTATTCTTATTTTTGGAATAATATTGAAGTGTCGGAGAGAGAACTGACAAATAATAACAAAAAGGGGTACGCTGATATGGTAGAATATATCACAGGAATTAACGGCACGGGAAAATCAAAAATTTTGTCGGAAGCGGCAATTTGTACAGCTATGAGCAGTAAGGGCAATGTGATTTATGTGGATAGTTCGGATAAGCTTTCGCTTGCACTTCCTGCGTCAATCAGGCTTATTAATGCGTTGGATTATGAAATCGGCAGTGCCTCGGCTTTGTACGGATTTTTAATCGGATTGTGCGTCGGCGATTATGACTTAACGGATATTTTTATTGACTCTACTCTGGAATTAATTTCAAATAAAGATACGGAATTAACTGACTTTATGGAGATAATGTCTAAGCTTTCTGACCGTACCAGTGTGAATTTTCATTTCTCTGTTATTGATGAGTATGAGAGAGAACCTGTCTGCTATATGGTTTAAAACAAATTTTCATTTTTTATTTCCATACTTTTAAAATCAAAAGCTGTCTCGTTTAATTGAGACAGCTTTGGGGTACCTTCTGTAAGGAAGGTGCCCCAATGGCGACACTTCGTAAGAAAGTTGTCTCCCTCAGGCTTTTCTAACTAAGTTACTAAATGTATTGTTTTTGGATTTTCCATTCCAAAAATCTAAATTGTTGTATTTGAAAAGTGAGCAGATATGTCTGTGCTAAAACATGAATAAAAATAGAAGTCAGGGTTAAATTGTTTCCCTGACTTCTATTTTAACTATCTAACCTTTTGCACACTGTATTATAATACTCTGGATTTATTTCGATACCAATATATTCTCTATCTAATTCCTTTGCGGCTTGTAACGTCGAGCCACAACCACAGAATGGATCTAATACAGTTTGTCCTTTTATAGTGGTTAGTTCTATTAAATATTTCATAAGTGCAATCGGTTTTTGAGCAGGATGTAACCCTCTATCCGATTTTTCTGCTTTACACTTAATAATATTAGAACATATCTCAAGCCCCTGGTTTAAAAGGGGCTTGTTTTTAATTGCACTTTCATTGTATCCGCCTACTTCATTTTGAATAATATTGTCTGTCAAAGTATCTCCGATTGCGTATGGCTTCATAAACCATAAAATAGGTTCAAATAATGGTCTTAAATTGCCCAATTTCCAACCGCTCCATTTTTCCGCATTGATAACATCTTTTCTTTTTTCAAAAACAACAGAAACATTTTGCGCTCGGTGAGCTGCAGCGTCTTTTTGCCAAGAAAGCATATCTTTAAATATAAAACCTGCATCTTCCAAAGCACAAATACACCTATGCGCATATCGTCGACCAGCGAATATGAAGCAACTAGCTCCGGGCTTAAGCACTCGCAACCATTCAGACGCCCATTTAGTGCACCATTGATAATATTCTAATGGGATCTGCTTGTCAGCTTCGGACCAACCATTTAAAGGCTTTCCTCGTGTTTTAAAAACTGAGCTTTTGCCTTGTGCCGGACTTTTTCCAAGTAAAGCTGAATTTGTATTACTATGTAAAACATCCCATTCATCAAATGAAATTCCATAGGGGATATCGGAAAGTATTAAATGTATTGAATTATCATTTAATTTTTTAATTTCTTTAATTGAATCGCCACAAATTACAGTGCTCATATTATTCTCCTATAAGGATGAAACAAATTTTTCAATTGTTGAGATTCTTTCTAAAACTTTTTTGCTTTTTAATAATTCAGCTATTGCTTCATCTCTGGTTAATGTTGTTATTGCTTCTTTTTCAGTGTTGAGATATTCCAATTCGCAATTGCCTCTATTACGAATAATATCTTTACAAATATTCAATTGTTCATTAAATCTTTGGATTGGAACTGAAATTCGGTCACAAAGAATTTGATTTATGTATGGGAATTGACAGTTCATTCTGTCTGCATACGCTATTCTAGTATCTCTCGCTAACCTAACAGGTGCATTCCAAATAGCTTCTAAACTCAAGGTGTCACTTTCCATCACATTGTTTTCTAATAGAAACAAAATATGTTCCCATGAAAGTAAACATACTTGCTTATCTAAAGCGGATGAATATATTTGACTCATGGTGTTAGGATATTGAAAATATGGGGCAACAAGTAATGCGAAATCATGTTCCGAACCACGCCAATTACTTAGGGTATCAATTTTAAAATCTTTTTGATTTTTTGCAGTTCGACTCAATCTAAATGTTTTCGCATCAGCGACCAAAGTATATCCGTGTATGCTTCGTGCAATTATATCTGCACTATTACCGCGCTCGTTCACAGCAATAGATGGCATACCCAATTCTGAGAAGCAACGAGCCAAAATACAGTCCGATGCTTTTGAAAATAACTTTTCCGAAGAAGAACTCGCCTCAATACATTCGGGTATAGTTCCTATTTCTTTTACTATATCAACAACTGTTTGTCTGTCTAAATCATTAACATATCTTTTAATTTCTTCAGTGGCTTCGTGAAACTTCCTTGCAGTGGAAAGATCGATAATCGTAGATATAAAATGATTAAAACCCATATCAACACCGCCTTTAATAAATTATAACATAAACTCACTCTTTTATCAAATGTTTTTGTGATTAACTCAATTTTTATTAAAACAAAGCTTTCTTTAGTTTTTATCGGGCTGTACTTTTTGACATCCTTGTAGAGCCCACTGACATCTTTGCACGAAGTGTCTGCGAAACTGTCATAGTGGGTTACATACTTTGAATAGGTATGTAACAATAAAAACGGCATAGCAAATGGCTACACCATATAACGAAATTAACTACTCAGTTTAGATACAAGAGCCACCAATTTGGTTTTTCTGTTATTTGAATTTAGTGCTTACATAGTGGGAAATTAAGTCTACCGTACCGTCAATACCGATACGTGAAACGTCTATTGATAAATCGTATGTAGATGCGTCTCCCCATTTTTTGTCGCTGTAAAAGTTATGAAATCTTGCTCTTTTTTTGTCCACGGCTTTAATCTCCTTGGCGGCGCTTTTACCCTCAAGACCGTAAAGCTTATTAATTCTGTCCTTTCTGAATTCCTCGTCAGCGTGAAGAAATACCGTGAACAGATTAGGATAATCCTGCAAAATATAATCAGCGCATCTGCCGACTATGATACAGCTACCCTCTTGTGCAAATTTTCTTATAGTGTCAAACTGATACTGAAAAACCCGATCCTCTAAAGAAATACCGTTCCCCGTAACTCCCGTAATACCGTCAGTTGACATATTATAGAGAAAACTTCTTGTCGGCCTTTCATCATAAAAGGAAAATATATTTTCATCAAAGCCGCTGTCCTTTGCGGCTCTTTTTATAATTTCTTTATCAAGATAAGGTATGCCGAGTATTTTTGAAAGCTCAGTGGCAATTTCGTGCGCACCGCATCCGAATTGTCTGCCTATGGAAATAACGTAATTTTTCATAAAATAACCCCCTTACATATTTATGTAAATCAATAAACAGATTGTATCTGTGGATATATTATATCATAAAATTATTATACTTGCAATTTTATTGTGTATATTGTACAATAAAAATATGAAAAATTTACTTTACTACACAAAAAAAGCAAAACATTTTGAAGAGGCGTTACCTGTTGGAAACGGTCGTATAGGCGGTCTCGTATTCGGCAATCTGAAGAAGGAGCGAATTGCGTTAAACGAGGACAGTCTTTGGTCAGGTTATCCTAAGGATTTGAATAAAAAAGATGCCGGAAAATATCTTGACGCTGAAAGAGAAGCTATCTTTAACAAGGATTATGAAAAGGCTAAAGAAATATGGAACAGGGATATGCACGGACATTGGTCTGAAGCGTATCTCGCTTTCGGAGATCTCATAATAGAGTATTCGGACGTTTCCAAAAGGGGCTATTCACGTACTCTTAATCTTGAGACAGGTGTTGCCTGTGTTGAAGCCGACGGATTTAAAGAAACTGTTTTCGTGTCGTATCCGGCACAGCTTATGGTCGTTAATATTAAAAGTGAACGCGGTGTCAGCTTTAAGGTTACTCTTGACAGCCAGCTGAAGCATACATGCTTTAATGAAGAGGACAGCCTTGTAATGACGGGTCAGGCTCCTGAGGTTTGTTTTCCTCCTTACCATGATAAGGGTGAAGGAATTATTCAGGGCAGTAAGGGAATGAAATTCTGCTCAGTCATAAAGGTTCTCGGAAATGCTGAATTTGACGGTTCGGCAATATATGTTAATAATCAGAAGAATGTTACACTTCTTGTGTCCCTTGCAACTTCTTTTGTGGATTTTCAGTCAATGCCTACTGCCGACGCTAAGGAAAGGGCACTGTCATATTTTGAAAACATAAAGAGTTTTGATAAACTTTACAGAGAACATATCACCGATTTTTCATCTCTCTTTAACCGTGTGGAGTTTACTCTTGATGGCGGTTATGACGATATGCCTACTAACAAGAGAATAAAGAGAATGAACAAAAAAGGCGATGACTATTCTCTTGTGGCGCTTTTGTTTCAGTTCGGCAGGTATCTGACGATTTCGGGTTCTCGGCAGGGAACAAATGCTATGACCCTTCAGGGTATTTGGAATGTACAGCTCAGAGCACCCTGGTCATCAAGCTACACGACAAATATTAATACCGAAATGAATTACTGGTGTACGGATATAACAAATCTGTCCGAGTGCTTTACACCTCTTGTTGATTTTGTAAAAAAACTTTCGGTCAACGGAAAGATTACTGCAAAGGATTACTACAATTCAAGGGGATTTTGCTCCCATCATAACAGTGACATATGGGGTGCAACATATCCTGCAGGATATCCTGACGGAGACGGAGATTCCTGTCAGTATGCTCCATGGTGTATGAGCTCGCCGTGGTTTTTAAATCAGCTTTATGAGCATTATCTCTATACCTGTGATGAAGAGTATAAAAAGGAGCTTATTCCTTTATTTGAAGAATGTCTTGCCTTCTACAAGGACTTTCTTATTGAAAAGGACGGAGAGCTGGTTACATGCCCATCCATAAGTCCCGAAAATAATTTCCGCGACAACGGCGTTACGATTGCACTTACTTATATGTCGTCTATGGACAGGGAAATACTTTTTGATTTCTTTGAAAACTGCAGAGAACTTGGACTTGACGCTCCTGTTATCAGTCAGGTTAAGCCTGCACCCGACGGCAGAATTCCCGAGTGGGCGGAGAATTTTGAGGAAACAGAAATTGAGCACAGACACGTCAGTCATTTGTACTGTATTTATCCTTCAAGATTTATTCAGAGTGAAGAACTTAATAAAGCGGCTGAAAAATCTCTTGAAAAAAGAGGCTTCGGCGGTACAGGCTGGTCGCTGGGCTGGAAAGTCTGCCTTTGGGCAAGGCTTAAAAACGGAGACAATGCCTACAGACTTATCAAGCAGCAGCTTACATATATCAGTCCTGTCATAAATCTTCATAACGGCGGCGGGTCATACCCTAATTTGTTTGACGCTCATCCGCCTTTCCAGATTGACGGAAACTTCGGTGTAACGGCAGGAATTGCAGAAATGCTTAAAAACGAGGCATTACCTAAGGAATGGTCCGGAAAAATCAAAGGAATAAAAACCTACGGTAATAAAGAAATTTCCTACACCTTTAAAAACGGAAAAAGAATTTCAGAATAATATATCAGACTATAAAGTTTAGTTGTACGGAGGTATACTATGCAAGATATAAACGAAGTAAAAGAACAAATATGCGACGTCTGCCATAAAATGTGGCAGCTCGGTTGGGTAGCGGCTAACGACGGCAATGTAAGTGTTAAACTTGAGGACGGTAATATTCTTGCCACACCTACAGGTATGAGCAAATCCTTTATTACTCCTGAAAAGTTGATACTTATAGACAAGGACGGTAATGTCCTTGAGGGTGCTGAGGGCTTGAGACCGTCAAGCGAAATCAAAATGCACCTGCGCTGTTACGAAAAAAGAGATGATGTTTTCAGTGTAATTCATGCACATCCTCCCGGAGCAACAGGCTTTGCCGTAGCTCACAAGGCTATGGATATGTACAATATGATTGAGGACGTTGCGGTTATTGGAAGCGTTCCGCTTACACCCTACGGTACACCGTCAACAATAGAGGTTCCGAATGCCATTGAGCCTTATCTTGAGGAGCACGACGTAATGCTTCTTGAAAATCACGGAGCTCTTGCTATCGGAAGTGATGTTATAACAGCATTTTACAGAATGGAAAGCCTTGAGCTGTGGGCAAAGATTACTATAAATGCTGTAATTTTGGGAGGCAGCTTTGACATCAGCAGGGATAATATACAAAAGCTTATTGACCTGAGAGGCTTTTACAGAGTTACAGGACGTCATCCCGGTTATAAGATTTTTAATGAAGACGACGAAATGCTGCACAAAAAGGAGGAAAATTAAATGCTTAAGGGTATTCCGAGTATTCTTTCTCCCGAGCTTCTCTGTGCACTCAGTCAGATGGGGCACGGTGACGAGCTTGTTATTGCAGACGGTAATTTTCCCTGTCATTCAGTAGGAAAAAACAGTATAGTGATTCACGCCGACGGTCACGGTGTTCCCGAAATTCTTGACGCTGTGCTTCAGGTTTTGCCTCTTGATACATACACAGAAAAGCCTGTGGGGCTTATGGAGGTTGTAAAAGGGGATAATGTTGAAACTCCTATTTGGGATAAGTATAATGAGCTTCTTGAGAAGCATGAGCCGTCACATCACGATATTGAGTATATAGAGCGTTTTGCATTTTACGAAAGAGCAAAGGGAGCATATCTTATTATTGCCACAAGCGAGCAGGCACTTTATGCTAATATCCTGCTTAAAAAAGGAGTGGTAGTTTGAAAATTGTTTTAGCCTTTGATTTCGGCGCTTCATCAGGAAGAGCAATAAAAGCTGTCTTTGACGGTGAAAAAATCAAGTATGAGGAAATACACCGTTTTGACAATATCCCCATTGAGAAGGATGGTCATATTCACCATAATGTTGAAATGATTATGGATGAAATTAACAAGGCACTTGATAAAGCAGGAAAGGTTGACACTTTGGCTTTTGATACCTGGGGTGTTGATTATGGGCTTATTGATGAAAACAAAAGGCTGATTGATATGCCCTTCCATTACCGTGATTGCAGAACAGATGGTATACTTGATAAAGCAAATAGGATTATGCCATTACCTGAGCTTTACGGTAAAACAGGCAATCAGATAATGGAAATAAACACTCTTTTTCAGCTGATGACAGACAGTAATCTGAAAAAAGCTGAAAGGCTTATCTTTATGCCTGATTTGTTCGGATATCTTTTAACGGGAAATGCAGTTTGCGAATATACAATTGCGTCAACCTCGCAGATGCTTTCTCCTGCCTGCAAAAAATGGGACAGCAGTGTGCTTGATAAATTTGATATAGATGAAAATATTTTTTCACCTCTTGCAAAGGCGTCAACAGTTCTCGGCAGATACAGGGATATAGATGTCGTTACCGTGGCAGGTCACGATACACAATGTGCGGTCGCCGCAATGCCCGGTGTATCAAATGAATATTCTGCTTTTCTTTCCTGCGGTACTTGGTCGCTTATAGGATGTGAGCTTGATGAGCCGATTTTAACCGAGGAAAGCAACAGACTTGAGCTTTCAAATGAGCTGGGTGCAAACGGTAAAATTAATTTTCTGAAAAATATCAGCGGACTGTGGCTTATTCAGGAGCTTAAAAGGAATTACGCCGAAAACGGACAGAAATTCAGCTATAACGACCTTGAAATGCTTGCCAGGGACAGTGAGCCGTTTAAATGCTTTGTTGACCCTGATGCACCGTCACTTTCAAAGCACGGACAGCTTGCGGATAAAATCAAGAATTATTGTCTTGAAACAGGACAGAAAGTTCCAGAAACCGTGGGCGAAACCGTAAGAGCTATATATGAAAGCCTTGCGCTTAAATACAGATATGCTTTAAACCAGATAAGTAAGTGTACAGGAAAGAGTTTTGAAAAACTTAACCTTCTGGGCGGCGGTACTAAAGATAATTTCCTTTGTGAAATGACGGCAGATTGTCTTGATATTCCTGTGGTTGCAGGTCCTGTTGAGGCTACGGCTCTCGGTAATATTATTCTTCAGCTTATTGCTTTGGGCGAGCTCAAAACGGTAGAGCAGGGAAGAGAACTGATTTTAAAATCAGAAAAAATCACAAAATATAACCCCAATCATTCAGATGCTTGGGATAATGCGTATGACAGATACGTAAAAATTATTGAAAATTTTTAGGAGGAAAAATTTATGTTATATCCGAAAATAGGCATCAGACCTATTATTGACGGCAGATGGGGCGGTGTCCGTGAAAGCCTTGAAGAGCAGACCATGGGAATGGCTGAAGCTGCAAAGGAGCTTATAGAAAACAGGCTCAGATATCCTGACGGTACACCTGTTCAGTGCGTAATCAGCAATACTACAATCGGCGGGGGAGCCGAGGCCGCTAAATGTGCCGAGCAGTTTTCAACAGAAAATGTTGTTGCTACCCTTTCAGTAACTCCCTGCTGGTGCTACGGCTCGGAAACCTTTGATATGGACCCTAACACAATTAAGGCAGTTTGGGGCTTTAACGGTACTGAAAGACCCGGTGCAGTTTATCTTGCGGCAGTTATGGCGGCTTATGCTCAGAAGGGTATGCCTGCGTTTTCAATTTACGGCCACGATGTTCAGGATATGACAGATAAGGAAATTCCTCAGGACGTTGCAGAGAAAATTCTTCGCTTTGCTCATTGCGCAGTTGCAGTAGGCTGGATGAAGAATAAGTCATACGTTAATCTCGGCGGTATTGCAATGGGTATCGCAGGCAGCTTCTGTAATGCGGAAATGTTCCAGAAGTATCTCGGTATCCGTGCAGAGTGGGTTGATATGAGCGAAATTATCCGCCGAATCACTCTTGAAATTTACGACCATGATGAATATGAAAGAGCAATCAAGTGGGTTAAGGAAAATTGTAAAGAAGGCTTTGACTGTAACGCAGGTAAGAATCTGCCTGAGATTATCAGAAAATCAAAGGTTGTAGATCCCGATAAGGACTGGGAATTTGTTACTAAAATGACCATGATTTTCCGTGACATTCTTTTCGGAAACAAAAAACTTGACGAAATGGGCTGGCACGAAGAAGCTCTCGGAAAAAATGCTGTTGCAGGCGGCTTCCAGGGTCAGCGTAACTGGACCGACTGGCTTCCCAATGCAGATTTCTCAGAAGCAATTATGGCAAGCACCTTTGACTGGAACGGTAAGAAAGCACCGACTGCTTTTGCAACCGAAAATGATACCCTTAACGGTATTTCAATGCTTCTCGGTACACTTGTTTCAAATGCTTCTCCCTGCTTCCATGATGTTCGTACATACTGGAGCCCTGAAGCCTGCGAAAGAGTTACAGGCGTAAAGCCGACCGGAAGAGCATCAAACGGCTTTATCCACCTTATCAATTCAGGTGCAACTGCCCTTGACGGAAGCGGTTCAAGTAAAAATGATAATGGTGAGGGCTGTATGAAACCGTTCTGGGAAATGACAGACGACGATATCAAAGCCTGCCTTAACGCTACTGACTGGTGCAGAGCAAACTATGAGTATTTCAGAGGTGGCGGATTCTCAAGCCATTTCCGTTGCCACGCAGAAATGCCTGTTACAATGCTCCGTGTTAATGTAATTGATGGGGTAGGTCCTGTAATCCAGATTGCAGAGGGCTACACTGTTGATTTGCCCGATGAAATTCATTGTACTATTGATAAGCGTACAGACCCGACTTGGCCTACAACCTGGTTTGTACCTAATCTTACAGGTGAGGGTGCATTTAAGGATGTTTACAGCGTTATGGCAAACTGGGGCGCAAACCACGGTGTAACTGTTTACGGCCATGTAGGTGATGAGCTTATCACGCTTGCATCAATGCTTCGCATTCCTGTTAATATGCATAATGTACCTAAGGAAAGAGTATTCCGTCCGCATACATGGGCAGCCTTCGGTACTGAAGATGCACAGGCAGCAGATTACCGTGCATGCAGCACATACGGTCCGCTCTACAAATAAACACTATTGTATATATCAAAACCGCTTGCATGGCACCTCAGCTTTAGCAGGCGGTTTTTTCTTGCGTGTATGGTACGCACTGTGGTATAATTTAAGAGGAAATTCAAGCAAGGGAAAATAACTATGATTATCAGAAAAATAAAAGAAAATGAGATTGAGGAATGTGTCAATCTTATAAAAGAGAGCTTTTCAACAGTTGCATCGGAATTTAATATAACTCGTGAAAATGCTCCGAAATACGTGGCTTTTTCAACAACAGTAGAAAAGCTTACCGAACAGTTCAACTCAGGAAAGTCAATGTTCGCCGCTTTTGAAAACGGCGTTATGGCAGGATATTTTTCTCTTGATGTTTATGACGATATTTGCGAGATAAATAATCTTTGTGTGCTTCCTGAATTCCGACACAGAAAAATAGGGGAGAGCTTAATGCAATTTGCTTTGGATGAGGCGAAAAAAGCATGTGTAAGCAAAATAAAAATAAGTATTGTTGACGAGAATAAGCGTCTTAAGACTTGGTATGAAACCTTTGGATTTGTTTATACACATTCTGTAAAATATGACTTTTTTCCATTTACCTGCGGATATATGGAGTTAAGTTTAAAATAGAAAGGAAAATAAAAATGTTATTTATTGAATACCCAAAATGTACAACCTGTCAGAAAGCGAAAAAGTGGCTTGACGACAATAAATTTGAATACATTGACAGGCATATAAAAGAGGAAAATCCTACATATGATGAGCTGAAGGTTTGGTATGAAAAAAGCGGATTACCCCTTAAAAAATTTTTTAACACCAGCGGTATGCTTTATAAATCAATGGGTCTTAAAGATAAACTTCCAGTTATGACCGAGGAAGAACAGCTCAGGCTTCTTTCAACTGACGGTATGCTTGTTAAAAGACCAATTATTATTTTCAATAATGTAATTTTAACAGGCTTTCGTGAAAAAGAGTGGGAAGAAAAATTAAAATGAAATTATTGTAAAAAAATCCTAAGTTGAAAATGCTATCTTCTGCAAGATTAACGGGAAATACGGGATATATAATGCTGTGATTTTCAGTCCTTTATTTTATTTTCCGTTTTGCAATTTCCTTCTGCTTTCTTTTCGCGGAAAGTTTTTCCGTAGTATTTTTTCAGCAGTCTTTCTGTCTGTCTTTCGCAGACTCCTATTTTGTTTGAAAGCTCAGTCAGTGTCAGATTCCGTGTATATAAAAATGCCTGTTCAATTATAACAAACCGTCTGTCGTTAAGACTTTCCCCTGACAGCGATTCGCTGAAGGACGGTGGCAAAAGAAGTCTTGTAATATCTGTAAGAAGCTTAATACTGAGACCGCTGACTGCACTTTTGTAGTCAGCTTTTTTATTTCTGTATTCAGACAGAATTTCCTGTGCCGTTTTATTTGAAAAATTCTCACAAAAATAAAAATGAGTGTCAAGGAAGGTTGACGAAACGGCGTTTGCTTTATCTGAATTTACCGCCTGAAGCATAATGAAAACATCTCTGACAGGGTCCTGTTTATCCGCATTTTGAGCATGATAAATATTTGGTCCCGTAACAAAAAAATCTCCTGTCTTCAGGCTGTATGTTTTTGTATCAGTAACAAGCTCACCTTTTCCGCCTGTGATAAAATGAAGCTCATAGCTGTTTTTTGCGTGACTGTGACGGGGTATATTCTCCCCGAGAGAGCCTCCTCCGATATCTGTTATGTCGAATAAAACATTGTTCCAAGTAAAATTAATCATATTGTTGTCACCTATAAAATTCTATCATATATACGACATTATTGCAAATTTAATGTCGCAATTAAATGCTGTATTTTCAAATAAGATAATTAAAATACCGATAAAATATTGATATCATTTTTCAAATTTGATAGACTGTATATTGAAATGAAAACTCGGATTGAGGTTATGAGATGAAATATATTGAAAAGAAGATACCTTGTGGAGTAATTAAAGGTCTGGAGACCGAAAGATGTCTGGAATTCCGAGGCGTCCGTTATGCACGTGCAGGCAGATATGAATATCCTGCCATGGAAAAGGTTTGGGACGGTGTGTATGATGCAACGGAATATAAGGCTTGCTGTTATCAGCACAGAGCCTTTGAAGAGGACGCAAAGGTGAACCCTTTTTATCATATTGAATTTCGCAAAGGCTTAAAATTTACATACAGCGAGGACTGCTTTTTCCTTAATATATGGACACCGAAAAATGCCGAAAACTGTCCTGTGCTTATTTTTATTCACGGCGGAAGTTTTACAGGCGGCAGTGCAGACGAGGGACATATTAAGGGAGAGCGTTTTGCCGAAAAGGGAATAATTACGGTTGCTGTGAATTATCGTCTCGGTCCTTACGGCTTTTGCGCTCATAAGGATTTAAAAAATGAAAACGGCTTTTTGGCGAATTTCGGACTTTATGACCAGACTGCCGCTGTTTTGTGGGTAATAAACAATATATCGGCTTTTGGCGGAAATCCCGGCAATATAACATTAATGGGGCAGAGTGCCGGGGCAATGAGTGTGGACATACACCTTAACAACCCGATACTAAAAAATAAAATTTCAGGTGCAATAATGCTCAGCGGTGCAGGTATTCAGAGATGTTTTTTAAAACCGCTTACCGTTGAAAAAATTACTCCGTTTTGGAACGGTATAATGAAAAATGCAGGCGTTTTTTCAATGGAAGAGCTGAAAAATATTGATGAAAAAACGCTCTACTATGCATGGCTTAAAGCCTGCAGAGAAAGTAAATTCAGTATGCCGTATACCTTTCCTGTTTATGACGGAGTTATATTAAATGAAAAAACCTTCAGGCTTAATCAAATTCCCGATATACCCTATATTATAGGTTCGACCTGCACGGACATGATACCTATTGTTCTTGAGGGAGTCAATAAAAAATGGGGCAGATATGCGCAGAAGTATAATACAAAGCCCTGTTATCTTTATAATTTCAACAGATTTTTACCGGGAGATGATTTAGGCGCATGGCACTGTGCCGATTTGCTGTATATTTTCTCTACTCTTGATTTCAGCTGGCGTCCATTTACGGATACAGACTATAAAATATCCGAACAGATTTCCGATTCTGTATGTGCTTTTGCCAAAACGGGAAACCCGAATTGTAAATCAATTCCCGAATGGGAAGCAGATTTCAGAAAGCCTATGTCGTTTTGTGAAAATACAGCCTGCTCAAAATGGAAAACAAAGGATAATTTTAAATACACTCTGACAGGAAAGGGAAAAACGGTATAATGGGAAAATTTAAACACAGCTTCAGCCTTTTTAAATGTTCCGATACAGGACGTATTTATAAATGTGACGGTAATTTTGTCAGGCTTGATTTTGTCAGCGGCAGCTGTCTGAGGGTTGCAGTATATAAGGATGAAGAAAATTTATTGCCTACATTTTCTGTTGATCCGAATAATGAGCTTTTAATTAACGGCAGAGAGAGGCTCAGTACAGTCGGTTTTGAAATGTGCAGTCCGAAAGTTAATATAAAAGAAAACACCGAGCAGTTTATTTTGCCCTGCGGTATAGAGATTGAGCTTAAAAAAGATAATTTTATTTTAGAATACCGAAAAGGCGGCAAAATTCTTTTTTCCGACAGAGGACCTCTTGCGTATAATTTTGCAGGAGAATTCGGAAAAGAAAGTTACCATTATATTACCCGCCAAAAAAATGAATATATTTTCGGACTCGGCGATAAAGGCGGTTTGCTCAATAAGTCAGGCAGAGCCTTTCGTATAGAAACTGCTGACTGTATGGGCTATGATGCAGAAAAAAGCGACCCTCTTTACAAACATATTCCGTTTTATATATGTGAAAACAGCGTAGGCTGTTACGGAATTTTTTACGATACTTCCGATACGTCTTATATGGATTTCGGAAAAGAAATTAATAACTATTACCCTGCATATAAATATTTTAAAACCGAAGATGACTGCCTTGTTTACTATGTATTTTTCGGTACAAAGCTGTCTGTTTTACAGCAGTTTGCAAGACTTTGCGGCAAGCAGGCATTTCCTCCGAGATGGAGCTTTGATTACTGCGCAAGTACAATGGCTTATACGGATGCACCCGATTCCGAAAAGCAGATGAACGGCTTTCTCAATAAATTAGAAGAACATAATTTATCCTGCAAGGGATTTTATCTTTCCTCCGGCTATACATCAATAGGCGACAGAAGATATGTTTTCCACTGGAATTATGATAAATTTCCGAATCCCAAGAAATTTATAAAAAAATTTGCAGACAGAGATATCCGAATTATTCCGAATATCAAGCCTGCGTTTTTGGACAATCATCCCCTTTATAACGAAATTGCAGAGAAGGGCTATTTTATAAAAAATTCCGATGGTACGCCTTTCATTACTGAATTTTGGGACGGTCTCGGAAGTTATATTGATTTTACAAATCCCGATGCTTTTGACTACTGGAAACAAAAGGTTAAGGAAACTCTTCTTGATTTCGGCATTACATCAACATGGAATGATAACAATGAGTTTGATATACGTGACTGTGACGCTGTTTCATACGGCTTTGGCAGAAAAAAAGTGCAGGCAGGAAGAATCAGACCTGTTCTGACCTATCTTATGGTTGCCTCGTCATACACGGCACAGCTTGAAAAAAATCCTGATTTAAGACCTTTTTTATCAACAAGAAGCGGTAATACAGCAATACGCCGTCTTGCTCAGACCTGGTCTGGAGATAATCGTACGTGTTTTGAGGATTTGAGATATTGCCATAATATCGGGCTTACAATGTCGCTTTCGGGACTTTATTTTTACGGTCACGATTTGGGCGGATTTCATGGTGAAATGCCTTCAAGAGAACTGCTTTTGCGCTGGCTTCAGCACGGTATTTTTGAACCAAGATTTACTATCCACAGCTGGAATGAGGACGGCTCCGCCACAATGCCCTGGAGCTACCCCGATATAATGCCTTCGGTTAATAAGTTATTTTCTCAGAGAAAAAGGCTTATCCCTTATCTTTATAACTGTGCTTATAATGCGGTTGAAAAGGAAATACCCATGAATGCTCCGCCTCTGCTGTATTATGACGATAAAGAGCTTTACTCACAAAATGACAGTATGATGGTAGGCAGAGATATTCTTGTTCCCTTTGTTTTTGATGAAGGAAAAGAATATGCCGAAATTTATCTTCCGAAAGAAGATAACTGGTATTTAAACGGCAGGGTTTATACAGGGGGTCAGATTATTAAAATTGCAATACCCCTGACGGAAGAGATGCCTTATTTTGTAAAAGCGGGAAGTATTGTTCCTGCTGATGAAGGCAAGACGGTGTTTACGGTTTATCCTGTTGAAAACGGTACTTTTGAAAGCAGCTTCTTTACCGATGACGGTTTGACGTTTAACTATAAAAATAATGATTGCGTAAAGCTGAATTTCACTGTTTATTGCGATGCAAATTCTGTATGCGTCGAATATGAAAATACAGGTAAAATACTTTTTACACCTGAAATCAGGCTTTGTAAAAACGACCTGAGAAAGCTGGAAGTGAAAGAATGTTCTGCTGCACAGCAAAGTTAAAAATTTTTTGAAATGACAGATATTGCGGAGCATACGATTGCCTCTATTGATGCCGATTCTGTATTCCTCTTGATTTTTTACATTTATCAATGTTATAATTATGTTATGGTGCATGAGCACGAAGTCTTTCATCGAGGGCGGGGAGGCAGGTGAACTGCTGAAAGGCGGAGGAGAAATTCTGGGTGAACAGGGGAGCCGTCAAACATCACTGCCCGATGCACAGCAACAGCTTCTTGAAGAGCTGTTTAAACTTAAAAAAATGGTTATTTTCAATTTTTCAGGCGGATATATTGATTTGAGAGAATGTAAAAAATATGCAGATACAGTTGCTTTATGACATTACGGCAAGGCTCTCTTTGAAGTGTTTAAAATCTCGGTATTGCCGATATCTTATACAATCAGCCTAAGTCTGTTCTAAACCCAGATGAAAATCCATTTGCGTAAAAATAAAAACGGTCGGAGATTCGTTCTTCTGACATATATTCAAGAACTTAACGGAGGAAATTATGAAAACTTATTATGCTTCTGAATTCGGCATTAAACTTAATGAAGATATAACTGAAAATCTTATCAAGCTGTTTTCGGTTATTAAAAATGACGACGGCGAAAAAACGGTTATTTTTGAAAACGGTACATATTATATCGACAGCGAAAAATGTGAAAAGCATATGCTTTATATCACGAATACTGTGGGTGATAAAGAATTTTCATCTGATGAAACACCGCACCTGAATGTTGTGCCGTTTTATCTTAACGGCATTTCAAATTTGACTGTTGACGGCGGTAATTCGGTTTTTCTTATTGACGGCAAGGTTACTAATATTGCGCTTGAAAGCTGTGATAATATAACGCTTAAGAATATTGAAATCCGCCATATTCATCCTGATATGCACGAAATAAAGGTTATAAGTAAATCTCTATTCGGCGTTGATTATGAAATTGACCGTGATACTCAATATGAAATTAAAAAAGGAAAACTGAATTTTTACGGCAAGGATTATCGTGTGTGTTCCGATTCAAATGCAGTTAATGCATGGTGGATAGGTCTTATAAGAAAAGAAACTCCTAATAAAATAAACAGAGTTCGCCATCCTCTGTTTTCCGCCCTTAAGGTTAAAAATATAGGAGACAGGAAAATCCGTGTAATCTACCCCTGTACAGCAAAATTTAAAACAGGTGACTGCTTCTATATTTTCGATGTCAGAAGGCAGTTTGCAGGAATTTTCATCAATAAGTGCAAAGACGTGGTTTTGGAAAATATTAAACAGAGGTTTAATTATTCTCTTGCCGTTGTTGCTCAGGACAGCGAAAATATAACTATTGATAAGGTTGAGTTTTCTCCCGAAAAGGGCTCGGCAAGAAAAATGGCGTCTGTTGCCGATTTTATACAGATTTGTATGTGCAGAGGCAAGGTTACTGTTAAAGACAGCTATTTTGACGGCGCAGGAGATGATAGCCTGAATGTTCACGGCATCCACTTCAAAATTTCAAAAGTGAACGGCCAAGAGCTCATAGTCAAGTTTAAGCATCCGCAGTCTCACGGCTTTAATCCCCTCAGAGCGGGCGATACAATTGCATATATTAATCCCGAAACTCTGCTTGAAGAGGGAACTGCGGTTATTGAAAAATCAGAGCTTATCAATGAATATGAGATAAAACTTACGGTAAATGATACTCAAAAGGCTAAAACAGGAGCTGTGATTGAAGATGTAAGCGCCTGTCCCGATCTTGATTTTGTCAATAATACGATGACAAGAATTATAACGAGAGGACTTTTGATTACAACACGCGGTAAGGTGAATGTTGAAAATAATCATTTTGTAAGCACTTCAATGAGCGGAATTTTGCTTTCGGATGATGCTAAAAGCTGGTATGAAAGCGGTATGTGCCGTGATGTAACCATAAAGAATAATACATTTGATTACTGTGAGCAGACCCCTATACTGATTAAGCCTGAAAACAGCAGATATAAAGGTGCGGTTCACAATAATATAAAGATAATCGGAAATACCTTTAAGGAGTACAGCGGTTATTGTATAAGCGCCAAAGCGTCGGATAATATTTATCTTAAAGACAACCGTTTCCTTAAAGGAAATAATATTAAAACGGAAAACTGCAATAATGTGGTTTCGAAATAATTTTATTCTGGCAGCAAAAGGATTGACAGGAGAATATTATGCATACTATATCGTATCGTGAACCGGCTAAAAAATGGCGTGAAGCATTGCCCTTGGGAAACGGTCATACAGGCATTATGATTTACGGCTCACTTAAAAAAGAGTGTCTCTGTTTTAAGATGCCGCTCTTTGGTCCGGGTATCCTAAAAATTATGATTCGCAGAGAAGCTATGCAAATCTTGAAAAAGTACGCAGGCTGATTTTTGAAGGCAGAAACAGGGAAGCCGATATAATCTGTGAAAAGGAGATGAACGGCTTTTACAGCGAGGCGTATATGCCTCTTGGAGACGTTTTGCTTGATTTTGAAAATATTGACGCAGACGGTTATTCACGCAGTTTAAATCTTTCGGACGGTTTGCATACAGTAAAAGCAAAGGGCTGTACTGCCGAAGCGTTTTCATCAAATCCCGACAGGATTTCTGTTTACAGGATTGTATCCGAAAGTCCCTTTTCTGTTAAAATAACGGCAAAAAGCAAGCTGAAGAGTAAAGTCCTTACAGAAAACAATAATTTGTTTTTAGTCGGTAATGCGCCGGATTATGCCGCTCCTAATTACGTTTATCACGAACTGTATCCGATAAGATATAATAAGAAAAAGGGTATGGCTTTCTGCCTGCAGACCCAGGTAAATACAAACGGCAGTATTTATTGCTCAAAAAAAGATATTGAGGTAAAAGACGCTACCGAGCTGACTCTCTATTTCGTAACATCAACAGGCTTTAATGGTTTTGATAAAATGCCCGAAACCGACAGAAAAGATGTAGAACAGAAATGTAAAAGCGTTTTAAATACCGTTGATAAGGATTATGAAAATCTTAAATCACGTCATATAAAAGATTTTTCTTCCCTTTTTAACAGGCAGAGCATATCTTTTAATAATGAAGAAAATATTTTCTCAGATGAACTGCTCAATTCAGTTAAAAAAGGCGGAGATGTAACTGCTTTCAGCGAGCTTTTATATAACTATGGAAAATATATGATAATTTCGGGAAGCAGAAACGGCGGTCAGCCTCTTAATCTTCAGGGAATCTGGAACAATTCTACCAGACCTCCATGGAGCAGTAACTATACGGTAAATATAAATACGCAAATGAATTACTGGGGAGCTTCAAGGGCAGGTCTGTCGGAATGTATTGAACCGCTGGTTCAGATGGTTTACGAGGTTATGCAAAACGGCAAAAAAACAGCACGGACAAATTACGGATGTAAAGGCTTTGCCTGTAATCATAATGTTGATATATGGAGAAAGACTTCACCTGTTCTGGGAGGAGCGAATTTTATGTTCGCTCCGCTGTGCGGAGTCTGGCTTTCAAATGAAGTATATTCTCATTATAAAAACGGTTTTCTTAATGCTTATGAGGATAAGGTTAAAGAAATCATTACGGAGGCGGCGAGATTTGCCTGCGATTTTCTTGTAATGCATGATGGATATTATGTTACCTGTCCATCGCCGTCGCCTGAAAATGTTTTTGAAAATCAGGGAAAGCGTTGCAGTCTTGATTATGCTTCGGCATTTGATATGGGGCTTGTTAAACAGGCGTTTAAAAATGCTTTGGAGCTTTCGGATGATGAAGAGCTGAAGGCTCAGATAATGGAGAAAACTCCGCTTTTGTATCCATTTAAAGAGGGTGAAAACGGTATCTGCGAATGGCACAAAGAATTTGATATACCCGAAAAGGGACACAGACATTTTTCTCCGCTTTATGCATTTTATCCAGGAAATATCATAGGATTTAACGGCAATAAAGAGCAGACAGAATGGATAATGAGACTTTTTAAATACCGTCTTGAAAATTCAGGTCAGCATATCGGCTGGTCTGCCGCATGGGCAATTTGTCTCGGAGCAAGACTTCGTGACAGTAAAACAGTTGAATCGGTTATCAGAGGTATGCTGAGCCATTCGGTGTTCAAAAATCTTTTCTGCGTGCACCCTCCGTTTTATTTTCAGATTGACGGTAACCTCGGTTTTGTTGCAGGAATAAATGAAATGCTCTTAACAGAAGAAAACAGAGAAATTGAGCTTTTGCCTGCATTGCCTGATAACTTTGCAAAATCGGGTGAGGTTAAGAATATGGTTTTAAACGGTGCTCAGATAAGCTTTAAATGGGAAAAAGGACTTGTTACCGAAATACACAGCGATAAGCCGGTAACAGTTGCCGATAAGCATTTGCACAGCTCTGTTGTGACAGACGGGAATATAATAATAAAAAAGTAAAAATAATGAAATAAAACAAGACGGTCGAATGACCGTCTTGTTTAGTGTCTGAAATTGTCTTTTGATATGTCCGATAAGTATTCGACTAATTTCTTTGCAGGCAGGAATACGCTGTCGCATAAATTCAAAAGACAATTGATTAGTTTTTTCATATTATTAATCAGCACCGTTGTAATACGTCAAAATATTACAGCACAAGATAAACAATACTATAACGGAAGTTATAAAATTAAATATAATCATTTATCTTACCTTTTATCTTTTGAAGCCTTGTTCTTGCGGCAGATGCACTGATACCGAAGGCTTTGCCGATTTCCTCGCTGGAGTATCCCTGAACCTTCATATAAAGCAGCTGCTGTTCCTTTAAAGACAGCTTTTGCAGGCTCAGGCGGATATCGACAATATTTATTTCGTTGTTTGAATCTGCCGAATCAAAACATTCAGGTATAATTGTATTTTCAAGAGTTATTGAATTTTTCTTGTACCTGTCAATTCTGACATTTTTCGCAATTCGGAAAATAAGCGCCTTGCTGTTTTTTACTGCATATGCATTTGGAATCCATGCCCAAAGCTGTAAAAATGTCTGCTGTGTCAAATCTTCGGCATCATCTATTGAAAAATCCTTTTTGAAAAAACGCAGAATTTTATCGTAGTATTTGTCGTAGATTTCATTGAAAACATCAACAGGATTATTGATTTTATCAGTCATCTTCTGTTATTTCTTTTCCGGCAGTAGCCATTGTTTGAATAATTCCGATAATGCTTTTTGGACAGATAATATCCTTTCCTGCAAGAAAATAGATGTTCCTGTTTTTAAGCATATTTTTATCAACGTCTGATTTAAAGGTTAAGTTTTTTCCGCAGAGAATAACGGTATTTTCCTTTAATTCTCCAAAGAATTCTCCGTTAATTTCTGCATCCTTTGAAAAGGTAATAACGTGTTCTATTTTAAAATCAACAGCATGTGAAATACCGCTTAATTCTTCAAATTGAAAATTGTTATCACTTTCATATGCACAGATACCGCTGAGTATAACTCTTACAGGAGCTTCGGTTTTGCAATTAGTTAATACGGTGATTCCGCTAATTTCATAAAGCGTGTCAATGTTAGTATTCTGACAGTTAAATTCAGATATACCGCTTATTGTAACAATGTTTTCATCGTTTGACAAAAATTTTTCCGAGCCTGTATTTTTAACTATCCGGCTATAGGCTTCCATAAATTCAGGCGTTGCTTCCTTCGGCAGAATTATAACGCCTGCATTTATGATTTTAATTTTTCGCAATGCCTCAGGTGTGTATTTTCTTAAATCTGCACGTCCTGTATTTATAACTGTTTTTGGCTTTTCCGTATTCCTATTGAATATTGACATATTACTCATCCTTTCATTAACGTTTTAAGAGCTCTCACTTATACAGACGATGAGAAAATAAAACTGTCTGCGAAAATATTTATTTTTTGGAAATAATTTTTATAGCTTTGTTTAAATCACGGCATTTTGCAAAAAGTTTCTTATCTGTTTCCATGTCACCCTGCCATAAATCAGGAACCATTATAACACTGCAACCTGCTTTGTATGCGGAGAGTATTCCGTTTTTTGAATCCTCAACTGCATAACATTCATTCGGGGATAATCCTAAAAGCTCAGCTGCCTTTAAATAGATATCAGGCTCGGGCTTTGACTTTTCAATCATATCTCCGCTGACTATTGCGTCAAAATAGTTTTCAATATCTGCATTTTTTAAATTTCTGAAAATTGTTTCTTTGTTGCTGGAGGAAGCAACGGCAATTTTATAATGTTTATCGGATAAAAATTTTAAAATATTATATAATCCGTCTTTAACGGGTACATTATTTTTTTCAATGTAATCATCTGTAAATTCATCACAGTAATGTCTGAACATCGTTAAATCAAATTTTTCACCGTATTCTTTTTGCAGTATTTCATTTACTGTCTTTACATTAAGTCCGAGAGTTTTATATACCATATTTCCGAAAGAATCTATCCCCAGCTTTTCTCCCGCGTAATCCCATGCTTTTATTCCGAGGCTTTCGGTGTCAAACATAACTCCGTCCATATCAAATATAACTGCTTTCATTTTTCCCTCCGTAAAATATGCCTGCGATAAAAATAGGCTTGCGATTATTTTTTCGCAAGCCGCTTTCTATATATTATTAACCGTTAAGAATTGCAAAATTCTCTTTGTTGCATTTGTAAAGATTCTGGAACACCTTGAAATTCTTGTCGTAAACCGTTTTGGTTGAAGGATTCGGTCTGTAAACCTTATCAACAGGAATAAGTTTTTTAACATCCTTCATACCCGGGATAATTCCCATACCTACTGCAATACAAGCTGCCGCACCTACTGCACCGATGTTCTGAGGAGATTCAACAACAAGTATATCTCTCTGAAGAATGTCAGCAAGTATCTGGCAGGTTGTAGCACCTAAAGCACCTCCCCCGCAGAAACGAACAACCTTAGAGGTTTTAACTTTCTTCTCCTGTCTTTCAAGCATCCATCTCATATGGAAGCAGATACCTTCAACAACTGAACGGATAAGCTCCGTTTTACCTGTTTCCAGTCTGATGTTAAAGAACATACCTGCAGCATTCGGGTCCTCAAAGGGACAGCGGTTTCCGTGAAGCCAGGGTGTAAATATTACGCCGTTTGAGCCTGCCGGAATAGTGTCGATGACCTCTTCAAGATAATCATACATATTAAATTCCATCTGCTCAAGGCTGTCGGTTGCACTGCCGTATTTTTTAAGGAATACACCGATTTCATCAAGTGCCAGATGGTCCTTAACCCATCCTACGCATTTATTTGATGTTTCAAGCTCACCGAAATAGTTATATGATTCGGGGTCAGCGCCTACAATTGCCGCCATCATAGCACCTGCATCAACAGTCTGTTCGGCACAAACAGTACCTACCCAGCCTGAAGTGCCTGAATAAATATGTGTATCGCCGTTTTCAACTGCACCGGCACCAACACCGATAAGCGAAGCGTCACCGCCGCCGCCGTAAACATCTGTGCCTGCGGCAAGTCCAAGCTCTTTTGCAGCTTTCTCAGTGATTTCGCCAACCTTTTCGGTACATTTTTTAATAGGAGGCAGGTGTTCAATATTAACTCCCACCATATCGCAGATAGGCTTGCACCAACCCTCGTGACCCTTTCTTGTGTCATACAGAAGAGTTGCAAAGGCAGAGTCTGTAGTCATAACAAATTCACCGCTGGCACGGCAAATGAGATATTCTTTAATGTCAAGCCATTTGTAAATCTTTTTAAAGTTTTCAGGCTCATGTGCTTCAACCCATTTGTATTTCCAGATCGGGTCTTTAACGGAAGAAGAAACGGCACCTGTGTATTTTAAGTATTTGAGAAGTTTTGTAACTTCCGCACCTGCAATCTGAACACCGTGGGCAATACCTTTTTTCAGTTCGTCTCTTGCTCTCTGGTCCATATATGTCATCGGTCTGCGGATACAGTTTCCTTCTCTGTCAACAAGTACAAGTCCCTGCATGGCAGAGCAGAAGCTGATGCCCTCAATCTGTTCCTTTTTTACAGCAGGCACTTTTTCAAGCACTGTTCTTGTGGTGGAACACATAGCAGTCCACCATTCATCTGCGTCCTGCTCGGCACCGCCCTTTACGCCTGTTTCATCGTCTACATAAAGACCATAGCCTGCCGTTGCCGAACCGAGGATTCTCATAGCCTCGTCAATTTCAATAAGGCAGGTTTTAATTCCCGTAGTTCCGATGTCATAAGTGATTACGTATCTTTTCATAATCTGTCCTCCGTAGCAGATGCCGAAAATTCACTCAGAGAAGCTTCAACACCTTATAATATGTATATTTTATATCAATAAGCTCAGTCTTTTTCAAAGGTGAAAGCAGACTCAACAAATTTTAAAAGCTGTCTGACAACCTCTTCGTCGTCAGTTTTGTTAATATCAATTCCCGTGTAAACTCTGAATCTTTCCATATAGTAGTCGCAGGTGTAGGAAAACAAAAGCGAGGTCAGAAGATTGTCAAGGAAAAATGAAAACATACCGGGGTCAAGGTCGGTTCTGACGTCACCTTTTTCAAGTGCCTGCCTGATTGATGTGTTATAGATATAGCTTCTTTTGCTCTCAATTTCGTCGACCATTGCCGCTGCACGTTTTAAATCTCTTTCGGCAGTTATTTCATTATACATTTTTATATAGTTTGAATTTTGTTTGGAATGTCTTACCATTGTGCGGATAAGTTTTTCCGCTTTGACAAGGAGCTTGTCGTCACTGTCCATAATGTCATAAAGTGCGTCTTCGAGCACTTTTGTACCTCTCTGGAGACAGGTGATAAATAAATCCTCCTTAGTGGAAAAATATTTATACATAAGACCGATTGAAATTCCTGCTTTTTTGGCGATGACATTTACATTCGCATTCTCATATCCCTTTGATGCAAATTCCTCAATTCCCATCTCAAGAATTATATTTTTTCTCTCTTCCGAGGCACGCTCAAAGGCATCTTTATAGTAATGCTTTTCTGCCATATTTTTTAATTTTGTAACCTTGCACAAAACACAGATATTTTGTTTGTGCAAAGGTTACAAATCTTCCTCTCTTTTTACGATTGTTTTGCAAAATATCAAGTTTATTTTTAATTATATTAACATTATTCTTACATTTTTGCAACAAGTATAACAATATTTCCCTATAATTTCATTTGACAAATTACTAAAAAGTGGTATACTAAAAGTGTAAAAATTGTGAGTAACGGCTCACACCCAAAGGGTGAGTGACCGCTCACATCAAAATATAAGGGGGATTTTAAAATGGATACAAGATTTGCTATTACAGAGTATCCCGATGCAGCAGCGCTGACAGCCCGTCTTGACGCTCTCATCCAAAAACCAGTTTATTCAATTAACCGTGCAGCTCTTAAAGAATACGAAGAAGAGTATTTTGAAAAGAAATGTGCAAAGTCAAAGGAAATGATTTCAGAAGCAAAGCAGGTTATTCCCGGCGGCGTTCAGCATAACCTTGCATTCAACTATCCTTTCCCAATCGTAATGACAAAGGCAAAGGGCAACAGGCTTTATGATATCGACGGAAACGAGTATTTCGATTTTCTTCAGGCAGGCGGTCCTACAATTATCGGTTCAAACGATGATGTTGTTAAGGAAAAGGTTAAGGAGCTTCTTGATGACTGCGGTCCTTCAACAGGTCTTTTCCATCCTTATGAGTACAAGCTCGCTAAGAAAATTTCCGAGTGCGTACCTTCAGTAGAAATGTTCCGTATGCTTGGTTCAGGTACAGAGGCTTGTATGTGCGCTGTTCGTGTTGCACGTCTAGCTACCGGTCATAAGAATGTTATTAAGATGGGCGGCGCTTATCACGGCTGGTCTGATCAGCTTGCTTGGGGTATGCGTGTACCGGGTACTCTTAATATGCAGTCACACGGTGTTCCGCTTTTCGTATTTAAGCATACTCAGGAATTCTTCCCTAATGACCTTAAGGATCTTGAAAAGAAACTCATCATCAATAAGTTCCGCGGCGGTACAGCTGCTGTATTCATTGAGCCATGCGGTCCTGAATCAGCAACCCGTCCTGTAGATAAGGACTTCCCTAAGGGCGTTCAGGCACTTTGCCGTAAGTACGGTGC
>CAZHSE010000013.1:0-61875 GCA_964535085.1 uncultured Bacteroides sp.
AGGAGAATCCCTTCCGGCGTACCACATATAAAATCCTTGAAATCGTTGATATTACGGCATTTCAAGGATTTTTTATTGCCTTAAATCAAGTTAAAATCACCATTTTAACGACCACTTATTTTTCATTTTGACCACAATAATGACCACATATTTTCAGGTATGATTTTAGCCGTTACATTAATTTGTAACGGCTTTCTTTATTTTATATTATATATTATCATATTTGAATTTTTATACTTTTCCCCACTCAAAGTTATTTTTGCCTGCACCAACCTCAAAATGATACTTTCCAATACCTAAATCAATTCCTGAAAAGTGTCCTTCACCGGCGGTAAGAATCACAGTGTTTCCGTCACCCTGTACCATATATGGCTGCTTATTCAGCGCTGTCGGAGCGTGGAGTAACGCTTCTACACCGTCCTTGAACCATTGAGGTTCATTTCCGTTATAGCAGCTGATTTCAGCAGCGGTTTTGGTTTTATGAGGAACACCCTGTGTCTGACCGTAGCCGATAGCAATGACACCGTTAACACGAACGTTTTCGGTTTCAAGATTTTTCAGTGCACCCTTATTATTGAACATTCCTCCGCACCACCAGGTATTCAATCCCAAGGTTTGAGCATATAGGATTAAATCTGCACCGCAATATCCCAATTTCTCATCCAAATCAGCACAATCCTTGCCGGCAAGAATAATATAATTATAAACGCTCCTTGTCAGCAGTAATTTTGCCAAAACACCGATTCCGTCAGCATTTCCTGTAACCAGTTTCATATTTAAGCCATAATTGACATTGCTTTGTGCAATTCGTTTGTTTAACAGTTTGACCGTTTCTGTATCAAGCGGCTTGTCAATATACTTGCGAACCATATGTCTTTGTGTGATAGCTTCTTTAATTGTCATAGCGACCTCCCATTTTCTGAAGATACCCTGACGGCATCGTTTAATTTCTCAATTAGCTTTGCAAACTGTGCTGTTTCAGACTCTCCCATAGCACACATAATTTCACTAATGCGATACTCTACATCTGCACTCTTTTCCTGCAAGGCAACTTTCCCTGCTTCGGTAAGGATAAGAACAAGATTGCGCCTATTCTTTGAATCAATCTTTCGAATAATCAAACCACGCTTTTCAAGTGAAGAAAGCATCTGTGAAATTGCAGCCTTACTGACAGCAAGATATTCTCGAACCATTGTTAGATCTGCACATCCGTTTACACTTTCTTCTGCTTCCTTCATCAGTATATATTCAGGCATACTTAATGTTGGATGGTTCTGTTTTCCACTGTTTCCAAATTCTGTACCCAGAAGGCTCTTCAGCACAAAAAGAGAATGAAGAAAATCGGATTTTGATATACTGGTTATATTGCCCAACTCCTTTGTTAATATATTTACAGTTAATATATTAACAGTATACAACAAATTTTTAATTATTTCAATTGTTTATTTAAATATATTTGTCTACAACCGGCATTACTGAACATTTTCTGCTTAAAATGGTTTCACTTCTTTTCAACCGTATTCGGCTGATTTATTGATTCCAAATACGAATCAAGACAGGAAACGGCATGGAATATACCTTTCGTATTCTTTTTGCAAACACACCATTCCTGAATTCGTAAACGGATGCTGAGCCAAGAATGCACCATAGGGCGATTCATTTATATCAATATATAAAAAGGTTCTTGCTGTTGATTTGATGCAATCCAAATCAGTTTCTTTGTTCATGATGTTCTCCTTTCTAAAAAATTGCAAAAAAATAACAGATAGAAAATTCTATCTGTTGTGAATTACTTGTATTTTTATGATAATGTGATATAGTGTTATTGGATAGTATTGCTTTATTACTTTCTCTTAATTTGGATATCCGATTTAATCCAACGACCATTTAAGGACCACATTTTTTCTGTAATACATGGAAATAATAGAATAATCGAGTGTAATTAATGGAGAGAATAGTGTTAAATATGGCTTAATACGGTGTAAAAGAGGTTTATCACTTCGGCTACGAACCAGAAGGTCGGGGGTTCGAATCCCTTCCGGCGTACCAAATAAAGGATGCAGACATCAGTCTGTGTCCTTTATTTTTTTCAAAAGGAAGGGATGAGAAACGAACTCCGAATTTTAAACCGTAAGGTGCAAAAATTCGGGAGAAAGGTACAGTGTACCTTTCGATAGCTGAGAGGAGAATCCCTTCCGGCGTACCACATATAAAATCCTTGAAATCGTTGATATTACAGCGTTTCAAGGATTTTTTATTTTAGGATATTTGATTTTCAACTGTTTGCTTTTTTGTTTCTGAAATCCTCTGCTTTGAAATAGAAAAAATCACCGACGGTGTGGCTTAACTTAACAAAAGGCTCATACCACGCCTTTTTAGGCAGCGGTCCGACTGCCTCAAGCACCTGAATTTGTTGTATATATGGCTTTCTGCGGCATTTTGTAATGACAATATGCACAGTGTCCGCCGTAACAGGCTTTTTAAACAGTGCATATCGGCAAAAGCCGACTGTTGTTCCTTTCACCTGTTTCTTTATCTTATCGCCGTATTGTGTATATATTTCAAATGCTTCAATACGCTGTGAATAATCACAATTTTCTTTTAAAAGCACTTTATCTATTTTTTGAGCGTTTTTCAGCCTGAGTGTAAAACGGTAAATCTGAGCTTCACTTTCAGGGGTATAGAAGCCTGTATTGTTAAGACAAGAATCAAAACCGGTACCCTTTTCCGCTTCAGGTACTGTGTATGATTCAACCGATACCGGATGTGACGTGCCGTCCTGAATTGCCTTCCCGAGTTCTTTAAGGCGCACCACATCACACCGGGCAAACCTGCCTTCCCTGTTTGGCGGAACATTCAGAAGAAGCAGGCTGTTACCGCCTACAGAGGTATAATAGATATTAAGAAGATTGTTCAAAGAGCGAACCTTTTTATCATCACCTTTATGATAAAACCAACGCGGCCGAATTGAAACGTCAACCTCAGCCGGATACCAGATAAAAGAGTCATAATCCTGCAGAAATTCACGGCTGCCTAAATCCGAATTAAGCACATCTGAACAGCGGTGCTTCAGACTTGTTCCGTCAGCCTGCTGCTGTGATTTATCCGCAATATTTTGCAGGTCAAAGGAAAATTCGGGAACAACATTCCATTCGCTTTTTCTCGCAAAGCCGCCCTCATTACCGACCCAGCGTATATCCGGACCGCAGTTTGAAATACAGCACATAGGCTGATATTTATAAACCGTTTCATAAATTCGGGGAAAATCATATTCCTGCTTCGCTTTTCCGTCAAGATGAGAACCACAGGCACCGTCAAGCCAAACGCAGAAGATATCACCGTATCGGGTAAGAAGTTCAGTAAGCTGAGCAATATAAAAATCATTATAATCGTCTGTACCGTAAAATTTACTGTTGCGGTCCCAAGGCGATAGATACACGCCGAATTTCATACCGAACTTTTTACAGGAATCGCTGACCTCTTTAACGATATCACCCTTGCCGTCCTTATAAGGACTGTTTTTAATGGAATATTCCGTTGTGTCAGTCTGCCAAAGACAAAAGCCATCATGATGCTTGCAGGTAAGTATAACCCCTTTCGCACCTGCATCTTTAAGTGCAGAAACCCACTGATCGGTATCAACATTTGTTGGGTTAAAATGCGAAGGCGGAATTTTGCCGTCACCCCATTCTTTTTCGGTGAATGTTGTCATACCAAAGTGTATAAAACCGTGATATCCCGATTCGCAAAAAGCCTTTTGCCTTTCACTCGGAATTACGGATGTATATAAATCCAGACGTGATGAACCGTCAGTCATACTTTCCTCCTGATTCTGCTTATTCAAGCGTAAACACTAAATCATTTATCTTTGTATTTTTATAATAGCATATGATATAAAGCATTGTCAATCCGAGCTGCGCCTCTCCGGTGTAAGGGGAGGTAAGCTGCTGTAAGACAGCCCGGAGGGATTGTATCATTTCTTTTATCCCCTCGGTCACTGCGTGACAGCTTCCCTTTATTTCATTAAAAAGGAAGCCTTTCAAATTCTAATTTATCTTGTGGAAATGTTTAGATATAAAAAACGGGCGTGCATTGCACGCCCATTCCGATAAATCATTATTTACCGTGATAAACAAAGGTTTTTTCACTTACGTTTATAAAGTCACGGAATATTTCGTTATAAAGCGATGAATACTGCTTATCACTTTCAGAACGAATCAGAGCAAAGTCCTTTGCATTAACATAGCCGTCTTTATTAAGGTCAAGTGCCATCATTGCCGCACTAAACTCAAAATCATCAGTTACATTTATCGTTTCTGTTCTGTTAAATGTATTGTTATCAAATAAAACAGTATGCTTGCCTTTCTCAACAGAACACTTGAGCATTCCGGTTTCATCTGTTGTTCCTACAAGTACGCCATCAACATAAACATCAACGCCCTTAAGAGATACAGTACCCTCATCAGAATTCTTATTTTCAAGGACAGTTGTTTTAAACACAGCATTATAGCTCTTGCTTACGATAATAACATTATATTCGGGGCTGTAATAGCTTTCAAGTCCAAAATTGTTAACTGCCTTGAAGGTATATTTATAATTGCCTGCTTGAGAAAGCACAAGTGTATCGCCGTCAAGTTTTGTCCAGCCGCTGCCGTCATTACAATAGTAAACAACATCTTCACCGCCGTTTGGTGATGAGAGGGTAAATGTTACATTTTCTGTCGTTTCACTGCCTATCGTACCGGACGGTGTAACATAAAGCACAGGCTTTTCGGGCTTAACAATGTTTGTTATATTAACAACTTCCGCAGAAGTAAGCCCATTATTAGCAGTCATAACAACAACATATTTGCCGTTTTCCGTAACCTCAAAGAAATCTGCGCCTGTTATATCCTCACCGTTAACGCTGACAGATTTAAGACCCGATTTACCTGTATTTACATTGAAGAAAACATTGTAAGGCGACTTGGTTTCCTCTTCTGTTTCACGTGTGTATTCAAGTGTCGGTGCAACAGTATCAATCATAATATGGTAGCTGTCGGAAGGATTGCTTTCAATACCTGCGCCGTTAACTGCCTTGAATATATAGGAAGCATTAACATCATAATCAATGGTAATAACCGAGCCCTCCTCGGCAGGAATCCATGTCTTGCCTTTATCAGTGCTGAAATAGTAGCGTACGCCTGAAATCGCTTCGTTCAATATAGTCATACTGAATTGTACGCTGTCCGCAGTCCATCGTCCGAAGGTACCCTCAAAATCGACACGCACAACAGGTTCTGTTTTATCAAGTTTTACTATAAAATCATCAGCTGTTACGATTTCATTTGCAGAATACGATTCTGCTTTAAATCTGTATTTCCATACGCCCTGTTCTTTAACAGTAATGGTATCGCCTTCCATCTCAACCCATTCACCGCCGTCAAGGCTGTAATAATATTTGTATATATCGGAGAATGCAGATGATGAAAGTTTGATTGTGACATTTTCGGATGTCCAGCTGTCATTTTCATATGGCTCACCTTCAGCCTCGGCAGTAATTTCAATATCCGAAGGGGCTTCGCCGTCAATAATATATCCGTCTGTCAGCAGGCTGTCTGAAATATTGCCTGCCTTATCTATTGCCCTTGCCTCGGCATAGCCCTTAAAATCAGGATCCTGCAAAGGCTTATTGCTGTCATCATACACTGCCCAGTCGCCTAAGGGTTCTTTGTTTTCATTCAAAAAACGGTATTCAATTCTGTCAACACCTGCAACACCGTCATCCTTTGCAGTAACGGTCAGCTCTGTTGTTTTGTTAAAGAAAAGTCCGAAGGTCAGCTTATTGATAAATCTTGCGAAACCTCCTAAATCCTTATGAGCAACGGAAATTTCCGTTACAGTCGGCTTCTGCGTATCAATATTATCAATAGTCACTGTCTGCTCGCTTTCAAGGAGGCTGTTGGAAATAATTTTAACTGTATACTCGCCGTTCTCATTTACTGTGAACTGCGTCCGGCTGTCGATAAGATCACCGTTAAGATAAACCGCTTTAATACCCGAAGCACCGACCTTGCAGTCTGTAATTTTCACATCATAGGACTGATTTGTAAGGTTAATGGTGTCCTGTACAAGTGTAAACTGCGGCACAACTTTATCTATTTTTACAGAATAGGACTGCGTTGGATCGCTTTCCACATCCGCACTGTTGACAGCCTTGAAGGAATATGAAGCATCAGTATTTTCCGAAACATTAAGCGTGTTGTCCCCAAGCTCATGCCATTCACCGCCGTCAACGCTGTAATAATATTTAACGCCGTCTAATTTATTGGTGCTGTCGAGGGTAAAGGAAACATCATTACTCGTCCATCTTCCATCATATCCCGATGTGTCTGCGGACACAACAGGCTTTCCGTAAACAATAATTTTAAACTCCGTTTCGGCAGACAGACCGTAATGCTTGTAAATAACCTTAACCGTCTGTTCCTCATTATACTTTGTGAAATCAACCTGTGAATCGTCAATTTCATAATCAAATACTTCCTCACGGGGTGCATTGCTGTAATTTGCATAAACATGAAGTCCGCTTAAATCAAGCTGATTTTCACCCTCAATATATCTGTATTTCGGAGCGTCAATGTCAATAGATTCAACTGCTTTTGAATGAATTTTCACCGGGAAAACTGAACGAAGCTGCTGACCTGCTCTTGTAAGCGTTACAATAATATACTGTTCTTTGTCAACAAGAGAGGTATCAAGAGCACTTATCTCATAATCTGTCACATCAACCGAAATCAGCGAGTCTCCGTATTCCTCGGCATCAGGGTAAAACTGAGCCAAATCATCGCGGTTATATATTGCGGAAACTTTAAGCCCTGTTAAATCGAGCTCCGTATCACCCTCTAAATAATCATACTTTTCGGGAGCTGTAACAGCAATATTATTCGGCTGAAGCTCAACAACATTAATCTCCTTGGAGCTTTCGGCATAGGATCCGTCAACTGAAGTTGCACCCTCTCGTCCGAATACCCACAGCATTGTTGTACCTGCGGATTTTCCGTAAACCATGCCGTTTGAATCCACGGAGGCAAAGCTGTTCTCCATATTGCCGTCCGTACTGCTCCACTTTGGTTCCCACGGACGTTCTCCGTCATCGGTGGAAAGTCCCCAGTGCATCTTTTTCACGTCAATTCTCGATGGAGAAAAAATTGCACTGTAGCTTCTCGGGAAATCCTTTACTACATAATCATTGCCTGAAATAGATGCGTTTACAAGATTATTTACAGATGCACCTCTTACATTAAAGGTAACAGAAGCGGATACACCTCCGATTGTTGCCGTGATTGTAACGGATTTTGAATTATAAATCGTCAGTCCCCCTGAATCAAGTCCGAAAACCATTCCGTTTTCATCAACAGAAGCAACGGACGGTTCGGAGCTTTTCCACACGGCATTATTAAGCAAATCGGGGTCATAATCTTCCGGAAGAATTTTCGTAATATTTATCCGGGCTGTCTTACCCTCTTCAAGGAATGAGTCACGGCTTCCCACAAGAATATTTGTGGTGAATCCGCTGCCTTTTTCAAGAGAAAAACTTGTGATGGGAATACCTGATGAAACTGTTTTTTCCGCCTCAAGAACAGTTCCGTTATAGGACACCTTCACATACATTTTGATGATTCCCACACCATTAGCAATCAAATTGCCGTTTGTGTCTAATGTTGCAAATCCGTTATCTGCAGGATTATCTGCCGTTGCCATAACAAGCTCACCTGTCTGGGAATCATACAGACCCCATTCACGCATAACATCGCTGTTTGAATTAAGCCTTGCAGGTGTTACATCGGCGGTATATTTATTTGTTTCATTCAGCGCAATATTTTCATAGCCGTTGATTTCAACATTATTTATGGTTGCGCCTATGACATTCTTGTTTATTTTAAGGGAAGCGGTTTTGGTTACACCGTCAATCTCGGCTGTTATGCTGACGGTTTTTGACAGCTGAATACCCTGTCCTGCATCAAGTGCGGTAACAAGTCCGTCTTGTGTAATGACAGCGGCGGAAGTATCCGAGCAGGACCATACAACACTGCCCGTATATGCCCCTTCGGGAACAACATCGGCAATTGAAAGCTGTGTTGTTTCGCCCTCTTTAACCTCAAGATTTCCGCCGATGGCGAAATCCTGAACAGGCAGCTCCTCAGGTGTTACAACAGTAAATGTTACTGTATCGGTAACTGCGGCATAAAGGTTGCTTTCCGGATTTACACGGATCGTAACCGTACCCGGCGAAGTAAATGTAACAAGGCCGTCAGAGGTGATGGTGGCATGCTTTCCCGATTCTGTGTCAAGAACCTTTCCCACATTCCATTTTACACCCTGCTTAAGTCTGACAGGAGTTACTGCACCGTACAGCTGAATCTGCTTACCTACAGCTACCACTTTGGGTACTGTTTTCTTGTTAGTAATATGTACGCCTGTAGGCCACAAATTACCTGCAAAACTTTGGTCAACAACAACCTCCCCCGTATCAGTAGCAAGGACTTCTCCGTTCTCACTTACAAGACGGGCGGTAATCGTGATGGTCATATTGTTAAGAATATTCTCAAGTGCAGCACCTAAATCTGCATTGATTCCCTTAACTACAGCCACAACAAGGTCCGTATTCAGATTACTGTCATTCAAATCTATACCTGCGCCTTTAAAAGCGCTCTCAATCGCATCAGCTGTTGCATTGCCGATAATCGGCATTGTCCGTACATCGTTATCCAGCCAGTATTTTATTACAGCTGCCTTGGAATAGTCATATGCAGTAACCTTTCCGCTGTCATCCACATCTGCAAGAAGGGGCATATTGCTTTCCCACTTTATGTAAGCGCCCGCAGGATACTCCGTATCCGAATGAACGGAAAGCTGTATAGAGTCGTACTCGGTAATATGAACAACTTCTGTCATTTCAGCGTCATTATAATAAATCGTTATTGCTTCCACGGCATTCGCCATTGTTCCCGTGAAAAACATTGAAAGCAGAAGAATAAAGCACATTAAAAGGCTTACTGAACTTTTTGCGGTTTTCTTCAAGGAAATTCCCCCGTTTCCGATTATAAACTTTTTGAATCGTTATGAATTTTTGAAAATAATAATTCATATGATATCACATTTTTATTAAATTGACAAATTATAATTTGCAAATCAGAACGAAAAAATAGAGAGAACATCTGCGTAATTCTTAGGTAGTATTGCACAAAAAACAAGCATTTTGTCTATAAAAGAAAAACAATTTACCGTTTTATCATAAAACAGATTAAAATTGCAGTCCCGTATTTCTCACTCTTGATCAGCCCTTTATTTACAAATATTTTTCTTAGTGATATAATTTCAGTAATCCTACAGATAAGGTGAGCAAAATGAATGAATATACAAAAAATCTTAACAGAATTGAATTTGTTGTAACAAACGGTTGCTCAGGACATTGCAAGCACTGTTCACAGGGTGACCACAATAACAAAATTGAGCACATCAATACTGATGTTGCTGTAAAACTTATTGAAGACATTTGCAGGAATTACGGCATAACTTCTCTTATGACCTTTGGAGGGGAACCATTGCTCTTCCCCGAAACGGTTTGCAAAATTCACGAAACTGCTTATAACTGCAATATTCCTATAAGAGAATTAATTACCAACGGATATTTCAGCAAATCCGAAAGCCGTATCAAAGAGGTTACAGCTGAGCTCAAAAAAAGCCGTGTAACAAAAATTCTGCTTTCCGTTGATGCATTTCATCAGGAAACAATACCTATTGAGCCGGTTGAATATTTTGCAGACTGCATTATCGATAACAGCATCAATATTGAGGTGCATCCTGCCTGGCTCGTAAGCAAAGACAATCAAAATCCATATAACACCAGGACAAAAGAACTGCTGGCTGTTTTTGAGAATAAGGGGATTGAAGTATCAAGCGGAAATGTTATAATTCCGACAGGAAATGCAAAAAAATATTTCAGCGAATACTACGATGAAAGCACCGAAATTAAAAGTCCTTATGAACAAAATCCTTATGATATTACTGCTGTCAGCATAAACCCTGACGGTGATGTATTAGGCGGTAATATTTATGAAAATGACATTATTAACATCTTGGATTCTTATTCTCCTGATAAATAAACTGAGGCTCGGGGATTTACTCCCCGAGCCTCATTCTGTAGAAAAACCCTAAATCCGAGTTGGATTTAGGGTTAATTTTTTTGAGTTTAAGAAAAATATGCTGATGAGGTCTATGAAAGCAGTTGGGTGGGACATATTCCACCTGTGTACTGCGAACTTTTTCAGATTCATGGCAGCAAATTTAAGCCTGACCCAATTTGTAACTTGAGTTAAGCCCCGATATGGCGTATATCGCATTAAAAGGCTTTTTATCGTGTTCCTCTCTGTCCTCATTGATTTCTTCCATTAATTGCTTTTCATATGTCCTTGCTGCCTGCGGTACTGCCTTTTTTTACAGCTTTCTTTAAATTTGCATTTGCTTTGATATGTGTTCCGTCTACAAATACGGCTTCAGGTGATAAATATCCTGCACAATTGGTTTCATCTAATATCCAATAGAATATTTCCACTTGCTCTCGCTTTTCTCTGTGCTTTTCTATCATTTCTATCACCTACTCTATTTTACCATATATATGACAAAAAGCATAGCAATAGCTATGCTTTTTCGACAAGCTGAAGGAACAGTGTGATTAACACAATGTTCCTTTTTGTTATACAATTTTTACCTAAGCCCTATATAAGCAAAAATCCTCAAAGTCATAATTAATGGCCTCAAGGATTTTCACATTAACTTGTTTTAAAAACTGTTCTTTTTTTGATATACTTCTTTAATTTTCCCGGATATAAGCAATATGCTTTCAAGTACAAGACTCACACAGCACGGAACAAAAAGAAATTTAAACTTAAAAATATAAGAAATAATTACTGCCAATATTATTACAAGCAATATAATCCACGATATTTTACGGAAATATTTAAACTCCTTCTCAGTCAACGGCTTTTCAGGCGTATCAAGCGGACAGAGTATAAATATAAAAACTGCCGCAGTAAGGGTGATAAATAGTAATACGGTCTGAAAATCATACGTCTTTGACAGCTTAATTACTCCTATTGAAGCAATTATCGAAAGAGTAGAAAATATTTCACATCTTGTTTCCGTAGATGCATGATATCCTCCTGCATATTTTCTTATAAACTGAAATGAAATATAAAAGATTATACTTTCAAAAAAACAATTGAGCAGTAATCCGAAAATGCACGAAAAAGCTAAATACATAAGATGTGACAATAACACAAAAAAGCCGTATATGTATAACTCCCTCTCATCTTCGGTTATGCTTCCGTTTGAAAGCATTTTTTCAGCAAGACGCTTTGATAAATTATTTATCATTTTCTATCTTGCTGAACTTTTTAAGTGATGCAGGTGCTTTCGGCTGATAAACATACATACAGGTTGTGCTGTTTGAGCTGTCCTTAAGAGCGCCTGTTACCATTCTCTTCAAAACTTTTTCTGAAAATTTGTTCATAACTCTTTCCCCTTTCTGTAATTTATTACAAAAAAATACTAACAAATTAAGACTTTACTATCAAGGAATATGCAAAAACACTGCATTTTTATGTCAAAAAAACAACAAATTCATACATATTGATATATAAAATGACATATATGTTTAAAAATTATGCTTTTGTGTTATACTATATACTTATTTGTGCGTTTTATTTATCACCGTCAGATGATAAAATTTTATCGGTGATAAAAATGACAATAAATTATAATAACATCGGACTTCGCATAGGACAAAGAAGACGCGAGCTTAAAATGACGCAGAAAGATGTTGCAGAATTAATCGGCGTTACCGACAAATATATATCCAATCTTGAAACAGGCAAAAGAAATGTCAATATGGAACTGCTGGCTGAATTCTGTAATATATTAGATGTTACGCCTGACTATCTCCTGCTGGGAAATATAAAAAAGGATATTGACTCAAATATAATAGACGAACTGAAAATATGTTCGCAGGAGGATAAGTCTCTTATCTTTTCCATAGTGGAAATATGTTCACGCAGACATATAAATAATAATTGACAAAGTAAACATAAGTGCTGTAAACTTATAGTATAGGTTTACGGCTTTTGTTTTGGAGGTGGACCCGTGAAAATTGCAATATGCGATGACGAAGAAGAATATGTAAAAGATGTCGAAAGACATCTCAATCAGTATTTTTATGAACACGGATTATCCTTTGAACTGTTCAAATTTACCTCAAGTGCGGAAATACTTGAAAGCAGTAAAGATTTTGATATCGCATTCCTGGACATTGAAATGCCCGAAGCAAACGGTATAGAAGTAGGAAGAGAGCTGCAGAAAGTAAATCCCGATACTGTACTGATATACATAACGGCATACGACCATTATCTTGACGACGCTCTTGATTTAGGCATTACACGTTTTTTTGACAAACCTATTGAAAGCAGCCGTTTTTATAAAGGTCTTGAAACGGCAATTTCAAGAGTAGACAATTCGGAAGTAAAATTTTACTTAAAGGATGAAGCAAAGGGTATAGCCACTGTCAAATGCAAGGACATAATCTTCGTGGAAATACAGGGAAGACGAACAAGAGTTGTAACAAAAGATAACGAATACTGGTCAACAAACAATATTGATTTCTGGAAACAAAACTTAAATAAATCTTATTTCGAATCTCCTCATAAAAGCTTCATTATAAATATAAACTATATAACTAAGTATCACAGAGACCATGTAATGCTTAATGACAAATATTATATTGCCATTGCATATTCCAAAAGGGCAGCATTTAAAAAAAGATTTATGATGCTGATGGAGGGATAAGGTTGACAAAACAAATTGTTTTTTTGATTATTTATTTAGCAGAAGCATTTATCTCCTACATTTATTTTTCCGATAATTTTGAAAGCCGAAAGACAACATTAAAATCAATTCTGATAGCAAGTGCCCTGTTTTTTGCCGGGTTTCTAATTAATCTTACTGTTAATAACAATATTGTTGTTAATCTCATAACTTTTCTTCTTATAAACTTTATTTATTCTAAAATATCTTTTGATATTTTGACCAAAAGTGCATTATTTCACTCATCTTTACTAACCGCTGTTATGGCAATCAGTGAAATAACAGTTGAGTCAATCATAAACTCAATTATAAATATACCTGTAAAAGCGTATAATAACAAATTAACAGCATTAATTATAATATCTGTAATCAGTAAAACATTATATTTACTTATATGTCTAATTGTCGGTTCATTAAACTCTGATAAAAAGAACTATTTAGGAAAAATCAGTAAATCTTTTCCTCTGTATTTGTATCCGATAATTGTAATGTTTATCCTCGTGATTTACTTTTATACATCGATTATTTATGAATATTCAAACAGTTTAAATATTCTTTGCTCCGCCATAAGTGTAATATCTCTCATTTTCTGCTGTTTCATATTTATTTATAATCAAAAAATTCAGAGACAGGAAAGTGAACTGATAAGTTTACAATCCGAAAAGCAGAAGAATGAAATAAACCAAACTTTTTATGATTTGCTGGAACAGAAAAATGAAGAGCAGAAAGTATTGGTTCACGACATTAAGCATCATTTTTCCGCAATAAATTCCATGGATAATGCAGAAGATATAAAAAGCTATCTCTCTGAAATTCAATCTGAATTTGACGAATATCAATACATCGGAAAAAGCAAAAATAATATGCTTGATTTAATTTTAGACAAGTATTCTCACATCTGCATAACAAACAATATTGATTTCACGGCAGATGTCAGAAGCTCAAATCTGAGCTTTATTAATGATAACGACTTAACCTCTTTACTTTCAAATTTACTTGATAACGCTGTTGAAGCGGCAACAGGGGTTGAGAATGCTTCAATACGATTTGCTACGAAAAAAGAAAGAAGTTTTGATATCTTAAGTGTTATTAACAGCTCGTCCCATTCTCCGAAAGCAAGGGGAGGAAAATTAATTTCAACAAAAACCGATTCCGCATTTCACGGCTACGGAACAAAAAGCATTGAAAAAACCGCTAAAAAATACAATGGAAACTGCCTCTGGGAATACGAAGAAAACGACAAAACCTTTCATTACACAATTATTTTTAACAAGCAGTAAGAAAAGCCTGCCAAAACATCAGCTGTTTTGACAGGCTTTATTATTTTAACTGTTTAGATTTAATTTTACGGCATTATCCCAAATCAAGCTCGCCCTTAAATTCATCATCGTCCTTGATATACTGCTCGAAATTTTCATTCTGCCATACTTTTATGTAATCAATTTTGAAATCCTTGTTGTCCCCGTTATCGGAGCTGAACTGACCGATTTTCTGCCCGTGAGGACCCCAGCCGTCACCGCAGTCTATCTCAACGGTGAATCTTAAAAATTCCTTAACCTTGGAAACATTACCGCCCTCAGTAGCCCATGTCGGCTTACCGTCAACGTAAAACACATAATATTCAGGAGTCCATTTAAGGGCAAAGGTATGATATCCGTCATAAAGATTCTGCTCAAGAGGAGTTATGAAATCCTCTACCTTACTGTACTTTGAATAACCGTCCCAGAGAAGCGCATGACCCATTTTTGACTCCTTGCTTTTGCGGAAAGCGCTTTCAAAAACGTCAATTTCCGTGCCGTCCTCGCCGTCATTTCCGATTTTTCTCTGATTTGATGACTGAATCCAGAAAGCAGACCATAATCCGTCTGAATCGGGAATCATTACACGGCACTCAAAATAACCGAATGCCTGGGAAAACAGCATTTCATCATCTGTCCCCTTGTTGTTATTGTTGTCGCCTGAAATTCTGCGTGTTTCAATTCCGCCTGCGAATCTTCCCTTTTTGGGACATACGCCGTCGTCCGTATGGTTTTCGTCATATCTTGAATGAATTATGACATTTGAGTTCTTCACCTCAACCATTTCGGGACACCACCAGCAAGCCTGCTCGGGCTTGTCATCATCGTCGCTCTGATAACGTATCGCATGGGGAGATGTTGTCCATATTTCTCTACTGCCGGTGTACCTTTCTCCGAACTTAATGTTCTGATTTAAAGCGTCACCCTCGAAATTGTCCTCAAAAACGAGATACCAGCCGTTTTCATTAAGAACAGGAAGCGACAAATCATACTTTTCATTTTCAAGTCCGCTGTCCTCTTCCTTTGAACATCCGCACAGTAAAGCAATGCCCGAAACAATTGCCGTCACAAGAAGTGCACAAATAAATTTTTTCATAAAATTCTCCCACTTATTTTAATTAGCAACATAGTCAAATCAGATTTTTATTTTTGAAAGCACCTCGCCAACCTTTTCACGTATAACAAGGTCGGCACTGCTGTCCATAGGCGTTTCGTCGCGGTTAATCAGCACAAAATACTTACCGCCGAAATATCTTATAAATCCTGCCGCAGGATAAACCGTAAGGCTCGTACCTGCAACAATAAGGCAGTCTGCTTTCATAATAGCATTTACCGCACCGTTTACCGTGTCATTGTCAAGTCCCTCTTCATAAAGAACTACGTCCGGCTTTATTATACCGCCGCATTCATCACATTCGGGTATTTTTTCCGAATTTAATATGTATTCGGCATCAAAAAATTTATGACACCGTGTGCAGTAATTACGAAGAACAGAGCCGTGAAGCTCATAGACATTATTACTTCCTGCCTTCTGGTGAAGTCCGTCAATATTTTGGGTTATCACCGCCGACAGCTTCCCTGCCTTCTCCAGCTGAGCAAGTTTTAAATGTGCGGAATTAGGCTCGGCATCAAGACAAAGCATTTTATCTCTGTAAAAATCAAAAAACTTCTCAGTATGATTTTCAAAAAAAGTGTGAGATAAAATCTCCTCGGGAGGATAATCGTACTTCTGGTTATAAAGTCCGTCAACAGAACGGAAATCAGGTATACCGCTTTCGGTGGAAACACCTGCCCCTCCGAAAAAAACTATGTCCCTGCTATCATCAATTATTTCCTGTAATGTCATTTTACACCTCCGTGTAATTTATGATTTATATGACGTGTTATTATAATCCAAAATCTCTTTTGCAATATATATCGGGCGCTTTTTTGTCTCGATATAATTTTTTGCGAGATATTCTCCGATAATTCCAACGGAGAAAAGCTGAATACCGCCTAAAAAAGCTATGAGAATTACAAGCTGTGTAAAGCCGTTAACAGTTATATCGCTGACAAGTTTTCTTATAACAGTCACAATCATATAAATAATGCTGAAAAAAATTGCAACACCCCCTGTGACGGACGCAAATTTCAGCGGTGCGGTAGTGAATGAAAGAATACCGTTTATGCCGTATTTAAGAAGTTTGAAAAAATTAAAACTGCTCTTTCCGCTGTTTCTTTCATTTGCGGTATATTCAATATAAACAGTGTTAAAACCTACCCAGCTGAAAATACCTTTTGAAAATCTGTGATATTCTCCGAGAGAGAGAATGGCGTCTTTTACCGTACTTCTGAAAGTTCTGAAATCAGATGCGCCGTCAACAAAGGCGGTGTCGGTAAATTTATCGGCAATTTTATAAAATGCTTTTTTACAGAACTTACTGAATGGCGATTCTTTTCTGTCCTTCTGACAGGCACATACGCAGTCAACATCAGGATTTGCTCTCAGAATTTCAAGCATTTCCTTTACCATTTCGGGATTTTGCTGTAAATCCGTATCAATTATAGTTATTATATCTCCGCGACAGTTTTTCATTCCTGCATACATCGCGGCTTCCTTACCGAAATTTCTGGAAAAATTGATGATTTTTATATTCATCGGAGAATTTTGTTTAAGCTCTTTTAATTTTTCAAAAGTTTTGTCGCTGCTGCCGTCATTGATAAAAACGACCTCATACTCCTCTGTTACGGGAAAGCTGTCTGAAATTGAACGCAAAAAAGGTTCAACATTCGCCTCCTCGTTATAACAGGGGCAGATAAATGAAAGTTTCATTTTTTCACATCCTTGTTGAACCTATTTTAAACTAATATATTTATTATGTCAAATTTTATTATTCACGATACAAATTATGATTTTTTGAGCCTCAATTCGGTTTTAATTATCCTTTTCCTTTAAGCAGAGGTGACAGAGGTTTGTAAATCACAAGAGAAACAGCGACACTTACAAGCCCTTTTACAAAGGTAAACGGAACATTGAAAATAAGAAGCGCCTGCACCATATTTTTAACACTCGGAAGAAGCGCCTGATACATACCGAGTATTGCCTCCTCGGGAAAACCGAGAACGGAATAGTAAAGAGGATAAATAACAAAATAATTGCAGGGCAGACTGACAACAGCCATTGCTAAAGCACCTGCCACACCTGCGATAACAGCATTTCCCTTTGTTTTTTTGTGCTTATAAATCAGACCTGCAACAAGAGCAAAAACTGCACCGAGAATAAAGTTTGACAGCTCTCCTACAAAACCGCTCTGGCTGACAGCCATATGTATCAGATTTTTAAGCAAAGCGATAATCACACCTGCAACAGGACCGTAGGCAAAAGCACCGATAAGCTCGGGCAAATCGGAAAAGTCAAGCTTTATAAAGCTCGGCATAATGGGAATTGAAATTTCAATGTACTGAAGTACCACAGCAACCGCCGTTAGCATTGCCGTACCCGTGATTAATCTTACCTTTTTGTTTTTCATTTCTTTTTCTCCTTTTTGGGCGTTCTGCAAAGAGACTTAAAAAGAGAAACCCTGACGCTTCTGCATCAGGGTTTAAATGCTTTTGACCGAGGAGATAATTTTATTTTATCACCCAAACATTTTCTCTCATCCGGACTTTAACCGTCGGTATCGGAATTTCACCGATTCAGCTGCACATACGTACAGGTCGTGGACTATACCACCGGTGAGGAATTTCACCTCGCCCTGAAAATATTTTAGTCAGACTATTGTCCGCAATATTATTATATGCAATATTTTTTATTTGTCAACAGTTTAATTTTTCTGTTCTTCGTCGATTTCATCTGCATTGTAATCGTCCATTGTAACCTGCTCTTTTTCATTTACGGCTGAGTATTTATCCTGATAATAGTTTTCAAGGCGGGATTCAAAAGTGCCGTCCGGCTTAACGGTAATAATTGAACAACCCCTCTGCAGACCGTATTTCATAATTCCCATATATGCAAGGTAATCAATTGAATAACTATACGTAAGCTGAATACCCTTATAATCTACGGCAAAGTTATTCAAATGGTCGTGACCGCAGAATATGCCCTGAGTTGAGCCAAGCTCAAGTGCTTTATCAAAAAAGCCGAAATTATAGCTGTTGCTTGAATAAACTATATCGCCCTTTTCTCCTGCTTTGCCGTAAATGTACTTAACATTCCCGGTGTCGCTGTAACCGTTGTCTCTGTACTCATACCAAGCCTCTCTGTATTCAGGCAGAGCAATGTGGAAAAATGCAAGAGATTTCGGCATAATGCCGTTGTTTTCACTCTGAAGATTTTTAAGCTCCTGCTCGTACCATTCAACCTGGTTTTCGTGGATTGTATCATATTTCCAAAGAGCTCCGAACCAGTCGCCGTCAACATATGAATGAGAGTCAAGCATAATAAGACCCTGTGTTATTTCACCTTTTGTGTTTTCTACCTTTACGATATAGTTTCCGCTTCCGTCAACCTCTTCGGGTCCTGCCTGATAGAGACAGTGTTCATATTTTTCATCGGAATAAATCTCCGAAACCTGTTCTCTTGTGTAATAAGAATATGCTTCTGTATCGTGATTTCCGAAAGCAAGACACCAGTAAACTCCCAGCTGTTCCATTAAATCGGCAAAAAGTTTTGCGCTGAGCTTGTTATTAAACGTACCTGCCTGGAATGGAACAGGATATGTTATATCACCCGTTACAACAACCAAATCCGGCTTCTCGGCAGTAATCATTGCCGCAACTGCATTAAGCGCCATAGTATCCTTTTTGATACTTAAAAAACCGCCGCCTATATGTATATCCGTCAGCTGCATAACGGTAAAATCTTCATCTGTTACAAAAGTATAATATCCGTCATCGTCGATATAAGGCTTCAGCTGATTATCATATTCAACCGTCTTAACGGAAGAAACAAAATTCTTATTTGACTTCAGACCTACTGCGCTTATTGAAGCAAAAATTCCTGCAAGAAGCGCAATTATCAGAATAATAATCAAAAGCACCTTGCCGAAGATTTTAAGCCTCTGCTTTCCTGTCTTCTTCACCTTTGCTTTTTCGCTCATATTTTTACCCCTCTCAAATTGATTTTATTAATTGCTTATTAAGTATTTTGCCTCGGACACAACTGTCTTTAGTGCCGCTGCGGCAACGGTAATTCCCATAACCACCGATACAATTCCGTCAACTGCAAAATTTATTTTCTCCGCCAGTGTAAAGCCCAAAAACGCCGCAAAAGTTACAAATGTGTCCATAAAGCTGTCAAGAGTCAGCGCCTTTATTACAGGCGACGGAGATTTTTTATCCGTATAAAAATAAAAAATACCCATTGCCAATTTTACGAAAACCGTCAGTAAAATTAAAACTGCATAATTTACCGAGTAGGAAATATTTGTAGGATACATTAATCTTTCAAGTCCCGAATATGCAAAATATACTCCCGTAACCGCCACAACTGCGCCGATTACAAAGGACGCCAGAGACTGAGTTCTCCTGACTCTTTTTTCGTCAAGTTTTATAACAAGATAAAATCCGAAAACTCCTATGGCACATGAAAATGTATCCCCGAGATTATTGATGGAATCGCAGTATACGGAAAGGGAATTTGTACTGATTCCTACATAAAGTTTAAGCAGGAACAGCAGAAAATTTATAATCACGCCGAAAACTGCCGCTTTAATTCCGACCTTTCCCAAAAAATCACCGCTTATTTTTGATTTAGACAATTATAACATATATATTCTGCTTTTGCCATAGTAAAATTTTTTAATTATCTTATAAATATGCAAAAAGAAACGGTGCAAAATAATTGTGGTGATTTTATGGAATTTCTTTATGTAATTATACTCTCAACAGTATCGATGCTTGTTCTTTTCCTAATAACAAAAATGGTGGGCTACAGACAGATAAGCGAAATGAGCTTTTTTGATTATATAATAGGAATAACAATAGGCTCAGTTGCCGCTGAAATGTCAACAAATATTGACCTTGAATGGTGGAAAGGTATAACGGCTATGGCTGTTTACGGACTCCTGGGGCTTTTACTTTCAATTCTTACTCAGAAAAGCATTAAGGCAAGAAAATTCATTTCCGGACAGCCCATTATTCTTATGGAAAAAGGTAAAATTTTACGCAAAAATATGGATAAAGCTAAGGTTGAAGTAAATGATTTGCTCACAAGTGCAAGAGGCAACGGATATTTCAATCTGTCTGATATTGATTATGCCATTATGGAAACCACGGGAAAAATCAGTTTTCTCCCCGTCCCGCTTAAAAGAGAGCTTAATCCCTCCGATTTCAATTTCGCTCCCGAAAGAGAAGGGCTGCAAACTAATGTAATAATAGACGGAGAGGTTATGGAAAATGACCTTAAAAGAGTTGGTATGACAAAAAAAGAGCTTGAAAAGCAGGTTAAAAGCAAAGGCGAAAAAATAGAAAAAATAATGCTTGCAACAATTGACGAAAAAAAACAGTTGACAATTTTTACCGATTAGAATATAATGCTCATATGAACAATTATTCATATGAGGTACATAAAATGGATACAGAAATGATTGACGAGGAAATCGTCTATGATTTGGCTGATTTGTTCAAGGTGTTTTCCGACTCCACAAGGATAAGGATACTTGTGGCGCTTTTTGAGGGAGAGCTGTGTGTCGGAGATATTGCACAGAAACTTGAAATGTCACAAACGGCAATATCGCATCAGCTCAGAATTCTGAAGCAAAATCATTTAATCAAATACAGACGTCAGGGCAAGAGTATGATTTATTCCCTTGCAGACGACCATGTAAAAACAATAATCAACTGTGCAACAGAGCATGTGGAGGAATAATAATGGAAGAAAAGCATAATCACGTACATTCACAGGAATGTGAATGCTGCGAATGTGAACACGGACATAATCATAATCACGGCGACGGATGCGGCTGCGGTCATGACCACGCCCACGAAGAGCTTAATAAAAAGGACTTCGCCTTTAAGGTATGCGTCGGCGGTGCACTTCTTGTCGCGGGGTACATACTCAGTGAGCTTGCCGAAAGAGGAACAGCCGATATACCGAACTTTGTATATCTTCTTTGCTTCGGAATTTCTTATCTTATCGTCGGCTTTGATATCATAAAAGAAGCCATAGAAGGAATAATTCACGGCGATGTGTTCAACGAAAATTTCCTTATGGGCATAGCGTCCATAGGTGCCTTTGCTGTCGGAGAATATACCGAAGGCTGTGCCGTAATGTTCCTGTTTACAATAGGCGAATTCCTGCAGAGCCTTGCAGTTCAGAAAAGCAGGAAGTCAATCAGGGATATGCTTGAGCTTAAACCTGAAGCCGTGACCGTATTGAGAAACGGAAAAGAAACGGAAATCCCGCCCCAGGATGTAAAAATTGGCGAACTGATGATAATTAAACCCGGTGAAAAACTTGACATTGACGGAAAAATTGCTGATGGCTGTGCCGAAATTGATATGAAAGCACTGACAGGTGAGTCAATCCCTGTTTCAAAGACAGTCGGTGACTCGGTACTTGCAGGCTCTGTTGTTCTCGACGGAGCAGTTACTGTTGAAGCAACAAAGGAATATAAAGACTCTGCAGTTGCAAAAATTCTTGATATGCTGGAAGACTCCGAAGATAAAAAGAGCCACGCAGAGCAGTTTATCACAAGATTTGCAAGAATTTACACCCCGATTGTTTGCCTTGTGGCATTGCTTGTAATCCTCGTTCCCCCTATTTTCTTTAACGGCGAATGGCACGAATGGATTTACAGAGGGCTTTCGGTGCTTGTAGTGTCCTGCCCCTGTGCTCTTGTAATTTCAATTCCTCTCAGCTTTTTCGGCGGTATCGGCTCCTGCTCAAAAGAGGGTATACTCGTTAAAGGCGGAAATTATCTTGAAGCTCTTGCGAAGGCTGACACGGGAGTTTTTGACAAAACAGGAACTATCACCAGCGGTAAATTTGAATATGTAAGCTGTGAATGTTTCCACTGTCACTGCACAGATAAGAAACAGCACAGAGAGCTTTTGGGTATTATTGCCGCCTGCGAAAAATTCTCCAACCATCCTCTTGCAAAATCAATCAGCTTTGCTTTCGGTCACTATGCCGACGGCTATGATGTAAAGGACGCAAAGAATTACGCAGGAAAAGGCGTTTCGGCAGTAGTTGACGGAGTTAAATATTACGTCGGGAATGAAAAGCTGATAGCAGAAGCAGGCGTTGATTTTAACGAAACAGAGCTTATAGGAACTGCCGTTTACTGCTGCAGCGAAAAGGAATTTTTAGGCGATATCGTATTTGCCGATATTATCAAGCAGGACAGCAAGGAGGCTATCGCTCAGCTGAAAAAAGACGGTATTACCCAAACTGTTATGCTTACAGGCGACAAAAAGGAAATTGCCTCTGACATTGCCGAAAAGGCAGGAATTGACACAGTCTATTCAAAACTTTTACCTGATGAAAAGGTAAGCAAGGTTAAAGAGCTTCAGAAGCAGGGAAGAAATGTACTTTATACAGGTGACGGCATAAACGATGCCCCCGTACTTGCACAGGCTGATTTGGGCATCGCCATGGGAGCAGTAGGCTCCGATGTTGCAGTTGAAGCGTCCGATATGGTAATTATGGGCGACTCCCTCTCAAAAATACCGATAGGAAGAAAAATTGCAAAGAAAACTCTTCGTATCGTAAAAGAAAATATTATCTTCTCTCTTGCAGTAAAGATACTTATTATTATAGGCTGTACCATCGGCATATTTAACGAAAATGCAATGTGGCTTGCAGTTTTCGGAGATGTGGGCGTCTGCCTTATAGCTATCGCAAATTCCCTCCGCACCCTGAGAGTAAAAAAAAGAAAATAACGAAATAACCGCAGAAACTTTTCGCTTCTGCGGTTATTTTTTGCCGTAAATAAAGTTACATATAATTTTTATAAAGAATCATACAAATCACAATTTATCTGTATTTATATTATTTTGTTTCTTAATTCCCTCATAAACAAAAGCGAACATAACAATGCTCATAACAACACAGCAGAAATCGGCTGCTGCCTGAGCCCATATAATGCCGTCAAGACCGACTGTCTTATTAAGAATAAACAACAACGGAATATAGATAAGTCCCTGTCTGCCTACGGAAAGAGTAAGGGATTGAATACCCTTTCCCATTCCCTGAAATGCAAAGTTCAGAACGAACATAATTCCGATAACAGGACCGGGGCTCATTAACGCTGTCAGCATTTTTACGCCGAGGTCAATAACCTCTTTATCATTTATAAATATACCGATAACATCTTTTCTGAACACAAGATAGAAAAGCATCATAGCCGTTCCTACAATCATATTGCATAAAATGCTGAAACCGAGAACATTTTTCATTCTCTTATAATTCTTTGCTCCGTAGCAATAACCTATAAGGGGCTGAACTCCCTGACCCAAGCCTATCTGAAGCATTGTTACAAGCATATTTGCTTTCATTGCAACGCCCATTGCGGCAACTGCGTTATCTCCGTATTTTACAAGTACAATATTTACAATAATATTGCTTATGCTCATTAGTAAATTATTAAGGCTCGCGGGAAGTCCTACACTTATAACTCCTTTTGCAATTCCGTTTTTAACCGTAAATCTTTTAGGAGTTATGCTGAGAATACTTTTTCCTCTCAGAAAATAAATTAAGAAATAGAGAACGGAAATAACATTTCCGATAACTGTAGCTATTGCGGCACCCGAAACACCCATATCAAAGCCAAAAGGAAGTGTTAATCCGAAAAGTTTGTCACCGCCTGCAAGAATAAAAATCGGGTCGAGAATTATGTTTGCTATCTGACCGATAACCATACCGAACATTGAAGTCTTTGCGGCACCCTCACCTCTTACAAGATTTCCCACGGTTATTGCAGTAACAACAAAGGGAGAGCCTGCCGCAATCCATTTCAGATAATCAACAGCAAAGCCGATAGTATTATCACTTGCACCTACAAGAAAAAGCAAGGGTCTTTTAAATATAAGATAAATTATCCCCAAAAGAGAACCTATAATAATTGATCCGTAAACACAGAAGCTGCTTATGCTTTTTACTCTGTCATTTTTTCCCTCTCCGAGAGAACGGCTGATAAATGCACAGCCGCCTACACCGAAAAGATTTCCCAAAGCAATAAAAAGCAAAAACAGCGGCATTGATACCGAAACGGCGGCAACCTGATTGCTGTCACCTGTCTGACCGACAAAAAATGTATCGGCTAAATTATACACTACATTTATAAGCATACCGAGCATACTCGGAACAGCCATAGTCATTACTGCTTTAGGTACTTTATATTCTTCAAAAACTTTTCTGTTATCCTTCATAGGTAAATAAAATTTCTCCTTTCATTAAAGTCTGTGTGAAATATTAATCAAATCCTCCATTGTGAGCTTTTCGGAACGTATATTTTTATCAAGTGAAAGCCCGTCAAAAATCTCCGACAGAGCATCTTTCGATATCCCCATGGTATTTGAAATACTGTTAAGGGCTGTTTTTCTCCTCTGCGCAAAGGCGCATTTTACCGTGCTGAAAAACTTTCTCTCGTCTTTAACCGAATATTTCTGTTCTTTTCTGATTTTCAGTCTTATAACGACACTGTCAACCTTCGGGCTCGGAACAAAGGAGTCCCTGCCCACGTCAAAAAGTATTTCGCTTTCTGCATAATAATTTACTGCGGCGGTGACAGCTCCCGCATCTCTTGTGCCCACCTGAGCGCAAAGCCTTTCCCCTGCTTCTTTCTGCACCATTACAACAATTTCGTCAATAGGCAGTTTGCTTTCAAGAAGGGTCATAATAACGGGAGAGGTAATATAATACGGAAGATTTGCACAAACCTTAACTGATTTACAGACTGCAAATTTCTCGGCAATAAGCTCTCTTAAATCAAGTTTCATTACATCGCCGTTAATTATTTCAAGATTGTCAAATTCCCCGAGAGTTTCGTCAAGAACAGGCAGAAGCCTTTTATCAAGCTCCACCGTTACAACCCTGCCTGCAACCCTGCAAAGCTCCTTTGTCAGAACTCCTATTCCCGGTCCGACCTCAAGAATTCCCGTGCTTTCATCTGCATTTAAACTTTCAGCCATTGCAGGGCACACCTCGGAATTTATCAGAAAATTCTGACCTAACGCTTTTGAAAAAGTAAAGCCGTGGTGTGAAAGAATTTTTTTCACTGTACTGATATCATATAAGTCCATAAAAATACCTTTGCTGTCTATACTGATTAATAAATGTATTCATTGCCGCATATTCTAACATATTAACAAACAGTTTACAATAATAATCTTGACATTTTGTTATCTTATGCTAAAATAACCATTAGCCGCCTAATGTTAGTCGGCTAAATTATAAAAAGGAGATAATTTATGCACCCGGAAAAACACTGCGGTCCCCCTCCCGAGGGCTTGATAGGACCCCGAGTAACCTTCCTTTCAAAACTTCTTCGCCGAACCTTTAACGAAGCTCTGGCGGAACAGGAACTTTTTTCAGGTCAGCAGGATATAGTTTTCTATCTTGTTGATAACGAAGGGGTTACGGTAAGTCAGCTGGCAAAAAAGCTGGGAGTATCTGCCGCAACAGCAAGTGTTTCGGTAAAAAGAATGGAAAAATCGGGCTTCATTACAAAAAAGCCTGATAAAAACGATTCGCGTATTATACGGCTTTACCCGACGGAAAAGGCAAAACTTGCACCGAAAAATGTCCGAAGTCATATGGATTCTCTTGAAACGGTTCTGACTAACGATATGACAGAGGAAGAGGCTTTGCTTCTTTCCTCCCTGCTTGAAAGAGCAATACAAAACATGTTAAAACGAGGTGAAAATTAATGATAAAAAAATTAGCAAAATATATGAAAGGCCTTTGGTTTCTTTCTGCTTTAAGTGCACTCGGCATGATTATCGAAGCAATATGTGAGCTTGCCATGCCCTCACTTGCAAACAGCATTTATGAAAGAGTCAGCACAGCCTCATCACCTGCCGATGCCAAGGATTTTGTTATCAAAATGGGTATAGGTATGCTTGTTCTTGCAGTTCTGGGTCTCTGCGGAGGACTTACCACAATGAAATCCTCTGCTGTAGTCAGCCAGCGTTTTGCGTTCAGGCTCAGACGTGACGTATATAACAAAATCAGCAAATTTTCTTTCAAAAACATTGATCAGTTTTCAACTGCTTCTCTTACAACAAGAATGACAAACGACATCACAATGCTTCAAAACGTTGTAATGATGTCCCTGCGTATTCTCGTAAGAGGTCCTGCACTTCTTATTGTATCGGCAGTTTTTGCTTTCAGAATTAATTCCAAAATGTCAACCATACTGCTTTTGATGCTGCCTGTCATTGCAGTAATTGTTGTGCTTGTTCTGAAATTCGGTTTCCCCATGTTTCAGAAGATGCAGAAAAAGGTTGATAATGTCAACAGAATTGTTCAGGAAAATCTTATAGGAATAAGAGTTGTAAAGGCTTTTGTCCGTGAAGACCACGAAAAAGGAAAATTCCGCAAGGTATCAGACGAGCTTGCCGAGCAGGGCGCAAAGGCTTCGGGACTTATCGTAACCGTTATGCCTGTTATGATGCTTCTGTTCAACATAGTAATAGTTTTCGTATATTACAAAGGCTCAATAGACGCCGCAAATTTCAGCGAAACAGGTATGCAGGTGGGTCAGATTTCGGTATTTGCCTCATATATTGCACAAATTCTTATGAATCTTATGATGATTTCAATGATGCTTCTTCAGCTTGCAAGAGGTAAAGCCTGCGGAGACAGAGTTGTTGAAATCCTTGATACCGATATTGATATCGTAAATCCCGAAAATCCCTATATCCCTGCGGCTGAAAATGCAAAAGGAAAGGTTGAATTCAAAAATGTATCTTTCAAATATGACGTTAATTCAAACGGCGACAACATACTCGAAAACATTTCATTTACTGCAAATCCGGGTGAAATAATCGGTATAGTCGGCGGAACAGGCTGCGGTAAATCAAGTCTTGTAAACCTCATTCCCCGTCTTTATGACGCAACGGAAGGTCAGGTACTTATAGACGATGTTGACGTAAAAAATTATGACCTGACTTCTCTCAGAGATATGATCGGAGTTGTTCTTCAGAAAAATGTACTTTTCAGCGGAACTATTGAAGAAAATATCCGCTGGGGCAAAAAGGACGCAACAGAGGAAGAAATCGTAACCGCATGCAAAGCCGCTCAGGCAGACGACTTTATAAGACAGCAGCCTGACGGATATCAGACTTATCTTTCACAGGGCGGTCTTAATCTTTCAGGCGGTCAGAAGCAAAGGCTCTGTATCGCAAGGGCAATGATAAAACAGCCGAAAATTCTTATTCTTGACGATTCAACAAGTGCGGTTGATACTGCAACAGAAGCAAAAATCAGAGAGAGTTTTTATAATGAGCTGTCGGATACTACCGTATTTATCATAGCTCAGCGAATTTCCTCTGTTAAAGACGCCGACAAAATACTTGTTGTTGACGACGGAGAAATCAAAGGCATCGGCACACACGACGAGCTTATAGAAAGCAACGAAATTTACCGTGAAATTTACACAACACAGCAGAAAGGAGTGAGTGAATAATGCCTCCAATGGGACCGCACGGCAGGAACAACGATTTAAGAAAGCCGAAAAACGCTAAACAAACCTTTGGAAGAATACTGAAATATATGGGCAAAAATAAACTTTTTCTCATAGTTGTATTCATTACGCTCATTCTCAGTACTGCTTGCTCCATCGGTGCTTCATACTGCTTAAAGCCTATACTCAATGACGTTGCCGCCTCCATAAAAGCCGACAACTTTTTTGACACGGGAATAAAAGTTTTGATAAAAAACCTTGCAACCCTCTTTATTCTCTATGTAGGCTCTGCTCTTTTCACCTTCATACAAAGCAAGATTATGGTAAAAATCGCATATAAAACGACTAATTACATCAAAAAAGATTTGTTTAACCATATGCAGACTCTGCCCTTGAGATATTTTGATTCAAAGACCCACGGCGAAATTATGAGCCGTTTTACAAACGATGTTGACAATGTCCAGATGATGCTTGAACAGTCAATGGTTCAGCTTGTTTCTTCAGCATTCACCTTTGTGGGAATTGTTGCAGTAATGATTGTTTTAAGCCCTACTCTTTTCGGAATTGCCTGCATTTTCCTTGCAGTTATGATTATAGCCGTTACACAGATAGGAAAGCAATCAAGAAAGTATTTCAGAGAACAGCAGAGAAACCTCGGTGTTATGAACGGCAACATTGAAGAATCAATTGAGGGTATGAAGGTTATAAAGGTATTCAATCATGAGGAGCAGGCTATTGAAGATTTCGGAAAAACCAACGAGGATTTCAGAAACGCCGCAACAAATGCAAACTTCTTCTCAGGTATTATGGGACCCTGCTCAACAGGTATAAATAACGCAAGCTATGCCTCAATAGCCCTTGTGGGCGGTCTTCTCGCTCTTACAGGTAATATTGATATCGGTACTTTTTTCACCTTCCTCAGCTATTCAAAACAGTTTACACAACCTATAAATCAGATAGCCAATCAGATGAATACAGTATTCTCTGCACTTGCCGGTGCAGAACGTGTATTTGAGATTATGGATATGAAAAGCGAGGTTGACGAAGGAACCGTTACTCTTGCCGAAGAGCATACAGCCGAGGGTAAAAAATGGTTCTGGATTGACGGAGACAGGAAGATACCTGTTGAAGGAAATGTTGTTTTCAGCAACGTAAACTTCAGCTATGTACCTGAAAAACAGGTGCTTAAAAATATAAATCTTTATGCAAATACAGGGCAGAAGATTGCTTTTGTAGGCTCCACAGGCGCAGGAAAAACAACTATCACAAACCTTATCAACCGCTTTTACGATATCCAGGAGGGTACTATTACCTATGACTCAATAGACATTAAGCGGATTAAGAAAGATGATTTGAGAAAGAGCCTTGCCATTGTTTTGCAGGATACCCATATGTTCACGGGAACTATTATGGACAATATCCGCTACGGAAGACTTGACGCCACAGACGAGGAATGTATTGCCGCCGCAAAGCTGGCATCTGCCCACTCCTTCATAAGACGTCTGCCGGACGGATACAACACCGTTATCACAGGTGACGGAGGAAATCTTTCACAGGGACAGCGACAGCTTCTTGCTATTGCGAGAGCCGCAGTTGCCGACCCGCCCGTTATGATACTTGACGAGGCTACTTCCTCAATTGATACAAGAACAGAGCTTCATATTGAACACGGTATGGACAGACTTATGGTGGGAAGAACCGTATTCGTTATCGCTCACAGGCTTTCCACAGTCAGAAACTCAAATGCCATTATGGTTCTTGAAAACGGCGAAATCATTGAGCGAGGCGACCATGACGACCTGATTGCCCAAAGGGGCAGATATTATGAGCTCTGCACAGGAAAGGCTAAACTGAGCTGATTTTGATAAAAGTCCTGCCCGCAAAAAAATTATATTCCGTCAGACATTGCATATATCGTGGAAAATTGAATTTTAAAAATGATTAAACACAATCTGTTGAGTTATCGTAAGAAATCCCGAAAATTTACAGAATTCTCTTTTAAAAAAACACTTTACTTTTAAGGCGAATAGTGATATAATCATTATAAATTACGGATATTTATTATAACGACTGAGGTGTTTATGATGAAAAAATTACTTTCAATTATCCTTTCGGCGATTATGGCGGTTTCAATGTGCACAGTTGCTGCACTTCCCGTTCTTGCAGCTGACTCTGTTAAGAGCCCTACTGCCGCTACTCTTCAGGACAATAAAGCAACAGTAACTGTCAACGGTGAAAACAGACAGGGTGTTACTTACGGTCCAAGTGCTACAAATCCAAACGAGATTACATTCAGATATAACGGCGAAGGTACTCTTACAGGATGGGAAAACAACCTTACTGCCCTCGGTCTTGTTGAAGGCACAGACTTCAGAGCTGTTCAGAATGCAGACGGTAGTTTGACTATCACTTTCCTTACACAGAAGTCTATTGAACTTTGGAATGAAGGAAAAGTTTGGGTCAACGCTATTGTTGATTTCGGTGTTGAAACCACAACCGAAGAAGAGACAGAAGAGGAAACAGAACCTGAAGAAGAGAAGACAACTAAAAAGAATAAGTCTTCCAAATCTCCGAGCACAGGTGCTTCAACAGCTGTTATAGCAGGCAGCATTGCAGCAGCAGGCGCAGGCTTTGCAGTTCTTGCAGCTGCCAAGAAAAAGGACGCAGAATAATTTAATGTAAGAAAAGGCCTGTTTGCCTATGGTGAACAGGTCATTTTTAATGTATGCAGTTTTGGTGATTTACTTTGGAAGATAATTTAGATAGAGACGAAAATAAAAAAGAAAAAGATAAGAAAAAAAGAATACTTCTGTTTATTATTGTTTTCATTTTGATTTTCTGCATTGCTTTAGCCGTAATCAGCATTTGCAATAAAAACAATTCCACTCCCGAGAACATTTCAACCACCGTACCTCAGACTGTTCTTCAGAATGACAGAGTTGAAAATCCTGTAGATTTTTATTCTCTTAAAGAGGGCAATAATGAAATTTATGCGTGGATAAAAATTGATGACACAAAGGTGGATTATCCGATAGTTCAAAATAAGACCGACGATTCATTTTATCTTCGTCATAAAGCGGAGGACAAATCATGGTCGGCAAGCGGAGCTGTTTACACGGAGCTTGGAAATTCAAAGGATTTCGGAGATTTTGTCACAGTCATTTACGGACACAACGGCTACAGTGACACTATGTTTACAACTCTTCATTATTTTGAAAAAGAAGACTTTTTTAACAATCACCCCTATTTTTACATCTATATGCCTGAAAAAAGACTGACATATCAGGTAGTATCAGCCTTTAAATATGATGACCGTCATATTTTAAATTCTTTTGATTTTGCAAAAGAAGAAGTGCTCACCCAATTCCGTGAGATGATACAAAATCCCGATTCATCATTAAAAAATGTCAGGACCGATCTTGATACTCAGCTTGACAGCAGGAGCAAAATCGTCGTCCTTTCAACTTGCATTACAAACCAAAAAAACAGTAGATATTTAATTTGCGGAGTATTAGTAAAAGATGAAAAAACCGATTGATCCAAATTTAGATAATTTAATCGACGACGGCATATTGAGTCTCAATACTGACGCCGATAATAAAAATCCGTCACTGTCAGATTCCGAGAAAAGCAGTATAAACTTTTCGTCGGAAAACATTGACGAACTAAAACAAAATACATTTTCAAATGCAGATGACACTCAGCTTCAGATTCAGACTGTTGACAAAACTCAGATGCATCACCACCATCATCATTCAAGCTCCGGCTCTCACAGTTCTTCAGGGACACACCGGTCAGGTTCGTCGCACAGTTCATCACACAGTTCATCACACAGTTCGTCTAATTCTTCAAGGAAGAAAAAAAAGAAAAAACTTTCCACTGCGGCTAAGATTGCCATTGCTGTTCTGTTAATATTTCTGTTTCTGATTTTCGCAGTGGTATTTACTGTTGTTTATCTTGAAACCCACGGTAAAAATGACCTGCAAAACGTTTCCGAACAAACTGATTATCAGGAAGTAATAGAATATAACGGCGATAAATACGTTTATAACAAGGACGTTGTTTCCATTGCGTTTATAGGCGTTGATAAACGTGATTTAGGTCTTGATGACGGAGCTGTCGGTACAGCCGGTCAGGCAGATACCGACATTGTTCTGACAATTAATACAAAAACAGGACGTGCAAAGGCAATTGCCGTACCGAGAGATACAATGGTTGATGTTGACCTGTACTCTGAAAGCGGTATATTCCTCAGAAGTGAGAATATGCAGCTTTGTCTGAGCTTTGCATACGGTAACGGAACAAATACTTCTGCCGATAATGTTACCACTTCACTGAGCAGGATTTTATATAATGTTCCGATAAATAAATACTTTGCACTTGATCTTAACGGTATTGCTCCTATTAATGATGCTGTGGGAGGTGTTACTGTCACATCCCTTTATGACTTTAACAATCTCGGAATCAAAAAGGGCGATACAGTACATCTTGAGGGCGATTTAACAGAGGCTTACGTCAGATCAAGAGATATTGATACGGTAGATGCTTCTCTTAACAGAACAGCCCGTCAGGTGCAGTATATAAAAGCCTTTGCGGCTCAGCTTGTTCCTGCCGTAACAAAGGATTTCAGCATAATAAGCAGACTTTACAGCACAGCTTCCGATTACAGCACCACCGACATATCTCTTTCAAATGCAACATATCTTGCATCCCTTTTGCTTTCAAAGGGTATCACGGAATTTGAAACAGTCACCCTTGAAGGCAAAATGAAAGCAAGTGATAAAATTGACTATTCCGATTATGTTTATGCAGAATTTTATCCCGATAAGGATAAGCTGATGGAGGTTGTACTTGACACCTTCTATTCAAAACAGGAAAAATAATTGTAAGGAGTATACATTATGGATAAAGAAACTAAAAAAATTCTTTCCTCTTATGCCACGAAAATCAGAATGGGCATAATTGAAAGCACCTACGGAGCAAAAGCAGGTCATCCGGGCGGAAGCCTTTCATCTGCCGATTTGTTTGCGTATCTTTATTTCAAAGAAATGAAGATTGACCCGAAAAATCCCAAATGGGAGGACAGAGACAGATTTGTTCTTTCAAAGGGTCACTGTGCACCCGGACTCTACAGTGCACTTGCTTACAAGGGTTACTTCCCTGTTGAAGATTTGCCCACTTTAAGACATATTGATTCATATCTTCAGGGTCATCCGAATATGAATACCGTTCCCGGTATTGATATGTCAACAGGCTCTCTCGGTCAGGGTATCAGCACAGCTGTCGGAATGGCAAAGGGTGCAAAATATATCGGCAAAAACGATATCAATATTTATACCCTTTTAGGTGACGGTGAAATAGAAGAAGGTCAGGTCTGGGAAGCAATGATGTTTGCCGCTCAGTATAATCTTGACAATCTCTGCGTATTTATCGACTGCAACGGACTTCAGATTGACGGGCCTTGTGAAGAGGTAATGAGTGCTGAGCCTATTGACGAAAAACTGAAGGCTTTCGGCTTCGAGGTTATTACAATAGACGGAAATGATTTTGACGATCTTGAAAAAGCATTTAACGCTTATCATAAAACCACCGGCAAGCCCTTTGCCGCTATTATGAAAACTGTTAAGGGCAAAGACGTTTCATTTATGGAAAATCAGGTTGACTGGCACGGCAAAGCTCCCAATGAAGAGCAATACAATATTGCTATGGCTGAGCTCAGAGCAAAGCTTGCAGAAATTGAGGAGGCATAATTATGGCAGAAATTAAGAAAATTGCAACACGTGAAAGCTACGGTAACGCATTAAAAGAGCTTGCAGCTGAAGGTGCAGACAACCTTGTTGTCCTCGACGCCGACCTTTCCGCCGCAACAAAAACAGGCATTTTCAAAAAGGCTTATCCCAACCGTCACATCAACTGCGGTATCGCAGAGGCTAATATGATTTGTGCCGCCGCAGGTATGAGCACAATGGGACTTGTACCATTCGCATCAAGCTTCGCTATGTTTGCCGCAGGCAGAGCCTTTGAACAGGTCAGAAATACTATCGGCTATCCTCATCTCAATGTTAAAATCGGTGCAACTCATGCAGGTATTTCCGTAGGCGAAGACGGTGCTTCTCACCAGTGCTGTGAGGATTTTGCTCTTATGAGAGCTATTCCCGGTATGGTAGTTATCTGCCCTGCTGACGACGTTGAAGCCAAGCAGGCTGTTAAAGCCGCTTATAAATATGAGGGTCCTGTTTATCTGAGATTCGGCAGACTTGCAGTTCCTGTATTCCACGGCGACGATTACAAATTTGAAATCGGTAAAGGCGAAGTTATTACAGAGGGTACCGACGTAACAATTATCGCAAACGGACTTATGGTTGCAGAAGCTATCGAGGCAGGCAAGGCTCTTGCTGAAAAAGGCATCAGCGCCGAGGTTATAAATATGGCAACAATCAAGCCTCTTGACGAGGAGCTTGTTATTGCTTCCGCTAAAAAAACAGGTAAGGTAATTACTGTTGAAGAGCACAGCATTATCGGCGGTCTCGGTGAGGCAGTCTGCTCTCTTCTTTGTGAAAAATGCCCCACTCCTGTTAAGAGAATCGGCGTAAACGATGAATTCGGACACAGCGGTCCTGCTGTTGACCTTCTTAAACAGTTCGGTCTTTCAGCTGACAATATCGCAAAGGTTGCAGAAGAATTTGTAAAATAAACAATAATAAACAAAACAGTGCCGAGGAAGTTTCAGCTTCTTCGGCACTGTTATTTTTATCTGTTATATTATAATTTGCAGTAAAATTTATACACGGTTCTTATCTGCGTAATAGCAAAACCGTTCAATTCTTTTAACAAAAACATTACTGTTTTTCCAAAAACGATAGTCAATCAAAAAGCAAGCCATATTTTTATCCCCTGAAATAAAAAATGCACAACCGAAGCTGTGCAATAAAACGCAGACTCGGACTGTCGCCAAAAGTCAATAAACATATGCGCTCCCTCGGCACAGTGCGCATTGTGCGCGTGCCGACACAGCAGAGGGGATTATCAAGGGGAATTAAAAAACATCTCTGATGTTTTCTCCCCTTGATTTGCTTTTTTGTTTCGTTTTTTCGCGACTCGAAAAAAAGAAAGACCCCGCGTCAGCGGAAATATTTTTTCATTAAAAAATTATGCAATCATAAATTTATAGATATCATTTTGTTTTAATTGATTTTACGGTTGACCATTTACCGTAAACCTTTACACCGTTTACCTTTGTATATGTCCTTACGCGAACATAGTAGGTCTTCTTGCTCTGTGCTGTTTTAATAGTCTTTGTTTTAGTACTTGCCGAAAAAGTAACTGTCTTGTAGTTTGCGGAAAAATCCTTGGTTGTAGACCACTGAATCTGATATCCTGTGCAAACTGCTGAAGGAAGCTTTACTTTTATACTCTTTTTGGCAGGAGCTGTTATTGAAGATATAACACCTTTAAGAGGAACTGTTGCGGCTTTAATATAATTACTCTTTACACCTTCTTTGCCGTCAACAAGAGCTGCAATTCTGAATTTGTAAATTGTACCTGCATTGAGACCCGAAACCTTATAAGAACTCTGTGTGCTACTGACCTGAGCAATTTTTTCATACTTGTTTAACGAATCATTATACATATAAATTACATAATCTTTAACGTCTGCAGATTTATCCCAGGTGAGTCTGATTGCATTTGTTGACTTTGATTTAACAGCAAGACCTGTTACTGTCGGAATTTTATAATTTGGATTTGCAGTACCGCATACAGAACATTTCTGAGCATTCACGCCGAAATTATGACCTGTTGCTTTTATAATGTTTTCCTTATATGTATTACCGCAAACCGAACAGGTGTAAATTGTACAGCCCTCCTCAGTACATGAAGGCGCAACAACCTTTGAAGTATATTTATGACCTGCTGCTTTCACGATATTGTCTTTATAGGTGTCACCGCAAACTGAGCAGGTATAAGTTGTATAGCCATCCTCTGTACAGGTAGGAGCAGTTACTGATACTTCATATTTATGACCGTCATAGCATTTGGGAAGTGCGTTTAAATATGTTTCTAATCCGAAAAGGGCATCCTTTGTTGCATAAGGATTTTCTTCGCCCTCATAAGTGAATATGCCTGCGGTTTCGCTTTCATATTTACACAAATCAGCATAAACAGCCTCTGCCTTCTCAATATTTCCCATTGCCGAATATGCGGCAAGAGCAAGGGCAGTTGAATTTGCATTTGCGTTCTTCAAGTATTCTGTATCGCTGAAATATCCGCTGTCTGTCTTATATGTTTCAATAACGGCAAGAGCATCGTCAACAACATCTTTGTAATCATTATAATACGGTGCCATTGCAATTACAAAATGACATGTGTTGTCACAGCTGAAGCCGTACCAATCCAGGCCTGAACCTTTTGAATAATAGTTTGTAACAAGGCTGTCGCAAACCTGCTTTGTGAAATCCTTACCCAAATTTGCTTTTTTAGCGCCTTCAAGAGTTACATTGTAATAATACGGATTGTCCTGATTATCCTTCAAATCGACCTGAGAGAAAGAATATACAATGTTATATCCGTCAAAAGCCTCAACGTCATATCCGAGAGCATCAAGAGCAAGAACTACAGCGCCATAGGTGGCAGGACTTTCAACCTTTGTAATAATAGGATTCCAAGAATCGTCATATTCAGTATGGGAAACTAAAAGCTTTGCATGGTTTTCGTCAAGATTTGCTTTAACACTTGCAACGAAATCGTCCTTATAGGCACTTACATCCTTGCCTGAATTGATGACTGTGAGAAAATCAACGGCATTATCAACGGTATATGATGTTACGCCCTTTGTGACATATTCTACTGCACCATTAATTTGCGCCTTGATTGTTTCTGTTGTGGGTTTCGTTGTCTCTGCCATAACAAACATACCTGTAAACAGGCTTGAAATCACTATGCACAGAGCCATTGTGACTGATATTATTTTTTTCATATTATTTACCTCCTATATGAATTTATGATATATCAGCAGGTGTATGAAAATACAACCTTATCACCTTTTGAAAGTTTATATAATCCGCAGCTTCTCTGAGGGGAAGTATCATTAACACTGTAAATCCAGCCGCTGCTTTTGCCGCAGTCTTTTTCATCAATATTATTTATTCCAGAAACGTAAACACCGTAAGAGGTCTTCTGTGCATTAATTTTAATATTGTTATCTAAGCAGGCTTCTTCCAAAGCATCATAAGCCGTTGAACCCGGCGGCATTGTCACAACGTATGTATCTAAAATAATCCCGTCAGACGGAACATAACTGCTGTGTCCTGCCTTGAGCTTATCCATATTATCAAGTATAACGCTGCACTCAATTTTCACACTGCAGGTAATTTCAGAAGCAGAAGAGACCGTCGTCTGTGACGTCTCTTTTTTCGTTGTCTCTGCCTTTGATGTACTCACCTGAGTAACCGTTGCTTTTTCCGTTTTTGTCAGGGCTGTTGTTTGAGTAACGGCAGAATAGTTGCTTTTTTCAGCTGAGTCTGAAGTATTTTCGTTTGCAAATACAGATTTATTTTTTGATGTTGTGTATTTTGCTTCTGTTTTTTCTTTTCCCGAACTTTCCTCTTTGATTTTTGCTGAACTTTTACTCTTCTTGTTTTTTGACTTCACGGCAGTCTGTGTTGTGCTTTCTTCAATTTTTAGAGAAGATGGTTCTGTACTGCTTTCTTTGGGAGAAGCTGATGAAGATATATTTTCCGTTACTTCTCCGTTATTTTTCGGATTTGCATAATCTTTATTTTCGGAAACCGTACCGACGGTATTTTCAGCCGACACGGACCTTTCTTCTGCACTGCAGGCTGAAAACAGCATACATAAAGACAGCAATAAAGAAATAATCAAATAAAATTTACGCATAAATAAAAACCTCTGACATATAGACAGAGGTATATTAGGCACTTAAATTCTTAGCTCTCCCTCTGCCCGAAAGCTGAATTTAATTTAGGCAGGTCTCCCGGCTCGTGATATAGCTGTGCATGAAAAAACGCCTTCTCAGTTTCCCAATGGCAAATGTTTTCTCTTCGTCACATACGGTAATGGCGGTTGCTCAGGTCTTTCACCTGATTCCCTTTTAATCTCACGGCAGATATCTAAAATACCTGCCGCAAGAACCTTCAAATATTAACTTGTAAAAATTATATCACCGCTTAATTTGATTGTCAATAACACTAAATGTTAAATTATCCTGTTTTTAAGCGGTTGATTATTTGAATATCTGTTTATGTTTTCATGAATATTTTTATAAATTTTCTGTACTGTCAGATTTGTAATCCCTGCGATGTGGGGAGTTAAAATCAGTTTATCTTTAATTCTCTCATCAAGAAGAATATTATCCGCCGTTACAGGCTCAGGAGAAATCACGTCAAGCCCTGCTCCTGCAATTTTTCCTTCTAACAAAGCGTTCAGCAGTGCCTCATTATCCACTAAATCACCTCTTGATGTGTTAATCAGATAAGCGTCACTTCTCATTTTTGATAAAAATTCATCATTAACCATTTCTCTTGTATCATCGGTAACCGCTGTATGAAGTGACACGAAATCAGACTGCTCAAGAAGATAATCAAGCTCGGCATATGTAACATTATATTCCTTTTCAAGCTCAGGATATCTCGTTCTGTTTGAATAAATAACCCTTGCACCAAGAGCATTTGCAAATTTTGCTGCTGCCTTTGCAATATCGCCGAAACCGATTAACCCAACGGTACATTGACTAAGCTCTTTTATTACACCGAAGGATTTTCTTTTTATCTCTATCTGCCTGCCGTCATAAACACTTTGATGCCCCGTTATAATTGACTTAAGGCAGGCAAGCATAAGAAGAATGGCATCCTCTGCAACAGCAGTATCGTTTACTCCTTTGTTATTGCAGAGAATTATTCCTCTTTTTTTTGCATATTCAAGGTCAATTCCCTGATAGCCCACACCCTCGGACTGTATAAGTTTAATCTTCGGCATAGCGTCAATAATTTTTTTGCCGACTGCTGCCATAGCATCTGATATCATTATTTCTGTATCAGACGCCTCTTTAAGCATTTCTTCGGTTTCATCCAGGTTATAAATTCTGACATTATGCTCTTTGAGCTGTGGAATATAACTCAAAACAGAATCTTTCGTTGTTACGTTTGAATAAAATGTAATATTCATCAGCCTTTATTCTTCTTTGCCTTTCTTTTTTTAACAAAAATAATTATACCTGTAAGCGCTCCTGCAATAACAACAACTCCCGCGGTCATACAGGGAACACCGATTTTAATAATATCAGGGAGATAACCTGAGGGCACAGCCATACCGGAAATATTGCTTGGAAGAGTATACAGTGATGCGCCGCCGTTATTTCCGTATGCAATACGCAAAACGGTTACGTCATATTTGCCCATATCAACACTTACATTGCTGCCTGCCTGAAGTTCTTTTTCCGCAGGATAAGTTGTCAGCTTTCCGATTTCGTTGCAGGCCGATTTGTAATTTCCGCTGATTGACTGTGACGATATTCTGCTGATATTGTCAAAGCCTGAAAGATTAACACTTACAGACTGTTTTTTCCCTGTAGTATTTACAAGTTTAACATAAAGTGTTTCAGTCTCTTTATCCACTGTGACAGATTCATAAATTCCGTTTTGAACGGTCTCACCGTTTTGAAAAGCGGATTTAAGATATGTTGAACCGTAATTGTTTGAATAAAGCATCTGGACATAGTAGCTGGGAGTAAGAACAACCTCCTGAGAATCGAACCATATCAGATTTATATTCCAGCACTGAGCATTCACCTTTGCAAAGGTCGGAGCGTAAGACGCCATTTCAACAACATCGCCGTTTCTCTCAACTCCTGTCAAAAAGCTTGCTTCTTCAACAGCCTCAAGCATATTTGATTTGGTCTGAATAGTTCCGACGCCTTTTGCCGTAGCGGCATATTCTCCGATAAATACATGAGCGCCGTCCCTGTCAAAATTATCATACCTGTCATTGTGGTCAAACAGGTAACCGTCGCCTGTATAATAATGCTCGTCAACAATCGTATCTCTGAAATCGGAATTTATCCATTGCCAATTTTCATCATAAGCATTGCCCTCAAGCCATGTACCGCTGGAGGAAATGACTGTAATATCGGGATAAGCCTTTTTGATTTCCTTGTATAATGCTCTGAAATTTCTTTCGTAAATTTCTCCCCAGTTTTCATTTCCTAAACCTATATATTTAAGATTGAACGGCTCCTTACTGCCGTTTGCGGCTCTTAATGCTCCCCAGTATGTAGTTTCTGCGTCACCGTTTGCATATTCAATCAAATCAAGAAGGTCCTGAACATATGCATCCCATTGAGCAGTGCCGGGTTTTAAAGCAATAGTATCAAGATATGCTTCAAAATCTTCACGGGAATTTATATTAAGTCCGTTTATATAATCGGTAAAATCTTTTCTCTCATCAGTGTTTTCTTCGGAAATGTTTTTTGTTTCAGTCAGATAGGTCTCCCACTCCTCATCCGTCATTTCCGATTTTTCAAGAGCGATAACGTGGTCGTCATAAGCACATCTGCCCTGACAGGTCAACCCTACGTTCAGAATAGGAAGCGCTTCGGCGTCTAAATCCTTACAAAGCTGGAAAAACTCGTGATATCCCATTGCCATTGTGTTTATGTAATCTCTGCCTGCATCATCTCTCCAAAGATTATAAAACTGAGTTCTCTCCTCAAGAGGACCTATAGTCTCCTTCCAGTCATATAAATGCTCAAGGGTGTCGCCCTCAGCAAGACAGCCTCCCGGAAAACGGATAAATGACGGGCTCAACTGTTTCAAAGCCTGAAATAAATCAGAACGCAGAGATGTATACTTCCACTCATTTGTACCGTAACCGTAGCTGTCTTCAGGCACAAGAGTTACAAAATCAAGATACAATTCGCCGTTTCCGTCAAAATTAAAGGTAAGTCCCCCATCCTCGTCGGCAGAAGATTTCAGAGTAGTCTTTATCTCCGTCCAAATACCGTTGGTATTTGAAATATCAAGAGCAACGGCATTATTTTTGTTATGCTCCGAATTGAGATAAACACTGACATTTCCTTTAAAGCTCCTGTTCATAATATAGCAGGAAAAGGCATACTCCGTATCTGCCTTAAATCCCATATCAGGTGTCTGTGCCTTGGTCTCGTCACGGTCGTATGATTTATATTTATACATTTCTGTATATCCCGTGTTGGTCAAAGTGCCTGTACCGTTTGATGTTATGTGAGCATATGTAGGATTATTTTCATTCATCGGATTTTCCGTATCGGCAGCCAGTTCAATTCCCTCAGACTGCCAGGCAGTAGTTTTATTAAACTCGTATTCAAAGGAATCGTTATTAACCAGATTTGATACCAAACCTCCGTCGCAGGCATATGAAATATCTTCAATAAAACTGCCGTAAAGTTTATCGGATATTTCATAGCTTTCATCACTTGACGATATGTTCAGCACATTTTCATTTTCTGCAAAAGCAGGAAATGTGCCTGCACAAAGTACAAGCAGAATACACATAATTACACAAAGAAATTTTTTCATAATTCCCCTCCTAATCAGGATAAATTGCATCTTAGAGACTTTTATTATAACATTATAAATAAAGTAATGTCAAAATAATATGAAAAAATATAAATTATGCTTGCAAATTACACTCATTTGTGCTTTAATATTGTAGACGAGTAAAACGAGGTGTGGCTCAGCTTGGTAGAGCGCCACGTTCGGGACGTGGAAGCCGCAGGTTCAAATCCTGTCACCTCGACCATTTATCTCACAATTTGAGGAAATTTTCCTTCAGATTGTGAGTTTTTTGTTTTTAGTAAGAAATTCTATGCAGTGTGGGCAGAAGTTGCAGAGCAAATCACACCCTGTGTCACACAAAAAGCAGAAAAATCACACCAAGAAAACACACTTTTTTATTTGGAATGTGTATTTTTGAGAACAATTTCATAGGAAACTGAAAAGTTGCCACCCAGCCGAATGGCAGGTGACAACTTTCTTCTTTGTTTAGGATATTTTTGCAGCTCTTCTCTTGTAATAACGATTGTAACATGTAAAGCTTCTGAATCATTATCTGATTCAGAAGTGTTGAAATTGCTTGAAGCTACTTTGTGCACAATTTCAACTTTGTCTTTATGCACAACGATTTTGTCGATATAGTTATCAATAAAACGCTTGCATTCAATAGTACTTTTCATCACATCTTCAAACAAATCCTGCATATAAATCAACGGACAGTGCGGCTGTTTGCCGGTCCCGACAACTGCAATATTCAATATGAATTGCTTGAAACTCCTGACATTTGTCTGCGGGATTTTATGCCGGCGAAACTTAAGTCGGTAAATATATAAGCTAAGTCATCATAATGATTGCATAAAAAAGCCAATATGCAGTTTCACCTACACATTGGCTTTAATTAACTATATTAAATCAGTCTTTATGACGTTTTATAAAAAATTCTTCTATTCGTTCGCTACGGAACTTTTCAATAATTTCTTCATAAATTTCTTCGCTCAAAAAAGAATACCTTATATTAAATAGAAGACAAATAATCAAATCAGTACCGAATAAGCATTAAACTTGTAGAGCCAAAATAGAGCCACAAAGCAAAAATAAACCCTGAAAAGTGCCTGTTTAAGCGGTATTCAGGGGCTTTGTAGATTATTCCCATTCTTTTTCGAGATTATTATTTGTACTATTTTATCTCTATTTCAAGCCATTTTTCACTGTTTTGAGGTGATTTCTTGCTATGTTATTTCCTTTATCATCGCTCGTGTTGCAAAATATGTTGCAAATGTGGCAAATGAATAATTCAAAACGGCTTACAGGTCATTTTAATATATCAATCCATTGACCGTGATTTTTTAGTTGTATATGTTCTTGAACATCGTCATCCGTAAATACGTTGAGTATTTTATCAAAGCTTTCTGCAAGTTTCATAGATTCAAGTTCATCTAACTTTGCCCAAAACACTTTTCCCTCATCGGAGGATTGCAATGAGCCACAATATTCATTTGTTTTGAAAAGCAAAACTACATATCTTTTATTCTTGCTTACTTCCCACCATTTTATTCCGCAAATTTTAGGATGCTTTACATCAAGACCTGTTTCTTCTTTTACTTCTCTGATTACCGAGTCTACAAATGATTCTCCGGTTTCAATATGCCCTCCGGGAAAAGTTATTCCACCCCAATTTTTATTCAGCTTTTCCTGCACAACAACATTCCCGTCATTGTCATATATCATACACATATTTGTTAATTCGATTTTTTCGTATTTATGCATTGTTCGTATCCTTCTTTAGTTCATAGTTCATTGAAATTACAGAAATCCCGTTATTTATTACTCATTATATCGTCAAATATCATATTAATAACATCACTAACCGACATATCTTTCGATATTATTTTAACATTCCCTTTTCAAGCAACCAATCCTTTTATTCGATATTGTCATTAGGTTCAACTAAATATAATTTCACATAATTAAATTTTAACTCCGCTTTCTTTAAAAGCAATAGCCTTATTATCTAAATCAATTTGATACTCAATTCCTAATGGTAATAATCCTGTTGGAGATGCATGACCAATATTCACATTGTAGATTATTCCTAAATGTTCGCAATCAAATTCTTTAATGATTTTTTTGAAAACACCCTTGTATTCTTCATAATACATCTCATTTTGAGGCTTGCCTACAATAATCCCCTTAATTGATTTTAATATACCTTGTGCCCCTAAATTTCTTAAATAGTATAGAACATAATTCGGCTTTGGCTTTTCTTCACTTGTTTCAATCAGTAAAATCTTGTCTTTCCATTCATCTGATTTAGGCCAAATTTCAGTTCCGACAATCATTGGAAACACATCAATACAACCGCCGATTAGTTCTCCGATAATAACACCCGAACCGTTTATAATTTCGTATCCGTGCTTTTCTTTACGCAATTTTTTAGAACGGTTTATGTTTTTCTCTTTCCAATCCACAAAATCATCCGACCAATAATTGCTGGACTTCACTTCGTAATTCGTTGTTTCTTTGAATAAAATGTTTTCTACAGCCTCTTTAGTATAATCAAACATTTTAACATATTCGCCAAATTCGCACATAACAGATGGTCCATAATAAGAAACTAATCCTGCTTTCCTCATCATAAAATGATTTACTGTTGTGTCTGAATATCCCATAAAGATTTTAGGATTATTTTTTATTACATCATAATCTATGTAAGGTAGTAATCTTATCGAGTCGCTTCCACCGATAGCACAAAATACACCTTTAATTGACTCATCTCTAAAGGCATCCATTAAATCTTTTGCTCTGAGTTCAGGATGGTTATATACAAAATCGCTACCCTTAAGTGCATTTGGCATAGGAACAACATTTAGCCCAAAATCTTTTTCCAATCTTTCTTTTGCAATATAGTACTTATGGATTAGCTTTTCATCACCTAATCCTCCCCAAGACAAACTTACTATTGCAATTTTATCTCCTTTTTTCAGTGCGTTCGGTTTTATCATCCCAATATCCCCTTAATGTCAATTACAAAAAGTATCTTCAAACAAATAATATCATAAAATCAGTAAATATAAAAGATATTTTATATATATGAAAAGCTACCACCTCAAAACGAAGCAGTAGCCTTAAAAATTATGCGATTTTTAGGTTAAGTTGCAAGCCAAGTGTCACGATTTCATCTGCCCGAAAACATATTTTTGAAAAAAAGCGTTGCAAAAGTGTTGCAAAACGATTTCTCAAAAAGTGCCAAGGTCTGAAACCCGCATAAACACTGGGTTTTTCGGCTGTTACAAACCAAAGGGAACTATTCCCACTCGCTTAATTCAAATGAACATTAAACTTAATTGTTTAACTTTGTTCTGTTTTTGTACACATATTATTCCGTTTTTAATGTTGTATTTTTATTTAACAGAATTTTTAGTATCAAAATAGTATCAAAGATGCTAATGAAAAATATAGTGTCTATTATGTCTTTAATAAATATGTAACACAATATTTTAACAAAAAATTCTTCATTATAAAACAAAATGTTATAATTCAACTTTAAATTCCAAGCACTCCTCTAACGAATTAACAAGTTTGTTTTTTATAGCCATTATAGAATCATATTTATCCACTATTCTATTTTGTGCTTCTAAATCAAATTTTCCATTTTCTTTTATAGGAATATCAATGGTAATATATTCTTTAATATTTTCCATTGAAGATCTAAAGTTTCTATTAAAACCATATTCTTCCTTTGTTAGCAACAGTTGATAAAAAACATATTTAGCATTAATATTTTTATCTTTAACTAACAATCTTCCACAATGGTCGGTTATTGAAAATTCTATATTCGGTTCTATGAAATTCCAATCAAAGTTACCGTCGATTCCCCATATTAATGATGGTTCTTGGAAGTCATCAATTACAGATGCACTAACATATCCAAATGGTTTATAAACATTAGAACTATACAAAGGTATCCCTTCGCAGAATATATCTTTCTTTAATACTCTTTGTCCAATAGAAAGAGAGAATTTCGTATCATCAGAAAGCGAAACCGATAACTTATCACAATTTGCATCAATTACAACAAATGAATTTTTTATTGATTTAATATCATCACACAAACTCTGTTTTATTGTATCTATTTGGTTGTGCTTTTCTACAAATTTCTTTTGCTTCGTGATATCAATTTTATCATTTAATGTGGGAATATCAATAGTTATATTCCCAAGTTTGTTTTTTCCCGCCTTGTTACTAAATCCAAAACCATAGTTTTCAGCTTCAGATTTTATTACTATCCTTAAATAATCTTCGTCAAGTAATCCTTTCCACTTTTCGAAAATAATTAAAGGTATAACTTTTTCAGATAAAGAAAATCGTCCTTTTCTTTTATGAATAACGCAAGTAGAACCATCTATGTTCCAAGTTAAACAGTCTTCAAAGTATTTCACTTTTTCTACATTGTCTTCAATATACCCATAGCCTACATCATTAGGATTCAAAGAAGCGCCATAAACAGGAATAGTACCTTTGTGACTATTAACAAATGCTTTTGTCATCCATGAAGAATTAGTTGTAATATTTAAATCAAAAATTTCCTTGACTTTTAACCTAATCATTGCACAATTCACTCAATTCTTTATTAAAACTATTAATATCATTTCCAATACTTTCTACTAAATCTTTAAATTCTGTAATTGAGATGACCGATTTTTGCTCTTCTATTCCCAGTTCAATACGTTCATCAGAAGTCCAAATTCTATCAACTTGCCAGTGTTTTAATTTATTGAAATAATCAAAATCAAGTATTTTACATCTCAAAGAATCACAATCATAAATACCGTTTTTATATAGATTAAATAATTTTACCATTTCTGTTAAATCATTGTCATCTATAGTGAATCTATTCGTGTCTCTACTTTCCCCTATTTCACTTACTAAATACGAAAACACAGGCGTAATCTGCTCATATTCAGTTTCTTTTTTCTCTATAGATAATATGTAAGTCTTCTTTGGGGTTGAATAAAAGGTTCTGATTGGCAAAGAGACTACAGCCTGTACTATACAGCTTTCTTTTATTTTATCTAAAACGTTTTTCTGCAATAACAATCCATCTGGAACAACAATAATTGCTTGACCTTTATTCGATAGATTTTTAATAATCCATTCAATTGCTAAAGACTCTGTACCTCTTCCATTATAAGAATAATAATTATGTAATGATATATTTTTGTCAGATGCTATGGAATCCTTTATTGTTCGTGATCCAGATGTAACATATGGAGGATTAGTCAAAATCAAATCATATGGTTCATCATCAATTTTGCCAAAAGTTCCAAGGTTTGTTTTTAGCAGATGGAACACTCTGTTAAAAGCATTGTTAGAAAAAGATTCCAAATGTTTAGGTGAATGGTATTTAGCTAGCAAATCCGAAAAATATATTAACATATTTGCTTTAGCTAATATTATTGTTCTTTCGTCATCTTTTTCATCTGTACCCTTGTCATAACCAATAAGCGTTACCTTTGGATTAATTTCTCCATTAATTGGTTCGAACTGATTAAAAATTACTTGATTCAAAGCAATTGTTTCCAATATAAATCCGCCAACTCCGCAGAAAGGATCACATATTCTTGCTTCTCCTTTTAAGATTGATGCATTTGACATTTTTACCATCGCTTGAACTACATTACGCGGAGTGAAATACTGACCTAAATTTTTAACCCCCGCACTCTGCCTTAAAAATGTCTCATATAATCTGGTTTTGAATTCTTTTGTGACATATTTAAATGAACCATATTTTTTATCGTATTTTTGAAAACTATCAAGCACTTGTTCGAACAATTTTGCCTGACTTAAGTTCGCTTTGCCTTTTTCATTAACAAATATTGTACCATTAAAAATAGTAGTTCCATCTTCGCCTTTTGGAAACATATCTTCCTTAATAGTTTTTCTACAATTGTCAGCATAGTGTTTTAGTGCTTGTTCCGCACTTACTCTTTCCTTACGTTCATAAACACTATTAAAATTATTATAATAATCTAAAACACCAATATCACTCAAAAACTTAAAAACAAATATTTCAACAACATTGTAAAGACATTTTTCTGGCTCTTTTCCTGTGTTAATCCATATTTTTTGCCAAACCTCTTTTGCTAATGGTGTTGGATCAAGTATTTCTGGTTCTCTTATATTATTTTCTTGCACAGACAGTGAATAGTCTGCCTGATCTATTAGACTCTCTAAATCAATTTTTTCTTCAATAGTTAATTTATTTCCGACTATTTTTGATGCATCTAATACAAATGAAACAGATTTTCCGTTTTTTTGAATCTCCTTACCACTCAAGGCATTAATCCAATAACTCTTTGTTCCATCTGTTACTATAAGTATTTTACATAGTAATTTTGCAACTTCTATTTCTTGTTCAATTGCTTTCTTTATCTTTCTATTAGTTGATAATTCACTTGGTGTTTTATATTCAATAACCGCTTTAACAATACCACCAGGTAATGTTATAAGACCATCTGGTTTTTTATCTGCTAATTTTTTTGATTGCTTGTTAATAATTTTTTCTTTTTTAAGTTGTCCAAGAGTTGTACTTCCTAATCTGTAATATGTATATCTTCCAATAGAAAAAGGTGTTGTTTGCAATAATTCCTCACTCATATCAATTCTCCTTTTATTTTGTAAATCATAAATCTATATCATTATTATTTTTCAATCGAACATATCTATCATATGAAATAATTACATTTTGTGGTTTACTATTTCTATTAACAATTACAATTGAATCATTGTCTGTAACTTCTTTGAATATTTTAGAAGCTTTTCCTCTTAGAAAATCCGTTGCTGTTTTATAAACTGGCACTAGATTTTTCTTTTTTGTTCCCACTATGTAATCGCCTCCAAAATGAAATATTACGCATACAATATAACAAAAATGATTATAATTGTCAAATTAATTATAATTATAAAAGTAATTATAATTATTTTTAATTGCTTTTACAATAGCAAAAAATCGTTATTTACGAATATATAAAATAACAATGGCAGGGATAAACCCTGCCATTACCTATTTACACTATATATCAATTCTGTATTTACAATCTCTCTTGCACGATTTGCAATATTGTTCATCATCTGAACCCAAAGCATTTGATTTTCTGCTTTGAGCTGTTCAGTGATGCCTTGCTGCTCGGAAAGTTCTTTTACAAGCCTGTTATACATTTCTGTAGCTTTAACATCAACATCGTGCAGATACGAATTGAGTTTGCCATTTGTCAACAAATTATAGTATATAATTTTGCGGTTTTGTTTCAGGTATTCTTTGTGTTTTTGTCCCCAAATTCCTATTTCATAATTTGTTACGATAGAGACAAGGTTAGAGAGATAAACATCTCCTACAGGTGTGTAATCAAATTCTGTTTTCATGATTAAAGATTCCTTTCAAATCTTTTATTTCTTGCCTGTGCAAGTAAATTATCTACTTGTTCTACACCTAAAATCTTACGCAGTAGTTTATAATCTTTCAGATTTTTCATTTGCTTAAAATTATCTGTAAGCAGTCGATCATTTTGTTCTTTCAATTCGACATTTGAAAAATATAATTTTGAGTTTTCTTGTTGACATTCTATCAATTTGTTTTTTATTTTAAAATATGCCACCAATACTGTTTTCAAAGTTGCTTTCAGTTTATCAATAAATGGTTCAGCAACCTTTGTTTTATACGATTTTGCAGATATTAATGGTTGTGGATCAGGTAATTGAAACTGCTCATCCGTTTCAAAATCTTGAGTTATTTTCTTAAAAGTATCTTCGCACTTCACAAGGTTAGTAACTTGTTTATCAAGGATTTCGATTTTGCTTTCAAGTTCATCAATCTCCTGACTACGAATTTTCTTTTCGTAATCAAGAACAGACAAATGCTTTTCGTGGGTATCGAGATGTTCCCATTCAACATCATATTTTTCCATAACCTTTGCAAGTTGTTCTTTTTCGGACTGTACCCAAACTGCCCACTCGGTTTCACTTTTGCCATTGCCTATATAGCCTTGACTTTTTAGTGCTTGTTTAAGAGATACTCTTGTATCAAGTCCACGCTTGCTACCTGTTGTAAATGGTACAAAATCAATGTGCAAATGCGGTGTAGCCTCATCCATATGAAGATGAGCAGAGAACACACGCAAGTTTGGATTGCGTTGTTGAAAAGATTTCATATATTCATCAAGTATCTTTTCGGCAAGTTCTCCGTTTTCACTATCTGATTTCATATTGTCACAGTTACCGATTTGGACAATAATTTCATGAAAAGGTTTTTCCTGCTTTCCTGAACAAATCTTTTCATAATAATCATCTATTTTTCTATCCGACCTTATTTGTTTTGCATTGTATCTTTCAAGTGCAGCATCAAATAATTCGTGATACACTTTTTGAATATCATCGTTTATATATTCCTTGTTTAAATGTGTTCTTTCAGGATCGGTATTTTTGGCATTAAACACCCTGCTGTTATGATTAACAGAGCCTTTACCAACCATAACACTTATACTTCGTTTCATTTTTATCTCCCTTCGTTAAATTATCTTTCAAATATACCTTTGAGGTTCTGTTACTCTTGGCAAGAGTAACGCAAAAGCACTTTTGACACTTCGCATCAAAAGTGCCCTTGCGACCTGCGGTGCTGATGCTATCTTCAAGACGGTTTTGTGACGATAGTGACGATATTTTGATAGCGGTGTTTTTATCGTTGCAATCGTCACGCTTTGTCACCCATAAGACTTAATTTAATCTGCCTGCCATCGTGCGTGCGACTGCTTTCATAACGAATGCCATATTCATTAAAGAGTCTTGAAACGCTTACATTTAATTTTCTTGACACCATATTGGGCTTTAAATCAAGTTTTAATTCTTCAATCATTGATGTTGCGGTTCCTATCCATTCAGGCTTACTTGCCGAAAGAAGAGTTGATATTTTTTCAAGCAATTTGTCTTTAGGCTCTGAATATAACTCAGTTTCTTCCTCGACTAATTCCCATATACAATTATCAGGATTAAATTCTAAATGTAAGCATTGGTCTTGCTGATCTCTGCCTGTAATATTTAGTGTTGCTTTGTTACTTATACGCTTTTCTTTTTGAAGAATGAACGCACCATCAGCAGCACCAAGCAATCCATTAGTACCTGAAATTGTATCAAAACTGTCATCTGCAACCTGCTTTCTTGTGTGGTGAACAAGTAAAATACAAAGGTTAAACCTATCGGCAAATCGTTTCAGGTTAGTAACAATTTGATAATCGTTTGCATAACTGAATTTATCACTGCCAACTTCACGCACTTTTTGCAAAGTATCTATAATTATCAACTTAACATTGTTATGTTCATTAACAAATCTTTCTAACTGATTTTCTAATCCTGTTCCGATATTGTGAGCAATGGTTGCAAAGTGAAAATTATCATTACCATTAACACCAAACATTTTATACAATCTGTTTTGCAATCTTTGATAATTGTCCTCAAGAGCAAGGTACAAAACTGTACCCTGCCTTACCTTTTTATTCCACAAATCTTTTCCACAGCTGATATGGTAACCGATTTGAGCCATTGCAAATGATTTACCGACTTTTGGAGCACCTACAAATAAATAAGTTCCGCCATAGAGCAAGCCGTCAATGAGCGGCGCTTTTGGAGAATAAACCGTATCATACAATTTATTCATTGTTATTGTGTTTAGGAAATCAGGGGAATCAATCTTCTTAAAATAATCAAGGTAATTTTCATCATCAATATTGAAATCATTCTCATTTTCGGTTATACTGTTATTGCTATTACATAGTGACTGCTTGTCATCTGTTGCCGCAGATGAATCCCAAGCGGTCTTTTCTTTTTGTTCAGTCATTTTCATCACCTCGCATTCCGTAAAGAATTGTTGAAACTAAATGAAGAACTGATAAAAATTCATCGTCTGCATCAGAGCATTTTTTCATTCTGATAAGTTCAGAATAAATATCATCAAGTTTATTTCTTAAACCCTTATATACTCTTGGATTACCTTGAACAATTACATTTCGTTGCAACACTCTGCTGATTAAATAATCTTGTTTATTTAAGCCTGATACGCTAACAAAATCATCAAGCAGTCGTGATTCCTCAGGTGACATTCTGAAGGCTACTATTTTACTTCTCAAACGATTGTGATTATCAAGATTTTTCTTTGACATTTTAAGCACTCCTTTCAATATCAAGCATGCGAGCAATTTCATTTTGTTTCGTAGGAAACATATGAGCATATCTGAAAGTTATATCAATACTTTCGTGTCCTACTCTATTTGCAATATCTACTGCTGTGAAACCCTTGTCAATTAGCAAAGAAACATGAGAATGTCTTAAATCGTGTATTCTTATTCTCTTTACACCGGTTGCCTTACAACCCCTATTCATTTCGTGATGCATATAGCTTTTGGTTATAGGAAAGATACGCATATCATCTTTTAAACCATAAATAGAATTGATATAATCTCGTATCTCATCACTCAAAAATAAGGGCATTTGAACTGTTCTTTTACTCTTTGGTGTTTTCGGCTCTGTAATTACATCTTTGCCTTTAATTCGCTGATATGATTTGTTAATGCGTATTGTTTGCTTTTCAAAATTAAAATCATCAGGAGTTAGTGATAATAATTCACCTATACGAAGTCCGCACCAATAAAGTATTTCAAAAGCATAATAAGATATGGGCTTATCCATCATTGCATCGGCAAATTTGAGATATTCCTCTTTAGTCCAGAAAAGCATTTCTTTTTCACTTTCCTTTTTGCCCATATTTCCTGCCTTAGCGGCAGGATTGTTTTTTAGTTCATAATACTTAACAGCGTGATTGAAAATTGCGCTCAACTGATTATGAAGTGATTTTAAATAGGTTTGTGAATAACCCTCTCCGTTCTTATTACGATAAGACATCATTTCATTCTGCCACGAACGAACATCAGTTGGTTTAATTTCATTCATTTTCTTTTCCTTGAAATAGGGCATAATCTTTTGTTCAATTATGCTAATTTTTCCAGTCCAAGTGTTGAGTTTTAACCGCTCTTTCATATCGTTTTTATAAATTTCAACAAAGTTTTCAAAACTCATATCAAGATTATCTGAATGTTGTGATAAGAAGTTTCGCTCCCATTCCAAAGCATCATGCTTAGTACTAAAACCACGCTTGACCTTTCGAGTCTGTTCTCCTTTCCAATTCTTGTAATATGCCGAAACATACCAAGAACCGTTTTCTTTATTTTTATATGCTGGCATTTTTTACGCTCCTTTCTTTTCATCTAACTGCATACCATAAAACTTTTCTTCAAAAAACTTACGACTAACTCTGCCTGAAATGGTCATATAACCTTTTGACTTTAATTCATCGTTAAGCATTTGCACCAACTTATATGCGTAAGCCTTTGAAACACCTAATTCTTCAGCTATTTCATCTGCACGAATGAATACTTGATTTGACATTTGATTACCTCCTTTTAAATTTATTGTTTTATAAACATAAATGTTTAGTTTATTTGAATTATACTAAACATTCTTGTTTATGTCAAGTATAATTTATAAACTTTTTTGTTTAGTCTATTGCTTTTTTATTTTAAATCTATTATAATACACCTATAAACAATTTTGTTTAGGAGGAATATTATGACTGTTGGACAAAGATTAAAACGATTTCGTACAAGAAAAGGCTTAACACAAAAGCAATTAGGCTTAGCTGTCGGCTTTGATAACAGAACAGCGGACATAAGAATTGCACAATATGAAACAGGCACTCGCAAGCCAAAAGATAAATACATAGAAAAGTTAGCGGCAATAGTCAATGTGCAACCGTCAGCATTGGAAGTTCCTGAAATAAAAAACTATGAGCATCTTTTTCAGCTTTTATTTGCTTTGGAAGATGAGTATGGCTTAAAAATCAGTAAAGACGAACACGGCACACCCTGTTTAGTTCCTGACATATACAGCAGTTCTTCACATTATGACACATTCAGAGCTTGGTGCAAGAAAGCAGAGCAGTTGAAAAATGGAGAAATTACCCAAGAAGAATATGATGATTGGCGTTACCAATATCCTGCAAGCTCTGCAAGAGAAACACATGAGGCATTAAGAGCTCTCTATCGAAAGGATAGGGAAGAAGGCAAAATATAAAAATAACCCCTAATGTATGAATTAAGCGTTCATACATTAGGGGTTTTCCCATGTATTAAATTATGGTAATAGTATCAAAACAGTATCAATTTGATTTTCTAAATCTCAAATTCCTTTTATTTATGCGGTATCTGAGCGTTTTGTTTACTATTCCCATTCCACTGTTCCGGGAGGTTTGGAGGTGATGTCGTAGACTACTCTGTTTACATGTTCAACCTCATTAGTAATACGGTTAGACACCTTTGCAAGAATATCATAGGGAATTCTTGCCCAGTCGGCTGTCATAAAATCGTCAGTAGTTACGGCACGGATAGCAACGAGATTATCATAGGTTCTGTGGTCGCCCATAACACCGACGGTATTAACACCGGGAAGCACGCAGAAAAACTGTGCAAGGTTTTTTTCATATCCGTTTTTAGCCATTTCATCACGGAGAACCCAGTCGGCTTCCTGAAGAACCTTAATCTTTTCGGCTGTAACCTCGCCTACAATTCTTACTCCCAGACCCGGTCCCGGGAACGGCTGACGCCATACAAGCTCCTTTGGAATACCCAGCTTTTCTCCGACCTTTCTGACCTCGTCCTTAAACAAATCACAAAGAGGTTCAATTATGCCGAGAAAATCCACATCATCAGGAACATTTACTCTGTTATGGTGGGTTTTGATAACATCTGCGTCGCCCTTTCCCGATTCGATGCAGTCGGGATAAATTGTACCCTGTGCAAAGAAACCGAGTTCGTTCTGTTTTCTGATTTCATTCCAGAAAACATTGAAAAATTCAGTTCCGATAATCTTTCTCTTCTGCTCGGGTTCGGTAACTCCCTTAAGTTTTGCAAGAAAATGGTCACCGCAGTTTACTCTTACAAAATTCATATCAAAAAGAGAAGTGAAGGTCTTTTCAACAAAATCTCCCTCATCCTTTCTCATAAGACCCTGGTCTACAAAAACACAGGTAAGCTGCTTACCTACAGCTCTTGAAAGAAGACCTGCGGCAACGGAGGAATCAACACCGCCGGAAAGACCCAGAATAACCTTCTTGTCTCCGATTTGATTTCTGAGCTTTTCAACAGTAGCCTCAATAAAATTATCCATAACCCAGTCACCGCTGCAGCCGCAGATTTCATACAGGAAATTATAGAGAATCTGCGAACCGAAAACAGAATGAGTTACCTCGGGATGAAACTGAACTGCGTAAATTTTCTTTTCGTCATTTCCCATTGCAGCGCAGGGGCAATCCTCTGTTGTACCGAGAATTTCAAATCCCTTGGGAAGCGTTGAAATATAATCCGTATGGCTCATCCAGACAGTTGATTTTTCATCAACAGCTTTGAAAAGAGGTGAATTTTTATCAGCAGTAAATTCAATTTTTCCGTATTCACTTTTGGGTGCAGCCGTAACATTTCCGTCTCCCATCCATGCAATAAGCTGGCAGCCATAGCAAATTCCCAAAATCGGCACGCCCATATCAAGAATATCTTTAGTATAATGGGGTGAGGACATATCAAAAACGGAGTTAGGTCCGCCTGTAAAAATTATACCCTTATAATCATTTGCCTTAATCGTTTCAATAGGTGTTGTATAAGGCAATATCTCCGCATAAACCTTATGGTCGCGGACTCTTCTGGCGATTAACTGATTGTACTGACCGCCGAAATCAAGAACAAGAATCTTCTCCATATTCGTCCTCCCTGATACAGTAATATTAATATGGGACTATTATATATTATTAGGCTTGTAATTTCAAGTAAGTTTAGCAATGGATATTGAAAATATAAAAATGGTAAATACAGTTATATGGATTTAATAAGCGAAGGCAGCTGAGTTAAGCTGTTTATCTGAAAATCAGGTTTAATTTTTTCAGTGTCATTTCTCTTCGGATTAAACCAAACGGTTTTTATTTTTGCATTAATTCCGCCCTGAATATCCGAGGAAAGACTGTCACCGACAATAACTGCGTTCTCTTTTGAAAAACCGTTTGTGCTTTCAAAGCATTTTTCAAAAAAATTCACATCGGGCTTGTCAAAGCCAACAGTCTGAGAGATAAATATATCGTCAAAATATCTGACAATATCACTGCTTGAAAGTCTGCTTTGCTGAACAGCTGCAGCGCCGTTTGAAACAATATACAGGTGATATTTTCCGTAAAGTTCCTTAATCGTTTCCTCCGCTCCGTCTATCAAATAGTGGCCGATTCCGAGATTTCTTTCGTAAACCGCCGTAACCTGCTCAGGTATCAGATTAATCCCCATTTCGTCAAACAGGAGCTTATAGCGGCGGACCTCAACCTCTTCTCTTGTAAGCCTGCCAAGCTCCAGAAGTTTCCACTGAGAAATATTAATTTCGCTGTAGCGAGAAAGGATTTTATCCGTAGGTTCAATTTTAAATTCTCTGAGTGCTTTTGCAAGAGCAATTCTTTCCGCCTTTTTAAAGTCAAAAATAGTGTCGTCCAGGTCAAAAAATATGTATTTTATCATACTGCTCTCCTTAATGGTATGAACATATTATATCAGATTGTCTGAAGCAAATCTACATTTATTGACATCAGGTACAGGCTTTGATATAATTTATCTCGCTGTTAAGCAAGGAGATGATGCTTTGACTGTTAAGATATATAACAAAATTCCTGACGAGGCAAAAGAAATAAGGGAAGAGGTTTTCGTTAAAGAGCAGGGTTTTAAATCTGAATTTGATAAAATTGATGATACTGCCATTCATTTTGTACTGTTTGATGACAAAGAAAATGCCATGGCGGTATGCAGAGTTTTCAGCGACAGCAGTCAAAATGAATATCATTTAGGCAGACTTGCCGTAAGAAAGGAATGCAGAGGCAGACATATCGGCGAAGAAATTCTGAAAGAAGCGGAAAAATACGTAAAATCGCAAAACGGTAAAGCCGTTTTACTTTCGGCACAGGTAAGGGTTTCTGATTTTTATGCAAAACAGGGATATGAAAAATTCGGTGATGTTTATTACGATGAATACTGCCCCCACGTTATGATGAAAAAGAAATTATAAATAATCAGCAGGTTAAATAATATGAAGGATAAAAATAGAATTGAAACATTCAGGTATGCACTGAAAAAATCTCTGCCGGTTTTGTTCGGCTATCTTTTTTTAGGGTCGGCTTTCGGCATTATGCTTTATGACGCAGGCTACAACTGGGTTTGGGCAATATTTATTTCTCTTGTAGTTTATGCAGGCTCAGGGCAGTTTTTACTTGTGTCGCTGCTGTCAAGCGGAGCCTCTCTTGCCACAACGGCAATTATGACTCTTTTTATAAATTCAAGGCATATGTTTTACGGTCTGTCATACATTGAAAAATTTAAAGAGAGCAAATGGAGATATCCTTTCTGCATTTTCGGGCTTACGGACGAAACATATTCTGTCAACACATCGTTTTCCGCCGTTCCCGAAAATGTAAACGAACCCCACGCAAGATTTTTAATAAGCATATTTGACCATTGCTACTGGATTCTCGGCTCGGTCATAGGCTCCTTGGCAGGTCAGATTATACCGCTTGATTTTGAGGGAATTGATTTTTCAATGACTGCACTTTTCGTTGTTATCTTCATAGACTTGGTAAGAGAGCACAAGGGCAGACTTAAAGCAGTGGGCTTTATCGGCATAGGCTGTGCCGTAATCTGCCTTATAATATTCGGTGCAGACCGTTTTCTTCTGCCGTCGCTTATTGTTACCGTCTTTGCATTGACAGCAGGAAAGCCTTACTTTACCAAAGCAAAGGAGACAGAGTAATATGGCATTAAGTTTTAATCAAACAATAGCTATGATAGCCGTTGCATCAATATGTACCTTTGCTACAAGGCTTTTTCCTTTTGCGGTTTTCGGGAATAAAAAAGAAGTACCGAAATTCATTAAATATCTTGGCAATATACTTCCTGCGTCAATTATCGGCGTACTCATAGTATACTGCCTGAAAGACTTTACTTCAGGCGACAAAAACATAATCATTCCTCAGCTTATTGCTGTTGCCGCTACAACACTGATACATATTTGGAAAAAGAATACACTGTTAAGCATTGCGGTGGGAACTATCGGTTATATGCTATTGATACATTTTGTGTTCGTATAATTTTTCAGCAATATATAATAAAAGTCATCATTATCCTGAACTTAACTTCAAGATAATGATGACTTCCCTTTGTTATCTTTTTTCAATGAGCGCCATGAAAATTTTATTCTGAGATACCGGAGCCCCTGCTGCTTGACGAATAATTATGTATATGTTAAACTTAATTTATTAACATACGGAGTAAAAAATATGACTGAACTTAAACTTATACCCGAACCTGAAAGTATTGAAGTTATAAGCAAAAATAAGACCGCACTTACCCATATTTCTTTAGGTGAAAATCTTTTAAGCGACGAAGCAGTGAAGGATTTTCTCGGATTTTGCCGACTGCCTGACGGAGATGAAAACATAATTTTTGAAACAAACGCTTCTCTTTCGGAGGAAGAATATATACTCAAAACAGGCGAAACAACTGTTATTACTGCTTCGTCTGCGGCAGGTCAGCTTTATGCCCTGCAAACCTTAAAACAAATATTTTTGCAGACGGATTTTATTGTCAGTGAACTTATAATAAAGGATAAGCCTAAATATAAGCTGAGAGGCTTTATGCTTGATGCAGGCAGGTATTTTTTCTCTGTTGAGGATGTGAAGCTGTTTATCAGAAGAATGGCATATCACAAGCTCAATTTATTTCATTTTCATCTGACAGAAGATCAGGGATGGAGAATTGAAATAAAGAAATATCCCCGTCTTACGGAAAAAGGCTCAGTCAGAAGCGCTACGAATTTTAATAACATAGAATACAGGGGCTTTTATACACAGGAGGACATCAGAGAAATTGTCAGATATGCCCATGCCTTTTGTGTAAAAGTTATGCCTGAATTTGATATTCCCGGACACTCAAGAGCTGCTATTGCGGCATATTCAAAGCTGACCTGCTTTGAAAGAGATTTGCCCGTTGCAACACACTGGGGAGTTAAGCACGATGTTCTCTGCGTGGGCAGAGAATATACAATGAAGTTTGTTAAGGATGTACTTGATGAATTTTTTGAACTTTTCCCTGATGAATACATACATATCGGCGGTGACGAAGTGCCGAAACACCGCTGGCATCTTTGCCCTGAATGTCAAAAGAAAATCAGAGAGCTGGGGCTTAAGGACGAAGAAGAACTGCAGGCATGGTTTATGAATACAATTAAAAACCACTGCATTGAACACGGCAGACAGACTTTTATGTGGAGCTGGGAGCTGAAGGATGAAGGCATACTTGATAAAGATTTAGGTTTTACAAAATGCGGTGACCTTGAAACAGGAGACAGACCTTTCATTGATACAAGCACAGACGCATATTATATTGATTTGCCCTACGGAAAAATCAGTCTGAACGATACTGTCAGCCACAAGCCGTACAGCGGTAACTGCCTCGGTGTAGAGGCGACGCTTTGGACGGAATATGTTCCGGATATTAAAAAAGCGGATAAAATGACCTATCCCCGTCTCGGTGCAGTATGTGAAACAGGATGGGCAGGGGAATGTGACTGCGGTAAATTCAATAAAAAACTGCCTTTCTATTATTCCTATTTAAACTGCTGCGGATGCGGTTCTTCAACACCTGCAGTTGCCAACCCAAACAAAATCAGAGGAACTTTACAGGATTTATGGTTTGAAAAAAGACAGCTGACATGGGAAGGACTTACAAATATTATTGACGATAAAAAAATAGAAAACCGTGCAAAAAACACTTCATTATAAACTGAAATAACCGCCGTATTATCGGCGGTTATTTTAATTTATTTAATTCTTTTTTGTTGTGGTTTTGTCTTTTTTCTTTTTATCTTCGGACTTTTTTGTTGTGGTTGTTTTCGCTTTTGCGTATTTGCTGTAGGTGGTGTAATTTACTTCTCCGTCTACACTTCTTGTAAGGACATATGATTTGCCGTCCTTTTTTATTTTAACTTCAACCTTGCCGGCAGGTCTGATATCATCTTTTGCATAAACGGTACAGGTCAGCGTTCCGTCATTTGCAGTAACCGAAAGTCTGATATCGCTTTGGGAATTATTTACAAACTGAAAATCCTGTGAATTCCACTGAACAGTTGCGTCTCCGCCAAGGGGAACATAGCTGATTTCGAGGGAGTGACAGGCTCTGACCTTGATTTCAAGGTTTGCTCTGAGCACCGACTGGAACACTGTTGAGCTGACCTGACATATGCCTCCGCCGAGACCGTCTACAAATTCGTCGCCTTTTACAACCTTTGCTTCTTCATAGCCTGCAAGTACAGTCCTTTTTCCTACAGTCTGATTAAACGAAAAGGTTTCGCCTGCAGGCACAACAACATTATTGAGCTTGTCAACTGCGTTGTGAATGTTAGTAGTTCTTGTTGTGTTTGAGGACATATAGGTTGTTTTGTAGCTTGCTATCTCATACGGATAGCCGCCGTCCGGGTCCTTTGAAAGAGCAGGATAAATCTTATTTGTCTCCGCTTCTTTAAAGGTGGTGGAAAGGTCCTCGGTTGTTCTCATTGTTGTTGTAGTTGTTGATGATGTTTCCGACGGATTGTCCGTGGTTTTGCTGACGTCTGCCGTTTCGCCGCAGGCGGTAAAAATACAGCAAATCATAACTGCCGCCAAAAAAACAGCAAAATATTTTTTCACTTACTGATTACTCCTTATAGGGTTTCTTCTCTTTTACCCAGTTTTCCTTTATAGTCTGTCTTGCTCTTGCAATCGAAAGAGCGTCTGAAGGTACATCTTCTGTTATAGTTGAGCCTGCGGCAATATATGCTTTTTCGCCGATCTCAACAGGGGCAACAAGATTTGTATTGCATCCGATAAAAGCTCCGTCATCTATTTTACTGCGGTACTTATTTTTGCCGTCGTAATTGCAGGTAACTGTTCCGCAGCCAAAATTGACGTTTTTGCCTACGTCGCTGTCTCCTATATAGGTCAGGTGTGCACTTTTGCTTCCTTCCCCTATAACTGAATTTTTAACTTCTACAAAGTTGCCGATATGGACTCCTTTTTTGAGAACGGATTTATTTCTGACCTTTACAAACGGACCTGCATCTGTACCGTCTTCAACTCTGCTGTCAAGAATTTTACAATTATCGAGAATTACATTGTCTCCGATTTCACTGCTGTCAATATATGTGTTCGGACCGATAATACAGTCTTTGCCGATTACGGTATTGCCTAGAATTATTGTGTTAGGCAGAATAACTGCAGAAGTGCCGATTTTTACATCCTTGCCGATAATTACACCGTCTGTACATGGAATATCAACACCTTCAAGCATAATGCGTTCATTTATGTTCCTTCTCATAATGGTGTTAAGAACATTTAACTGCTTTCTGTCATTTGCACCGAGAACAACCTCGCTGTTCTCCACAACATACGCACCTGCATTTTTGCCCTCTGCAATGAGAATTGCCAAACTGTCTGTGAGATAATATTCATTCTGAACATTTTTGTTTGTGATATTTGACAAAGCGTAAAGCAAATCACTGCCCCTGAACCAGTAACAGCCTGCGTTTGATTCATTGATTTTCTTTTCTTCCTCGTTTGCATCCTTGTGTTCAATAATTCTTTCAAGAACGCCGTTTTCATCACGCTTAACGTGACCTATTCCGTCGGTATCCTCGACAATGGCACTTATAAGAGTAATTGAATTACCGTTTGATTTGTGATAGTCATATGCTTTGTTAATGGTTTCTGCATCCATAAGCGGTCCGTCGCCGTTTAAGATAAGAATATCATCATCAGAGTGGCTTTTGATGAAATCCGCAGCCTGCATAACTGCGTGGCCTGTGCCGAGCTGTGGCTCCTGGAGAGCAGTCTTTATATCCGATGCCAAGTGAGCTTCAACTTCCTCGTGTCTGTATCCCGTGATAACGCAGATATCTTTTGCTCCTGCTTCTCTTACGGCGTCAACAACGTAATCAATCATAGGTTTGAAAAGAACTTTGCACATAACTTTCGGGCAGTCTGCCTTCATTCTTGTACCTTTGCCGCCGGCGAGAATTATCGCACATTTCATAAAATCTTCCTCCGTGACTGCTGTTTTTAAAAGTATACAGCAAAACCATTCTATTATTTAATTATGCAACAAAACATATATTTTTTCAAGTAAATTTATGATAAAGGTAAAATTTAATAAAAAATGTTTGTAATTCAGCCCGTTATATGTTATAATGCTATCGCATTATACTATAGAAGTATAAAAGTTTAAAAGATGTTTATTAATTTTTAGGAGGTATTCTCAATGGCAAAAAAGTATTGCTACCTTTTTTCAGAGGGTAATGCTAACATGAGAGAGCTTCTCGGCG
>CAZHSE010000014.1:0-47194 GCA_964535085.1 uncultured Bacteroides sp.
AGTAGATTATTACAGTTTTGTATTTTATATCGCAATGAAAAAATAGTAGTAAACTTTAACCCGAGGGTTTTATGATGAATATGTTGAGGGCATTTTTGTTTCTGGTGAAATGCAATCGCAGGGTATAGGTAAAATTCTGCTGAATTATGCAAAGGATAAAAGGAATAAGTTGTACTTGAACGTATACCAAAAGAACGCACGGGCAATATCTTTTTATAAGAGAGAAGGATTTGTGATTCAGCATAGTGGCTTAGATGAGGCTACCGGAGAAAAAGATTATGTAATGACATGGCAACACAAATTGATTATTTTATGGACCTTGGCGGCTTTGGACGATATTTCCTATGTTTCTGTTATAGTATGTTTCATTGCCTTTCTTATAAATGATATTTATGGATTTTTGAATTGGAGGAAAATGCAAAAAAGGCAATCGCAATTATAATGTAAACAAAATTTCGGCGGTATTGACTATCTGATTAAAAATTAGTATAATATAAAGAACTAATTTAGTATGTTAGCATTTTACATAAAAGAAGGTAATGAAAATGAGATCAGATTTAATAAAAAAAGGTCCGTCAAGGGCACCTCACCGTTCTCTTCTGAGAGCTCTTGGTATTGATGAGCTTGAAATGGGCAGACCCTTTGTAGCCGTTGTTAATTCAAAAAGTGATTATATTCCAGGTCATATGCACCTTGATAAAATTGCAGAGCAGGTTAAAGCCGGTATCAGAAATGCAGGGGGCGTTCCCTTTGAATTTAATACAATCGGTGTTTGCGACGGTATCGCAATGAACCACAGAGGAATGAAATATTCTCTTTGCTCAAGAGAGCTTATTGCAGATTCCATTGAAGTAATGCTTACTGCTCATCCTCTTGATGCAATCGTATTTATTCCAAACTGCGATAAGATTGTTCCCGGTATGCTCCTTGCCGCATGCAGACTTAATCTGCCTTGTATCTTTATCAGCGGCGGTCCTATGCTCCCCGGTAAAAGCACGGAAACTGTAAACAGAATCGGACTTTCCGAGCAGTTTGAATATGTAGGTGCAAACGCTGTGGGTAAAATGAGTGACGAAAACCTTGAGTCCTGCGCATTTACGGCATGCCCTACATGCGGTTCATGCTCGGGTATGTATACTGCAAATTCAATGAACTGCTTGACAGAAACTATCGGTATGTCACTTCCCGGTTCAGGTACAATTCCTGCTGTTATGAGTGCAAGACTTCGCCTTGCTAAAATGGCAGGTGAAAGAGTTATGACTCTTCTTGAAGAGGACATCAAGCCGTCAGATATCATTACGGAAAAAGCAATTGAAAATGCTATGCGTACCGATATGGCAATCGGCTGTTCAACAAATACTATTCTTCATCTTACTGCTATTGCACATGCCGCAGGTCACGATATTAATCTTAATGACCTTGATGCATACGGCAGAAAGACTCCGCAGATTTGTAAGCTCAATCCTGCATCTTCCGTATTTATCACAGATCTTAATGATGTAGGCGGTATTCAGGCGGTTATGAAAGAGCTTGCAAGAGGCGGTATGATTAATACTGATGCTCTTACTGTAAGCGGAACTGTTGCTGACAGAATTGCACAGGCTCCCGACGCAGACGGAGAGATTATTCATACAATAGAAAATCCATTTTCCGCTGACGGCGGTATTGCTGTTCTTACGGGCAATCTTGCAGAAGAAGGCGCTGTTGTTAAAAAGGGTGCAGTTGCTCCCGAAATGATGCAGCATAAAGGTCCTGCAAAGTGCTATAACAGCGAAGAAGAGGCAATTGAAGCAATTACAGGCGGTAAAGTTGTGGCAGGAGACGTTGTTGTTATCCGTTATGAAGGACCTAAGGGCGGACCGGGTATGAGAGAAATGCTTTCTCCGACTTCTGCTATTATAGGTATGGGACTTGGTTCATCAGTTGCACTTCTTACTGACGGACGTTTTTCAGGTGCAACAAGAGGTGCATCTATCGGTCACGTAAGTCCTGAGGCTGCAATGGGCGGAACTATCGCTTTTGTTGAGGACGGAGACGAGATTGAAATAGATATTCCTGCAAGAGTTCTCAGAGTTAATGTTTCGGACGAAGTACTTGCAGGAAGAAAAGCAAAGTGGCAGCCTCCTGTTCAGGAGCTTTCAGGCTATCTAAAGAGATATGCTCAGCACGTAACAAGCGGCTCAAAGGGTGCAGTTTTTGAGGACTGAGTCCGAGGAAAAACATATGAGTGAGAAAAGTGAAAAAAGAAAAAAGCACAGAAATAAACGTAAAAATATTGTAAAGGATTATACACTTACCAATATCGTATTTCTTGCGATTTTACTTGCCGTAACAGTAGGCGTGGTTTTCGGTGCACTGAAGCCTGTTACCGAAGTCGTTCATAAAGCAGAGTCGGAAGCAGGTATGAAGGTCAGGGATATTTCTATCAGCGAAAATGCAGAAATGACATCTTACAGTAAAGAAAGTTCTGAATACGGCGACTGTATTGCTGCTGTAATATGCGAAAGCAGGGGACTTAATACGCCTGTATACCTTGGTCTTAACCGTGTATCCGCAAGATACGGTGCAGGTATGTCGGGAGAAGAAAGCTTTTTTTCCGAAGAGGGAAGGGCTGTTGTCGCAGGCTATGACGAGACTTATTTCGGCTCTCTTAAATATGTTGAAAAGGGCGATATTATCACAGTTGTAACTGCTGACGGCGAAATAAATTACAAGGTTAAGGATGTTTTTTTTGAAAGCAGTGAAATGAATCCCGAAAGTAATAACAGTGACTTGGTGCTTTATTCTTCTTTTTCGGATTTCTCGGAAAATGCAGGAAAATGTTTTTATGTTTTTGCTGATAAGGTAAGTGGGGAGGGTAATTGATATGAGTGAGAGTTCCCACGATACAAAAGGCAATATCAGAGTAAGAGCTTTTCTGTCATTCTTGCTTTGTGTTCTCATTGTGATGTTAAGCCTTTCCGTTTGCTTAAAATCGGTGTTTGTCAGTGCTCCTTATATTGAAAAAAAGCTGACATCATTTTCTTACGTTAATTCATACAGAGAGGACGTTATAAATTGTGCCTCTGATTGTTTTAAGAAAAACGGAATACCCGACGATAATCTTGAAAATGTAATTACGCAGGAAAAGGCTCAGGAAATTGTAGAAACTTATATTAACAGTGTTTTAAAAGTAAAAGTAGGAATAACATCTGACACATTGTCTCAGTCAATAGACGGTTTAAAATCCGATATTGATAAGGAGATAAAACAGCAGATAGAAAAAACCGATTATTCATATAATGAAACAGCGTCTCAGAATATAGCTCAGGCAATAGGGGATTATGCAAATGAGCAAATAAATATTCCCGGTGCTTCGTATCTTGAGACAATAACGAATGTAGGCTCTGTTGCTTCAACGGTTGCTTTAGTTCTTCTTGTGATATTCAGTGCTATTCTTGCTGTGATAATTTATTTTGTCGGAGCAAAAAGATACAGAAGCGTAAGAGCAATCGGAATAAGTTTTATGTCGGCAGGTTTTTTTGATTTATTTCTTTCTATGATTGTAATAATAATATCAAAGGTAAAGAGTGTAGATATTTTTCCGCTTTACCTCAGACAGGCATTTATGAGCTACATTAACGGCTCTATCGGAGCTGTTGCTTTTGCCGGCGGAATACTTTTTTTGGTTTCATTAGTATTTATAACACTTGTGTGGAAAATGAAACGTGACAAAAAATAAAAGGCGGTGTTTTTATGGATAATGATGTTGCTATTTCAGTTGACAATGTTACCATGTCATTTGTTCTTAACAGAGAAAAGGTGGACAATCTTAAAGAATATGTAATCAAGCTTATAACAAAAAAGCTTAGCTACAATAAATTCGATGCACTGAAAAATATCAGCTTTGAAGTAAAAAAGGGTGAGCATCTTGCCATTATGGGACTTAACGGCGCAGGAAAAAGCACCCTTTTAAAGACAATAGTCGGAGTTTATAAGCCGACAGAGGGAACGGTTAAAAAGCAGGGTGTTATAGCACCTCTTCTGGAGCTTGGAGCAGGCTTTGACGGCAACTATTCGGGAAAAGAAAATATCTTCCTTTACGGTGCAATTCTCGGATATGACAGAGAATATATCAAATCAAAGTTTGATGAAATAATAGAATTTTCGGAGCTTGGAGATTTTATAAACGTACCTGTCAAAAATTATTCCAGCGGTATGAAGGCCCGTCTCGGATTTTCCATTGCTACTGCAGTTGAGCCTGATATTCTCATTCTTGATGAGGTTTTATCAGTAGGAGACGCAGGATTTAAGAAAAAGAGCCTTGCTAAAATTAAGTCAATGTTTGATAAAGGCGTTACTGTTCTTTTCGTATCTCACAGCATAGAGCAGGTTAAATCGATCTGCGACAAGGCAATTTTGCTTGAGCACGGCAGTATTATCGCCCAGGGAGATGTCCTTGACGTAGTTAAGGTATACGAAGAAAAGGTGCAGAAAAAGCCGGCACCGAAAAAATCTTAGTTTTTATAATAATCAAAAACCCTGACCTTCTGTCAGGGTTTTTTAATAAAAAGAGGTGATAGAATGAGATGGATTCCCGTAACTGAAAACAAGGAAAAGGTGCCTGTTTTAAAAAATCTTTTGTGGGCGGCGAAAATACTTTTTAAAGCTGACAAATGGTTTCTTATCAGCGGTATTTTGTCTCAGTGTGCGACTGATTTTTTCAGATTGTTTGTTCAGGGTGTTCTGTTTTTAAAGGTGCTGCTGTCCGTGATTGAGGGCAGCGGCTCTTTTGAATACTATGTGAAAAGTCTTTTGCTTTTTCTTGTAATAGGGATTGTCAGCGAGGTTATTTCTGTTTGGGGCGATTATGTAACAAATGTTAATCAGAAAAAGATTTTTAAACAGCTTAACAATATGATATTTGAAAAAGCACATCAGGTTGATATAAGTTGTTACGAGGACCCGGAATTTTATGATAAGTATAACAGGGCATCGGATATTCTTACAAAAGGATATTTTATTATGTATTCCTGGGATTTGTCCCTTGTGTTTGGTGCAGTCCTTTCATTTTTACTTGTAATAACAGTAGTTATATCGATAGACCCTGTTTATCTGCTGTTTCTCCTGCCTGTAATTTTTGTATTTATTGTGGAAACGGTAAAAAGTAAAGTAGTCTATAGCAGAGACCTTGAAATGACAACTAACGAAAGGATAAAATCGTACACTCAGAGAACTGTTTATCTCAAAGAATTTTCAAAGGATATAAGAACTTCAAATATTTTTTCCGTTATTATTTCACGTTTTGACAAAGCAATAAAGAACAATATTACAATTATCAGAAAATACGGAATGAAGCTCTTTATTTTCAGTATGGTTAGCTCTGTTTTGGGAGAATTCATACCTATTATCGGAACATATGCATATGCCGGATATCAGTTTATTGTTACAAAAAATCTTGATGTTGCAGGCTTTTCGGTAGTACTGTCATCTATTAATTCGGTCAGAACCGCAACAACAAATATTGCAGAAAGTTTTGCTTCTCTGTCGCAGGTGGCATTGTATTTTCAAAATCTGCGAGAATTTTTTGAATACGAAAGTAAAGTCGTTTCAGGCAGTGAAATACCCGATGATTTTGAAAGTCTGGAGCTGAAAAACGTATCCTTTAAATACCCTTCGGCGCAGGACTGTTCACTTAAAAATATCAGCTTTAAAATAGAAAAGGGTCAGACTGTTGCCGTTGTCGGAATAAACGGTGCAGGAAAAACAACTCTTGTCAAGCTCCTTCTTCGTTTTTATGATGTAACCGACGGCGAAATTTTATATAACGGAAAGAATATTAAGGAATATGACCTGTCGGGATACCGCAGAAAATTTGCCGCCGTTTTTCAGGATTATAAAACCTTTGCTCTCTCTGTAAACGAAAATGTGATTTGCCGTCAGTGCAGTGATGGGGAAAGGGAGCTTGCAAAACAGGCAATGATAAAAAGCGGAGTATGGGATAAAATCAGTCAGCTTCCGAACCAGGGTGATACCGTCCTCACAAGAGAATTTGATGATGAGGGTACAGGACTTTCGGGAGGCGAAATGCAGAAAACGGCAGTTGCAAGAATGTTTGCGAAGAATTTTGATATTGCCGTTCTTGACGAGCCGTCGTCTGCTCTCGATCCTATTGCCGAATATAAAATGTACGAAAGCCTGATTTCGGCAACAAGAGGAAAAACCGTTATATATATTTCTCACAGATTGTCAAGTGCAGTTCTCTCCGATAATATTTTTGTATTTTCAGGCGGTATGCTTGCTGAAAGCGGAAATCACAGTGAGCTTATGGCTTCAGGCGGAGTTTACAGTAAAATGTTCAGCCTCCAGGCATCTGCATACAAGGAGGAGGTGCATCGGAATGCTTAATAAAAAAGAGAAAACAGAAGTTTCGGAAAAAGAACATTCAATGTTTTCAAATGTTATGTATTTTGTCTGTCTGATGTTTAAGCATTCTCCCGGACTTGTAATCGGCGAAATACTGTGGGGACTTTTTCTAACCCTTCCTACGAGGCTTGTATCTGTCCTCGGAGTAAAATACATTATTGATGCGGTATCGTATGAAAACCCTGAAGAAAGGATATTTAAAGCAGTCTTGGTTATAGCAGTTGTTTTGGTAGTCTGCAGGACTGCTGCATGGATTTTCCGAGAATTTTACTGGAATACAGAAAAAGAAAAAGCATACAGAGGTCTTAATAAAACTCTTTTTGAAAAAGCAAAGTCACTTGACTTTTCTTCATATGATGATCCCCATTTTTATAATGGATTTATTTTGACTATTGAATCCTCCTCGGATAATATTCAAAATGTTCTGGGGCTTGTCAGAAATTATATAAGCGAGCTTATTTCTCTTCTGACTATCGGAACAATTCTTCTTACAATAGACCCTGTTTGCCTTTTGATAATACTTGTTGTTATTGTGATTTTCACTCCGATAAGTAAAAAAATCGGTACGCTTCAGATGAAAAGGAGAATTGACAATAACAGGCTTCACAGAAAAGCAGACTATTTTGCCAGAGTTTTTTATCTCCAGGATTATGCCAAGGAAATAAGGATGAACGGCATTAATCCCCTTTTAATGAAAAGATATAATGAGGCGGCTCAGGAGGTCTGTGATAACCAGGAGCAATATGTCAGAAAGATTGATATAGCGTATTTTATTCAGGAAACAGGCGTGCAGATTATAGGATTTATGTTTGTTTTGCCCCTTTATCTCGGATACTGTGTGCTGAAAACTAAGACCTTGTCGGCAGGTGATTTTGTCGCAACCTTTAACGGTGCATTTTCAATTGCTTCGTCCTTTTCATTTCTTACGGTAACGGCTGTCAGAAACTTTTCGGAGCGTGCTAAAATGATTGAAAAGTACAGGGAATTTCTGAAAACGGAAAATAAAATTCTTGACGGAAAAAAGACTGTACCGCTGTCAGAACCGAAAACGATAGAGATAAAAAATCTTTCCTTCACCTATCCGGGAAATAGTAAGCCCACATTAGATAACATAAATCTTACAATAAAACCATATGAAAAAATAGCTCTTGTCGGATATAACGGCGCAGGAAAAACGACGCTTACAAATCTTCTGCTTCGTTTATATGATGCTTCGGACGGCGAAATCGATATTGACGGTACGGATATAAGAAATGTTACCCTTAAATCCCACAGAGACCGCTTTGCCGGAGTTTTTCAGGATTTCCAGATGTTTGCCTGTACTGTGGGCGAAAATGTCGCTCTTGATACAGAGGTTGATAATCAAAGAGTGCTGTCTGCTTTAAAGCACAGTGGATTTGATAAACCGCTTAAGCATGGAATAGATACCGAGCTTCTCAGAGAATTTGACAATGAGGGAATTATGACTTCAGGCGGCGAGGCGCAGAAGATTGCCATTGCCAGAGCTTTTTATAAAAAATGTCCCTATGTTATTCTTGACGAACCTTCTGCAAATCTTGACCCGATAGCAGAATATAAACTTAATCAGGCAATGCTTGATGCGGCAAAGGATAAGACAGTTATTTTTATTTCCCACCGTCTGTCAACAACTGTAAATGCCGACAGGATTTACGTAATGGAAAATGGAAGAATTATTGAAAGCGGTAGCCATAAGGAGCTTATGGAAAAGGGCGGAACATATGCCTATATGTTTAATCTCCAGGCAGAAAAATATCGAAAAGGGTAGTGATGAAAAATAAAAATTCCGATGGCTTTCATCGGAATTTTTTATATCAATTTATATGGCTTTCTGTTATTCTGACAAGACTGCCGTCGGAAGCGTCAAAGGTTATATAGACTATTGCTTCAAAGTTCAGTGTACGATATCGCCTGTATCCAAAAATAAGCTGATATTCATCGCCGTTTTTTTGTATTGTTACGTCACAGGGATTTTGTTCAAGGAAGTAATAGGTAATTTCTTTATATGATTTTCCTTTAAAATTATTTTCGTTGCAGACCGTTTCGGCAGATGTAACAATTTCCCTGCTTGCCCTGACACCGCAGTACGGCATATATGTCATAAATGAAATATAGCTTCGCGTGCTCCTTGTCTGCAGATAAAAGTCTTCGTTAACCGTGTAATAATTTGCAGAGCCTTCCACACTGCTGATGTAACCGTCATAACCGCCGTTATCGAATTCGTTTACAGCCTCAAAATCGGAAAATTTGCTTTTCATATATTCTTTGTTTTTATAACCGCGGTTTTCCGCAATTTCAAACATTGCAGGAATAGTCTTATTTTTGTATTCTTCGCTGTATTTTTCGGTTTCATTTATTATCCAGCCGAAAAGCACACAGCCTGATACTAATGATAAGACAGCTAAAGCAGTTGTGAATTTAATAAAAAAGTGCTTTCTTTTCAAATCCTTTTTTGTATTTTTAAATGATGCAGTTTTTTTATTATAACTGATTACAAAAATTGATATGAGAAATGTAAAAATACCGAACAAAGAGCAGATATAAAGCTGAATGAAATCCGCAAAAAAGGCGTGATATATACTTATCGCAATCAAAACGAGATTTATAACTGCTGCCGCGGTGCTTTTGTTTTTTACTGCAATAAGCGAGCAAAGCGAAAAGCCGCAGCCGGTAAAAAGTGAAATCATTATATAGTAAATCTGCTCATAATAAGTCACTTTATCCGAAAAATCATGGTGATCAATTTCAATAAAAAATACTAAATAAGTGCATACAGCTGATAACAGATAGAGAAAAAAGTGTAAATAATTCAAGCTGTTTTCACGGTAGATTTTGTCTATCTGCTCTCCTACAGGCTCGGCGTCGCCCATTGCATCAACTGCCATTAGTTCTGCTTGCTCTTCATTATAGCCGATATCCCGCCAGTATTCTTCCTTGGATTCTATGTGGTCGGAAAGCTCCTGCGTTAATGCGTCTTTAACCTTTTCATTTGTAAGCTTTGACGTAATGCTTTCTATATATTTCTTCTTATCCATAGCTTCAGGCGAAATTCAAAACCTTGTTTAAGGATTTTGAATATTCTCTCCATTCCTCTTTTTTTCGGTTAAGCTCTTTGGTTCCCTTTTTTGTAATGTGGTAATACTTTCTGTTTCTGCCGTCGAATTCCTCCCAATAGCTTTCAACAAAGTCATTTTCCTCTAATGAATGAAGAATAGGGTAGAGTGTGCCCTCTTTCATAGTGAAGGCTCCGTCGCTTTTCATATCAATTTCTTTTACGATTTTGTAGCCGTACATATCTTCATTTTCAATGACAGCCAAAATAAGTGTTACCGTACTTCCTTTTAACAGTTCTTTACTGAATTTCATTTATGTTATCTCCTTTCGCATGCATTGATTATCTATGTATATAGTAATCCTATGTATTGATTTTGTCAATACTTTTGTAAAAAAATAAATTTATACAGTTGATAAAATAATAAGTTTGTGCTATTCTTTACACTATGGAATATAAATATGAGCTTCATTGCCACACGGGATGTGTTTCCCGATGCGGCAGAGTAGAACCGGAAGAAATTGTAAAACTGTATAAAGAAAAGGGTTACAGCGGCATTGTCGTAACAGACCATTACAGCCCGATGACCTTTACACCGAATTGGTGTCCTCAAAAGCAGATAGATTTTTATTTAAGCGGTTACAGGCGAATGAAAAAGGCAGCAGGAGATGATTTTACCGTTTTGCTTGGTATAGAGCTTCGCCATTATTTCACTGCAAATGATTATCTGATTTACGGAATTGATGAGGATTTCCTTTATGAATCAGGAAATCTTATGAATGTATGGGAAAAAAAGATTTATAAGATTGCTAATAAAAGAGGATATCTTGTATATCAGGCTCACCCGTTCAGAGTAGGTATAAGGCGATGCAATCCCGACTATATTGACGGTGTAGAGGTTTATAACGGTAAAACCGAAAAAAGTATGAATGATGAAGCGTACCGCTGGGCAAAGGAAAATAATAAGCTGATGGTCTCAGGCTCGGATTTTCATACTGTTAAAAATCTTGCACGGGGAGGAATTATTACCGACAGGAAAATTCAGTCTAATGACGATTTGGTGTCTGTTCTGAAAGAGCAGAAATTTAAACTGATTGAGACGTGGTGAGGAAAGGAAAATTATGAAAAGCATCAAAAATAAGATTTTAGGAATTTTGCCATGTATTTTAGTTGCAGGAATATCAACTCTGCTTGCAGGAATAAATATCGGCAGCTTCTCCTTTGAGGTAATCGGAGCGCCTGTTTTTTCTATCGTAATAGGAATGATAGTAGCGCTGATTTTCCCGAAATTTGCAGCTAATGAAAAGGTAAAAGAGGGGATAACCTTTACTTCAAAGAAAATTTTGCAGTGGGCGGTAATTATTTTAGGTTTCACTCTTAATATTAAAACCGTGCTTTCCGTGGGCGGAAAAAGCCTTCCCGTAATTATTGCAACTATTGCAACATCACTTATTATTGCCGCTTTGATGTGCAAACTTCTGAAGGTGGAAAAAAAGGTTTCCATTCTTGTAGGTGTCGGTTCGTCAATATGCGGAGGTTCAGCCATTGCAGCAACTGCTCCTGTTATTGATGCAGATGATGAAGAAATTGCTCAGTCTATTTCGGTTATCTTTCTTTTTAATGTAATCGCGGCACTGATTTTCCCCACATTCGGAAATGCAATCGGGCTTACAAACGACGGTTTTGCTCTTTTTGCCGGAACAGCAGTTAATGATACATCTTCGGTAACAGCCGCCGCTTCCGCATGGGACAGTATGAAAGCTACTAACGGTATGGTTCTTGCGCAGGCAACTACCGTTAAGCTGACGAGAACACTTGCAATTATTCCGATAACTCTTGTGCTTGCAGTTGCAAGAACGAGAAAGGCGAAAAAAGAAGGCGGAGAAGGCGCAAAAATTTCAATGAAAAGTATTTTCCCTTGGTTTATACTTTACTTTTTGGGAGCGTCGCTTATAACAACGGTAGTTGCACTTCTTCCTGACGGAAGTTTTACTCAGATGTATAACACTTATTTTGTCGGCGGGGCAAAATGGCTTGCTAAATTTTTCATAGCAATGGCAATGTGTGCAATCGGATTTAACACAAACATTGTTACCCTTGTTAAAAAAGGCGGAAAGCCTATTGCAATGGGCTTTGCCTGCTGGGTTGCAATCACAGGAGTAAGTCTTCTTATGCAGCACATTTTAGGATATTGGTAAAATAAACAGGATAAAATAAAAACAGCACTGAAAAATTAACTTCAGTGCTGTTTTTGTATACATTCAATCATATAATCAACTGTTTGCTTGCAGGCATTTCCTGTTTCAAATGAACCGAGAGCCTTATGGTGAAGCTCAACATTTCTGTCATATTCGGATTTATGGAAGCTGTTAATTCTATCAACCAGTTCGTCAATGGTTTTCCCTACGGGAAACGGCCATTCTTCAATGGGTGTATAAAAATCCCATATTTTATAATAATCCTCCAAATCATATGCGTAAATGAAGCAAGGATGACCTGAAAATGATGCATCCCACATTACGGAGGAATAATCTGTTATAACAATATCGGATGCATAAATAAGCTCCTGAGTATCTGTTATTTTGTTCGATTCATAAATGAAATTGTCATTGATTTCTTCGCTGTTGTTTTCAAGAGAAAATCTGTGATCTCTGTTCACAAAAACAAATTCTCCGCCGAATTTATTGCAGCAGGCATCAACAATTTTTTTGAAATCCGATGAAAGATGTTCTTTTTTATGAGATGCACGAAACGTAGGTGCGTAAAGAATTATCTTCTTGTTTTCGGGGACACCGAGTTCATTTTTCACTTTTTTTAATATATCGGGACGGTTTGTAAAAAACAAATCGTTTCTCGGCATACCGATTTCAAAAAGCTGTTCTTTTTTTATAAAGAAATCATCAGTCAGATTGTGTTTTGAAAAACTTTTACAGCTTGAAATAAATTTATCAATATGTGCATATTCCTGAGGCGTAGTGTGATTATCAATAAGCCTTTTGTATGAACCTCCGCCGTGCCAGGTGTTAATTAAAATCTGCTGTTTTCTCTTGGGCAGATATTCAGGATAGTTGTGATTAACTATGATAAATTTCGCCGTAAACATATAAAGAAAATATTTTAAAGTAAGACTTCGGCAGACCTTTACACCTTTTTCTGTTAAGTACTTTTCAGTGCTTTTATCGGATGTGACATAAACCAAATCAAACTTGTCTGAGCAGTTTTTCAATATGTATTCGCATATATACTTAGGACTGCAGTTATATTTATCGTCATAGCTTTTAAAAATTACCCTGTTTTTTTTAATAGGAAAAAGGCAGGCTATCGGTCTGAGAAAATCAGACAGGCTTTTTCTCAGTTTTGTTTTGTCCATATTTCTCTCCCGTTTATGCTTTGTTAATTCGCTTTTGTACTGCCTCGAGAAAACGTCTTGCAGTTCTTCCTAACTTTCTCACAATAGTTTTTCTCGGATTATGAACAGTATAATCTATTATAAATTTTCCTATGCTTCTACCCTTAATCAGCTCATATTGTTTAGGAGTGAAATACTCTCTCAGGATGTTATCATTGAGAATGTCGTCATATATTTTTAGTGTTTCGGTAACGGCTTTTTCGGCATTTTTAAAAGAAAGCCATGCTATGTAGTAGTCAATACAGCCTTTCATATAACAGCCTACATAATAATTTTCATATTTTTCCGGAATGTCACCGAAAAAGTCAACAATTTTTAAATATATGTATTTCTGCAAATTGTGCATATTCGGATAATATTTTGAGCAGAGTCCGCCTCTTATGTAGTAGTAGTTATAAACTATTTTGTCGGAAACGACAACGTCGCCCTTAATATGCTTTGCATAAAGAAGATTGAAAATATGATCCTCGCCGAATGAAATGTTTGTGTCATACTGAAGATTGTTTTCATAAATAACACTTCTTCTGTAGAGCTTTCCCCAGGGCCACCATGTAACCTCGTCAAATTTTATGAAATTATCCTTAAGCTCATTTGCTCTGTATCTTACAGGAGTTTCAATATATGCCGCCTCTTTAAACCTGACTTCGTTATGGGAGAATACGGCAAAGTCCGTATGGTCGTCCATAAGAGAAACCATTGTTTCAAGTGCGTCGGGAAGCAGAGCATCATCAGCGTCAACAAAAGTGATGTATTCTCCCGTAGCATTCTTCAGTCCTGCATTTCTTGCTACCGACACACCTGCATTTTTCTGAGAAAATATTTTTAATCTGCTGTCTTTTTTCTGTAAAGCTTTAAGCAGATTTAAAGTATTGTCCGTCGAGCCGTCGTTTACAACAACTATTTCAAAATCACTGTAGGTTTGTGACAGAATAGAATTTATACAGTTTTCTATAAACGGACCTGCATTATACGCAGGAATAATTACGCTTACTGTTTTCATTAAATATATTCCTTTGTTACAGATGTATTTTTAATCTTGATTTACGCTTTTCGGTTTGGTCATCAGATATTGTGAATATAGCAATTGCCATAAAGCCTATAAGACCTGCCGAGCTTGAAAGGATTGCCGAGCCGATTGCGTGGATAATATACTGAAGGTATGCCGCATAGATAAATGCTTTTCGCTGATTAGTAAACTTTTTATTTGAGAATGTCATAAATATTCTTACAAAAACGACAAGATATATTATACTTCCTATCCAGCCGAACTGACCGATTGCCATAGGCCAGAAGGTATCGCTCAGGAAAGCAGGGTTATCGGGGTTCATTCCGTTTAATTCATCAAATCCGTATTGATAATAAAGTTTTGAATAGTTTCTTGCCGCCTGGTCGGAGCCGTATGTTCCGAAGCCTGAGCCTAACGGGAAATAATGATTAGCTGTTTTAAATGCATATTCAAAGAAGATATGCCGCGGTGCATCTTCATTTAGAAGATATGTTTCAATCTGAAACCAACCGGCAATTACAAGGATAATTGCACCGAAAAAAATTACAATAGGTGAAATATGTTCGTGCTTTTTAAAATGAAAGGTAAGACCTACAAAAATAATGGAAAACATTATCGGCGGTGCTTTTGTAGCGAGAACAAGACTGACAATTGCCATTACGTAATAGTAAATTCTTTCATTATCGCGCATTTTTGTATTACATACGAGAATACCGAAAATAAGCATATAAACAGCTACGTACTGAAAGCTGAAGTTAAATATGAATTTAAATTCTCTAACTCCGTATCTGACGGCACCTGACATACCAATGTTAACAAAAAGAGAAATTAAGGAGCAGAAAAATGCACTGATTGTAAATAATTTTGCAAAGGGAAGCAGCATATCAATTGCTGCCTGTTTTTCTTTATCGCTTAAAAAGTACTTCATTGCAAAGTAGGCAAAAAGCAATTTCGTTTCTGCTACTATGTCAACACATATTGAAAAAATATTTGAGCTGACACCGCTGACAAGATTTGATATTACACCTATGAGAGTAACCCCGGCAAGTATAATTATTGTAATCATATCCCGCCGTTCAATTCTGTTTCTGAAGAAAATAAGATATGCTGCAGAAGCAACACCTATTATTTCGTCAACATATCCGCCGTTTTTTGTAAGCTCAATGACAATGAGGACTAAGAACAGTATAACGGTTATAACACTTTTTAAATAATATCTGCGTCTGCCCTGCTGACTTTTTATTGCGGTCTTTTTTATATTGTTGTTTTCCAAAGAATTTTCCATATTTTTATATGACCTGTGTTATTTATAAATTTCAGATAGCTTAGAATAGTAGCTGTCGTCTTCAAATATAATGTTTTCGGTTTTATTTGTAAGTTTATGCACCGAAGTAATGTTTTTTATCTGATTAAACCTGTTTTCGTCAAATTTTTTGCCTATTTCCTGAGCAAGAAGATGCTGGTCAACCTGGTTGAAATAGGGCACATTATTCCATTCTTCTGAATACTTTTCACATACCATTTTAAAAAACAGGTGAAAAATAAAATACTGACACGCATAATTGTGAGTTTCCCAGTACTTAAAAAGCAGATTCTGCGTTTCATTAAGTATGATATTGTTAGGTGTACTTCTTATTAGCCAGTTTCCCATATTAATAAGCTCATAATCAAACCATCCTGCCCTGTAAACAAAAAGCTCCGAGCCGGTTATATATGATGGGAGGTCATCCGTCAAATAAACTGTTGAATCAAGCCATATACCACCGTGTTCAATTAATATCTCAAGACGGAGAATATCGGAAAAATGTGCGTTTGAAATAATGCCTTTTTTCCATTTTTCTATAATAAAACCAGGCAAGTTAACATACTCCGAATAATTTTCCGAAGTTATTACAACAATTTTTTTATCCTTAATATGATACTTAGCGGACTGATAACAGTTCTGAACTAAATCCGGCGCATTCTCAATTCCCTGAAGCCAGCAGATATAAACGCAGTCTTCCTGATTTTCGGGGTATTTTTTAAACTGAGATGTTCCTATTTCCTTTGAATATTTTTTATAGAGCTTAGTGTAAACCTTGTACATGGCGTTTATTCCGCCCATATACCTATTGGCAAAGCCTGCCTTTTCTATAACTACACCTGCAAGCTCATAGAAAAACGTATGTTCCTTTATTCTACGCAAAACTGCATCTGTCATATGACTCATTGTTTTTTCCTTTTCATTTTAAGTATTGCCTTTTTCGGATAAATAAAGAAAAGCAAGGGTGGTATTTTTTTCGCAATTTCATATATCGCAACAGGAAGCAAAAAGCCTGCCGCAAGTCCGCAAACGAGGTGTACTGCAAAATTTTCAACACCTGATTTAAGCAAAAGTATTCTTACACCTGCCGAAAATATTGTGTGCATAACATATACAGGCATAAAGTATTCATTGAATTTAAAACTTACTTTATCAATAAAACCGAAATGTAAATTTTGAGATAAAATTATGATTGAAATTACAAAAAGCATTCCGATAATATACTGAACTGTCTGGTTCAAATAAAGCTCTCTGTAATAATAAATGCTCATTCCGATTGCCGTAAGTCCGAATAAAATCATAACGGCTTTACTGTAAAGTGCTTTTAAATCAAATATATCAAAGGCAAGGCACATTCCTATTACAAACCAAATCATTCTGCAAAACATTGAATATAAAACATATGGCAGTGCAACAGAATGGTCAACACATAAAAGATAAACAATTCTTGCGGCAAATGCTGTGAAGAAAAGTGCTGTTGCCTGTTTTTTTGATTTAAGACAGGGAATAAAAAGGAACAGAAGAAATAACGCATAAAGGTACCAGTAGGGAGCAACCGGGGCCAAAAACAAGGTTTTGAGTAAATTTCCCGAAGGATTGTTTACACTGTCGGAAAAAACAGTTTTAAAAACAACCGTAATTATGGTGAATACTGCGTACGGCACGCCTAAATTCAGAAGCTTGTCAAGCACATTTTTACCCCAGCTTTTAACGCTGTGCACTCTGTCTGATTTCTGGTACAAAAAGCCGCTGCAAACGAAAAATAACGGAACGTGAAAAGTATAAACCGACTGAGTCAGTAAATTGTAAGCAAGGCTCTTTTCAATAATTCCGGATTCGGCAAGACCCATAAACGTATGTCCTAAAACTACTAAAATGCAGCAGGCAAATTTTATGTTATCAACCCAAGTATATCTTGTTTTAATTGCGTTTGTTTCATTCATATTATTAATCATCAAATTCAACAGGTATTTTTTCTATCATCTGTGCTACGGTACAGGGTTCTCTTAGTCCGGCATCAACATATTTTTTGCTGTACTCTTTATGTTTTGCCATAGTTTCGTCATATCTGCCTATCACTTTTGCAGGAACACCTGCTGCCACACTGTTATCGGGTATATCGTGGGTGACTATTGCTCCCGCAGCAATAATAACATTACTTCCTATTGTAACACCCATATTTATTATGACGTCTGCGCCTATGTAAACATTGTCGTGTATTTCAATTTTTCCGTGTCTGCATATGTATTCATCAGTATTTTCCTGATAATTGTATACAACATGGGCGGCTGAATGAGTTATCAGCCTGACGCCTGCGGAGACGGCAACATTGTTATGAAGCGAAACAAGAAACGGCTCGGCAGGAAGAACATTGCTCTGATAAAAGCAGTGTTCGCCGATATGGTGAAAAATACCTTTTTTTCTGAGAAATTCAGCTTTTTTCCACCCGTTCCTTTCGGTTATCATTTTGAGTTGTATGAATGCACGTCTGATTGAATCTATGTTCATATTTTAACCTCTGTGAAGTGCGCCTTTAATATTGAAAATTATTTTTTTCAATGTGAGCTTGTGTCTGTTTTTCCAAATGCTCTTGGCATAAAATGCAACAGGATGGCTTCTGCCTTTCTGTTTAATAAGGCTTTCTGTGAGCTTAAATGGCTTATCGGTTACGACGTCCGAATAAATAAGATACTCTGCGTTGTCGGAAAAATCGCTGACTTTATATGACATAGGCCTGCACCAAAAGTGGATGTACATATATTCCTCATCATAAATTTTCCCGTTGTGCAAATAATGGCGCAGAAGTTTTCCGCCCTTCCAGGTGAAAACCTGTCTGTTGTTTTTATATTCGTCTTTTTCAGGCATTGAGCCTAAGTGGAATTTTGTTTCGTATTTTGTCAGATTGGCAAAATTAATCTTTTTGAAATATGGTATACCCAAATGATTGTATATATCTTCAATTCCGACTTCGTCAAAAGCGTGACCCTGAGATTCGGAAAAAGCTGTTATATAATTCATTTTGCCTTCGATTATTTTTCTGTATCTTGCATTTACTTCGGGAGTGTTTTTGTAGAGAATGGAATGAGCAAGAAAACCGATTTTATCATATTTTTCCAAAATATCATCGGTAATGAATTTCCTTATATCTCCCCACATAAGGTCGATATCACAGCATCCCCAAAAATCATATCCTTTAAGCTCTTCAGAGAAGATCTCGCCGTATGCAAGTTTATAGTCGCAGAGTTTCCATCCTCTGTCAAGAACAATGGGAAAATCATAACACGACTGTATTCTCTTTCTCATTTCGTCAAAGGTGGTGTAGAATACCCTGACATTTTCAGGATAGTTATATTTGGTTTTGTCGTCTGTAAAAATTATCCAGTTTACCGTAGGGTTCATCTCACAGCTTTTAAGCCAAAGACGAAATCCGTTTTTCGGCAGAGTTCCGAAATAGGGGACAACGTAACAAATGGATTTCATAATGTACCTCGTCAGAGAGTTTCTGAAATTTTAATAAATTCTTCTGCTTTCCCTGCAGTGGAAAGACTTTTTCTGTATTCAGAGCAGTTTTCAATAAACTGTTTATTATCTGCAATTTCCTTCATTGTTTTACAGTCCCAGTTGTCGTCAACGATGCCGAGAGAATATTTTTTTATATATTCTGCGTTGTAGGGGACAGAGGTTGTAATAACAGGTGTTCCGACGGCAATAGACTCAACTACGGAAACCATATTGTTGTCTTTTTCCGTATAGACAAGCATTGCTTTTGCTTTTTTGAGAATATCAATCAGCTTATCGTGAGAAAGTTTACCTGTGAAAACTATGCTGTCTTCAATTTTCAGCTCCTTCGCCTGAGACACAAGGTTTTCTTTTTCCTCTCCGTCTCCCATAATGTAAAGTTTGCAGTCACTGTCAATGTTTTTGACATATTCGGAAAATGCCGAAATTATTTTATTGATTCTTTTCCTTTTTATGAGCTGAGAGCTGACAGTAAAATAATTTTCCTTTTCTTTGCAGAATGTGAACTTTTCAAGATTTACACCGTGGTCGATAATCGTTTCGCTGACATTATTGCAGAATTTTGAAATGAAGTTTTTAGCCTCATTGCTTCTGGCAACAATTTTTACATTTCTGAAGAAAATCCTTGCCACAATGTTATACCAGATTTTAGACGGTATACCGTGCATAATACGATTGTGTTTTGCAAGCTCGTGCCAGACAATAAGATTTTTCTTACTGTGAATTGAAAGCATAAGAGAATTAAGGGAAAAAACTTCACTTGTTATTATCAGATCAAAATGATTTTCCTTTATGTAATTTTTCAAATCGGGACAAAAGGGCAGAACATTCGGCGGAAATATTTTCTTGAATTTTGTATCAAACCACGCAACCTTGAACGGATAATCCTCGGCTTTATCAGGTTTGTAATCTTCTGCGCCTGCAAGGGTTACGTCAACACCGTTTTCAATAAAACCGAGGCACAGGTTATATATCATTGTATCCTTGATTGAGCTTACCCTTTTGATGCTGTGCGTTTCAGATGTATAAAGTACGGGATTTACTACTAAAACCTTCATTATTACAGTTATCCTACGCTTTCATTTGACCTTTAATATCTGCGTCAACAATTTCCTCGCCTGTTTTATTCTTTAATTGCTCCCGTGAAATATCGGAAAGCCCGTCGTTTACAACGGCGTTCATATCGCAGGTTGAAAGTCTGTCAAGTTCTTCCTTGGTAACCTTACCGTCACGGTATTCACGGCAGATTTCATTTTCATACATTGAATATTTCTTATCTTTAAAAAATCTCAGGAATTTATGCTTGATTACCCAAGCGGCAGGAACCCAAATGTACTTGTGCATAGCAGGGGAGACGGAGCCTATCATCCAGCACTGTCTGTCACAGTGGCGGACCTTCTGCCTTACTTTTTCAGCCTGCTTGCTGTTCCATAAAGTATCCCAGTCAGTTTCATTGAGGTTACCCATAACCTCTTTTTCTTTCGTTCCGTTGCATGGCATTACGTCACCGTAAGGGTCAATAAAGAATGTGTCGAATGCCATATCGCAGGGTAGAAGTCTCTTCTGACCGTATATGTAATTAATCAAACCGTGGTTGAAATATGCTCTGAACCACTTTTTCGGTGAATTTGATTTTAAAAGCTCATTTATAAGGTTTTCAAATTCTCCTGCAACCATCGGTCTGTCATTGATAATGTTTTTAGCTTCAACGAAATAAAAGGAATTATGAAGAGACGCAGTAGCAAATTCCATATTCATTTCATCGCTTAATTTATAAAGAGGTACAAGGTCTTTTGCGTTTGCGTCCTGAACCGTCATACCGAAGCCAACGTCGGGATGATTCATTTCAACAAGCTTTTTAAGGGTTGTATAACCTTTGTTAAAGCCGTCGTCAAGACCTCTGATTTTATTGTTCGTCTCTTCAAGTCCTTCAATGGAAATTCTTATTCCGACATTGGGAAATTCTTTGCAAAGGTCGATAATTCTGTCAGTAAAAAAGCCGTTGGTGGAAATAACGATACGGTCGCTTTTTTTGTAAAGCTCTCTTACGATATCCTTTAAATCCTCGCGGATAAACGGTTCGCCGCCTGTGATATTTGTAAAATACATCTGGGGTAGCTTTTTTATTGTTTCAACAGTTAATTCCTCTTCAGGCTTTGAAGGCTTTTTATATCTGTTACACATATTGCATCTCGCATTACAGCGATATGTAACAATTACTGTTCCGTTTAGTTTTTTGGACATTTAGAATAATCTCCCTCTGCAAGTGTTTTTAACTTTGTAAATATCGGTTTCAATTTCGGAAAAATTCTTTCTGCAAGCTTGACAGCAGATTTTTCCAATTTATCAAGTATTATTTCAAGCAATTTAGCCGGATATTGTAAAATAAGTGAGGCAATAAACGAAATTGCCATAACAAGTAAAACAAAGCCTAAAATAACAGGAATGAAAACGATTGAATTTTCAAACCTTAAAAGGTTTAATTGCTCTCTGAGATACGGCATATGGAAATCCAGCAGGTAGATGTAGAAAGCATTTTTTGCAATAAAATTAATCGTTTTAGATTCAAATTTCCCTCTTGCACAAATCAGGAAAAGACATAATGCAATACCGAGGGTGGTTACTGTACAGTCACGTCCGAAGGGCCAGTGAATATCTTTTGTGACTATTGTTACTGCACAGTTTCCGGCAAATGAAACTGCCATAAGCGACGCCATAGTAATCCATAGTGCCTTATTGCTGATTTTAGGAGGATACATTTTTAAATATCTTCCCAGCAGATAAATAATAATCATATTCGCAAGGCCTTTGCCCTTATCATTGTTTATGTCAAAATATAGAAAAGTGGGTAAAACGTAAAACAATGTCAAAAGAAGAGCTAAAAGCTTTTGAAAAACCTTTTTATCAATTTTTTCCGCCAAGTTGTCAAGGAATGGGGAAAGCAGAAGTGTATAAATATAGCAGGAAGCATACCACCATCTTCTGCTTGTAACAGGAATAAGAGCCTTAAGTGCCGTCATAGGAGAAAAGCCATAGGCAATAATTGTGCAACCAAGACAGACAAGTGAACAGATATATATTACAGAATAGGTCTTGTTAAACCGCTTTAAAGAAAAGTTGGCTCCGAAATAGCCTGTTATCAGCATAAAGCATACAACGCCTACGCCTGCGTGAATTCCGGAGTTTGCCAATAGGCAAAAATATTTGTTTATTCCTGTCAAGTTTTCTCCGCTACCGAAAAAATGACACAGGATTATACCGAATAAGCTCAAAAGGCGGAGAAATTCTATTCCGGAAGCACGTTTCGTTTTTACAACAGGTATAGAAGCTACTGTCATATCAATTCTCCTATCTTGTTCCTATAACCTTAGCAGGCACACCGCCGACTATTGTGTAATCTGCAACATCTTTATTTACTACCGCACCGCCGGCAATGATGCATCCTTTTCCGATTGTGACGCCGTCAAGAATTATTGCGTCTGCGCCTATCCAGCAGTCCTCGCCGATTGTAATTCCTTTTTTGCTTGCACCCTGAAGATATATCGGAGTATTTCTGTCATCAAAAATGTGATTTTCCGAAAAAAGTTTAACACCCGGTCCGAAAATTGTAGAACTGCCGATAGAAACCCTGCCCCTTACGGAAATAAAAGCATTTGCGGCAATACCTACATCATCACCGATTTCAAGACTGTCTCCCAAATCACGGATGACGCCGGTACATTCTATTGTACTGTTTCTGCCGAGTGAAAAATTATTGCCTATATGTACGCCGTTTTTACAAAGGGCGTTTATGTAACATCCGTCCTCAATGGTAATTCCCGAACCGCAGTAAATATGTTTCTTGCTTTTAATTTTTACATTTTTGCCGATAAAAGCAATTTTTCCCGATTTTTTAAATCCTGCCTTTTTAAACATTCCTCTTAGCAGCATGAAAAATTTTGAAAACAGAATTCCCATCAGGTCAGATGAAGATATATTTTCATCAACCGTGTATTCTCTGTGTTTGATTTTGCTTATGATTTTTGATACGAGTTTTACCATAATTTTATCTCTCTTTGCGTCCGATAAGGTTTTTATAAATATCAATCAGCGTATCGCTGTATTTATCAATAGTGTTTGTGCTGTATTTAATGCAGTTTCCGCTCATTTCCTTCAGCAGTTCATCATTTTCATAAAGTGAGGTCACTGCCTGTTTGAGCATTTCTTTGTTTCCTGCTTCAAAGATTACGCCTGTTTCGTTTTCTTGTATAAGCTCTTTAGCTCCGCCTAAATCCGATACTATTACAGGAGTGCCCAGAGAGAGGGATTCAACAACGGACATAGGGCAGTTTTCATACCATTCCGAAGGGCATACCGTAAAGACTGCACCCGATATAAGCTCCTTGAGCTCCCGGCCGCTTTTGAAGCCGACGGCATCAATGTTTTTAATTCCTTTACAGATATCCTCAAGAGGACCTGTCCCTGCAAAAACGAACTGAATATTGTCAAGTTCTTTACAGCACTGAACAAGAGTTTTGATACCTTTTTCAACACTTAACCGTCCGAAATAAAGGACATATTTTTTGTCGCTTTTTTTCAGCACGGTATCATCTTGTCTATCGCAGAAATTATGAAGGACTGTTATTTTATTTTTTTTAACTCCGCCTCTGATAATGGAGTCAGCCATAAACTGACTCGGGCATATGTAGCTGTCAACAAGGTTGTATGTATCTTTTTTGTGATAGTAATACGATTCTGCAGATGCCAAAACACTTTTTAATGCCGAGTTATGTATACATTTGTTTTTCGTACAATTTATATATTTACCATCTGTACAGTCGTCACATATTTTTTCTTTATGCTCGATATACATACGATGATTGGGACAGGCAATCTGCACATCGTGAACAGTCTGTACGACAGGTATATTACGCTTTTTAATCTCATAGATGATTGAGGGTGTGAGCTGAAAATTGATGTTGTTGAGATGGACTATATCGGGCTTGAAGCTGTCAAGGACTTTTCCGATTTTTTTTGCGGCTTCGGAAGAATAAATCGTTTTGAAGGAGTGAGTTAATTTCTCGAAAATTCCTGCATTTCTGAAATCAACATTATCGGTATAACATTCAATACTGTTGCCTACGCAGTTATCTTTATAATACATTCCGAAGTATTCAACTTTATTTCCTATAGATTGCAGATAACCGCCCAGATTAAACATATAAGTTTCCGCACCGCCTGCAGGGTACAGAAATTTGTTTACCATTAAAATTTTCATTTCTTACTCACCGTAATAGAGCTTCAATGTTTCTTCTACAGTTTTGTCCCAGCTGTATTTTTCACATATAAAATCTCTTGCCTGACTCTTGTATTTTTCAACTTTTACGCTGTCGTTTAACAGCATTTCAAGTTTTTCCGTCAAGTCGCTGATATTTCCTTTTTTGAAATAAACGGCTTTATCCTCACATACTTCAGTACATTCGGGTATATCGGAGGTTAAACAGCAGTTTGAATAGCTCATAGCCTCCAGCAGACTTATAGGCATACCTTCAAGATTGCTGGGAAGGCAGTAGATATATGCGTTTGAATAAAGTTCTTCAAGCAGTTCTCCCTGAACAAAATCAGTGAAAATTATATTTTCATTTCCTTCTGCTGAGTTTTTAACCTCATTGACAAATTCATCTGTATGGCTGGAGCCGCCTGCAATAACAAGTTTTTTATCGGTATTGAGTTTTTTATATGCCTCGATAAGACCGTCGGGAAATTTCTCGGGAACAATTCTGCCGAGAAAAAGTATGTATCCGTCCTTTTCAAGACCGAATTTTTCTTTTATTTCCGTGTCGTTTTTTATAACGGGTTTTTCGACACCGTTAGAGATATAATGAGTTTTTCTTCCGTATTTTTCGAGAAAATAGTTTTGAACATTTTTTGACAGTACTATTATTTCATCAGCGTATTTTGCCGCACATTTTTCTCCGAACTTCAAAAATTTTGTGGCAAATCCGCCCCATTTTGAACGCTGCCAGTCAAGACCGTGGATTGTAACAATAACCCTTTTTCTCAAAATTTTAGGGATTATGCTCATTGATGCAGGTCCCTCTGCGTGAATATGTACAACATCATATTTACCGAAGCCTGATTTAAGTGCTGCAAGAAAGCTGTAAATAATTGCGTTCAGCTTTTTGTTTTCAACAGTAAAAACGGTTTTCAGCTTTATACCGTTATATTCATTTTGCTTAGCATTATCTTCAAATTCTTTTCCCGAAACGTGATGTCCCTTTCGGTTATATGCGGTGACGTCGTTTCCGAGACGGACGAGACGGGTTGACAGCTCGTCAACAACTATTTCAATACCGCCTTCACGGGAGGGTATTCTTTTATGTCCCATCATTGCAATTCTCATTCTGTCACCTGTGTACAATTATTCAGCACCCTTATGGGTAAGAACAACTCCTACTGTTTTTACCAATATTTTTATATCAAGTCCAAGGGACCAGTTATCAATATATTCGCAGTCAAGTTTGACTACTTCTTCAAAATCCTGTATGTCGGACCTGCCGGAAACCTGCCAGTTGCCTGTTATACCCGGTTTCATTGAAAGACGTCTTTTATGATGACTTTCGTATTTTTCAAATTCATCAATAGTAGGCGGTCTTGTTCCCACAAGGCTCATATCTCCCTTGAGAACATTCCAAAACTGGGGAAGCTCGTCAATACTGAATTTTCTGATAAATTTTCCTACTTTTGTGATTCTCGGATCATCGTCCATTTTGAACATATGACCGTCCATTTTGTTCATTTCCATAAGCTCTTTTTTTCGCTTGTCTGCGTCAACATACATTGAGCGGAGCTTATAGATATTGAAAAGTCTGCCGTTTTTACCGATTCTTTGCTGTTTGAAAATCAAGGGTCCTGGAGATTCTAATTTAAGAGGTATTGCGGTTATAAGAATAATGGGCAGGGAAATTATACTTCCTACAAGGCCTCCGATTATGTCCACAATACGCTTTATAAGCATTTTCGTGTCGTTTTCAACAGTAGGTGAAAAAATGACCATCGGATAACCTGATTTAACCATACAGTTAAAGTTATCAAATTTACTGTTTTCAACTATTTTTTCCATTGAGGGAATATTGACTATGGCAACAATTCCCATATCTTCAAGCTCTTCGATAAGCTCAGGGATATTATAATCCTCGTCAAGGGGGAGATTGATATATACCTCATCAAGAGATGCGGTTCTTATCCAGCCCATGACATTTTCAAGATTCGCAACAACAGGTATTCCGCAGACTTCGGTTACTTCCTTAAAACCTCTGCTGTCTTTTTTTCGGCATTTATATTTTCCGCTTTCGATAACGGCGTCTGCAAGTGCGACGGCACGGATATCTTTAGACCAGTCGGTCTGAAGTTTCGGAATAAAGTCTTCAGCTCTGTCTTTTGTTGTTATGATACCCGTTATGGTTGCAAGTTTGCTTCCCGATATTTTTTTCATTAAAAATCTTTTCAGCGCAAACCTTCCCATAAGCGAAAATACTATGTACAGAATAAAACTGCCAAAAAACTGATACCGTGACTCCATAATGCTGTTTTTTGTAATAATCAGCATTGCAGAGAAAAGCGCATAAGTTAAAGCACAGTTTCGCAGTGTCGATGTGATTTCCATTGAACGGCTCCGTTTGGTAAGATTCAATGGGGAACAAAAGCATGTAAATACCGTAATAAATGATATTGCAAGGACAAGTGAGTATTCTATCCATTTTTCGACACTGTAATCTGCGATTTTCTGATATCCGAAAATACCGAAATGAAAAATAAAGAAAGTAATTAATTGTGCGAAAGCAAGAGAAATTGCCCCGACAATAAATTCAAATTGTTTTTGAAGTGTTCTTCGCTTGCTCATTTGGCAAACATTCCTTATCTGTAATAGTGATAGTTATTATTGTAATTATAATAGCCGTACTTTCCGTATTTGTAATATCTGCTCTTGTAATAAGAGTAGTAATTCTTACCGGGAGCGGCGACGTCATTAAGCATAAATCCTACAATATTTGCGTCAATATGTTCAAGGGAGGAAACTGCTGCTTTAACCTCCTGAACATCGGTTGTTCCGGCTTTGACAATGATGATATATCCTGTTGCCTTTGAAACAAATGATGTGGCATCTGTTACAAGATTTACAGGCGGCGTATCAATAAATACACAGTCATAATGTTCTTTTACAAACTGCAGAAGTTTATCCATTCTTGCCGACGATAAAAGCTCGGCAGGATTAGGAGGAATTTTTCCTGCGGTAAGAACTGAAAGATTTTCAATATCTGTTTTGGAAACCGTAATATTGTCGGTAAGTCCTGCAAGAATTTCCGAAAGGCCGTTTTTTACGGGAATAGAGAACATTCTGTGAACTGTGGGATTTCTCATATCTGCGTCAATGAGAAGGGTTCTTTTTCCCATTTGGGCAAAGGAAATAGCAAGGTTAATAGAATTAATTGATTTACCGTTATTTGCCGAGGGGCTTGTTACAATGAACACGGGACATTTTTCTCCCTGTTGGATGAAAAGAAGGTTGGTTCTTATTGCATTGTAAGCCTCTTTAACAACAAATGGTGAATTTGCAGTGAGGATTTTTCTCTGGTCATCCTTACTGAAACCTCTTGAATTATTTTTTTCTTTATCCCTTTTATTCGATAATATTTTACTTTTCAGACTCATTTTTGTTTTCCTCCTGCTTTTTCAATATTGAACCAAAGGCAGACTGCGAATTTGCACCTGAGTTTTTATTGCTGCTGTTGTCAACAGGAAGCAATCTCGGTATAGTTCCGAGAACAGGGATGTCAAATTCCTTTTCAAGATCTTTTTCGTCATTGATGCTTGTGTCAAATATTTCTTTCAGGAAGAATATTACAAAAGAAACAGCAAAACCTGCCAAAAGAGCAATGCCGACTATTTTTTTCAGATTAGGTGATGACGGTGAAGTAGGCTGGGTCGCAAAATCAACAATCTGCACACTTCCTGCATTTACTATTCTGACGATTTCGTCAGGACATATTTCCGCTATTGTATTTGCAATAACTGCTGCCTGACCTGCATCCGTGCTTGTAACGGCAACTTTAAAAATGAATGTGTTTTCAACCTGAGAGCAGGATACCATACCCTTAATTGCCCCTGCTGAAATGTCATAATCAAGATTGTCTGCAACCTTTTCGAGAAATGTATTGCTTCTGACAATTTCAAGATATGTATTAACAAGATTCTGAGAAGCGTCGATTTCACTGCTTGTGATACTGCCGTCGGTACCTATCCGGTTATTGTTGTTATATGCACAAAGAGTGATTGTTGCCGTATATTTGGGCTGAACAAAAAAGTTAGTGTAACAGCCCGCAACAGCTCCGCAAATAATTGCAATAAGAATCATAAATACAATTTTCTTCCGTAAAGTAAAAAAAATCGCTCTTAAATCTATTTCTATTTCTCTGTTTTCTTCCATAGCGTCCTCCGAAGATTTTACTTAAAAGGGTAAAAATATTGACATTCATTACGGAAAAATTCCGCCCAGGTTAATATTTTTACCAAAATAATTCACAGATATAATTATACCAATTGCACTACTGCTTGTCAATCTAAATACTATACAAAAAATAAGTAATATATTTATATATAATATATAGATACAAAAAGCAGACCGGATAAACGGCCTGCCTGTCATATTTTACAGAAAATAGTCGATTGCAACTGATGTTTGAGCAACCTTATGCATATGTTCTTTAACCACTGAGCAATGGTATTCGTCCTTCTGATAATCCTCAAGTGCTTTTTCGTCATCAAGGACTACCTGAAGAATAACATCGTATGAACGGGGAGAATGGAGAAAATCCTCTCCCACTTCTATATCTCTCAGAAGAGGAACATTACCTTTCATTGAACGGAGAATATCTGCAGCTTTTTTACATTCCTGGGGTGAATTGTCTTTGAGTTTGAAACAAACAATGTGTTTAATCATAATGTGAAAATCCTTTCATATTGCTGAAAAAGTCCTGTGTTCAAGCACAGGACTTTATACAGTTTATGTTATTTTGCGTAATCTGAAGCTCTGGATTCACGGATAATATTGACTTTAATCTGTCCGGGATATTCCATTTCGCTTTCAATTTTCTTAGCAATTTCGCGGGCAATGAGGGGCATTCTTTCATCATTGATGACTTCAGGCTTAACCATAACTCTGACTTCACGTCCTGCCTGAATTGCATAAGCTCTTTCAACTCCGTTAAAGCTCGTGGAAATTTCCTCAAGCTGCTGAAGTCTCTTGATGTAGTTTTCAATGTTTTCGCGTCTTGCACCCGGTCTTGATGCAGAAACGGCGTCGGCAGCCTGAACGAGACATGCAACTACTGTCTTGCATTCAATTTCACCGTGGTGTGCGGCGATAGCGTGAACAACTGCCTCATTTTCCTTGTATTTTCTTGCCCATTCAACACCGAGAGCAATATGAGAGCCCTCCATTTCGTGGTCAAGAGCTTTACCGATATCGTGGAGAAGGCCTGCACGTCTTGCCTGCTTTTCGTCAGCACCGAGCTCAGCTGCCATAAGACCTGCTATGTACGATACTTCAAGACTGTGCTTAAGAACATTCTGACCGTAGGATGTACGGTATCTCAGCTTACCGAGAAGTTTAACGAGCTCAGGATGAACCTGACCGCAGTTAGCTGAAAGAACAGCTTTTTCACCTTCCTGTTTAATTGTTGCGTTGACTTCTTTTGTACTCTTTTCAAAACATTCCTCAATCTTAGTAGGATGAATACGTCCGTCCTGAATAAGACGTTCAAGAGTAAGTCTTGCAATTTCTCTTCTTACAGGGTCAAAGGAGCTGATAGTGATAGCCTCAGGGGTATCGTCAATAATAAGCTCCGTGCCTGTGATTGTTTCAATAGAACGGATATTTCTTCCTTCACGTCCTATAATTCTGCCCTTCATATCATCGTTGGGAAGGGCAACAACGGAAACAGTAGTTTCAGCTGTGTGGTCTGCTGCACAACGCTGGATAGCAGTGCTGATGATTTCTTTTGCCATAACGTCGCTTTGGTCACGAACCATCTGCTCATATTCGAGTATGCGCTTACTTTTTTCAGTATCAAGCTGTTCGCTCAAATCGGCAAGGAGCTGTTCCTTAGCCTCTTCTTTAGTAAGCCCTGAAATACGCTCCAGCATATCAAACTGGCTTTTCTTGATGCCATCGATTTCGAGTAGCTTGTCGTCAAGCTCTTTCTGCTTAACGGCTAAATTTTCAGTTTTTTGTTCAAGTGAATCTGCCTTTTTGTCAAGATATTCTTCTCTCTGGTTAAGACGATTTTCCTGTTTTTGAACCTCGCTCCTTCTTTCACGGATTTCCTTATCCGCATCGGAACGGAGTTTATGAATTTCATCCTTTGCCTCAACAAGCCTTGCTTTTTTAGTAGTTTCGGCCTCTGTTAAAGCATTGTTTATAATTCTTGTTGCCTCCTGGGTTGCAGAACCAATTTCTTTTTCACTTGTTTTTCTGCGGTGTTCTCCGCCGAGAACAAACCCAAGCACACTAAAAATAATTGCACAAATTACGCCGACAACAATCGGAATAATAATACTACTCACAGTCAACAGCACCTCCTTCTTTTTTAATTTAATTTCTTCAAAATTCTAATCAGAAATCGAAAATTTACCATCAGAAAAGGTACAGTTTACAATGCAAAATCAGCTTTACATTTTGCGTGAAAACACACAACAATATGTAAAACATCTATATTAATATACACCTATATGTTGTATATGTCAAGTTTTTTCATCAGAAAAATATACATTTCGTTATATATGGAAATATATTACGGTTTTAAAATTAACTGCTTTTGCTGATGATAAAAATATTGACATTAGTGTTGATGAGTGATAAAATACTATCAAATGTTGAATATCGGTTTAAAACGATGAGAAGGACATGATTTATAATCGCCTGTTTTCAGAGAGTGTACGGTGGGTGAAAGTGCACAGCAGAATTATGAATTACCGCCTTTGAGTTCCTTTAATACAGGACGGCTGCTCCCGTTATGAGCAATGAGCGGTGCATGTTTATATGCGCAATTCAGGTGGGACCGTGGATTTTTATTCACCCTGTTTTTAACAGGGTGATTTTTTATTTTGGAGGGATTGACTATGAAAATTACATTAAAAGACGGCTCGGTTAAGGAATATTCTTCTTCTATGACTGCGGCAGATATCACTAAGGATATCTCAATGGGGCTTTACAGAAATGCCTGCAGCTGCAGAATAAACGGTGCTGTAAAGGATTTGAGAACAGTTGTTGATGGCGACTGTGATTTTGAGGTTCTCACCTTTGATGATGAAGACGGCAAAAAGACATTTAACCATACCGCATCTCATATTATGGCGCAGGCTGTTAAGAGACTTTACCCTGATGTTAAGCTGACAATAGGTCCTGCCATTGAGAATGGATTTTATTACGATTTTGATGTCGAAACTCCTTTTTCTCCCGAAGATTTGGAAAAAATAGAAAAAGAAATGAAAAACATCGTTAAAGAGGGCTTGGAGATAGAACGCTTTGAGCTTCCTGTTGACGAAGCTGTAAGGCTTATGGAAGAAAAAAACGAGCCTTACAAAATTGAGCTTATTAATGAGCACGCTGAAAAAGGCGAACCAATCAGCTTTTACAGGCAGGGAGAATTTACAGAGCTTTGTGCAGGTCCTCACCTTATGGATATGAAGGCTGTTAAGGCGTTTAAACTCACAAACAGCACAGGTGCTTACTGGAGAGGAGACGCAAATAATAAAATGCTCTGCCGTGTTTACGGTATTGCTTTTCCGAAGGCATCAATGCTTGAGGATTATCTCACAATGCTTGAAGAAGCAAAGAAGAGAGATCATAATAAACTCGGAAGAGAACTTGAGCTTTTCACAACTGTTGACTATATCGGACAGGGTTTGCCTATTCTTCTTCCAAAGGGTACAAAGATTATTCAGACTCTTCAGCGCTGGGTTGAGGATGAAGAAGCAAGACGCGGCTGGCAGCTTACAAAGACACCTCTAATGGCAAAGTCAGACCTTTATAAAATTTCCGGTCACTGGGATCACTACAAAGAAGGTATGTTTGTATTAGGAGACGAGGAAAAGGACAAGGAAGTATTTGCACTTCGTCCTATGACATGTCCTTTCCAGTATCAGGCTTATCTTAACAAGCCCCGTTCATACAGAGATTTACCGCTCAGATATGACGAAACCTCAACACTTTTCAGAAATGAAGCAAGCGGAGAAATGCATGGCCTTATCAGAGTAAGACAGTTTACAATTTCCGAAGGACATTTGATGTGTACTCCGGAACAGCTTGAGGATGAATTCAGAGGCTGTCTTGAGCTTTGTGAATATATGCTTAAAACTCTCGGACTTTATGAGGATGTAACCTTCCGTTTCAGTCAGTGGGATCCTAACGACAGAGAAAAATATATCGGTACACCAGAACAGTGGGACGAAGCACAGGGAATAATGAAGAATATTCTTGATGACCTTGGACTTGATTATAAAATCGGCATCGGGGAAGCTGCTTTCTACGGACCGAAGCTTGATATTCAGATTAAGAATGTTTACGGTAAGGAAGATACTCTTATCACAATCCAGATTGACCAGATGCTTGCAGAAAAATTCGGTATGGAATATACAGACCGTGACGGACAGAAGAAGAATCCTTATATCATTCACAGAACATCTATCGGTTGCTACGAAAGAACTCTTGCACTTCTTATTGAAAAATATGCAGGTGCATTTCCGACATGGCTTGCTCCCGTTCAGGTTAAACTTCTTCCCATTGCCGACAGACATCTTGATTATCTTTATGACATTAAGAAAGCGCTTGAGGCAAAGGGTATCCGCTGTGAGATTGACGACAGAAGCGAAAAAATCGGCTTTAAGATTCGCTCGGCTCAGCTTGAAAAAGTACCTTATATGATTCTTGCAGGTGATAAGGATATTGAAGCAAATACAATTTCGGTACGTTCACGTAAAAACGGTGATGAGGGTGCTTCAACTCTTGAAGAATTTGTTTCAAGAATTATGGAAGAGATTGAAACAAAAGCGTTATAATATTACAAAAAGTATAAAAAATCGGCAGATTTCAGGTCTACCGATTTTTTGTTAAATTAGGGTTTATAGGTATGTTACTACTACAAACTTTCGTAGGGGCGTGCATTGCACCCGTTATAAGCGGGCGACCAATGGTCGCCCCTACGGTTGTTTTATTCAACAACACCCCGATAAATTCTAATTATCCGTTTTTCAAATCTTCTATTGAAAAATGATACTGAATGTTTTTCTCAACATAGTCAATTAAATCTTCGTCATTTTTGAAATATTGATAAAGATAGTTGCAGTTTTCACGAACAAAGCCCTCTTCCACGGAACGCTGAACCAGTGATTCCATTGCGTCATAATATCCGTCAATATTGTAGATTACAATAGGCTTGTTGTGCCTGCCGAGCTGTTTCAGCGTCAGCACCTCAAACATTTCCTCAAATGTTCCGATACCTCCGGGAACAATGATGAAGGCGTCTGCTCTGTCCTCCATTACAGCCTTTCTTTCCCTCATACTGTCGGTATAAATCAATTCGTCGCAGTCGTTATAAATCGTCTCAATATCTGCTTCCTTAAAAAATTCGGGGATAACGCCGATTATGTTGCCGCCGCCTTTTCTGAAGCCTCTTGCTGCCGCGCCCATAAGTCCGCAGCCGCCTGCTCCGAATACAAGATTGTGTCCTCTTTTTGCTAATTTTTCGGCTAAATTTTCAACCGATGATATATATTTACTGTCAATTTCGTTGCTTGCCGCACCGAAAATACATAATCTCATTTCAATAACCTCCAAAAGTTATCTTGTATACTATTTGTAATATTTGAACAAAAGGTATATTCATGTTTTCTTAATATAAAAATAATTTTAACACAGTATTAATTTTGTGTCAATTTCTTGTTTTTACCTATAAGTTATTGTATAATTAAAATTAAGAAGTGTAAAACAGTTTAAACAGAAACGGTGAAATTTTGAAAATTTTAACAATCGGTGACGTTGTCTCAAAACAGGGATGCGAATATTTGAGACAGGAGCTGCCAAAATTAAAAAAAGAACTGAACGCAGATATAGTTGTCGTAAACGGTGAAAATTCCGCTGTTGGAAACGGAGTACTTCCTCAAAGTGCAGAGCATATCCTTGATAGCGGAGCAGATGTGGTGACCTTAGGTAATCACAGCCTTAAGCGTATGGAGATTTATGGTTATCTTGATGAGGGCCATCCTGTTATCAGACCTGCAAATTATCATTCCTCAGCTCCGGGAAAATATTATGAAATAGTTGATAAGGGAAGTTTTGTCGTTGCAGTAGTAAATCTTCAGGGTGCAGTTTATCTTGACCTTGTTGAAAATCCTTTTTCGGTGATTGACCGTGTTATTGACGAGATAAAGGCGCAGGGTGTAAATAATATAATTATTGATTTTCATGCAGAAGCAACTGCTGAAAAAAGAGCAATGGGCTTTTATACAGACGGCAGAGTTTCTGCAATTTACGGAACGCATACCCACGTTCAGACAAATGACAATCAGATTCTTCCTAACGGCACGGGCTATATCAGCGATATAGGAATGACTGGTCCTTATTACAGTGTACTCGGAGTTGACCCCGAATGTGCAATATATAAACTTCGGACAGGTCTGCCTGTAAGGTTTACAAACAATGACGGCCCGTGTGTTCTTGAGGGATGCCTGTTTGAAATTGACAATACATCAGGGAAAACAGTGAATACTACGCTTATCAGGAGGTAAAAATGACAAAAAGATATATTGCGTTTTTTTTGTCGGCAGTAATGCTTATTGTCTGTCTGACAGGATGTACCTCCGGCGGAGAGAATAATGAAACGCTGACGGAAGCTGAGGAAACCTCTGCCCCGAAGGTTACGGATAATACCAGCTTTAAATTAAGTTATACTCAGGGTGACAGTCTTGACCCGTTTGAAGCAAAAACTCAGAATAACCAGGTTTTGTCTTCTCTTGTTTTTGAGTCGCTTTTTGACCTTGATGAAAATTATGAGCCTGTTTTGAATATTGCAACGGGATATGAGTTTACGAACAGCAAAACGCTTAAAGTGGATATAAACCCTCAGCTCAAATTTTCAGACGGCTCTTCTCTTGATACCGATGATATTTTGTACTCCTTTGAAGCGGCTAAGGAGTCTCCTGCATATAAAAACTCCCTTCAGTATATTGACTATGCAAGTGCAGGCAGCAATTCCGTTACATTTTATCTTGACAGGGAAAATCCCTATGCCGTAAACCTTCTTACGTTTCCCATTACCTCAAAAAAGGATGATAAAAACGGTTTTCCGATAGGAAGCGGCAGATATAAATACGAGCAGTCCTCTTCGGGAAAAACAGTTCTTACAGCTAATGTTTCCGACAGCTTTGACCCGTATATTACAACAATAAATCTTGTTAATATTGCGGCGTCTGACTCCATTGACAATGCGGTAAATATCGGCAATATTTCCTATGCTTTCAGAGATTTAAGTTCCTCTGTGTCAAAGAGAATGTCATGTGCAAAAAAGCTGGTTAATATGAATAATCTTGTCTACATAGGCGTAAATTCCATGGCAGGAATTACGGCAAATGCCCAGATAAGAAAGGCTGTTTCATTAGCGGCTGACAGAAAAACCTTTGCCGACAGCGCCTATTCGGGATATGCTGTTGCGGCATCATCACCGTTTAATCCTGTGGGAAAAATTGCACAGAATATTAAGATTTTTTCCGATACTGCCGATATTGCTACTGCAAAGCAGTCAATTATCCAAAGCGGAGTTAAGGAAAAGGATTTGAAACTTACTGTTCTCGTGAATAAAAATAACAACCGTGCTGCTGTTGCCGCTCTTCTGAAATCCCAGCTTGAAGCAGTAGGCTTTACTGTTAAAATTGAAACCGAGGACACAAAGGAATATACCCGCAGAATTAAAAATGTTGAATTTGATTTATATATAGGCGAGGTCAAGCTTTCCGATGATATGAGCCTGTATCCTTTCTTTGATAAAAAGGGCGGAGTCAGATACGGTATAGATGATGACAATATAAAGTGCGGTAATCTTTATGCCGATTATTTATCAGGCGATGCGGATTTAGGAAATTTCATTCTTGCATTTAATGAAGAAATGCCTTTTATACCTCTTGTTTACAAAAAAGGTATGATTTGTTATTCCAAAGCAATGAACGGAGATATGCAGGGATATTACGGAAATTTCTTCTCAAATATTGACACCTGGAATTTTATTTCTTGATTTAGAATATAATATTATTTATAATAAGATGTTGGAAGAGAAAACTAATTTTGCTAAGGAGGAAAATTTATGATTAAGATTGAAAATCCAAACGGATACATTGAAATAACAAATAATTATTTTGCAAATCTTGTAGGCAGGGCGGCGCAAAGCTGTTTCGGCGTTACGGGAATGGTTAGCTCAAATCCTTACCAAAGCATCAAATCTGCAATTAAAAATAAAGGTTCAAAGGATAATCTCGATCAGGGAGTTGTTGTTAAAAGTGACAATGATAAGCTGACCATAGAATTGCATATTTCCGTATCCTACGGAGTTAATATAAGCGCAATAGTTGAAAGCATTGTAAATAAAGTACGCTATACCGTTGAGGAAGCTACGGATTTACAGGTTTACAAGGTTAATGTTTATGTTGACGCACTTAACTAATACACTTAGGAGAAGTTAAATGATTACTGGATTAATGTTCCGCGACTCGATTATATCGGCCGCCAATAATATTTCAAACAGCAGACAGGCTGTTGACGCACTTAATGTTTTTCCTGTTCCCGACGGAGATACAGGAACTAATATGAGTATGACAATTACTGCTGCGGCTAAGGAAATGGCAACTCTTTCTGACGACTGTACCATTGATGAGGCTTCTTCCCGCTGTGCCTCTGCTCTTTTGAGAGGAGCAAGAGGCAACTCGGGTGTAATTCTTTCTTTGATTTTCAGAGGCTTTTCAAAGGGATTCAAAGGCCTTGCCGAAGCAGGTGCCAAGGATATTGCAAACGCATTTAAAGAGGGTGTTGACGCAGCATATAAAGCTGTAATGAAGCCTACCGAGGGTACAATTTTAACCGTTGTAAGAGAGGCAAGCGAAGCTGCTCAGGAAATGGCAAAAATTCAGGATGATCCGCTGGAGGTTGCTTTTGCGGCGCTTCAGGCGGCAAAGGAAGCACTGGCAAAAACGCCGGAGCTTTTGCCTGTACTTAAAAAGGCAGGAGTTGTTGACGCAGGCGGTCAGGGCCTTATCCTTGTTTTTGAGGGAATGGAAAGCGTTTGGCATAACGGTGTTATCGTTCAGCCTGTTGACGGCAGTGGAGTAACACCTGTTGCGGTTCCTTCAAAATCAACTGTTGCAAACGCTTCGGACGATATTGAGTTTGGATACTGTTCAGAATTTCTTATTGAAAAATCAAATGCATCAAAAGAAAAAGACCCTCTTAAGTTAAGAGCCTATCTCGAATCAATAGGTGACTGTGTAGTTGTCGTTGACGACAGCGATATTATCAAGGTTCACGTTCATTCAAATGAGCCGGGAAATGTTATTCAGGCTGCGCTTAAATACGGTCAGCTCATTAATATAAAGATTGATAATATGAGATATCAGCACGCAAATGCCGAGGTTGGCGTCAGAGACGGCGAAGAGGTTATTACTCCGTCCGTGCAGAAGCCGGAAAATGAGTACGGATTTGTTGCAGTCTGTGCAGGTGAGGGACTTAAGGAATTGTTCAGTGATATCGGTGCAGATGTTGTTGTCAGCGGCGGTCAGACAATGAATCCGTCAACCGACGATATTCTAAACGCTGTAATGAACACTCCGGCAAAGACAGTCTTTGTCCTTCCGAACAATAAAAACATTATAATGGCGGCTGAGCAGGCGATACCTCTTGCATCAGACAGAGAGGTCAGAGTTCTTCACACAAAGACTATTCCGCAGGGAATATCCGCTATGCTTAGTTTTGACGAAACGGTAAGCACTGACGAAAATCAGATGAATATGATGGATGCCGCAGACGCAGTTGAAACTGCGCAGGTAACCTTTGCCGCCCGTGACAGCGAAATTGACGGCAGGGCTGTTAAACAGGGCGAAATTATGGGACTTTGCAACGGCAAAATCAAATTTATCGGAGATGATATTACAGATATCGCTTTTAAATCGGCAGATAAAATTTTCAAAAAGAATGAGCACTCTCTTGTTACAATCATTTACGGTGAGGGAGCCAGCGAAGAAGATGCCGTGAAGGTTGAAGAAAAACTCAGCGCAAAATACGGCAGTGATATTGAAATCAGCGTAGTAAACGGCAATCAGCCGATATACTATTTTATCATTTCTGTGGAGTAAGCAATGCTGAATTTTAACAGTAATATTAAATATATTAAGGGTATTGGCGAAAAAAGGGCCGAGCTGTTTAACAGTCTCGGCGTTTTTGATGTTGATTCCCTTTTGCATTTTTATCCGAGAAAATATGAAGACTGGACGAATACCAAAACCGTTTCCGAGGTATCGGACGGCGAAACTGTCTGTATCAGAGCGACAATGATTACTCCTGTTAAGGAAAGCATGATACGTAAAGGTATGACACTTTACAAATGCAGGTTTTCCGATGGAGAAAATGTAATAGCCGTAACGATTTTTAATAATAAATATCTTGCAAATGCTTTGAGAGTTTATGAGGATTATGTTCTTTTCGGTAAAATCGAAAAGAATTTTACAACTGCGTCCATGTCCTCTCCGCAGATAGAAAAAATTACGGCAACAGACAGTATTCATCCCATTTATCCCGCAAAAGAGAAACTTAATTCAAAAGCAATTTCAAAGGCAGTAAAAACAGCACTTGACGAAATTGATGAAATTCCGGAAGTTTTAAGCGATGATATACTGAAAAAGTACAGTCTTATTTCTCTTGATAAAGCGATAAGAGACATTCATTTTCCGAAAAGGGAAGAGGATATAGCTCCTGCAAGAGACAGGCTGATTTTTGATGAACTGCTGATTTTACAGCTCGGTCTTCTCAAATTAAAGGGAAATAAAAAACAGGAAACAGATATAAAAATTTCAAAAGATTTTACCGCTGAGTTTATGAAGCTTCTGCCGTTTGAAATGACAGGTGCTCAGAAAAGAGCAATGGCAGACTGCATAAAGGATATGCAGGGCGATTATCCTATGAGCAGGCTTATTCAGGGAGACGTAGGCTCGGGTAAAACAGCAGTGGCGGCAGGTGTGATTCATACAGCTGTAAAGAACGGGTATCAGACAGCTCTTATGGCTCCCACGGAAATTCTTGCCGTTCAGCATTTTGACAGTCTCAGCAAGTTGCTTTTGTCCTCAGGAATAAAAGCGGAGCTTCTGACAGGCTCTGTTCCTGCAAAGCAGAAACGGGAAATAAAATCACGTCTTATTGACGGTGAAATAGATTTATTAATCGGTACTCACGCATTGATACAAAATGATGTTGAATTTAAGAATTTAGGACTTGTTATAACTGATGAACAGCACCGATTCGGTGTAAAGCAGAGAGCAGCTCTTGCAGAAAAAGGTACAGATGTCCACACTATAGTTATGAGCGCCACGCCTATACCGAGGACACTTGGTCTGATTCTTTACGGCGATCTGGATATCAGTATTATTGATGAGCTTCCACCGGGAAGACAGGAGATAAGAACGGATGTCGTGAATTCGGGTTACGACAGCAGGATTTACAAATTTATACGTGACGCAGTTGACAGGGGAGAGCAGTGTTACATAGTTTGTCCTGCCGTTGAGGAAAATGAGCTTGATGTTAAATCGGCGGAGCAGTTTGCCGAAGAGCTGTCACAGACTGTCTTTAAAGGTTATAATTTAGGACTTCTCCACGGCAAAATGAAACCTAAGCAGAAGGAAAATGTGATGAAAGCCTTTGTTCAGGGAGATGTTCAGATACTTGTTGCAACAACCGTAGTAGAGGTTGGGGTTGATGTTGCGAATGCAACCGTTATGGTTATTGAAAATGCTGACCGTTTCGGACTTTCACAGCTTCATCAGCTCAGGGGCAGAATCGGCAGAGGCAGTAAAAAAAGCTACTGTATTCTTGTGTCCGACAATAAGAGTGAAACCTCGAAAGAAAGACTTCTGACAATGAAAAAGTATTCCGACGGCTTTAAAATAGCTGACGAGGATTTGAAAGCAAGGGGTCCCGGGGATTTCTTCGGAAACCGTCAGCACGGATTGCCTGATTTAAAAATTGCCGATATGGTAAATGATGTTGAAACACTGCACCTTACCCAAATATGTGCAAAGGAAATTTTAGCATCGGACTTTAATTTGGACAGCCCCCGGAATAAATTGCTTTGCGGCAGAATAAATAAAATGTTTTCCGAAATTTATTTTTGAATTTAAATTATTTAGTTGATGTAAGAGGAAATTTAAATGGAAAAGAGTTTTATGTTAATTTTTAGTGTAATTATATTATGTTTCGCATTTTGCACTTTTGTTTTTGCAGAAGATACAGACTTTTGTACAGAACATAAATTAACATATACACAAGTAGAGCCCACATGTACCGATGCGGGCTTCTTGTATGCTAAATGTGAAAACTGTCCTTATGAGGAAAAGACAAACTTTGTTTCTGCAACTGGTCACATATTGAGTTCAAAAACCGTTACGCCGCCTTCTTGTACAGAGGAAGGATATACAACAGGAAGATGTGTTGTCTGCGGTGAAACGGTTATAACGGATTCTGTTCCTGCTTCGGGACATACTTTTTCGGAAAACACTGTACCGCCAAGCTGTATAGGGCAGGGATATACTAAATATGTATGTAATGTCTGCGGTTACAGTGAAATCGGAAACTATACAGATGCAACAGGTCATAATTACGGAGAAATGATAACGGTTACTCCTGCCGGATGTGAAAGTGACGGAATGGGAATACTCAGGTGTACAGAATGTGAAGAGGAGATCTGCGTTACCATATCTGCAACAGGACATAATTATCTCCGAAAAATAATTGAGCCTGCCTGTACTGAGGATGGATATACAATATATACCTGTAAAAACTGCGGAAATTCATATAATGATGATTTTGTTCCTGCTCTCGGACATTCAATTAAGGAAGGCGAATATAAAGAAGCCACCTGCACTGCCGACGGATTTATAAAAGGACGATACTGTGAAAAATGCGGTGAGGTATTTGAAGCGGAAAAAACAATTCCCGCCAAAGGACATACGGAGATTATTGATACAGCTGTTGAAGCCACCTGCACAGATACGGGGCTGTCAGCAGGAAAGCACTGTTCTGTTTGTCAAAAGGTATTGGTGAGACAGGAGAAAATTGCAACGAAAGGTCATACTTATAAATCCGTAACAGTAGAACCAACGTGTACGGAATATGGCTATACAACACATGTTTGCGTCAGATGCGGAGATGCTTTAAATGACGAATTTACAAAACCGAAAGGCCACAGCTTTGGAATTAACAATAAATATTGCAGTATATGCGGTGTTGAAAATCCCGGCTATAAGGAATCCGAAACAGAGCCTAATGATTTGACGGAGGATAACAGTGAAGAAAATTCAGAAACCGAAAGCAGTACTTCTGCTGTGGCAGCTTCAACAACTGCACCGATTGAAATAACAGAGGATGTAACTGATTGTCCTGAAACTTCCGAGTGCTCAACATCAATTCCCGATATTTCTCGGCCCGTCGAAACAAGTTTTGATAATATGGACATACCGACTTCTCAAATCATTTTGCCCGAAATTACGGCTGTAACACAAAAAGCTGTAAATCTGGCTAAAATCAACGGAGAATGGATAAATAAAAAGCAGAAAAAGACTTCAATAAAAAAGCTGAAAAAAGGCAAAAAATATTTTAAGATATACTGGAAAAAAGTAAGCGGTACAACAGGGTATCAGATTCAGTATTCTACGGACAAGAAGTTTAAGAAGAATAAAAAAACCGTTACACTCAAAAAAAGCAAAACAACTTCTTTTACGATTAAAAAACTGAAATCCAAAAAGAAATACTATGTCAGAATACGTACATATAAACTGTCAAAAATAAACGGTAAAAAAGTAAAAGTTTACTCTTTATGGAGTAAAGCAAAGTCCGTAACCGTTAAATAATTTTAATTCAGAATTGCAAAAAGGTGCAGAGCAACAAACTCTGCACCTTTTTTAAATCTTACGGTAAAATTTCAAGCCAGTATCCGTCCGGGTCTTCGATGAAATAAATTCCCAATTCAGGATTTTCAAAGCAGATGCATCCCATTTTTTCATGCTTTTTGTGTGCCTCATCAAAATCATCGGCTCTGAAAGCAAGATGAAACTCACATTCACCTAAATCATAAGGCTGCGGGTGTTCCTTTAACCAAGTCAGTTCAAGCTCAAAATCGCTTGCATCATTTGATAAAAAAGCTATGATAAAATCATCTGTTGTCTTTCTCCTGATTTCGTGTAGGCCAAGGGCTTCATTATAAAATTTGATTGACCTGTCAAGGTCGGAAACATTGTAGTTTTCGTGAATCATTTTAAAGCTCATAATTCTTCTCCTTTTGTAAGTTCCGTATTTTTAATTATTGTTTTGTATTCGGGAAATTCGCTGATGAATTTATTTATTACAGCAGGCTCGTTCCAGTAGTGCATAGGATAAACTGTGTTGCAATCAACATTTTTCAGAAAATAGAGCATACCGTCTGAATAGTGGCTCTCCTGCCTTGGGTCAAGAGGCACAAATGCAATATCAATATGAATGTCTTTGATTTTGTCAATTTCGGCTCTGTATCTTGCCGTCATCTGCCTGTTGTCCCGGTCAGGTTCGCCTTCCCAATACCAATCGTTTAAATCTCCTGCGTGGTAAATTGTGCCCTCGCTTGTCTTGACAATAAATGCGACACCGCTGTCTGTAGACAGAAGGGTATCAATCACAGTCCCGTTATCAAGTACATAGGATTTATCGTGATAAGCTGTTGTAACCTTTGTGTCAGATGGATATTTGTTTCTGCTTATATCCTTTGCCAAAACCGCCTGGTATTTCATATTCATACTGTTTAGTATTTCAAATATTCTCGGATTAAAATGGTCCTGATGAAAATGACTGCAAAGTATAACGGCAGGCTTATTCTTATCAAGCTCAGGCAAATCACCCTTGAAGTAATCAAAAATGTAACAGCAGTCTTTCGTTTCAACGAGAAATCCGCTGTGATTAATGTAGGTTATTTTCATAAAATCCTTCTGAATTAATAGTTTTAAATCGATTTCAATATATCATCACAGTGATACTTTGTCAAGGCGATAAAATGTATATGTCGTGAACTTTATATTGATATGATTAATGAATAATTGTATAATCAAATTATAATGATTTTGGAAAAATTTGAGATAATACAGTTAATTTAACTGACACAGTATGTAATAGGAGAATTAAAATGATAAGGTCCGCAAATTATAAAGACAAAAGAAATATAATAAAAAAATATCCGCATACGAAACCATATTTAAAAAGAAAGGGAACATTGTATATTGATGAAGAGAAAAATGAATACAGAGGCTTTGCTTTTGTTAAAAAAGAAATGTTGTAAATGAAACAAATAAAACAGAAGATTTAATTTTAGTGATTGATGTTTTTCAGGAAAAAGACAGAAATGCAGATTATAATCGGCGAAACGGGAAAGGTAATCAGAGATCCGATAAAAAAAGGAGAAAACTAAAATGACTGAAAAATATATAATGCGTGAAAACAGGATACCCGACGGTATACTTCACGACAGGAATTTGTGTGATATTTCATTAAAGGAAAATGAACTGGTTTTAACCTTTAAAATTGAATATTATCCGCAGGATTATACAGATACAACATTTGCGGAAAAATATAAGAATTTCACAAAATGCCATATGAAATGTACACTTGGAGATTTATATTTTTGCAATGCTGTTTTAAAGACGGCACTTGATGAAAATGATAATTTCACAGGAAAATATATATCTGTCGAAGAATTTGTACAGCTTATGAAAAATGAGCTGATGAATCAGACATCTGCAGAATATATTGAAACCTATGTTTCTCCGAACACAAGAATTGCATTGATTGAGTTAAGCTGCTATATTAAATATGAAAAGAAACAATATGATATGTGCACACTGGAACTTAACACAGAAGAGATTGAATACATCTGGGAGTAGATAATGTTAAAGCTAATACTATAAAAAAATAATGGAAGCAATCGGATAAGCCGTAGTTTGTTCAAAAGGCAGTATGTGAAAAATGGAGAAGATTAAAAATATTCTAATTAAACTGAAGGCCAAGTTTATAAAGTTTTGTAAATGGGTATGGCAGGAATGTAAGGACTGGCACACTGTTGTTATTTTTGCAATTGTTGTTGTGGTTATGTATTCGCCTGTTTGGGGCGGATATTTATGCCACGCTTTATTCGGCTGGAAATGGTGCAGTGTGATGGCAACGGCATATCTTGCATTCTGGGCAGGTCCGTTTACACCCTTTTTCCCAATGTGTATTGCTATTACCTTGGGAATACGGCGGATTGTTGATAAGATAAAAGGCAAAGATAACAGTGAATAATTCGGTGCTTTAAGAGATAATAAAACAAAAAAGAAGTAATTTGATGTTAATGTGTTATAATAAGAATAAAATTACTGGAGGAATATTATGTGCACTGCAGCAACATATAAAACAAAGGATTTTTATTTCGGAAGAACCCTTGACTATGATTTTTCTTACGGTGATGAGGTTGTTGTAATGCCCCGCTGCTTTGAGCTGAAATTCAGATGCGGAAGAGTAATAAAATCCCATTATGCAATGATCGGTATGGCGCATATAGTAAATGATGAGCCTTTATATTATGACGCCGTTAATGAAAAAGGCCTGGGTATGGCAGGGCTTAACTTTGTGGGAAATGCAGTATATAAAGACAAAGTCGAAGGCTTGGATAATGTAACGCATTTTGAAATAATTCCGTGGATTTTAAGCCGGTGTGCAAGCGTGCAGGAAGCAAAGACGTTAATCGAAAAAATGAATTTGTGGAATATTCCTTATAATGATGAACTGCCTGTGGCTCAATTACACTGGATTGTTGCCGACAGCGAATGTGCAATAACGGTTGAGTCCATGAAAGACGGAATTAAAATATATGATAACCCTGTGGGAATTCTGGCAAATAATCCGCCTTTTGATATGCAGATGATGGCACTTAATAATTACATCGGCTTATCATCAAAATCGCCTGATAATACATTTTCCGAAAAACTGAATTTAAAGGAATACAGCAGGGGAATGGGTGCAATCGGTCTGCCGGGAGACCTGTCATCACAGTCAAGATTTGTAAGAGCGGCATTTGTTAAGATGAATTCTTTTTCAGGTGACAGCGAAATGGAAAGCGTAAGCCAGTTTTTTCATATTCTTAATTCTGTTGACCAACAAAGAGGCTGCTGTAATGTAGGCGGTGAAAAATACGAAATAACAATTTATACCTCCTGTTGTAATGCAAGTAAAGGAATTTATTATTACACAACCTATGATAATCATCAAATTACGGCTGTTGATATGTATAAAGAAAATTTAGACAGCGATAAATTGATATGCTATCAGCCGATTGCACAGGAGCAGGTAAAATTTCAAAATTAATAAAAGGTGCAGGAAAAACCTGCACCTTTGTTGTTTCGTCAGTCAAAACTCGGATTTGTCGCATAATAGTTTTTGCTGTCAAGCCGATCTGTAACAATCCTGAGCCCTTCACCTCGTCACCAATCTTGTAAAAAATAATGACCGATAACTCAAAAATCAATAAATATAAATATCGACAACTTTATCCCAAATATCCTTTAAATATTCATCATTGATTTTAGCATTTTTCATAAAATCATCTGCACTTGTAAATTCAGAAGGTTCACAATAGAATTTACAAAATGATATTAAAGTCTTTCCGCTTTCTTTTGCTGAATATGTTACAGAATATTCTTCGCCTTTGTAAGTGAATTCAATTTCATTTCCAATATCTATCCATTCTTTGAATTTTTCAAAATTATTCATCTACTTTTCCTCGCTTTCCGTTCCTCCAAATATGTTTATGAGGAACATTAGGATGTTCTTTAGGATTTCCGTGATTTGTATAATCAGTATCTACTTTAGGATTTCCGTTTTCATCATATTCTCTTTCCTGAACTTTTTTCCCATTTTTGTATAGGGCTTTTTTAGAATTAGGTTTTCCTTTCGTAGGAAGTGACCTTTGTGGTGATGCACCTGAAGCAGAGCCTCCGCCCTTATGTAATGGTTCAATTGTTGCCAAAAATGTCTTTTTTACAAAAAAGCCTTTGTTTAAATTATTGGTTTCACCATAATCAACCTCGATTATATCGCCTTTCATTTCATCAAAAGGCTTGCCGTAGCATATAATTTTGCTTGGTTTTATTCTGCTCAGCATTTCATTATAGCCAAGTATAAAGTGCGATTTTTCTTTCTTTATTCCTATTGTGGAAACGGCAACTATACTGCCTTTTTCAATTCCGTCAAAGCAGAAATTGAAACTTGTTAAATCACCCCAGCGAACTGTTGGTATAACGCTGATGCCCTGTTCCTGCAAATACGCACCGACCCATCTGTTTTTAAAAGTGCTGAACAGTTGCAATGCAATCGGCATTTCCACAAACATACTGAAATCGGGCGTAAGCACTGCTTTATACTTTTTTAATGTCTCAACTTTGTTCTCGGGATTGTTGTATATGTTCTCAAATCTGTAATCGTCAAGAAAGAAATGTACAATTTTATCGTAATTATTACTTTGATTGATTTTATCATAACCTATTAGCTTTACATCTTCAAGACTTATTTCCTGTTTTTTCACAAGAGGCAGTTTGAACATACCAACGCTTTTAAATTGATTTCGCAGGAACATTGGATTGTTCCTATATTCATAGCTTGTAATTTTTATCATCTCCAAATCTAATATTATCCCTTTTGGGATAAGCTCACAGATTAGAGATGAAAACTGCTTTTGTCAAGCATTTTGGGCAAAATTTAATAAAGTATAGTGTTTAAACGCTATATTTTAAAGTGAAATGAGATTAGAAGAGTATATAAAAATATAAAAGCAAGATGTGAAATCAACACACCTTGCTTTTATATTCATAGCTTTAATACATTTATAATCCACTTCAGCATATCTATATTTATTTTTGTGAGATTTTCAAATTTATCAAACTGACTGAAATATGCAATACAGATGATCTGAATGGAATAAATCACATAAGGCAAAGCCTGTTTTTCATATTCAGACAGCGGAGTGATGCGCTCATATCCCTTTATAAGATTGTCAAATATTTCAAGCCACTTGTTCTTATCAATATCAGAATTATTGAAACATTCTGACAAAATGGCTGTTGCACAGTAGCAGATGTCAAATA
>CAZHSE010000015.1:0-47140 GCA_964535085.1 uncultured Bacteroides sp.
TCTTTAGCACCTGTGTTGTCTGCTACTTTAAGACGACTTTCCTGTTGTATCACAGCATTTTCCTCCTTCGTACTGCAAAATAACACTTTGCTAAGTTGCAGTTATTATTTTCTATTGACTAAATTATTTGCAAAAGCTGTAAATCGCAACGATTATTTAGCTTTTTCAACAATCTCAACCACACGCCATCTCTTGTCCTTGCTGTATGGGCGGCACTCCATAATGAGAACCTTATCGCCCACACCGCATTCGTTGTTTTCGTCGTGTGCTTTGTACTTAACAGTACGGTTTACAATCTTGTTGTAAAGCGGATGACGAACCTTGTCCTTGATTGTTACAACAACGGTTTTGTCCATCTTGTCGCTTGTTACAACACCTACTCTTGTCTTTCTGAGGTTTCTTTCCATTTTCAGTTACCTCCTTCTTAAGAATTAGCATTTTCAAGTTCGATTTCTCTCTCAACTGTTTTGATGCGAGCGATATCTTTCTTGACTGCTTTAATTCTCATAGGGTTGTCGAGCTGATTGATTGCCTGCTGGAAATGAAGGTTGAAAAGCTCTTCTTTAAGTTCTGCAAGCTTCTTTGTTCTCTGTTCTGCTGAAAGAGCCTTGATTTCTGATGCTTTCATTACTGCTCGCCTCCCTCTTCTTCTTTCTTAACAAACTTACACTTTACAGGAAGTTTGTTTGCGGCAAGACGCATAGCCTCACGGGCTGTTGCCTCATCAACGCCGCCAAGCTCGAACATTACTCTGCCTGGCTTTACTACTGCTACCCAATAGTCTACGTTACCTTTACCTTTACCCATACGAGTATCGGCAGGTCTTGCTGTAATAGGCTTATCGGGGAAAATCTTAATCCATACTTTACCGCCACGCTTTGTGTAACGTGTCATTGCGATACGGGCAGCCTCAATCTGAGCTGCTGTAATCCAAGCCGGCTCAGTAGTCTGAAGACCATACTCACCGTAAGTTACCTTATTACCTCTTGTTGCAACACCGGTCATTCTGCCTCTGTGCTGCTTTCTGTGTTTTACACGCTTAGGTAAGAGCATTATTTTCTTCCCCCTTCCCTACGATTGCTTCTTTTCTTATTACGTGATTCACGAAGAACCTCGCCCTGATAAATCCAAGTCTTTACACCGATTTTACCATAGGTTGTGTTTGCTTCAGCAAAACCGTAATCAATGTCTGCACGGATTGTCTGAAGAGGAATTGTACCCTCTTTATAGGTTTCCGAACGAGCGATTTCAGCACCGCCGATTCTTCCTGAAACCATAACCTTAATACCGCGAGCACCAAGTCTCATTGTATTTCTGATAGCACCCTTTACAGCTCTTCTGAAGCTTACACGTCTTTCAAGCTGCTGAGCAATGCTCTGTGCTACGAGTGTTGCATTGAGGTCCGGTTGCTTAATCTCAACGATGTTAATGAAAACTTCGTTGGCATCCTTGCCGAGCTTCTTTGCACAAATAGCCTTGAGCTTTTCGATTTCAGCACCCTGCTTACCGATAACCATACCCGGCTTTGCACAGTGGATGTTGATTCTAACTCTCTTAGCGTCTCTTTCGATTTCTACTTTAGGAACACCTGCACCGTAAAGTGTCTTAAGAAGGTAGTTACGAAGATTGTAGTCCTCTACAAGTGTATCGCCGAATTCGCCCTTCTTAGCATACCAGCGTGAGTTCCAGTTTTTGATAACACCGATTCTTAAACCGGTTGGATTACATTTCTGTCCCATTTAACTTTTCCTCCTCGCTTAGTCTTCCATTTCCTTAACGGTAATGGTGATGTGTGATGTTCTTTTATTGATTCTGTAAGCTCTGCCCTGTGCTCTTGCCTGAATTCTCTTAAGAGTAGGACCTGCAGTTGCGTTGCAGTAGCTTACTACTAATCTTGATACGTCCATATTGTTGTTGTTCTCAGCGTTTGCCATTGCTGATTTAAGAACCTTCATAACAGGCTCGCAAGCAGCTTTCGGTGTGTACTGAAGAATAGCCATAGCCTTGTCGGCAGGCTGATTTCTGATAAGATCAAGAACAATCTGCACCTTTCTAGGAGAGATACGGACGTAGGTTGCTTTTGCTGTTGCTTCCATAATAAATCTCCTTTCGATTACTTAGATGTCTTTGAGCCTGCATGGCCTCTGAATGTTCTTGTCGGTGCAAATTCACCGAGCTTATGTCCAACCATATCCTCTGTAACATATACAGGAACATGCTTTCTTCCGTCATGAACAGCAAATGTGTGTCCTACGAATTCAGGGAAGATTGTTGAACTTCTTGACCAGGTTTTGATAACCTGCTTGTCGCCTAAAGCATTGAGTGCTTCTACTTTCTTGTAAAGGCTGTCTTCTACATAAGCGCCCTTTTTAGTACTTCTACTCATTAGTTAATCTTCTCCTTTCTTCTTATTTACCGTTACGACGGCGAACTATCATTTTGTTTGAAGCCTTCTTCTTGTTACGTGTCTTGTAACCAAGAGCAGGCTTGCCCCAAGGTGTGCAAGGACCGGGACGACCGATTGGTGACTTACCTTCACCACCGCCGTGCGGATGGTCATTCGGGTTCATAACAGAACCGCGGACTGTAGGTCTCCAACCCATATTGCGCTTACGGCCTGCCTTACCGATTTTTACATTAGCGTGGTCTGTGTTACCTACAACACCGACTGTAGCCATACAATCCTTCGGTACATTGCGAAGCTCGCCTGACGGGAGTCTGAGAAGTGCATATGCACCCTCGAGAGCCATAAGCTGTGCACTGTTACCTGCTGAACGGGCAAGCTGAGCACCGTTTCCGGGATAAAGCTCAACATTGTGTACGATAGTACCAACAGGCATATCCTTAAGTGCAAGAGCGTTACCTGCTACGATATCTGCGTTAGGACCTGACATTACTGTGCTTCCTACCTTAAGACCTTCAGGAGCAATGATATAGCTCTTTACACCGTCTTCATACTGGATAAGAGCAATATGAGCGCTTCTGTTCGGGTCATATTCAATAGTAAGAACAGTTGCAGGCATATCAATCTTATTTCTCTTGAAATCGATTACACGATATTTCTTTCTGTTTCCGCCGCCACGATGACGAACTGTGATTCTTCCGTAAGAGTTACGACCTGATTTCTTATTGAGAGGCTCAAGAAGAGATTTCTCAGGAGCAACTTTTGAGATAGAAGAATAATCAGTTACCGACATATTCCTTCTTGAAGGAGTGGTAGGCTTATAATTCTTTATTGCCATTATTTTATCTCCTTTCCGGATAACTTTGCGAAAGGATGGCACCTTTCATACCTCATCATCCGAAATACTTTTGTTGCTTTTTCTATACTATATTATATAGGAAAGATGGATTACATCATATCGTTGAAGAACTCAATTTCCTTTGAATCCTCAGTCAGAGTAACGATTGCCTTCTTCCATGAAGGAGTGTAGCCAACGTTTACGCCCTGACGACGCTTCTGACCGCGGACATTCATTGTGTTTACCTTAGCAACCTTTGTGCCAGGGAAAACCTCTTCAACGGCCTTAGCAATCTCTACCTTGTTTGCATCCTTTGCAACCTTGAAGGTATATTTCTTTGTCATAATGCCCATCATTGATTCCTCAGTGATTACAGGCTTAAGAATAATATCCTGAGCAGTTCTCATTATGCATATACCTCCTCAATCTTCTTAGCAGCGTCCTTAAGAACAATGAATGAATCGCAGTTAAGAATGTCATAAACGCAAATTGTGTTTGCAGTAACAACCTTAACGCCTTCAATGTTACGAGCGCTCTTGTAAATCTTCTCATCAACTTCGTTTGTTACAATGAGAGTTTTCTTAGCTGCCTTAAGCTTTGCAAGCATATCAACCATTGACTTAGTCTTGATTTCATCAAGCTCAACTTTATTGACAACCATCATCTCGCCTGCTGCAACCTTTGTTGAAAGAGCTGACTTCATAGCGAGCTTCTTAACCTTCTTGTTGAGGTTAACCTTATATTTTCTCGGCTTCGGACCGAGTGCGATACCGCCGTGTGTCCACTGTGGGCTTCTTGTTGAACCCTGACGGGCACGGCCTGTACCCTTCTGTCTCCAAGGCTTTGCACCGCCACCGCTTACTTCTGAACGAGTGAGAGTTGACTGTGTGCCCTGACGCTGATTAGCAAGATAGCTAACAACTGCAAGATGCATTGCATTTTCGTTTGGCTCAATGCCGAAAACTGAATCTGCAAGTTCCAATTTAGAAGTTTTCTTACCTTCCTGGTTATAAACCTGAACCTGTGCCATTTTTATCTCTCCTTTCGTTAAGCTTTAACTGCGTCTGCGATAACAACAATTCCGCCCTTTGGACCGGGGATAGCACCCTTGATTGCAATAAGATTGTTTTCAACATCAACCTTAGCAACCTTGAGGTTCTGAACTGTTACTGTTTCGTGACCGTAGTGACCTGCCATCTTCTTGCCCTTGAATACTCTTGAAGGGCTTGAACAAGCACCGAGTGAACCTGCGTGACGGTGGTTAGGACCTGTACCGTGTGTCATTCTGAGCCTTGAGAAGTTCCAGCGCTTGATTGCGCCTGCTGTTCCGTGACCCTTGCTTGTTCCTTTAACATCAACTGTTTCGCCGACCTCAAATGTGTCAGCCTTGAGGATGTTTCCAACCTCGATACCGTCGATGCTCTCGAGACGGAATTCTTTAAGTGTTTTCTTCGGAGCTACGTCTGCTTTGTCGAAGTGACCCTTCATAGGCTTGTTTACACGTGATACCTTAACATCACCGAAGCCTACCTGAATTGCCTGATAGCCGTCGTTCTCCACTGTCTTAATCTGAGTTACTGTGCAGGGACCTGCTTCAACTACTGTTACGGGAATTACTTTTCCGCTTTCGTCGAAGATCTGGGTCATACCTACCTTTTTACCGATAAGACCTTTCTTCATTTCTATTTCCTCCTTTTGGTTATTGGTTGGATTTTACTCCAACATGACCTCGGCTGCGATTAGAGCTTAATTTCAATCTCCACGCCTGCCGGGAGCTCAAGACTTGTCAGAGCTTCAACAGTTTTGTTTGAAGGTCTGAGAATGTCGATGAGTCTTTTGTGTGTTCTCTGCTCGAACTGCTCACGGCTGTCCTTGTACTTGTGCACAGCTCTGAGGATTGTGATCTTCTCAACTTCTGTAGGAAGCGGAATAGGACCGCTTACCTGAGCGCCTGTTCTCTTGGCTGTATCAACAATCTTTTCAGCTGCCTGATCAACAAGGCTGTGGTCATAGCCTTTGAGTCTGATTCGAATCTTGACTTTACTTGCTGCCATTTTATTTCCTCCTGAAAAATTATGGTGCGAGTACCGATTTCTTACCACGTGTCCGTGTGTTTCAACCCTCTCCTTAAATAAAACCGAATGAGAAAATCATTCGGGCATAGAAAATGTACATACAGCATCTGCGTTCGCAAGCCGCAGGCTCAGTGGTTTCCTATCGGTTCAGATGACAAGAATCATCTTCTTTTCGCCCGGTTTAAAATCGGACATACTCCGTATGAATTACCGTCTGGGTTAAGACGCAACCTCATACATCATCGCATATCTTCGGTGAACTCGGTGTTTATATATTAATATATAATACGCCCTTTCACACGCTTGCTTATTATATAATATAAGACGTTGCTTGTCAAGCATTTTTCAAATATTTTTTTGGAAATTTTTTATTGTCAATTTTAACAAAGTTTTTTCCTGAATTTCATTAAATTTGCACAACAAAAAAAATATTGCGGTGCAGGCAAGTGAATACTTACTCACACCACAATATATAGATTAATTAAGATAAATGCACAGTCTTGCTCCACGCACCGTAAATCTTTTTCCCTTTGACAGTTTTATATGGTCTGATACGTACAGCGTCTGTTATTTGGTCAGATGCATACGGAACTTTTATTCTGAAATTCTTTCTTGAGGCACCTTTAACGCTTATTTTATCACACCAGTAAATGCCTTTTTTGTCATAATTGCTTCCATCTGTTCCAAACTGAATTTGGTATCCCGACACACCTTTCATCGTCTTCCATATAACAGTTTCATATGCCGTTTGCTTTTTATCATTGATACTCATTTTCAGCTTGACACCGGTAATCTTTTTTGAAGTGGTAGAAACGCTGAATGCCGAGCTGTATGCGCCTGTGGTTTTTTTGCCGTTAACAATCGTATATGCACGCACACGAAACTTATACTGCGTTAATGCTTTGAGTTTTGATACCGTCACCGAATTCGTATTGCTTTTTATTGTTTTGTATGCAGTCCACTTCTTACCATTGTATTTCTGAACTTCATATCCCGAAGCACCGGACTTTTTTGTCCATGTCAGCTTAATACTTGTCGGATTTTTTTTACTTGCCTTTAAGCCTGTAACTTTAGAGTTGACTTTACTGTAATCAGGCTGAGATATTTTAAAAGAATAAAAGTCTTTTTTTCCGTAAACGTATTGTCCTGTCACCTTCAAATAGTATGTACCGGCAGTGTCAATAATGTAACAGTTCCGGTCATAATCATAATTATTAAGAGGCTCACCCTCGGAATTATAGATGTATCCGAAGTTGCCGATATATGTTTGCCTCATATAATGGTTTACCACATAATCAAAATAAGCAAAATCAAAAAACAATTTGCCCTTTTTCAGATTAAAAGCAAAAATATCAACATCTTCAAAACCCTCTTGGTCCGCATTTGATATTTGCCCATAATATATCGTATCTGTGTTTATGTAATTAGCATCGGATAAAAACTGTTCCCTCTTACCTGAAAGGCTTTCGGGAAAGCTTTCGTCAGACGGTGTAAAATTACAGGACAGAAAATAATTAATCGGTACCGAAGCTGATGCATCCGAAGAAAATTTAAAAATATATGTACCTTTCATTAAAGAGAATGTTACCTCGGAATTATTGAAGTAGCCGAGTGCATCATTGTATTCAAAGGATTTGTCATTATAAATGTATTTGTCATCACCGGAGTTTCTTCCCGGAACTATACAAAGAACATATGCGTTTCCGTTTCCCGAATTTGAAAACTGTGAAGACGACAGGCTGAAGGTTACCTTGCCGGTTGACGGAAGCGTCACTGAAAAATATTTGTTTTCGTCTTCATCCAAGGAAAATGATGCTGATGAATTAACGGGCAGTTCCTGACAATCATATGCATATGCAGATAAATCAGCGGCTGTAAACATTGTTATCGCCGTAATAAGCGACAGAAATATTGATAATACATTTTTCATATCTTTCCCTCTGACATTTTACTCAGTTTTTAATTATATTTTAGTGTATTTTTGACAAATGTCAATAGGAAAGAGAGATACTGTTAAAGAGCATTCATTTTATAATTTATTGGCTCCGATTATGTGAACTCCCGAAGCAAAATCGTAGTAATATGTATTAAGATTTCTCATATAAGAGTCATCTGTATGAGCTGCAACGAGAGGGACACCATGGCTGAATCCCGTTACCACAAGCGTATGATAATATTCAACCGAATTATTTAAAAATATTAAATCGCCTGTTTCAAGTTCTGTTATTTCTGCTGTTTTGCCGAATGGTCCTGCGCCTTTATTATTAAGCAGAAATTTTATTAAATACGGTGCTCCCGACCAGGCGGCAGCTCTGTCATCGGGAGAATTATAATACCAGCCTGTATCACGGCGGTAATTCATTACACCTGTTCCTGCAAAAAGACATTGGGAGGCAAAATTTGTACAATCCCCTCCTATACCGTCAAAATTAAAATATGCACTGTTTCGCTTGCTATGCCACTTTTCAGCATAGTCATACGCTACTTGCCTGTTGTAATCTATAAAATACACAATCATATCTCCTGTTACTCGATACTTATATTATTAATTATATCTTTCCAAAATATGTAATTATGCACAAAAAAGAGAACTGCCTGAAATTGACAGTTCTCCAGAAACTATTAAACTATTTGGTTTTAACTGATTTAACCTTTGACCAAGATGAATATACCTTTTTTCCGTTTATGGTTTTGTAAGTACGGACACGTACATAATACTTTTTCTTGGACTTAAGTTTTTTAATTGTTTTGCTTGTATTTTTTGCTCCCTTGACGGTAACAGTCGTTTTATTCTTCTTAAACTTGCTGTCGGTTGCATACTGTATCTGATAACCTGTAACGCCTGACGTCTTTTTCCAGGTTACCTTAAACTGCTTCTTACCCTTTGTGAGCTTGCTGATTGAGATTGACTTAGGCTTTTTAGCAGTTGATTTTGCAGTAGCGGTTGGCGCCTGCTGTGAGGCAGTCGGTGCAACATTCGCAGCAGTTTGGGTAGTCAGCATATTCGGATCAGTAACGGTTACCATGCAGGAGCATTTAAGATTATAATTAGAACCGCCATAATACGTGCAGGATAATATTTCAGCTGTTCCGGGTGATACGGCTGTAATATTTCCGTTTTCATCAACTGTTGCAACATCGGGATTTAATGACTGAAAATTGAGTTTATTAAAAAATCTCGTAAACACATCATTTGGTTTTACTGATGTCATTGATATTGCTTTTGTCTGACCGGGTGCAAGAGTGACCTGAGTATCCGAAAGAGTTACCTCTTCAACCCAGCCGACAACCCTGACAGCTTCTCTCGTTATAGCAGTTCCTGAGTCGTATTGATAAGGATTACTCCAAATCCAGACAGTTTCGGAAGTTAAAATTGTTTCACCGGGTGATACACCCATTACAGTTGCAGGATTAGTGGAAGAACCCTTGACGAATCTTAAAACATCAGTGTCATCTATTGACCATCTTCGGTCTGTAATCTTATAACCTGAAGAATACGGAGGCGTATTCGGATAATATTTTTCGGTTTGTCCTATAAGCAATATGTCAACCATAGTATCATTACAGTATTTTCCGTTAAAAGAGGTAACATGATTATGTCCGTCTTCATAAAAATAATCGCCATTCGGCCATTGATATATTTTAATATCCCCTTCCTCATAAACCAGCGTCCAGGACGCCGCAGAAGCGGTAATATCAAGACCTGCCGTTACGCTTATGAGCATAACAAATGACAAAAATACGCTTAAAAACTTTTTTCATAATTTTTCCTCCTAAAAAATATACAACAACGCATTTTTGTTACTTTCTATGTTAAAAATCTTACATATTATAAAACCTTTGTCAAGTTAAAATATTATATGACAGAGGTGATTATATGAAAGAAAAGCTGATAATACCGAAAAAATTTCTCAAAGGAGACGATGGATACAAGATTTTTTCCGTGAGGCTGAAAGACGAAACAGTGGCAATGCTTGAAAGACTCTCAAAGGAAACAAATCGTTCAAGAAATGAATTGATAAATATTTTATTGGACTATGCCATAGATAACTGTGAAGTTAAATAAAAAATACACCGCATTCATAGCGAATGCGGTGTATTTTTTATGCAGATGTACGCATAGATAATTTTAATTTATCGGCAATCATTGCGATGAATTCTGAATTTGTAGGCTTACCTCTCTGTGACTGAATTGTATATCCGAAATAGGAGGAAAGAACATCTACATCTCCCCTGTCCCAGGCAACCTCGATAGCATGACGGATTGCTCTTTCAACCCTTGAAGAGGTTGTATTATACTGCTTTGCAACGGTAGGATAAAGAATTTTAGTAACAGAGCCTAACATTTCACTGTCATTTACGCAAAGTTTTATAGCCGTTCTGAGATACAGATATCCCTTAATATGAGCAGGCACTCCTATCTGACGCATAATATCGGAAATTACGATATCCATATCGCTGTCAGTATAGAGAGGCTGTGACCTTTTCTTAACCTCGCTCTTCCAAGATGAAAGACGGCTGATACGCTTCGCAACACTCTTCGGATTTACAGGCTTAATGAAATAATAATCCGCCCCTGCATCAATCATCTGATTTTCAAAATCCTGACTGTCCACCGATGAAATAACCACAGCCAGCGGTTTTTCCGCCGCAGAAGAATTTATAAATTCCAACACATCGACAGCATCCTCATTTGCCATAAAAACATCCATAAGTACAACATCTATATGCTGAGATTCAAGAACAGATATAACGGCTGAACCGTCTTTTTTAGCCATAACAACATCAAAATCAAGCTTTTTCAACTCCTTTTGACAATCCTTTCCAAATTGAGACTCGCTGTCTGCAACAAGTACTTTTAAATTATTTTTCATTGTGAAAACCTCCTTATTTGTTACTTCCACATATTACCATTTGCGAAAACAAATTGCAATACTTTTTCACTATATTTTATGAATTATTTTCACTTTTCGTTATATTTAACAAAATACTTTCTCTTGATTTATCATTTTTCACAATTAAAAACAATTTAATTTTTCTATTATTTATTAAGCGACGTTTTCCGACTCCTCAACCATACTTTGAGCAAAAATTGCATAGCCCTTCTGGGGGTTGTCGACAATTACGTGAGTAAGTGCACCCACAAGTTTACCGTTTTGTATAATCGGTGAACCGCTCATACCCTGAACAATACCACCTGTCTTATTAAGAAGATCCTCATCAACTACTTTTATTACCATATTTTTTCCGTTATTATTTTCACGGTATGAAACTCTTGTTATTTCCACCGTATAAAGTTCGGGCCCTTCGCCGTCAACAGTGCAGATAATCTGTGCCTGTCCCCTTTCTGTTTCCTGAGGTGAAGCAATCTCATATGCAAGGCTTTTATTGACCTCACATTCATATTTGCCGTAAATTCCGTTTTTGGTATTTTCGGTTAAAGAGCCTATGGTTTCGTTTGTAAAATCACAGCACAGCGACCCTGCTTCTCCTGCCTTACTTTTATACAGCTTTGTCACATTTGCTTTTACCGCTTCGCCGTCAAGAATTGGCATAATCTCATTTGTATCCACATCTGTTATGGGATGTCCGAGGGCTGCAACCGTTTGATTTTCAGGGTTAAAAAATGTAATGGTGCCTATTCCTGCTGTGGAATCTCTTACCCACAAGCCTGCTTTATAGCATCCCTGTGGCGGAGAAAACACGGGTTCAACGGTAAAAAATTTATAATTTGAATTTCTTTTGACCTTTATCTTATATGACTTACCGTTATTGTCATTGAGGATATTCTCCACCTGAGTGGCAGAAATCATTTTTTCACCGTTTATTTCGATAATGATATCTCCCTTTTCAATTCCTGCTTCTTTTGCAGGATTGCAGGTTCCGTTTGCCGTATCAACATCCTTTGTGCCGACAACTATAACTCCGTCTGTATAAAGTTTAATACCGAAACTTTCACCGCTGACATAAACCTTTTTCTTCTGCTGAACAGAAACATCTGCTTCTTTTACGGGAATAATACCAAAAAGGGTTATATAGCTTTTATAGGCTGAAACTCTTTTATTATTCTGATAATCCACCTTCTCATAGTCGGAGCTTTTCAGGGTATATATACTGTTATAGCTGACATCCGACGGAGAATAAGTAACAATTCTGTCGGGTAAAAGTTCATTTCCCACCGCAACCATACAATATACCGCAGAAATCAACACGGCCAGAACCGAGTCAAAAATACGAATAAATTTTTTCATCAAATCACCGATTATAGTATTGACAAAAAAATAAGGACATCACTGAAGATGTCCTTAAAAAAATATGTTATTTTTTAGAAAATTAAATTAAATCAGATTGAAACCTCATGGGCAACATTGTAGATATTCATATCAATGGTCTTAGACATATTAAGAGCCTCAAAGATATCGTAATCAATAACGTCTTCCTTCTGAGCCGCAACAACACGGTTGCCGATATTTTCCATAAGAAGTTTAACGGCATAGTTACCCATACGTGTAGCCATAACCCTGTCCTTAACTGTAGGGCATCCGCCTCTCTGAACATGACCGAGAATAATTGAACGTGATTCTACACCTGTCTTAGCCTGAATTTCCTTCGCAAGCTCATTGACATCAACTCCGACACCCTCAGCAACAATTATGATAAAATGCTTCTTACCTGTACGCTGAGTCTTTTCCATACGTTCAATAATATGTTTCTGAATATCAAACTCAACCTCAGGAATAAGAATAGATGTTGCACCGCAGGCAATACCTGCATTGAGAGCAAGATATCCTGCTCTTCTGCCCATAACCTCAACAACGGTACATCTGTCGTGAGACTCGGAAGTATCACGGATACGGTCAACCATTTCCATAATAGTATTAAGACAGGTATCATAGCCGATAGTGTAATCACAGCAGGCAATATCATTATCGATAGTACCGGGAATACCTACACAAGGAATACCTCTTTCGGAAAGGTCTCTTGCTCCTCTGAAAGAGCCGTCGCCGCCGATAACGACAACACCTTCAATTCCCCATTCCTGACAGGTACGGATGGCCTTTCTCATACCCTCTTCGGTAGCAAATTCAACTGAACGGGCAGAATAAAGAATTGTTCCGCCTCTGTTAATTATATCCGATACAGTACGGAGATTCATTTCAATAAAATCGCCGTTGATAAGACCGTTATATCCGCGGATAACTCCGTAAACCTTAATACCGTTTTCACAAGCTGTACGAACAACTGCACGAACAGCCGCATTCATTCCGGGTGCGTCTCCACCGCTTGTCAATACTGCAATAGTCTTCATAATACAGTCCTCCTACTGATAAATACAAGCCGTTCCGCAAAAGCTGAGACTGACGGGACAGGTCTTGTTATTTTTTTAACATATTTTAAATATATTACCATATTTGTGCAAAAAGTCAAGTATTGTCATAACTATTTAACAAAAGCAACGTCTTCTTCGCCTAAAATTCTTTTCAGCTCCTTCAGCTCAGTATTATTCACTTCCACAAATTTTTCCCTGGGCTGAAGCTGATACTTACCGCTTTCGGTGAAGTAGTAGTAAAGCGGAATACTTCCGTCAAATATACCGGTCACTCTTTCGGCAAGGGCAATATTTTCATCATCTTCGTTTCTGAATCTTAAAAACAGACCTGTTCTTTTTTTCTTTTTACCACTGTTGTCTGTATGATGATCAGTCTCATTTTCAGATGGAGGAAGAGAAATTTCATTTGCAATAATTTTCGCATCCTTTTCCTCCTCAAGAGAAAGAGTTCCCGCCACAGTTATAATACTCGTATCATAAATAAGCTGTGAATATTTTTCCAACATTTTCGGGAATATAATAATTTCTATAGAACCGTACAAATCTTCAAGTGTAACAAACGCCATCGGGTCACCGTTTCTCGTCTGCTTAAGGGTAGTATGGGTTACAATTCCGCAAAGTTTAACTGCACTCCTGTCCTTATATGCAGACATTGACTCTTTTCCTGCTTCAAGAAGCTGTGAGGTATTTGCAAAATTCAGCTTTATACAGATATCGTCATACCTATCCATAGGATGTCCCGAAAGATAAAGTCCGGTCATTTCCTTTTCCATTTTAAGAAGCTCGGTCTTTGAAAATTCATCAACATCGGGAACATTAAAATCAATTCCCATTTCCTCCTGACCGAGTTCAAAAAAGCCTACCTGACCATATCTTGTATTCTGTCTGTAATCCTCTATGCTTGAAACAAGAACAGGAAGCGCCTGCATCATCTGACGTCTGTTGGTATCAAAGCAGTCCATTGCTCCGCATCTGATGAGGCTTTCAACGGCCCGCCTGTTAAAATGTCCCTCGGACATTCTCATACAGAAATCTTTTAAATCCGTAAAACTGCCGTTTTTTCTTTCATCAACAATATCGTCGACAAAATCTCTTCCTACATTTTTTATACCCAAAAGACCGTAATTTATAACTTTTCCGTTGGCGGTAAAGCCCTGCATTGAATTGTTGATATCGGGCGGTCCGAGACACAGACCAAGCCGCTTACATTCAGCAGTATATCTTGCAATCTTATTTGACTGATCAAGAACAGAGGTCATTAATGCCGCCATAAATTCGGCAGGATAATAACATTTCAGATAAGCCGTTCTGTAAGCCACCAGAGCATAGCAGGCGGCATGTGATTTATTAAAAGCGTATTTTGCAAAATCAGACATCTGCTCAAAAATGGCATCGGCGTCTGGCTTCGGAATACCGTTTTTACCGCAGCCGTCAAGAAAGGTTTCCCTTTCCTTTTCCATAACGTCAATTTTCTTTTTGCTCATGGCACGGCGGACAATATCGGCTCTGCCGTAGGAATAGCCTGCAAGCTCGCGAAAAATCTGCATTACCTGCTCCTGATACACCATACACCCGTAGGTGTTTTCAAGTATGGGCTTCAGCTTATCCGTAATATACCTTACATTCTGAGGATTGTGCGAATTCTCCACAAAGGTATCAATCTGCTTTGCAGGACCGGGTCTGTAAAGTGATGTGGCAGCAATCAAATCTTCTAAAGCAGTGGGCTTCAGATTCATAAGCATCTGCTTCATTCCCGATGATTCAAACTGGAACACACCTTCGGTCTGACCTCTTGCAAAAAGTTTATAAACCTTTGAGTCATCTATCTGTATTTGGTTAATATCAATTCCTGCCGCCCTTGAAGCGTCATCAATAACCGTTAGGGTTCTCAGTCCCAAAAAGTCCATTTTGAGAAGCCCCAGTTCCTCAAGAGAGGTCATAATATACTGAGTAACGGGAACTCCGTCATTAGTGGCAAGAGGTACATATGACGAAACAGGGTCACGGGTAATAACAACGCCTGCTGCATGGGTTGACGTATTTCTCGGCATACCCTCAACCTTTTGAGCTGTTTCGATAAGCTCCCTGACCTGCTCGTTTTCCTCCATCAGAGCCGAAAGCTCCTTTGATTTATTAACTGCCTGCTCAAGAGTGATGTGCAAATCGTTAGGTATCAGCTTTGCCACAACATCAACAGCTGAATAGGGCATTCCCATCGCTCTGCCTACGTCTCTTACCGCAGCTCTTGCCGCAAGTGTACCAAATGTTACAATCTGTGCCACATGGTCGGCACCGTATTTCTGAGTTACGTAATCAATAACTTCTCCTCTGCGTTCATAGCAGAAATCAATATCGAAATCGGGCATAGATACTCTTTCGGGATTGAGAAAACGCTCAAAGAGAAGATTATATTTCATCGGGTCAAGGTCTGTAATCTCCATACAATATGCCGCAATTGACCCTGCACCCGAACCTCTGCCGGGGCCTACTGGAATATCCTTGCTTTTTGCAAAGGATACGAAATCCGCAACAATGAGATAATAGTCCGTATATCCCATTTTATCAACAGTATCAAGCTCATATTCAAGTCTGTCATGATATTCTTTCGGCGGATTTTCACCGTATCTCTTTTTCATTCCCTTCATACACAGCATTTTGAAATATTCAAAATGGTCCATATTATCGGGAGTTTCATAATAAGGCAGTTTTGTATTGCCGAATTCAAAATCAAAATTACACCTGTCAGCAATAATCTGAGTGTTATCTATCGCCTCAGGCACATCCGAAAACAGTTCTCTCATTTCATCTTCGCTTTTTAGATAAAACTCATTTGCGTGAAATTCAAGTCCCGTATCGTCACCTATAACGTGATTTGTGGCAATACAAATAAGCACCTGCTGAATTTTGGCATCGTCCTTTTCAATATAATGAACATCATTTGTAGCAACAAGAGGGATTCCCGTCTCACGTGAAAGACGTTTTATTCCCTCATTTACTGTTTTCTGCTCAGGCAGTCCATGGTCCTGAAGCTCAAGAAAATAGTTGTTTTCACCGAAAACATCTCTGTACCACAGTGCCGTACTTTTCGCTTTTTCATAATCCTTTTGAAGAAGGCTCTGGGGAATTTCTCCTGCCAGACAGGCAGAAAGGCATATCAATCCCTCATGATATTTTTCAATTATATCGTGGTCAATTCTCGGTTTAAAATAGAAGCCCTCCGTAAAAGATTTAGACACAAGTTTGATTAAATTTTTATAACCTGTTTCATTCTCGCAAAGCAGTATAAGGTGGTTATAGTCCTTATCAAGAACCTTTTCCTTATCAAATCTTGTTCTCGGAGCAACATATACCTCACATCCGATTACAGGCTTTATGCCTTCCTCCTTACACGCCTTATAAAAATCAACAGCCCCGTACATATTACCATGGTCGGTAACAGCAAGAGACTGCATATTCAGACTCTTTGCACGCTTAACAAGCTGTTTGATACGGCAGGCACCGTCAAGCAGTGAGAACTCTGTATGTGTGTGCAAATGAGTAAACATATTTTATTTCACTTTCCTTTTCTTAAAATCCTGATTCTAAGCTCTTATATCTCCCCTGAAATTTCAATAATTCTTCTAAGCCTGTGATTTATACCCGAACGGGAAAGACCTGCAAGCCTTGCCAAATCAGACAGGGATGCCTCGGGATTTTCAATTCTCAGAACGGCAACTTCCCTGAGGTCGGGTTTAAGAAAATCAAGTCCTTTTTTCTCTTTGATCTTCTCAATAGCCGAGATATGTTCAAAACTTGCCTTAACGGTTTTTTCTATATTAGCCGTTTCACAGTTTGCCGTCCTGTTAGCCTTGTTTCTAAAGTCCTTTACAATCTCAATATTCATCATTTCAAACATTGACGAAGAAGCACCCATAATGTAAAGGCAGTCTTCTATCGCCTCGCTGTCCTTGAAATAAACTATATTGTAACCCTTTCTGTTAGCTGTTTTAGGAGCAATATCACACTCACTGAGCAGGGTTACAAGGCTTTTTGAAAGGTTCAGATAAGGTACGGTAAATTCAAGATGATAGTCTTTTTCAGGATTAGAGACAGTTCCGCAGGATAAAAACGTTCCTGCAAGAAAAGCCTTCTGACAGCCATCACAGTCAAAATTTGAAAAATTAATTCTCAGACTGTCTTTGCTGTCGTGACCGAAGGCTTTTAATATTTTTTCACACTGAACCTTGTCTGTCAGCATAACAGTAAAACTTCTTGCCTTAGGAGACGGTTTCACCGAGCATTTTACATTGCAGTATTTCGTAATCAGCTTTTTGTAAAGCCCGGCAATTCCTTCGTTTTCCGTCTGTAATCCCACACCGTAGGAGGAAAAACTCTTTCCGAAAATACACATTCCGTAAAGCAGAGCTTTCTCACAGCAGGAATTTTCATATTCAATTTTCAAAAGCTCATTTTTAACCTGCTTTGAAAATGACATCTCAACTACGCTCTATATCTCTGTGATAAACAGAAACATTTTCCCATTTCTTTGAAAAATACTCCTTCAGCGCTTCGGCAATTGCAACGCTTCTGTGATTTCCGCCTGTGCAGCCGATGGCTAAAACAATCTGACTTTTGCCTTCCTTTATGTAGAGAGGATTTAAAAAATCAAGCAAATCTATAAGTTTTTTAAGAAGCTCATTTGATTCATCAAATGAGAATACGTAATCCTTTACCTCTTTATCAAGACCTGTTTTCTCACGGAGTTCAAAATTCCAGTAAGGATTCGGCAGACACCTTACGTCAATTACAAAATCGGCAGAGGAAGGTATTCCGTACTTAAAACCAAAGGAAATACAATGAATATTCATAATCTCTCTGTTACCGCCGAGAAGCACCTGAGCAAGTCTTGCCCTGAGCTTTGAAGCATCTATATTAGAAGTATCTATGACATAATCAGCTCTCATTCTCAAAGGTGCAAGTATTTCTTTTTCATACGTTATTGCTTCTTCAATGCTTCCGTTGAACCGGTCTGCAAACGGATGCTTTCTTCTTGTGAGCTTATATCTTTTCAGAGCTTCGGAATCGTTGACGTCAAGATAAACAACTCTGACATCATAGCCGAAATTTTCGACTTCCTTGACACTGCCTATAAACTGCTCAAAAACACTGCTTGACCTTACGTCAACAACCATTGCGACCTTCTCATACTCATTTCCTTTTGAAAGGAGACCCACAAAGGTTGTCAAAAGTTCGGTAGGCATATTATCAATGCAGTAATATCCTACGTCTTCCATAAAACCCATTGCAGTTGATTTTCCAGCGCCGCTTACACCGGTTAAAATTATCAGTTCTTTACTCATAAAAGCACCTCTTCCTATACTGTTTTGATATTATTTAGTTACTCTTATTTCTCTTTCAAGCCTGATGCCCTTTTCTTTAAAAACGGTATCTGCACAGATATCGCACAGCTCCAGAACATCACGGCAGGTCGCACCGCCCCTGTTGATAATAAAGCCTGCATGCTTTTCACTTACCTGGGCACCGCCTACACTTTTTCCTTTAAGCCCGCATTCCTGAATAAGCGCTCCTGCAAAATGCCCCTCAGGCCTTTTGAATGTTGAGCCTGCCGAGGGGAATTCAAGAGGCTGTTTATCTCTCCTTCTGGCAATAAGGTCGTTCATCTTTTCTTTAATTTCATCCTGACTGCCTTTTTTCAGTTTAAGATAAAGACCTGTGATTATACAGCCGTTATCATAGTAAGCGGAATGGCGGTATGACAATTCAAGCTGTTCCCTTTCAAGAAATCCGATATCGCCGTTTTTATCAACATGACTGCATTTGAACAAAACATCCTTCATTTCTCCGCCGTAGGCACCTGCATTCATAAATGCACCGCCGCCGCAGGAACCGGGTATTCCATAGGCAAATTCAAGTCCTGTCAGGCTGTTTTCATAGGCAAAACGGCACAGAGAAATAAGTTTTGCTCCCGCCTGTGCAAAAACAGTTTCCTCATCAATAAGTCTTATTTTATCAAAACTGTCTGCAAGAATCATAACACAGGCATCTATACCATCGTCGTCAACAAGAAGATTTGAGCCGTTTCCTATGGCAATAAGTCTTATATTTTCCGCTTTTGCCGTCTTTACTATTTCGCAGATTTGCCCCTCGCTTTCAGGATAAACGATAAGCCTTGCATTACCGCCTATCTTAAAGGTAGTATGAAGGCTCATTGGTTCATTTTCAGCATACCTGCAATTCAATTTTTCACAAAGATTAATTAACTGCTTCAAGCTATCACCGATAAAAATATTAGTAAATATATTACTTTACCTTGCCGAGAATTGCGGCGCCGATTATTCCTGCGTCATTTCCAAGCTCAGCCCTTACTATTTTAGTTTGAATCTTACTGTGGATTGAATATCTTTCGGCAAGAACAAATCTGCGCAAAGGCTTCATAAGTGTTTCGCCCTCGTTACAGATACCGCCGCCGATACAGATTACCTCAGGCTGAAGAGCATTGACTATGTTAATCAGACCGCATGCCACGTATTTAATATATGTATCAACAACCTTAATTCCTGCAATATCGCCCAGTCTCATAGCGTCAAAGGCGGTTCTTCCGGAAACCTTGCCCTCCTGCTTTGCAAGTTTATGCATAATTGAATCGGGATACTCTTCCATAGCCATTTTCGTCTGTCTGATAAGAGCGGTTGCAGAAGCGTATGCTTCCCAGCAGCCTTTACGTCCGCAGGAGCACTGTTCGCCGTCAACAACAATAACCATATGGCCGCATTCACCGCCTGCATAGTTTACACCGTTTACAATTTTTCCGTCAATAATAATACCTGAGCCGACGCCTGTTCCGAGGGTTACTGCAACAAAATCCTTTGCGCCGTTTCCTACACCTGCATAGGCCTCTCCCAAAGCGGCACAGTTAGCATCGTTTTCAATAAATATTCTCTCCTCAGGCTTTGAAAGCCTTTCGGATAACATTCTTCTTGCAGGAACATTGTTAAAAGCAAGGTTATTTGCGAATTCTATAACACCGTCCGCATTTACAGTTCCCGGTGTACCCATTCCTATAAACTCTATATCCTCCATTTTAAGTCCTGCTGCTTTAACAGCCTCAAATGAAACGGCAGCTATATCATCAAAAATTTCATCAGCGCTTCTTGGACTGTTTGTGGGAGTCTTTGAAGTTGCCTTAATTTCATAATTGTCATCTACAACAGATGCAACAATATTTGTTCCGCCTAAATCGATACCAATGTAATACATAATATTTTACCTCTCATCTTTCTTATTACTCAGTGAATTATATTAACTTCAGCTCTGCCAGATTTCAACCTCTTTATCAACAGGCTGAATATCCTCCATACCGAGACTTACCATAAGATCATTTGCAGCATTATAACCCATTTTTTTCTGACGGTTATTCATTGCCGCTGTTTCGACAATAACTGCAAGATTACGTCCCGGAGAAATAGGAACGGTCATACATGGAACCTTAACATCAAGTATTTTTGCATATTCGTTGTCAAGTCCAAGTCTGTCATAAGCCTTTGTGGAATCCCATTCCTCAAGCTGAATAACCATATCAATTTTTTCAGAGGGTTTAACGGCACCCATACCGAAAAGTCTTCTGGCGTCAATTATGCCTATTCCTCTGAGCTCTACAAAATGCCTTATATTACTGGGTGAATTACCCATCAGAGTTTTATCACTTATACGCCGTATTTCAACAGCATCGTCGGCAATAAGTCTGTGTCCTCGCTTAATAAGCTCAATAGCCGCCTCACTTTTACCGGCTCCGCTTTCACCGGTTATCAGAACGCCTTCACCGTAAACCTCAACAAGAACACCGTGCCTTGTAATTCTCGGGGCAAGCTCTTTATTAAGATAAGCTATAAGAGCAGCGAGAAACGGTGATGTTTCCTCTTCTGTTTTAAGAAGCGGAATTTCATATTTTTTACACGATTCAATAAAATAATCGGGAATTTCAAGCCCTCTTGTAATAACTGCGGCGGCAGGCTTCAGGCTAAGCCAATAACCAAGGGCTCTTTCTCTTTCCTCGTCGCTCATATTGAGAAGAAAGCCGAGCTCCGTCCAGCCGAGTATCTGTATTCTTTTAGGATCAAAATAGTCCGTATAGCCTGTCAAAACTATTCCCGGTCTGTTTATTTCGCTTGTCGTAATGAGAATATCCGAAGCGTCCTTCGGAAGATAAACCACCTCAAGCTCATTAACTTCTATAATTCTCTCAAGCGATACGGAATAGGTCTGCGCCATAAACTCCCCTCCCTGAACATTATACGGTTTTATTATAGATTATAAACAATCTATTATCAAGGTATTTTTTCAAATAACCGAAAAATTAAATTAAAATTAAATAAAAAATTTCATATTTACATTGATACTGTTTTATGATAAAATCCACTTTAAGCACTGAATGTCAATTTCGGTACTTTCATCATTATGAAAACGAGGCGCATATTTTGGACAAAAAACTAAAGGTGGCAATCGGGACTGACGCATTTCCTCCCACCACCGACGGTATAAGCAATGTTGCTCAAAGCTATGCATATGAAATAAACAAACATTTCGGTGAGGCTGTTGTCATTACCCCGAAAAATCCGAATCAGCTTGATTACAGATACGATTACCAGATTTACAGATATAAAAGCTGGTGGCTTCCGTCAAAAGAAGGATACAGCATAGGCTGGCCTTTCAAAGACGAGCTGCATCAGGATATCATTGATATGAATTTTGATATTCTTCATTCTCATGCTCCTCTTGCCACAAGCTATTATTTCAGAAGAGTTGTTGAAAAAAAGCCTATTCCCGTGGTTTTAACATATCATACGAAATATGAATATGACATTGACAGAAGAGTCCCGACAAAACCTGCAAGGGATTTTGCTTATCACTTTTTGCTTAACAATATTAATGCCGCAGATGAGGTCTGGGTAACAAGCAAGGGCACATCTCAATCTCTGCGGAAGCTGGGTTATGAGGGCGATTTTATCGTTATGCCAAACGGCTGTGATCTGCCCGTTACAAACGTTTCCGAAAGTGACGTTTCAATAATTAAACGCAAGCATAACATACCTGACGACATACCCGTATTTATCTATACGGGAAGAATGATATGGTATAAAAATATTGAGCTCATACTTGACGCCTGCTACAAGCTCAAAAACGACGGCAAAAAGTTCAAGCTTATAATGCTCGGCTTCGGTGCAGACGAGAATGCCATAAAGAGAAAAATCAGACATCTTGGTTTAAATGACTATATTTTGTGGACGGGAAAAATTCTTGACAGAAAAGAGATTTTGGGGTATTACGGTATTGCAGACATTCTTCTCTTTCCGTCAACATTTGACACAAACGGTCTTGTTGTAAGAGAGGCAGCTGCCTGTGCAACTCCAAGTCTTTTAATCAGAGACAGCTGTGCCGCAGAAAATATTGAGGACTGTGATACGGGCTTTCTCTGTATGGAAAGTGCTCATTCAATCGCCGTTACTCTTGAAAAGGTTATGGACAACAGAGATTTAATCAGGCGGGTAGGCAAAAATGCCCAGGAGAAAATCTATATCAGCTGGGAAGACGCCGTTAAGAAAGCATATGACAGATATCATATAGTTATAGATAATTTTAATTCAAAAAACAGCAAATAATAAAAAACTGCTCGGTTCCTTAAGGACTGAGCAGTTTTTTACGTGAAGCATTATTTTTTCTTTTTTCTGTTTCTGAGGACTATCATAAATATCATTCCGATTATTCCGCCGACAGCATTCATCATCATATCTGTCATTGTATCCACAAGTCCCAGGTAGCCGTATTCGTTATTATATTTTGAAAGATCAAACATTGCTGTTTCCTCTCCTGCCCTGGCAAGCTGAAGATTTGTACCGTGAAGCGTGTCCATCAAGAATTCATAAAACTCCCAGCCTACTGCGATTGACAAAGCAAACATTAGCGAAAAAATTGCGGCAAGAGTGGCAGCGCACTGACCTTTTTTTCTTTGAATTATGCAGGCAAAATCATATCCAAAGGAAGCACAGACAAAGCCTGAAAGAATATGCATAAAATTATCAAACCAGGAAATTTTATCGAAAAGTCCGAAATAAGAGCCTAATACGATACCTATAAATATAATAATATTCAGCATTGTCTGACTGAGCGGCGGCACTTCCTCAATGAAGCTGCCGTTGCCGAACACCTGAAACATATCCCATAAATGGGTAAATATAAAACAAAATACACTTTCAAATCCCATTACAACGTCGCCGGTAACAAACGAATATACGGCACATATAATCATGGAAATTCTGACAATTATCCAAAAAATAAGCTGTGCCTTCGGTATTTTATCAACAGGGTCTTTCTTTATTTTATACGCCATTTTTTCACCGCCTGAACATTTTACCCGTTTATTCTACCATATGTGATAGAAAAGTCAAATATTAAATAAAGATAAACTATTACTATGATGTGTAGATTTAACAAAATTTATTTGCTATAATCGTTAAACGTAAAATACACAAACGCAAAAAGTGTGCAATAACTAACTATGAATGAAAGGACAGCTTACGTATGATAGAATACACCACAAGATATGATGTCAAAAAAACAATGTACGAAAAGTTTGCCGATTCTGCTGCACAAAATGCAGATTTGCCATGCTTTTATTACTATAATAATACAATAACCTGGAGACAGGCTGAGGAATTGGTAGACCTTTGCGCCGCCGCTCTTGTTGCAAACGGCGTCAGAAAGGGTGACAGGGTTATTATCTGCGCTCCTAATATGCCTCAGTGTATAACTGCTATTTACGCCGCAAATAAAATCGGCGCTGTTGCTTCAATGCTTCATCCGCTTTCTGTTGCCAGTGAAGCCCAGTATGCGGTTAATCTTGTAGGAGCAAAATTTGCTTTTTGCTTCGATGTTTCCGAAAAAGCATTTCAGGGTATGAAAAATCTTACCCTTGTACGCTGTAAAACCGCAGGATATTTTCCGAAATCAATTTACGGTCTTATCGCAAATCAGCTTTATAAAAAGAAAATCAAAGGCAAAACTGCCCCTGCAACAGAAGTTCATAAAAATATTGAATGGAGCAAATTTCTTAAAGAAGGCAAAGATTTTCTTGCAAACGGCGGTAAGGTTGAAATTGCAAGCGATCCGCTCGCAGTTGCCGCTATTATGATGACAGGCGGAACAACGGGTAATCCTAAGGGCGTTATGCTCTGCAACGAGGCTATAAACAATCTTTCATATCAGCTTCTTGACGTTGTTGAGAATGTGCTCAGTATGAAGGTCGATTCCGGAAATGACGCTATGCTGACTGCTCTTCCTGTTTTCCACGGATTCGGCTTTGCTCTTTGTATGCACGTTTCAATCTGCACAGGTATGCCCCAGGCTCTGTTCCCGCAGTTTGACGCTAAAATGTGCTCAGACGCCATCAAAAAGTACGGCATCAACTATGTATTCGGTGTTCCTGATTTCTTTGAAAAGGTTTATAAAGCAGGCTATCTCAAAGGAATCAATATGTCAAATATGAAACTTATCGGTTCAGGCGGAGACGTTGTTCCTTATTCTCTTACAGAAAAAATGGATAGACTTCTTAAGGAAAACGGTGCAAAGTGCCATTTTGTTTCAGGCTACGGTCTTACGGAATGTGTAACGGTTTGCTCCTTCACCGACCCAAGAAGAGAAGCTCCTCAGGGCTGTATCGGTATCCCATGCTACAATATTGAAGCAATGACTGTTAAACCGGGCACTACCGAGGAGGTTAAGGGCGAGGACGGCGAGCTTTGCATCTATGGTCCTACTCTTATGGAGGGTTACTATCACGATCCTGAAGAAACTGCAAAGGTGCTTGTTAAGCATGATGACGGTAAGGTATGGCTTCATACAGGCGATATGTGCTTTATCGAGCAGGAAACAGGCGATATCTACTATCGTCAGAGACTCAAGAGAGTTTATAAAATCAGCGGTTATCTCGTTTATCCTTCATTCATTGAAGAGGCATACAGAGCAATGGCTGAAATCTATGACTGCTGTGTAATCGGCACAGGAGAAGAGGGAAAAACTCAGCTTAAACTTTTCGTTGTTAAAAATAAAAAATATGCAAACGATGACGAGGAAGAGCTGAAAAAGAAGATTATTGAGTTCGGTCTTCAGAACCTTTCAAAATGGTCTGTTCCGAAAGAAATCGTTTATATTGACGAGCTCCCGAGAACAAAAATCGGTAAGGTTGACTTTAAAGTTCTTAAATAATTATGGATATAAAAAACGGCTGTCGGATAATCCGGCAGTCGTTTTTTATGTTATATCTATTTTCTTTCAAAAATTTCTTTAAAACGGTTATTTGATAAACTATAAAATTCTTCAGGGGTAGTGATTTCATTAATACCGAGCTTTTCCGGCGTACAATACCATATCAAATACTTTTCCAAATCAATACTGTTTTTGACTTTAATATGTTCACCGTCTCTCAAAAGCAAGCCGTCATTCGCCAATTTTCCTGCATCAAGATAAAATCTTGCACCTGCTGTATAGGTCTGATTACAGTCAGTATTTATTTTATTGTTAGCTTTTGAAGCCGTAACCACTTCATTGTTATAATTTATCTGCGACAGCATAACATAGTTTGAAAAATCTTCAATATCACCCAGCATATGTCCTATAGGCTTATCTTCCCAATTTCTCTTTTCAGCTTTAAGTATATTCCAGGATTTTATAGCATTATCTTTGAGTATGCTTTTTACATTTTCTTTTGTAGTGCTGTGTACCATCACATCAGCTTCATAATCTCTTAAAAAACTTTCATTAAAATTGTGTTGTCCGTAAAGCCTTCTTGCTAATGCAATATCCGAATCATCGGCATCAATTATAACTTGTATTTCTGTTTCAGCATAAAATTCAATCAAATCACACAAATCATAACACCAATAATCATAACATTTACTTATTTTTAACGTATATGTTGAATTATCATTACAAACAAATTGTTTGTAATCCTTCGAATCTGTCAGTACACATTTTATCATCATAAAATAGTCCTTTATTTAAAATTCATCTGTTTTCCTAAAAATCAATTTTTACATTGTATTTTACTGTTTTTTACTCTAAATCAATATCAGGAATATCCTGAATATATTTTACACTTTCCACCTGAACATTATGGTCTCTCAGCATTTCAGTAAAGGTGTCGCCCTCAACAGTATCTTTATACATTATCGGAATATCATAAAAGCCTGTTTTATAATCGACAATGTAGTAATATCCGTCAGAAGAATCAAAATGATTGCCGGTATCATTAAACCAGTTTTTCACCTGATAGACTTTTATATCTTCATATTTTGCCGAAAATCCATCTGAATACGGAACTGTCATTTCCGTATTATTAAACCCAACACAATCATAAAAAACCTTGTAAAGCATCACTGAAGCAACTGCAAATGAAGCGAGAGGAATACCTATTTTCTTCAAAAAAGATAAAAACCCTTTACCGTCACTGAATTTTGCCTTGGCAATTTCCTTTTCTTCGGCAGAACACAGAAAACAGACAATAGCTCTGCCTATTGTTCTGATAAGTCCAAGGAAAACAAAAAGTACCGAAATAATAATACTATATACAAAATCCGGAATGAATCCATGATTTATCAGACCGTTAACATAGACAACTACTGCGTTTTTTCCAAATAAAATCTCTCTTAAAATGAAATAACCTGCAACACAAACAACGACAGAAAATAAAAACAAAGGAATGTACACCATTATCCTTGCAGTTTTAAAATCATTTCCTTTTGATTTTTCGTCACCGCTATACGTTACGCTTTCATTCAGATATTTCAGATAACGCTTTTCATAAATAGTAAGACTGCTGTCATTCAGTCTGCTCGAAAGATTAGAAAGTGCTTTTTGACGAGGCATTTTTAAAAATCTCGTTACATAATCAAAATCACCGTTATAATATTCCTCCTCCGAAATATTTTCATAGAAGATTGTTTCCATATCTTTTCTGCGGTTTTTTATCAGTCTTGAAATATTTTTACCTGCATTTTTAATATCTGAAGAATAATTTTCTATAGCAGACGTCAACTTGTCCAAGGATTTATTTATCCTTTTTTCCTCAATACAATTATCAAAGAAGTACAAATCAAAATCTTTGATATCAAATAAATTAAATATATCGTAAATTGTAAAACGATAATCGCAGCCGCTGAAAGCAATATTGAGATACATTTCACCTGTTTTTGTTCCAAAGCATTTATAGGTTATTGTTGCATAATAATCAGTACAGTCCATAATTGCTTCAAGATAATGATCCTTCTCGTCATCATCGCTTTCGATATATTCCACCGTTTTTGCATATCTGCTGTTTTGAATATATGTATCAATATACGATTTTACCAAATCAATATTTTTTCTTTCAGTTTTACTGTTCATAAAAATCACTTATGTTAAAAATTAATATTTGTGTAATTTTATTTTATACTGCTTTCCACATCATTCTAAACTCTTTTTCATCTGTTTCGCGATCTGTTCCACAGCTGATTATTTCAAAGCCGTTTTTTTCATAAAACAAACGAGCCTTTATATTCTTTTCATACACGCTGAGAGTCAGCTCACTATGCATCTCCTTGGCTTTATTAAGCAGAGCCGTACCGATACCTTTATGCTGACTGCCCGAATTCACGAAAATTCCTTCAACATAACTTCCGTTCAATCCGATAAATCCCAAAATTTCACTGTTTTCATCAAAAATATATATTTCTGCCTCAGATAATGCAGTTTTTACATATTCAAAATTATTGTTCCAGTAGTCTCGTAAAATAAAGCTGTGGGCTTTTATATTTTCATTTTTCCATATCTGCATTACCGCATCAGTATCGTTTTGTTTAAATTTTCTTATCATAACTGCTCCGTAAAAAATGCTTTCATAACTGTAATTTTATCATATAAAATATTGTTAAGCAACAGTAATATCTGCTTATACTGTATGACACACAAACCGCCTTGTGTCATAAAATTATTTAAAACATAGAATAGAACAGAAAAAAGGAGCTGAATTTATGTTTAGTTATATAAAAAAATTACAATACCCTATCAATATAAAAAATCCCGACCCAAAGGCAGCGGCAATCATAATCAGCCAGTACGGAGGTCCCGACGGGGAACTCGGCGCATCACTCCGCTATCTTTCGCAGCGTTATACAATGCCCTACCCTGAGTTAAAGGGTTTATTGACGGATATCGGCGTAGAAGAGCTTGGCCATCTCGAGATGATAGGAACAATGGTACACCAGCTTACACGAAATCTTACTGAAGAGCAAATTGAAAACAGTGGTTTTGCACCATATTTTGTTGACCATACGGTCGGTGTGTACCCCACCGCGGCAAGCGGTTCGCCGTGGAATGCTTCAAGTATGGCGGTAAAAGGCGATACCATAGGGGACCTAAATGAAGATTTGGCGGCAGAGCAAAAAGCCCGTGTAACATATGACAACATTCTCCGTCTTGTTGACGACCCAGATATAATCGAGCCAATAAAATTCCTTCGCGAGCGTGAAATTGTTCACTATCAGCGTTTCGGTGATGCTCTACCGCAATCTTGTAAAATTTTCGCTTAATTTTCGGTGCAAGGTGTACCCCTGCACCGATTTTTTGCTTATATGTTCCAAATGATGTCAATTTTATCACTTGTTGCATAGATTTTTTTGATTACTGCATTTGCAAGCTCTCGCTTTCTTTCAAAAGGCAGTTCGTCGAATCTGTCAAAATCACAGATTATCTTTTCGTTTGCCGAATATCTGTTTTCGCCCAGCCGTTGAATTTCTGCCTGTATTTGCAGTTTTTCATTGTGGAGCCGTTCAACATTTTCGTTAATATACACCATTACCGTTTCGCTTGCGCCTGCTACATTTTTTACTGTTTCGTTAATTTCATTGTCTATTGCGATTTGCCTTGCCTTCAGCTCCTCAATTTTAGGATTGTTAGCAGCACCTGCAACCTCAATCACCTTGAAATCGGCTAACTTTTCCTTGACCTTCTGCAATATGAAATCTTCAAACTCATCTGCGTGAATCACCCCACAGCCACAGCAGAGATTGTCATTCATCTTGTGGGAGCAGAGAAAGTAACTGTAATTTTTCTTGAGATAATTCTTTCTCACAAGAGCGTAACCGCAGTTTCCGCACTTAACAAGTCCTGCAAGCCAAGTGTTTTTCGCTTTGGGATTGCGTTTAATCTGCTGTTGGTCAAGGGCTCTTTCTCTGCACCTTATGAACAGGTCGGAGTCGATAAAGCCCTCGTGAGGAGCGATTACCAAAATTCCGTTTGAAAGGTCTGTCTGCTTTCTCGTTTTCTTATCGCCGGTGTAAAGATAGCAACCGTTTGTGCCGATAAAATCCTCGGGCGGATTGATTATCTTAACACCCTTTGACTTGAAGAAATTATACACATTTATATCAGCCTTTACATAGACGGGATTTTTGATAAAATCCTGAACCCTCGCCCTTGTTACAGTTCTGTTTCGCCTGCATTCCGGTGGCATATCACGAACCGCCCTGGCAATATCCTCGTTGGAGTAATTCACATCTGCGTACATTTCAAAAATCCTTTTGACCAGCTCAGCCTCCTCGGGCACCTGCTCGTACATAGAGGTTTTAATTCCGTCAATGGTTAAGTCAACCTTTTTGAAGCCAACGGGAACGGGACCTCCCATATAAAATCCCTTTTGACTGCGTGAAATGTAGTTGTCCTTAACTCTCTGTTGAGTGGTTTCTCGCTCTAACTGAGCAAAGGTTATGCAGATGTTCAGCATTGCTCTGCCCATAGGAGTGCTTGTGTCAAACTTTTCCGTAGCCGATGAAAATTCAACACCGAGCTTTGTGAAGATGTCCATCATATTTGAAAAGTCAAGAATGCTACGGCTGATTCTGTCGAGCTTGTAAACAATAACCTTTGTTATTCCTTTTCGCCCTGTTTTGATGTCCTGCATCATTCTTTGGAATTCGGGACGGTTTGTATTTTTACCGCTAAAGCCTTTGTCCTTATATACTAAAAATGCCTCACCTCTTGCCTCGTAGGTACACATTTCAATCTGAGATTCGATTGAAATGCTGTCCTCTTTTTCTACCGATTGTCGAGCATAAATTGCAATCATAAGAATTCTTCCTTTCCTATGACCGATAACTCAACATCAATATATACGAAGCCTTTTGAAAAGTCCAGCCTAATTTTCATTCCCACCAAACGCCTTTGCAAGAATATTTTTAACAGTCATTTGGTTCAATTCAATTTCATCTTTGGTGAGGCTCGGGGAGTATTCGCACACTTTCGTTTTGCCTTTGCCGAAATCAATCTCATAGCATGCGATTAACCTTTCATTGATAACAGGTCTATCCATAAAGCACACTCCCCTCATACAAATTTATATTATAAGGACAGGTTTCATTATTCAGCTTTGTAAATTTGCGTGGCATAATACCACAGGCTTATTTTTTCACTATCAGTTAATCTGATAGTAAGTGTTTTATCTCTTCTTCTGTTTTCTGTTATTTCTTTTACCTCCGTATATAATTTATTATCCTTTTTACAGCGAAAGATGCTTGTACTGTCGCTGTTTAAGTGGGTCCGGGCTTCTGCCCGGTTATTGGGTGTCCGGACATCCGGACGCTCTGCATTGCCCCGGACAAGTCCGGGATTAATACAGAAATATACAATCAAATCATATAAATTCCTCCTTTACTATTGACATAGAATATCAACTGTGATATTCTGTAAATGTAATAGTTAAATGAAATATAACTATTACATCTCTATATTATAGGTGAGTTGAAAGCGAAAATCGGTAGTACCTAAATAAAAAAATTTTTGAGGAGGTGAAAAAGTGCCACTAATTGAAAGAGTGGCTGCCAAGGAAAAAGCATTTGCAGAAAAGGGTCAGTGGAAAGAACTGATAGCCTACTGGGATGCAAGGGATCGTGAAAGAGATCGTGCATATTACAAATTCAAAGATTCAATTGATACAACGATAATGGAAAAAGCGTTTCTCGAAGAAGCGGAACTGATGGATTTTGAAAAGGTATATCAAATATGCAAAAACAATGTTTGTGATGTTGGAAGTTTAGAATTTAACTATTTGAACATTCACGAAATTGCCAGCGATTCTAATCTTGCAAATGCATTGAAGAAATTAACCGAGAAACAGAAGTTTGTTTTATATCTGTATGGTGTAGAATGGTACAAGACAAGCGAGATAGCAAAAATGATGAATATATCACCGCGAGGTGTAAGGAATCATCTTGATGCGGCAAAGAGAAGTATTATGAAATCTCTCGGATTAAAACAAGCAACTGCTGCATAGAAAGGAATTTAAAATGAAATATATTCATTATTCCGAGTATGAAATCACGGAAAACAAACAAGGTGAAAAAGCAGTAATACCAAAACGAAATGCCCACCTTGTAGAATATAATCCAACGGCAGACTCAAAAGAAATATTAATCGCCCTGCTAAACACAGGGCGATTGATGAGGAATTCTTCTGTCGAATCGGCTGAACAACTAATATTAAATTTTGTAAACCGATACGGATTACTCGGAGCCATAGCAGAACTGCCGCTTAATAAAGATTTCTATAACAACGAGCTAGTGTTTATAGATAACAACATATTTACTGCAAGCGGAGTAATGTCAACAGAAAATTTTGAAAATTTATTTTTCTCAAAAGGAAAACCAAAGATAACTACGTCATTTGAACTTGATGATTATATTTCATCAAGGAATTACAGTGAGCCGCTTACTTGGATAGCAACCTACATCAGCGAGCTGTATGAGATTTTACTACTTTGTGAAAAATACAAAACCGAGCCGGATGCAATTTCATTTTTACTTAATAACAAACTAAAAACAAATATCCGTTACAGCTTAACCGTAACGGATAAAATACAAATGCATTATGAATTCAATTCTCTGATGGCGGTTTTGAATTTTACAATAGCAAATTTATTGTCAGCAGAAAGCGCACTATTAAAAGTTTGTAAGCATTGCGGGAAAGTATTTATATCAGAAAATAAACGTGCAGAATTCTGCTCGGAGCGATGCCGTAATCAATTTAATGTTTACAAATCAAGAGCCAAGGCAAAGAAAAATAAATAGTTAAAGCCGGAGCAAAAGCTCCGGTTTATTCTTTTAGAATTTCTACTACCACTTAAATTCTATTTCAAATGTCACTGTTTCATTAAGCGAAGTATATTTATATTTTATTATTTTCAAAAGTTCAGTAAAAAAGTACTGCATTCGCAATATTTCTGCTGAAAACTGTTGATGATTGTATTTTAGTGTGTTATAATTTCGTCATAGTAATATAAAAATTAATACAATTTTTGAGGTATATGATGGCTGCAAGTTATAAGAAATTATTTAAGCTTTTAATCGATCGTGATATGAAGAAAAAAGAACTCGCCGAAAAAGCAGGCATTAGTATTGCTACGATTACCAAAATGGGAAAAGAAGGTGCAGTTGTAAGCAGTGAAATCCTTGTAAAAATATGCTCCGCTCTCGGATGTACTATGGATGATATTGTTGAAATCATACCCGAGAAGGAGGAATACTAAAAATGAAAATATTTAAATTAGGTGAATTGTTTTGTGGCCCTGGTGGTATTGCCTGTGGAGCTTTACGTGCAAGAAGCGACGATGGAAAATTCGCGATTGAACATATATGGGCAAATGATTACGATCCTGATACATGTGAAACATATCGTAAAAATATTTGTCCCGATGTTCCTGAAACTGTTTATTGTGGTGATGTGAGGGAGCTAGATATAAAATCACTTAAAAAAATAGATGCATTTTGCTATGGATTCCCTTGTAATAGTTTTTCAAATGTTGGTAAGCGTCAAGGCTTTGAAAATGAAAAGTTTGGGCAACTTTATTGGTACGGTATTGAAGTACTTAAAGCTCATCACCCACAATGGTTTGTAGCTGAAAATGTATCTGGTATACGTTCTGCTGGCTCAGGAGATTTTCAAATCATTTTAGATGATATGAGAAAAGCAGGATACAACCTAAATGTTCATTTATATAAAGCAGAAGACTATGGAATACCTCAAACTCGCCATAGAGTAATAATTGTTGGAATAGATAAAAATATACCAATTAAATATCGAGTGCCTGACCCTTCAAAGTATTCAAAACACGATATTTCAGCAGGAACAGCTTTATCTAATATACCAGAGAATTCCCCTAATAATGAAATACGAAAACTTAGTGATAAAGTTATAAAACGATTATCGTATATCAAACCCGGAGAAAATGTGTGGCAAGCAGAGCAAAGACTCGGAAAGAAATTTCCTGAAGAATTAAAAATTCATACTAAAACGAAGATTAGTCAAATATATCGTAAACTCGATCCGGAAAAACCAGCATATACAGTTACTGCTGCTGGTGGAGGCGGCACCTTCATGTATCACTGGACAGATCGTGAACTTACAAATAGAGAACGTGCAAGAATACAGACCTTTCCTGACGATTATGAGTTTGTCGGCAACTATAGCAGTGTAAGAAAACAAATCGGCATGGCTGTACCTTGCAAATTATCCGAGGTAGTTATTACTGCTGTGTTGAACAGCTTCGCAGGGATAGCCTATCCCTGGATTAAAGCAAATCTGGAGGAAGACGAATGATTAAAAAAATTGATGATATCACTGGTATACCAACATTCATCACCTCTGATTTTGACGAACCCGTCTTATACACGCCTGCAAGAACAGAGTTTTCGCAACCTTGTTCCTCTTTGAAGATTATTACCGCATTTACTGATTGTGATAGAATTTCTACTCATATGATAAAACTTGCCGAGGGAATAAAGAACAATAGATTGATCAAAGGGTTATCTGTTGAAATCGTACTTGGTATGACAAAATCCAGCCTTTCTCAAAAAAAGCATGAGGATATTTGCCGTCTAATCAGATTCCTAAACGCATCAAAAGGTATGCCGAAAATCTCGTGCAGGTATATATGCAAGGGCCCAGAGGTGCATTCGAAAGTTTATATCTGGTCGTATCCGGATAAACAAGTTGGCGAGTTACCATATCTTGCTTATTGTGGTTCTTTGAACTACACAATGAATGCTTTTTACAAGCGAAGAGAGTCTGTCAGTATGTGTAACTCTCTTGAAGCGTATTGGTATTATAAAAAACTTTTGCCCGATACAATTGATTGTTTTGATTCGTCGGTTTCCGAAAAGTTAAAGAATGTTATCAATAACACCGCTGAAAATTTCGTTGAGCCTGATAACTCTGAAAAGGATTATCTTGTTTATGATAAGGAAACACCTGTTGATGTTTTAAATGTATCTCTTTTGCGTGCAGATGGCAGTGACACAGGATACGGTTCTGGAATAAATTGGGGAATTCGTAAAAACGGAACAAAGCGTGACCCAAATCAAGCATATATACCTTACAACCACAAAGATAAAAAAGTCGGATTTTTCCCAGACAGAGAAAATCCCGATGATGAAAACTGCCCGATGTTTAAAGTGATTACCAAAGATTTTGGCTCTTTCCATATGAGAATGGCACAGCAAGGAAACAAAGCCTTGCATAGTGTAGAAAGTAATGCAATCTTGGGTGAATGGATTCGTAAAAGAATTGGTGCTCCTGCAGGTGGTTATGTTACTAAGCAAATGTTGGAGCTTTATGGAAAGACATATGTTACATTCAGAAAACATGCGGATGGAACATATCTTTTGGACTTTTAACCGTTGTATTTGAAGAGAGATTATGCCAAGTGAATGCAGTTTTGGTTTAGCGGAATAATTGGAATCAATCTTGATATTATAAAACCATAATTTGATATAGTATAGACAAATAAAATAGATACTATATTATGTGGAAGATATCATTATTATTTCTGTATATTTTTCACTAAAATTATAATATTGTGATTAATGTGTATTGATTTGCGCATGTCTGAGCATGAGTACAAAACATATAATCGATAAGGAATAAAGATTTTCAAATAAAAATCCATGAGAATTACTTATAGCATTCAAAAATCACACCTAAATTGCAATTTATCGGAGTTAATCTATCAAACAATATAGGATTATTAATATTGCACGAAAAATCAAACAACTCGTCTATACTTGTAATCGTATTATTGATTTGTAACAATTGAGGGTTGCATTTAAACGAATACCTAATGATGGGCAATATCTTCTGTGATTCTATATCAAAATAATCTAATATAAATTTCGGATTGTTATTGAATAATATAAATTCTTTATCGAATCTATCGTCATAAAATAAAATTTTTGTCAAATTAATCACTTCCTGAAGAAAGGATATTGGTAATAGTATGAACAATATTGAGCAAGTAGCCATCAAATTTCATCCTCGTGCTTTTTCTGCATTTGGGTCAGATTTGGTTACAAACGATTGTGTGGCAATAGCTGAGCTTGTAAAGAATGGTTATGATGCTTTTGCGCAGAATGTATATGTTACAGTAAGCTCCGATATTATCGAAATTAAAGACGATGGCATTGGAATGACAAGTGATATTATAAAAAATGCGTGGGCAGTAATTGCAACGCCACACAAAGAAAGAAATCCAATCGTTGAAAGAAACGGGAAAATTCGAAGAGTCTCTGGTAACAAGGGACTTGGAAGGTTTTCTGCTGCAAGGCTTGGCCGATACTTAGAAATCATAACCAAAAATGAAACTGACAAGTATATAGTTGCGAAAATTGATTGGGAAAGCTTTACTAACTCTGAAAATATGTCCGATTGTAAAATAACGATGAGTGTCTTAGATGAACAAGAAGATATTCTTAGTACTGGCACGATAATCAGGATCAGCGGACTGTATGATAATTGGAACGAAAAGAAGATTATCGAACTAAAAAATGCACTGTCACGTTTAATTTCTCCGTTTGAATCTGTAAGTGATTTTAGTATTATTCTAAATTATGCGAAATATGCAACACCAATACATATTACTCCCCATGATTTTATTAAACATCCATCTTATTCTATTGTCGGAGAAGTTAATTCATCTGGCGATATTAAATGGAAATATAAATATGCTCCGAAAATTCATATAGTTACTCAAAAAGAAGGATGTATTGATTGGAAAGATTCTCGTAGAGGTTTTGATTCAATGCATTTGTTTAATAGTCTGCCAGAGGAAGATTATGTTGCTGGTCAGTTTTCTTTTGAAATACGAGCATGGGATCTTGATACAGATAGTATTGCAGAAGTTTCTGATACATTTAAAATCGGACGTCGCGATATAAGAGGAAATATCGCACAATATAAAGGTTTGTCAATTTATCGAGATAATGTGCTTGTTCTTCCTAAGTCTGATGCAACAAAAGATTGGCTAGGTATCGATATTCGAAGGGTTAGTCAAATCGGAAGGCGTTTAAGCACAAGTCAAATTATTGGAATGGTAAATATCTCTTCGGAGTTTAATCCTGAAATCAAAGACACTACTGACCGCGAAAAACTAGTAGATACAACAGAATATAAACAGTTCTGCAAAATAGTTGAAACGGTAATCGTTACTCTTGAAAATTTAAGATATATAGATAGACTTCCAAATTCAACCAAAACTCAAACTAAAAGAGGCCTCAATGATCTAATATCTCCATTATCAACTGTTGAACTGGTCACAAAGCTTGAAGATGCAGTAAATGATGGTCAAAATGCAGTACAGTTGCTTGAAACGGTTCGTGACTATGCCTCTGAAAGTGAGAAGGCTTTAAACGAGTTAAATGACAGGTTAACATATTATGCTCAAACCGCTTCACTTGGCTCTGTTGCCGTAGTAATACTTCATGAGATTTTAACTGGAATGACGGTAATAAAACGATTTTTAAAACGATTTAGAACTAAATTTTTAAATTCGGATGAAAAGACACTTGAGTATTTGGAGGACGCTGAAAACTGGCATTCTCGACTGGTAGAGGTTGCAAATAGTTTCGCTCCTCTTTATAGAAAAACTCTTAAGGATGAACACAACGCATGTAATTTACTTGAAGAGATTAATAAAAGTATACGATTAATATCTTCAAAGAAAGAGTCGAAAGATATATCGTTTACAGTAAAAACTCCAAAAGATATATTTGTTAATGTTCACCCAGGAGAACTTCAAACAATTATTGTGAATTTACTTGACAATGCACTTTTTTGGATTCAGTATTCAAAAAAAAACGAAAAAAGAGTTTTAATTCGTAGTGAAGTGAAAAATGGTAAGGTAAGTGTAATTATTAGCGATACTGGAATAGGCATTCAGCATGATGAGGCAGACAAGATATTTCAACCAGGCATTACTTCAAAACCTCATGGCATAGGCATGGGATTGGTAATAGTTACAGAATTGCTTAATAATTATGATTGCAAGATAGGAACCGTTGTGCCTGGTGAAATCGGTGGAGCTACCTTTGTTTTTGAATTACCTATCGAAAAAGGGGATGAGTAAAATGAAAGTGTTAGTTATTGACGATATAGAAGCATCCATTAAAGGTGTCATTGATTATTGTCGAGAAAAAAATTGGGAAATTGAGCTTTCCGATTTTAATGATGCATACAAATATATTTTAGAATTTGATCCTGATGTAATTGTGCTTGATTGGAAGGATGATGCTGAAAATACTTGTATAGGAGATAATATTTTAAATCATATTTGGAATGTTTGTTTTAGACCTTTAGTGATTTTTTCTGCAAACGCAGCTGTAATTAGCGTTGAAGAAAAATTAAATCAAAGTAATCTGGTAAAGGTAATTTCAAAGGGGGATGAACAACCAGTTATAGATTTTTTAGAACATACTGTAAAATTTGTTTCATCCTTGGCTACATATCGTAGAGATATGGGAAAGGCCTTAATCTCTTCACTGAATTCTATAGAATTTTTGAAAAATGAGCCAAATATTGAAGAAAACGCTGTAGGATATGTATTATCTAAAAGAACAGCAGCTTTTTTTGATAAAGAGTTTACTGAAACCCTATCGCCTTCTTGGGTACAATACTTATGTCCTCCAGTTAATGATAGTTTGTGCGTATGCGATATTATCAGAAAAATTTCACAAGAAACTGATTTTAATGTAGTTGGAAATCCAGAGGAATATTGTATGATATTAACCCCTTCTTGTGATATGAATACAGAAAACGGAAGGACGCCCAAAGTATCACACGCTTTATGTGCACATTGTTATCCAAAAGAAAAATTTCACGGAAAGCGATTAGAACCACAACCTTCCAACAATAAAATAAAGGAAGTTGTTTCAAAATTGAATATGGGTTATAATAATGCTTTTGTAGCTATTCCTGGACTAACTAATGTTATTCCTTACATGACAGTAGATATGAAAAAGTTGGAACTGATAAGTATCCCTAGTATTGCATTGAACAATAAACAGAAAGGAGAAGATATTGAATATGTTCGGGTTGCTTCTATAAGCAGTCCATTTAGAGAGCAGATTGTCTGGGCTTATCTTCAAACTTCATGTCGACCTGGCGTGCCAGATCGAAATTCAGAATTATGGGCAAAGGAAATGTTAAGTGAATGATTGCAATAGATTTCTTTTGTGGCGGCGGTGGAATGACCAGAGGACTTCTTGATGCAGGTATTCAGGTGATCGCAGGCATAGATTCCAACCCAAATTGTCATGATACATACGAAAAAAATAACCACAACATATATCTTGAATGTGATATATGCAAGTTAACACCTGACCAACTAAAAGAAAAATTCCCTCAATTAAATAATCCCGATGATGTGATGCTTGTGGGATGTGCACCATGCCAACCGTTTAGTTTGTTAAGACGAGAAGAATTTGATGAAAGCGGCAAATCCATTCCCCATAAATCTGTAAATTTATTAACTGAATTTGGAAGATTTGTTAAAAATATTAAACCTGCGCATGTCATGGTCGAAAATGTCCCTGGGATCAAAGGAAAGGGTGCTGATGTTCTTGACAGTTTTAAGCTAATGCTGGAAAATGAAGGCTATCAATGGGATGAAAAGACTCTTTATGCAAAAGATTATGGTGTGCCGCAAAATAGAAGAAGATATGTTTTGATTGCTTCCAGATTATTTAAACCAGCAATACCAAAACCTACGCACGGCAATAAATCAAACCTCTTACCATATCGTACTGTACGCCAAGCAATAGCAAAATATCCAGCTATTGCTACTGGCGAAACACATAAAACTATTCCAAATCATCATTGTGCTAATTTAAGCCCATTATTGTTGCAAAGGATCAAAGCAACGCCGCATGATGGCGGAAGCAGAACTGATTGGCCTGAAAATTTAGTACTGGATTGCCATAAAAATTTTAAAGGACATACTGATGTTTACGGAAGAATGAAATGGGATGAACCATCACCGACATTGACAGTTAAATGTTTCAGTCTTTCCAATGGACGTTTCGGTCATCCTGAACAAAACCGGGCGATTTCACTAAGAGAAGCTGCTGCTTTACAGACTTTTAAAGATGATTATGTTTTTTACGGAAGTGTACAAGAAATTGGCAAACAAATTGGAAATGCAGTTCCTGTTTTACTTGCCAAAGTTATGGGTGATTATGTGTTAAGAGAAAACAACAAAATTAAAAAATAAGGAATATAAAAATGATTGAAGCAATTACCTACACAGATATGATTGAGCATATCTGTAATAGTAAATTAGTTGAAGATACAATTGGAATTTTAATCACTCGACCCGATTTAAATACCGGTAGGGATATTCTAAAAGCTTTGAATTACTACCATCACTTGACAAGTAAAAATATTAATTTTTATTTACCTGGATACGGTGCTTACTGGAACACTCAATATTATCCAGATATGAACACGGTTACCAGTATTAACGGAGTTAATTGGTCATTTAGTGACAAGGCATTTGTTGATTTTATTTCAACTCTTGAAAAAGTGTCAAAATGGAAATATTCAGGGGAAAGTGAACTGCTGTTAATACCGTATCATGATAAAATGCTTGATTTTTCTGTAGTTGCAGTCTTTAATTTAGATGTTATGTTGAATGATGGAACAATTTCATCCGTAAGTAATTTTATTACGGGAATGAGCCGATGTTTTAATCATAACAAGTCATTAAATGCCATCACAGCTTGCGAGGCTACCAAATGTATAACAAAAACTATTATAGAAGAAACAATGACCAATATTCCTACATATATTTCTAAGCCATTGAAAAGAGGAATACATTACCTGTGCAGGAATTTCAGCAAATAGAAGTGAAATGTTAAATATTTTTTAAAGTTATATATGATGAAAAAATAAAAGCTAATTTTTTATTAAAAGTTATTAGAGCGAGCCGCAAAGAAGCATAATATAATCTTAAACTAGAATTACTTTTAATAAATGATGAAGAGGAATATTTATATGAGTCAAGAAGCACAAGTTACTAGACAGGGACTTTTAGATTTACTAAAATCTGCAAATGGAGATCAATTTGTTGTACCTGTTTACCAAAGGAATTATACCTGGAGAGCAAATTATGAAGTTAAACAGTTTCTTAATGATTTAGATGCTGTTATCAATGGTGAATACCCGAGACATTTTTTAGGGGTTATTATCTTTTTGAGCAAAACTATTCGTTTAGGTGTCAATGAAATGTCAATAATTGACGGGCAACAGAGATTAACCACTATATTTTTAACACTTTATGCTGCAAAATGCATATATGAAGAAAACGGTGATAAAAATAGTGCTGAAATTATAGAATCGAGTTATCTTGTTAATTCTCACGGACCAAAATATCGATTAAAACCATTAGTTGCAGATGATAATGTTTATAGATGCATAGTTGAAAACAAATTTGATGAAATTGACAATAAAGAATCCAAAATTTATCTAAACTATATTTCAATAAAAGAGTATTTGGGAGGACTAATCTTAAAAGGTAAAAATTTAGATGAGGTCGTTATGGCATTGGACAAATTGTATCTTGTCAGTATTCCTATTGGCGAAAAGGATAATGCACAAAAAATTTTTGAAAGCATTAATGCAACAGGTTCAAAGCTGACTGCAGCTGACTTAATAAGAAATTTCTTGTTAATGAATCTACAAAGTGATATACAAGATGAGTACTACTTAAAGTATTGGAAGAAAATTGAAGGTTATATTTCTTCAGATTCTAAAAAATTAGAAATGTTTTTCAGAATGTTTTTAGCAATAAAAACTTACACCTTAGTTCCTAAAAGTAATGTGTATCGTAGCTTTGTTGATTGGGTAAAATCAGAGTGTTCAGATATTAAATTATTATTTGAAAACTTGGTGGAATATGCAAAAGTTTATCATGCCGTTTATGTAGGTGATATAAACAACATGAAAAGCTCTTTAAAAGTGGCTTTAACTGATTTTAGAAAAGTTAATTCCGATTTACCGTTACCGGTAGTAATGGAATTATATGAACTGTATCTGCAAGGAAAGGTAAGCGTAGATAGTCTTGCTAAATCTATAGAGTCTATTAATGCTAATATGATTAGAAGAAGTCTATGCGATTTGGATACAAACAACATTTCAAAATTATTTCCTACAATTCTCAAAAAGGTACTGGAAAAATGTAATGGCAACTTCTGCAACTTGGTAGATATTTTAAATCAAATAATGGTTGGCAACAATGTCAATACCAGTGGTAGCTATATGCCTACTGATATTCAAATGCATGAGATTTTACATAATGCCAATGTATATAAAAGACCAGCATTAAGGATTGTACTTGACAGATTAGAGACAAATAACAATCCTGCACCTGTTGACTTAAGCGCATTAAGCATTGAACATCTTATGCCCCAAACACCAACTGATGAATGGTTTGAAGAACTCGGTGTCGACGAGGATACTTATTTTGCCAACTTACATAGATTAGGTAATTTGACACTTGCAACTAAACCTGATAACAGCAGAATGAGTAATTCTGTTTGGGAGTATAAAAATGAGGTTTTAAAGAGCACTATGCATTTGAAACTTACAGCAGAACTTATACCAATCAAACATTGGACTATTGACTGCATTGAAAAACGAACAAACGAATTGATTGACCGAATTTGTGATTTATATCCTTATCCAAAAGTAAAAATAATCGATGATACCTCTTCGACAAACATTGTCAGTGAAAAAGAGGCATTGGAAATAGTGTCAGATTTGCTGTTTGGAGATTCTAAATTTGAAGAAGTAGAAAAGAATCGTATTTATGTATCTCAGGATAAAGAGAACGGCTATGTATTATCGACATCAAAAATGTATTCGCAGGGAAATAAAGAAAAATATTGGTTTGGATATAGACTTAGTCGACTTGATAAAATCAAAAATGTTCAGAACAAAAATATGGTGTTTGTTTGCAGAAATGATAAAACATTAATTATAAAGCTTCCCAAATGTTTTATAGATAGTATTCTTGATAGACTAAATACTTCTGAAGACGAATACGGAAATATAACGCATTATCATATTGTTATATTTAAAGATAATAATAAATACACAATGTTATTATCAAAACCTACACTAGAAGAAATTGATATATCAGAATATGTAATTTCAGAAATTTAATTAAATCAATTAATGGGCTGTCTCACTATGGCGAGACAGCCCATTAATACTTCTGTGCTTATTTCAAAATTTCGTCTTTCAATTCTAATATCTTTGATGCTGCAGTGCAAGCTGGACAATCGCAATTTACTACGCCTTGAGCCTTTAATTCCTTTGCGTGTTCATAGAACTTGTTTGCAGTTTCTTCACCAAACTTAGCTTTGGCTTCATCAGTTGGCAAAAATGCAAGCATTCCGTCAACAGTCACGATTGAATCCTGAAGCTCAAGGACATATTTCTTTCCTGCCTCTTTTTCTTTGTCTGTACCGATAGAGTCGAGCCAATTCTGAGCGGCTTCCTTTAATTCATCACAGCACCAATTTGACAATAATACTTTTGTTTTTTCAATGGCTTTTTCCATAATTATTACTCCTTTAACAGTTTATTCAGCGAATCAATGAAGGCTTTGTCGTTTTCATTGGTTCTTTTCTTTGGGCCTTTTAAGTGGGCACCTGCCATTCTTGCTTTCTTTGATTCGTGGCGTGTTGCTAGCAGCACAGTAAGGTTGCTGTCATTTATGATAAGTCCGTTTTGTGTGATAGGCTTGCCACCCTTTGAAAGCACCATTGCAGAGAGTCCGTAGTCCTGCGTGACAACAATATCTCCTCGGCTAACCTGATTGACAAGTGCAAAATCAACACTGTCTGCACCCTTTGACACGGTTACGGTTTTTGCGTAATCACTGCTTATAATATGGCTTGTGTCGCAAAATACAACGACCTCAATATTATTCTCTTTTGCTATATTGATTGTTTCCTTAACAACAGGACAACCGTCTGCATCAATTAGAATTTTCATAGTATGTTACAAATCCCAATCCCTCAAATATTTTGCAGTTGCTTTCTTGCCAGCATTAAAGCCCTTTAAGAGAAATCCGTGGTCTCCGTGAACCTCAATCAATTCGCAATTCTCATATCTCTCATTCGCTTTTCTTGAATATTCAATCTTAACGAGCTTGTCCTCAATTCCGTGAATAATCAAAACAGGCTTTTTGAAGGTGCAAATCTGCTCATAAGGGTCAAGTGCTCTTGCATCCTCAACATACTTTTTGCCGAGCTTGACAAAAACACCGTAAAAGCTGTCAGGCACATTGTTTGGATCGATCTTTGTTCCGATTACACATCCGCGTCTTGAATCATCGGGAATGCAAAGGGCGGGATAATACATAATCAGCCTCTCAATTTCATCCTCTTTTTCGGCCGCTACTAACGAGCATACAAGTCCACCCTGACTGCAACCGCAAAGGGTTATGTGATTGTTGTCAACAAAATCAAGAGCTTTCGCATATTCAAGCACATCAAAAAGATTTTTCTTTTGAGTCTGTACGCTCATATTTACACTTTTGCCACCTGAAATACCGCTTCCGGACATACAAAAATCAAACATAATTACGGCATAGCCTGCATCTGTAAATGCCTTTGCATAAGGCAATGTTATGAGCATATTGCTTGCAAATCCGTGGCATAAAATGACCGTCTTTTTAGGCTTGTCAGCATTGTAATTAAACATTATTCCTCTTAATGTGTTTCCTGCACTTGTAATCTTGAGTGGTTTAGTTTTCATAAAAATTCATCCTTTCGTAGTTTCAATCAATAATTATATTAAGCTGTTCAGCAACGCTTCGCAACCAGAATGGATGTCCTTGTAGCACCTGTCAAAATCACGGGTGTACCACGGGTCCGAAACATCAGCGTTACTGCCTGTGTATTCCATCAGCTTATGGATTTTGCTATCCTTATCTCCGCCGAGAATACGAGTCATATTGCGGATGTTAGCACTGTCCATACCGATGAACAAATCGTATTTATCGTAATCGCTTGCTTTAAGTTGAACGGCTTTTTTGCCGCTTGGGTCAATGCCGTGATTTTTAAGAACAGCCTTTGCAGGAGGATAAACAGGATTGCCCACACCGTTCCATATTTCTTCTGTACTGGTAGCAGAGGAGGCAATTACAAAATCCTTTTCCAACCCTCTGCACATAACCATATCTTTTAACACAAATTCAGCCATCGGCGAACGGCAAATATTGCCGTGGCACACAAACATAATCTTAATCATAATTATATGATATTTTATTCGTGTGTTGTTGTCAATAAAAATGATATAAACAGAAATGTTTTTAGTATAGGTTTACTATAGATGTGTTACAAATTATAAATAAAAATGAATTTATCATATTGACAAAATCAAAAATTATGTTATACTGATATGATTTAGTAATGATACTAATTGGACGGTTTGGGGTTATAGGAGGATTTTATGCAAAAATACGAATATGTGACTCGTGCTGAATATAGCCCAGTAAAAAACGAAATCGAATCCGTCATCAAAAGAGCTCAAATAATTATGGAAGAAAAATATGAAACTCCATTTTATTTTGAATTGATTGGCAGTGGTCGAAGACACTTGATTACACGGATCAGGGGTGGTAATAAAGGTTACGATTTTGACTATAATCTTATAATTGAGCGTCCTGAACAAGGTTATAAATACTTGCCTGATGTTGTAAATAAAGATTTCATAAATGCTTTTAACAAGGCAGTTAAAGGCACAAGATTTAATTGCCCTGAAGATTCTACTTCTGCACTGACTTTTGCTTGTATAGATAGAAAAAATAAAAAAAGAACATATGGCTGTGATTTAGCAATCATCTACTATGCAAGTGATGATACAGATGATGGTTATTACTATCTTAAGAACTGGAAAAATGGTAAATATTCTTTTGAATTAAGAAAGCCTTCTCAGAATATTGATTGGAAACTTAATAAAATTCGTGAATATGAAAATGGTTGGAGTTGGATTAGAGAAGAATATCTTCAATTAAAAAACAAAAATAAAGATAAAAACAAGAAATCATTCGTTCTTTATCTTGAATCAATTCATAATGTTTATAATTGGATTCAGCAATGGGAAGATGATGAAGATTAAAAGGAAATGTTATTGTGGCATTAATCAATTGTCCTGAATGCGGAAAAGAAATCAGTGATAATGCCAATAAGTGCGTTAACTGTGGTTGTCCTATAATTAAATATGAAAACATTTATGCCGAGAAGCCTGAAAAAAAGAAAAATCCAATTGTAGTATTAGTAATATTGGTGATTGCGGCATTACTGACTTGGGTTGGTGTCAACCAATATAAATCATATACATACCAGCAAAATCTAAATGCAATATGTTATGAAATAATATCAAGTGGTATTGAAGCAGAAGAATGTGGCAATTTGATACATGATGTATGGTATAATACTATTTTTGAAGAATCCAGTGAAGATACTGACAAATACACAAAGGAAAATAACGAATTCAACGAAGATTTCAACGACTCACTGGATAACCTATATAACGATAAAGATTTTATAGAAAAGGTAGCCAATATCCAAATTAATCAAGAAAACATTCTTAATATGATGAAAGAAATGAAAAATCCACCATCAAAACACAAAGATGCTTATAAAGCATTATTGGCATTGTATGACAAATATAATGATTTTTCAAACTTGGTAATTAATCCAACTGGAAACTTACAATCCTTTACAGAAGAATTTAATGAAGCAGACAAGTCATTAGTTGACTACTGTGACAAGATAAAAATGTACATAGACTAAAACTTCTTCAAAAAATGTGTAATTAAGATGAATTTGCTTACATTCATTTTAACGACAAAAAGCCAAGTTTGCTCAAATGCAGACTTGGCTTTAACTTTTATTTCAAAATTTCATAATTATATGATATTTTATTAGTGGGGCGTTGTCAATAAAAATGATAGAACAGGAAATATTTTTTGAAGGATTATATGCTATACTATAATCACACTTGCAGGTGTTAAGAAAGGAGGAGGCAATGGATAATCGCAAAACGATTCAGAGTATTCTTGATTATATTGAGAATAATCTAAAGACTGAAATCAATATGGCTGAGCTGTGCGATATGGCAGGATATTCCTATGTGCATTTTTGCAGACTGTTTTCACATTATGTCGGTTTATCTCCGGGTGAATACATTACGCGCAGAAGACTGATTCATACTGTTTATGATATGTCAAGAGGAACAACAAAGGTTGATATTGCGCTTTCCTACGACTTTGAAACTTATTCCGGATTTTACAAGGCTTTTAAGCGTGAATTCAATTGTTCACCCTCCGAATTCATCAAATCTTATAAAAGTGAAAAGCCTTATAGGATTAACATTTTGCAGGAGGAACATATTATGATTTCAAAAAACAAAATACAAAAATTACTCAGTCATTGGAATTTGCAGGATGAGAATGTTTCAAACATTTTCAATGAAAACACAGGCAGGCAAAGCGAAAATGCATACTATGTCGGTGGCGATTATGTAATCAAATTTTCTGCGAATTACGGCAGTATAAAGAATAGTATCAGCATAGCAAACAGTCTTGCAAAATCAAATTTACCTGTTGCCGAAACTATCAAAACCGATGACGGTTCAGATTATTTACAAAACGGCGAGCTTTATTTTGTCGTAACGAAACGAATCAAAGGCAGTCAGTTGAAATGTGAGGATATTTTCAAAAATACCGATATTGCATATCAGATAGGCAGCAGCATAGCGAAGCTACACAATTCACTTAAAACATTTGATGAAAGCAATTACAAACAAGCTGACATTTTGAATGATGTCAAATCTACATTGCCGAAAGTACAGAATTTAATCAATTTGAATGATGATTTTCTCAAAAATTTCAGTATCGTTTATGATAAACTGCCGAGGCAGATTATCCACCGTGACATAAATCCGTCAAATATGATTTTTGATAAAGATGAATTCAAAGGCTTTATCGACTTCGATTTAACAGAGGTTAATATCAGAATATTTGACATCTGCTACTGTGCAACAGCCATTTTGTCAGAATGTTTCAATAATTC
>CAZHSE010000016.1:0-42061 GCA_964535085.1 uncultured Bacteroides sp.
CGGTTCCGACCTGTAAAACGGAATATTTGTCGGCATACTCTTTAACAATAAAATCTATCAAGGCTTTGGCATAGCCTTTACCTTGATATTCTGGAACGGTCGCAATATTCTTTATTTCAAGAATACCGTTGCCCTCATCCGTAACAACACATTCAGCTTTCACACCGTTATCATTAAGCACATACATAGTGCCTCTTTCAAGATAGCGGTCTATCATATTTTCCTGTTCATCTGCCAATAGCAGTAATGAAAGGAATTGTTTTTTATTTTCTTTGATTTCCCGAATCTTCATAATTAGCCACTCTGTTAAATTTCATTTTAGACTTTTATCATACTTTTGAAAATGGGCAATTCCACAATGGAACTGCCCATATATTTTGAAAATTATGTGATTTTTAAGGCTCTGCACCGTTTCAAGCACCATTTGGTGTAAATTTGGTGTATTTGTGTATTTTCAGAGCTTTTTCACAAATGAAGTACATCCCGTTTTGTCGGGTAAAACGGTACTTCTTAATAGAGCTTTGCACCTGCCGGAATGTGGTCATCTACCATCAGAAGATGAAGCTTTTCTTCGCCTTCTTCTTCGTGAATAGCACTGAGGAGCATACCGCAAGAGTCAATGCCCATCATAGCTCTCGGTGGAAGATTTGTGATAGCAATAAGAGTCTTTCCAACCAGTTCTTCCGGCTCATAAAAGCTATGAATACCGCTTAAAATGGTTCTGTCTGTGCCTGTTCCATCATCAAGAGTGAACTGTAACAGTTTTTTTGACTTCGGTACTGCAACACACTCTTTAACTTTTACTGCACGGAAATCTGACTTGCTGAATGTATCAAAGTCTACCATTTCCTCAAACAAAGGCTCAATCTTTACCTTTGAGAAATCAATCTTTTCAGGCTCAGCCTTCATTTCTTCGACAGGCTGATTTTTTACATCATTGCCCTTGTTTACATCATTCAAGGGTTTCATTGTCGGGAACAGCAAAACGTCTCTGATTGAATAACTGTCTGTAAGAAGCATAACAAGTCTGTCGATACCGATACCGAGACCGCCTGTAGGAGGCATACCGTACTCAAGAGCCGTAACGAAATCGTTATCTATCATATTAGCCTCGTCGTCGCCTGCCTCACGAAGCTTCATCTGAGCCTCAAATCTGCCCTGCTGGTCTATCGGGTCATTAAGCTCGGAATAAGCATTGCCGTATTCACCGCCGAGAATAAACAGTTCAAATCTCTCGGTAAGTACAGGGCAATCGGGCTTTCTCTTCGTAAGAGGAGAAATTTCAACAGGATAGTCCATAATAAATGTAGGCTGAACGAGATTTTCTTCAACAAATTCCTCAAAGAAGGAATTAAGAATATCTCCCCAGGTAGCCTTGCCGTTTTCTATCTCAATGCCCTTTTCCTTTGCGATTTCAACTGCCTTTTCGTTATCAGACATAAATTCAGCAAAGTCAACACCGCTGTATTTTTTAACTGCCTCAATCATTGTCAAGCGTGCAAAAGGAGTTTCAAGGTCGATCTCCGTACCGTTAAACACAATGTGAAGACTGTCACAAACCTTATTAGCGGCATTTCTGATAATATTCTCGGCAATATCCATCATACCGTGGTAATCTGTATAAGCCTGATAAAGCTCAATACAGGTGAACTCGGGATTGTGTCTGACATCCATACCCTCGTTTCTGAAGTTTCTGCCGATTTCGTAAACTCTTTCCATACCGCCGACAATAAGCCTTTTGAGGTAAAGCTCTGTAGCGATACGGAGATACATATCCATATCAAGAGTATTATGATGAGTAATAAACGGTCTTGCAGCAGCACCACCCGGAATATTATTAAGAATAGGTGTTTCAACTTCAATAAAGCCTAAATTGTCAAGATATGACCTGATTGAAGAAATAATCTTTGACCTCTTAATAAATGTATCCTTAACATCAGGATTCATAATCATATCAAGATAACGCTTTCTGTAGCGTGTATCTGTATCGGTAAGACCATGGAATTTCTCCGGAAGAGGCAAAAGAGATTTTGAAAGAAGAGTAATCTTCTTTGCGTGAACGGAGATTTCGCCTGTTCTGGTTTTAAAAACGAAGCCGTCAACCTGAACTATATCGCCCAAATCCCATTTTTTAAACTCTTTATATTCGTCCTCGCCGATATCGTTCATACGAACATATGACTGAATTTTACCCGATCTGTCCTGAACGTCAATAAAATTAGCCTTTCCCATATCACGCCAGGTCATAATTCTTCCGCAGACAGAAACGTCTTTTTCCTCAAGCTCGTCAAAATTATCAATAATCTGCTGTGCAGAATGAGTCTGAGTTGCAAGAGTAATTTCGAACGGATCCCTGCCCTGAGCCTGAAGCTCTTTGAGCTTATTAATTCTGATTTGTTTCTGCTCATTTTCGGAAAGGACAACCTCTGCCATCTTCATCTGAGCTGCAGCGGCATTATTGCCTATCTGCTCAATAACCGCAAGAGCATCCGCTTCGTTATCTGCAATACCCTCAAGTGCAACTGCACCTGTCTGAAGAAACAGAGTATATTTAACCTTATCTCCGTCTGCCTCAACAAGATACTTGGGATTAGTCTTTTCTTCATCACCTGCAAGAGTGTTCTGCACCTTCATTTTACTGTTTTTCTTAACAGCCTTAACGCCTCTCTTGCACATATCCTCTTTTTCAAAAACAGGACTTCTTCCTACTGACTTATCATCAATGAAAAATTCAAATGTGAAAGTACCGTCACCCTGCTTGGTGATTTCAAACTTTCCTGCCATATAAACATACCTCTTAATTTATCAATCTATCTTTTTAATCTTATATTCAAGGTTTCCGATCGGAGCTTCAACAACAACCGTATCTCCGTTTTTAGCACCCATAAGAGCTTTTCCTACCGGGCTTTCATCTGAAATTTTGCCGTTTGTCGGGTCTGACTGAGCAAATCCGACGATTTCATAAACGGTCTCAAAGCTATCACTTAGTCTTACAACAGTTACTTTTGAACCCATGCTGACTGCGTTCTTGTCAGTGCTGTCAATGATAACTGCATGTTCAAGCTGATACTCAAGCTCACTTATACGAGCCTCAATCTTAGCCTGCTCTGATTTAGCTTCATCATATTCACTGTTTTCAGAAAGGTCACCGTAGGAACGTGCAACCTTAAGTTTTTCTGCTATATCAATTCTGCCTTCGGTTTTTAAAGAGTCAAGTTCTCTTTCTAACTCTTCTTTACCTTCCGCTGTCATTTTGAAAGTTTTTGCTGCCATAAAAACCTCTCCTTGTCATTTTTAATCATTTTATTATATATTATAATACGCACCCTGTCAAGAAAAATCAAATTCATCATTTTATCAGGAACATATAATAACCTCATATCTTATATTCAATTATTAAAGTAAGAATAAATCAAAAGATATTTTGACATCGGTACATATGTAATGCTATAATGATTTTAATAAAACTTCTCAATTAAGCAGGTGTGAAATATGAAAAAATTATTTGCTGTTATCCTTTCCTTGGCACTTATTATTTCTGTTTTCTCTGGATGTACAAAAACGGATTATACGTTCAGTAATAGCAGTACAGATACAGACGACAGTTCTTATGTGAAAGCTGTCAGCTTTAACTGCGCCGCCCCCTGGGGAAATGTTCTTAAAGGCACAGGCTCTTCGGCAAGAGTAAAACGCTTTGCAGGATATATGAGTGCCGTTCATCCCGACATTATAGGAACACAGGAAATGAACAGCAAATGGATGGATGCAATCAGTGAGGTTATGAACAGCTATGACTCCTACGGCGTAAAACGAGGCGGAGATGACAGCGAGAAAAAAAGCGAAATGAACTCAATTTTTTGGCTTAAGGACAAATATGAGTGTCTTGAAAAAAATACCTTTTGGCTTTCCGAAACCCCTGACAAAGAAAGCAGATATGACGATGCAGGCTGTAACAGGGTATGCACATATGCAATTCTCAAAAACAGAAGCACAGGCAAAACAATTCTCTTTCTCAACACTCATCTCGACAATGCATCAGACGAGGCAAGAGCATTCGGGGCTCAGATTATTCTGGATAAAATTGATGATATCATTTCTGCCTCAGACATAGCTGTTAACGGGATAATACTTTCGGGTGACTTTAACGATACATATAACAGTTCGCCGTATAATCTTATTACACAGAAGCTGAATGATTCCTCTGAAGAAAATTCTGACAGAGCTTCAGTCAAAAGCACATATCATGACTGGGGAAATCTTGAGGACAGCAAACAGCCGATTGATTTTATTTTCAGCAATATGCAGTCTGATAATTACCAAATTCTTGACGATACTTCACACGGCTACATCTCTGACCACTACGGAGTATATTCCGAATTTTTACTTCCATAAAGCAGTCATAAAATGCATAAACGGCATACATTTCGAGCAAGAAATGTATGCCGTTTTGTTTGGTAAGTGTGAAATCAATATCCAAGATTTTCGTTTACAATAATAACTTTTATTCTGTTCTTATGTCTTTGGTGAGCAGATACAACATAGTTACAGCAAACCCGGGAAGGGCTTGCACATCCGTCGCAGATAAATGATTTTTCCTTGGAAAGGGAAACGCATTTCCCTGTTTTTCTGCAAGGGGTATCAAGATTCAGTCTTACTGTATTAGGAGGTGCAGCCTTGCACTTTACTCTTTCAATTGCCTCATCTATATTTTTAACTATCTTATTTACACCGACAACCATAATAACCTGTTTAGGTCCGTAGACTATACATGCAACTCTGTTGGAATTGCCGTCAACATTGTATAATTCACCATTTTCAGTTACGGCATTTGATGAACAGAAAAATGTATCACAGCCGAAAGCACGGATATAAGCCTGTCTTAATTCTTCACCCTCAAGCCCTGTCCTGTCTATAAAATCATAGTCTCCCGATTTCAAAAGGTCTGTAACGCCTGTTTCCTTAAGTGATTCGGAACCTCCGTTTGATACGCTTTCGCCTTTATTTATCAGCGTTTTTATAATCGGAACAACATCTTCCTTTGTTTCGGCAAAATAGGGTTTAATATTATTCTTTTCAAGATTTTTCATCGTTTTTTCAATTACGGGATTAGTAGTCATTTATATCCTCCTTATTATCATATGCCGTATCTTCTTCAACAGCAGCTTTTGCTGTTGTTGTTTTATCGGAATCGTCGCCTATCATTCCCTCGTTAGGGACATCACCCTCTGCGATAAGTCCGTATTTTATTTTAATCATAAGTATTCTCGCAACGGAATCCTCAATTTGAGAAAGTTTTATCCTTCCGTTCTCAACAGCCGCCGCAATAGCACGTGCCTGAATGCCTACATCTGTAGCACAAATCATATCGTTTCCTGCCATAACAGCCTGAACAGCTACCTCACCCTTATCACCGCCCACATATTCTCTGACACCGCTCATACCGAGACCGTCGCACACGATTATCCCCTCAAAGCCCATATCCTCTCTGATATAATTGTGGAGCTTTTTTGAAAGAGAAGCAGGAACGCCTTCGTCAAAATCATCAATAATATTGTGGGCCACCATTATAAAGGGTACGTCAGCCTCAACCGCCGCTTTAAACGGGAGCAAATCTCTCTCCTCAAAGGTTTCCCAGCTTCTTGTGTCAACGCTGAAGCCTGTATGTGTATTCGTATTATTTCCGTATCCCGGGAAATGCTTTACACAGGAGAGAAAATTATTTTCATTCATCGTTGTAACAACATTTGTTATATATTCACTTACTGCCTCAGGGTCGGTTGAAAATGCCCTGCCGTAGATATAATCGGAACGTGAATACGGAACATCGGCAACAGGAGCCAGAACTGTATTTATTCCCAAATCGGTCATAAATTTACTTTTGTCATCAGCGTCATCAATTACTGCCTGCCAGCCGCCGTTTTGATACAGCCTTATTCCCGATTTAAAAGGCTCGCTTCTGTACTGACTGTACTGTGAAACCCTGTTTACTCCGCCGCCCTCTTCGTCAACTGCCATAAACGCAGGTATTTTTGCAGCATTCTGATATTCTGCAATTTCCTGTCTCGTTTCTTCGGGAGTGGAATTTTCAAAATTTCTTGAGAAAAGAATATATCCGCCAAACTGCCATCTTTCCATTTTCTGAAGGGGTTCTTCCTTCGGTATGTAATAAAGGAGCATTTGGTCGACCTTTTCAAACAAGGTCATATTTTCAATAATTTTTCTTGCCTGAAGCTCAACAGGGTCGGTATATTTATCTTCAAGAGAAGTCGTTAAAACAGCTTCTTTAGTCGTAGCCTCATCAGTTTCTGTTTTCCTGTTTTGCAAAAGAGTAACATCCAGTATTATTACTCCTGCAAGTAAAACCGCAAGCACGGATATAATTATTTTTACACTTTTTTTCATTTGCTTTTCCTTAATATTATTATATTATTCTCTATTCCAGTATTTTCTGTCAAGTGAACGATACTGCAAAGCCTCGGCAATATGGGAGATTTCGATATTCTCTGCACTGTCAAGGTCGGCAATAGTCCTTGCAATGCGAAGAATTTTATCATAGGCTCTTGCAGAAAGACCCAGCTTTTCAAAACTTGCTTTCAAAAGTGCGTTGGCATCATCTGACAGCACGCAAAATTCTTTTGTCATTTTCGGCGTCATTTTGGCATTGCAGCTTACATTTGTACCATTAAATCGTTTTCGCTGAACTGCTCTTGCTTTGTTCACTCTCTTTTTGATATCTTCGCTTTTTTCTTCGTTTCCTTTGCCTGACAGCTGTTCGTATTCAACAGGCGCAACCTCAATATGAATATCAATCCTGTCAAGAATAGGTCCCGAAACCTTGTCCATATATCGTTTTTTTGCGGCATCGGTACAGCTGCATTCCTTGGTAGGATGTCCGTAATAACCGCAGGGACACGGATTCATTGCGGCAATGAGCATAATATTCGACGGATAGGAAACAGAGCCTGCCGTTCTTGAAATATTAACAACTCCGTCCTCAAGCGGCTGTCTCATCGACTCCTTTGAGCGTCTGTCAAACTCGGGAAACTCATCCATAAATATTACGCCGTTATGGGCAAGGCTGATTTCTCCCGGCTTCGGCGACGAACCGCCTCCCGTGAGAGCCTGAGCCGAAACAGTATGGTGAGGTGAACGAAAAGGTCTCTTATCAATCAGAGCCTGACCCTTCGGAATATTGCCCGCTATTGAATACACCATTGTAGTTTCAAGCTTTTCGTCAAAGCTCATATCGGGCAGAATGGTTGGAATCCTCTTAGCAAGCATTGATTTACCTGAGCCCGGAGGACCTATCATAAGACAATTATGACCGCCTGCCGCCGCAATTTCCAGAGCTCTTTTGGCTTCGCTCTGACCTTTAACATCGGAAAAATCAACGTCATATGCAATTTCCCGTTCAATAAGTTTTTCACTTTTTGCAGGGAAAACAGCTTTTTCTCCTGAAATATGCTGCATAACTTCAAATATATTTTTAACAGGAAAAGCCTCTACATCCTGAAGAACGCCGCCCTCAAGGGCATTGTCGAAAGGAATAAATACGGATTTTATACCCCTGTTTCTCGCCTCAATAAGCATAGGTAAAATACCATTTACCTTTCTTATTTCTCCGTCAAGAGAAAGCTCGCCTATAAAAGCATAAGGGTTAATTTCACCTTTAATCTGCCCCGACGCCTTTAAAATAGAAATAAAAACAGGCAAATCATACAATGCTCCCTCCTTTTTTATATCGGCAGGGGCAATGTTAACTGTTATTCTCGAAACAGGAAATTCAAGACGGCAGTTTTTCATAGACGCCCTTACTCTTTCCCTGCTTTCTTTAACAACTGCATCAGGCAGACCTACTATATCAAATCTCGGCAAACCGCGGCTTATATCACACTCAACGGTTACTTCATAAGCAGTAAGACCGAAAATGCCGAGACTTTTTACTTTTGCAAACATATTCATCACCGAAACAATAATCTATACATGATTATATCATTTAAGTTTGCTGTTGACAATATATTTTAATAGGTTTAAAATATAAACTGTAAAAATATAATAACAGAAGAAGGATGTGCTTTTATGGACACTGACGCACTTTACAACGAATGGCTGGAAAAAGCAGATGCCGACCCCGACCTCAAAAAAGAGCTTAATGAAATCAATGGTAAAAGCGACGAAATTCTTGACAGATTTTACCGTTCTCTTGAATTCGGAACAGCAGGACTCAGAGGTGTTATCGGTGCAGGAACAAACAGAATGAACTACTACACCGTTGGCAGGGCTACACAGGGACTTTCGGATTTCCTCAACAAGCATTTTGAAAAGCCTTCAATAGCTATCGGCTATGATTCAAGAATAAAATCAGAATATTTTTCAACAGAAGCTGCAAAAATCCTTGCCGCAAACGGAATCAAAGTCTATCTTTACAAGGAGCTTGAACCGACTCCCTGTCTTTCCTTTGCAATAAGACATTTTAAAACCTCAAGCGGTATTATTCTGACCGCTTCCCATAACCCTGCAAAATATAACGGCTACAAATGCTACAATGAAAACGGCTATCAGATGACTGATGAAGAGGCTGAAGAAACATACGGCTATATTCAGAAGGTTGACTATTTTACAGGAATTAAGACTATGGATTTTGATGAGGCTGTAAACAAAGGTCTTATTGAATTTATGGGAGAAGAAATTATTGATGCATTTCTTGACGAGGTTATTAAGCAATGTGTCAACCTCGGAATCTGCAAGAATGCTGACCTGAGCGTAATTTACACGCCTTTGAACGGAACAGGAAACAAGCCTGTCAGAAAAATTCTTGACAGAATAGGAATAGAAAAGGTTTATGTAGTACCTGAGCAGGAAAATCCCGATGGTAATTTCCCAACCTGTCCTTATCCGAATCCCGAAATCAAACAGGCGTTTGAATGTGCTTTAAAAATGGCTGAGAGTGTTAAGGCTGATTTGCTTCTTGCAACTGACCCCGACTGCGACAGAGTTGGTATTGCCGTTCGCAGCGATAACGGTGAATATCAGCTCATGACAGGAAACGAGGTAGGAGCTATGCTTCTGAATTACCTCCTTTCCAGCAAAAAGGAACAGGGCACTCTTGCACCAAGCTCTGTTGCGGTTAAATCCTTTGTATCAACTGATTTGGCAGAAGTTATAGCTAAAAAATACAACTGCACATTTAAAAATCTTCTTACAGGCTTTAAGTATATAGGCGAGCTTATCACTCAGCTTGAAGCTGAGGGCAAGGCTGATGATTTTATAATGGGCTTTGAAGAATCATACGGCTATCTTGCAGGCACCCACGCAAGGGACAAGGATGCAGTTGTTGCGTCAATGCTCATATGTGAAATGGCAGCATATTATAAAGCCCAAGGCAGGACTCTTATTGACGTTATGAACGGACTTTACGACGAGTTCGGCTATTATCTTAATATTGTAAAAAGCTACACCTTCGAGGGTGCAAGCGGTATGGAAAAAATGGCAGACATTATGGACGGCCTTCGCAGCAATGCTCCGCAGGAAATCGGCAATTACAAGGTAACGAAAATCGACGATTACAAAACCTCTGTTTCAACAGATACTCAGAGCGGTAAAAATGAAGCAATTACCCTGCCGAAATCAAACGTACTTGCTTACACGCTTACAGACGGAAACAAGCTGATTGTCCGTCCTTCGGGAACAGAACCGAAAATAAAAGCATATGTAACAGCAGTGGGCAAAGACAGAGACTCTGCTCAGATAATCGCAGACAAACTTCTTGCAGAGGCTGACAATCTGATGAAATAACTAACAGGAGATATAAAAATGCAGCAAAAATGGGTAAAAATTACCGCAATTATTCTTGCGGCTCTTATGGCTGTAAGCGGTCTGGGAGTAGGTCTCGTGGCTTTGATAAACTGAAGATTATACAGCTTAACCTTAACGGCTTGTGTACGACAGTGCACAGGCCGTTAAAAAGTTATATAACAAAGCAAAAAGAAAAGGCGCTCTCCGAAGAGAACGTCTTTTCTTTTAAGGGGTAAAATTTATGTGAAAACGCAAAATTAATTAAACGGCTGAAAATCAGCCTGCAAACAAAATCAGTCCGCAGAAATCTTAGAACCGATATTTTGTCTGCCCTGTCCTGCTGCAACGGGAACCGAATTCTTCAGCATCGCACCCTTAATCATAAAGAATGCAACATCCTTACTGATTCTTTCATAATCAACATTAAGAATTTTTGCCGAAACGTATTTGTTGAATAAATTTATAAGCGGTCCCATACAAAATGCCGTTATAACTGTTCCTATTCCGATGTTATGAACACTTGAAATATTACCGTGAAGCAGAGAAGTCAGACCTCCGCTTATAACAAGTCCGATAAGAACAACTGTTACATCCGTTATAACTCTTACCCATTTATGCTCAAGTTTAATACCTCTGCTGAGCATAAATCCCAAAGCGTCATAAGGACCTACTCCCACGTTTGCAGTAAAGAACAGTGAACAAGCAAAGCACAGAGTAATTATACCTGCTGCGAGAAGGGGTACACGCAGAGCCAGAGTATAATGCTCTTTAACCATAGGTTCAAATATATTCTGGAAAAATTCACAGATATATCCGCATCCGACCATATTGAAAACCGTACCGACACCTACCAAGCCTCTGTGAGCTACTATAATAACATATAAAAGTATCACAAAATTAACTATCAGCTGATAAGTACCAAAGCCAATTCCTATGCTGCTTGCCACGTTCATATTCATAGAGGTGAAAGGATCAACACCGAAGCCCGAAACTGAGAAAAGCGAAATTCCAAAACCCATAACAACGATACTGATAAGGGAGAGAACTACCCGTTTCACCATATGGTGCTGGGCAAACATATCTTTTATGTATCCATAGGCTTCCAAACGAAAATGCTTCATTGGCTACTCAGAGCGCCTCCTGTGTATCTCATTTCCTCTCTTTGTCTTTATTATATTCTTACACTTCAAAAAGTCAACTTTTTTGTGCAAGTTTCTACCTATGTAACATTTTGCACAAAGATATCCGAAACATTTTGTGCAAAATAAATAAAATTTCACTCAGTTTGCTTACCAAGGAACGCTGCGGCAACCTGTACAAGCTTTATGTCGGTTTCTGTGGGCAGAGTATGGTTCTCGTCTTCAATAAGAGCAACCGCTCCGCTGACATCTCCTCCGTACATAATCGGGTATACAACATTCGCCTTTCTTGAAAATCCCTCAATAGCACTCATACTTGGTACGGTATCGCTTGCTATATGGATTGCTCTGTTTTCCATAAGCTCTTCAAGGCTCTTTGTTACTCTGCGTTCAAGTATCTCTCTTTTGCTGATACCCGAAGCGGCTATAACATGGTCGTTGTCCATAATCGCAATAGGCAGACCGCCGTTCTTGTGCAGGACCTCCGCATACTGATTAGCAAAGTTGGAAAGCTCACCTATCGGAGAATATTTTTTAAAAATAACCTCCCCCTCAGCGTCGGTAAAAATTTCAAGAGGGTCGCCTTCTTTTATTCTGAAAGAACGTCTGATTTCCTTCGGAATAACAATTCTTCCCAGATCATCTATTCTTCTTACTATTCCTGTGGCCTTCATTACTGTCACTCCTCATTTATTGTAAATGTACCTGTAATATTTTGCACATTTTAGTTATCGCTATACTACAAAATATTTAGGATTTTTTGGAAATGAAACATTAGTTAAAATTTCAATATTGAAAGCCTTTAATATTTTGTTTACATACCGTCAATTATCTTGTAATTACCGTTGTATACAATAAATTATGGTGATATGCGATATGATGAAAAGAATTTTTAAAATGCTGTTTCGGATTTTGGGAGCTGTTTTGCTGTTTATTTTCGCAGCGCCCATTGCAGCAAATATATTCAATATAGGAAATATCCTGGGTATAATTATCTCAATTTGTTTTTTGTTTATAGGTATTTTCCTTGATGGTATTATTTCTCTGATAAAGAAAATATGCTCGACAAAATCAGGAAAAATCTGCTTCGGCACTTTTTCAACGGCAGCGGTTGCAATGATACTCTGCTTTGTCACGGCTCTCAGTTCCGTAATCGCCTGTTCTTCAAGCAACGCTGAAAATGAACAGACAATAATTGTTCTCGGCTGCGCCGTATATAAAGATAAGCCCAGCTCTATGCTGACAGCACGGATAAATACTGCCTGCAAATATTTGAGAAACAACAAAAATGCTGTTGCGGTTTTATCTGGAGGGAAAGGCGAAGGCGAATACATTTCCGAGGCTGAATGCATGTATGACCTTATGATTCAAATGGGGATTGAAAAAGAAAGGCTATATATTGAGGATAAAAGCACAAACACTAATGAAAATATAGAAAATTCTCTTAAAATAATTGAAGAAAACGGACTGAGCAAAAACATTGCCGTAGTTTCCTCCGACTATCATTTGAAAAGAGCCACAATGATAGCCGAAAAAAACGGAATTGAAAATCCGAAAAGATTAAGTGCTTCCTCCGGATTTTTTGCCGCTCCCACATTTTATATCAGAGACACCTTAGGCGTAATAAAAGAATTTGCAGTAGGATAAAGTTATGGAAATAATAGCACATATATACAATGATTTTCCCGATAAATTCGGAATTCCGCGTCAAAGCAGAATAGTAAAAGAGCCTACGGGAACAATTATTTTTGAAAAAGAATACAGAATCAGGGAAGCACTTGACGGAATTGAAGATTTTTCTCACCTGTGGCTGATATGGCAGTTTTCGGAAAATCTGCGTGAAAGCTGGTCACCTACAGTAAGACCTCCCAGATTGGGCGGAGAGAAACGAAAAGGCGTTTTTGCAACAAGGTCGCCTTTCAGACCCAACCCTATCGGGTTATCCTGCGTTAAGCTTGAAGAAGTAAGACATACCGAAAAATACGGAGATGTTCTCATAGTAAGCGGAATTGATATGATGAACGGTACGCCTATATATGATATAAAGCCTTATATTGCCTACTGTGACAGTATACCGAATGCTTCGGAGGGATTTGCAAAGGAAGTCAGGGATTATGAGCTGACAGTGGATTTTGACGACAGTCTGCTCAATAAAATTCCCAAAGAAATACACAAAGCGGTTATCGGGATTTTAAAACAGGACCCCAGACCTGCTTACCATAATAACCCCGAAAGAATTTACGGTGTAAAATATGCAGACTTTGATATAAAATTTAAAGTCGAAGGAAATGTTCTTACTGTTATCGACATAATTAAATTATGACTCATCTTATTCTTTTCTTAAAAGAAACTTTCGCTGACGCGGAGTCTTGTAACTTTTATTTTAAAATATTTCTGCTAACGCAGGATTTTCAATTTCTTTCGAATTGCGAAAGAAATTGAAGAAAGAAAGCAAATTAGGGGGGAAGCATCAAAGATGCCCATTCCCCCTAATAACCCCCTCTGATTCGTCGGCACGCGCACAAATGTGCACTGTGCCGAGGGAACACATTGATTATATACAGGAATACACAAAGGCAGGTCTGTTTGACCTGCCTTTGCTGTATAAATATTGTTATTCAATTATAATTCGGACGGTTTCACCGTGGTCTCCGTTTACCTTAACAATCTCACCAAATTTGTTCTGATTTACTGCTTCAGATATGGCATCTGCCACCTCTTTAGGCAATCCGAACTTTTCGCCGATATTCAAGCCCACTCCTACAATAGTCATAGGTATAGTGACATTCACATTTTCCTTTTGATTAGGCTGGGTTACGATAATATGAAGTTTTTTCTTTATATTACTGCCTTTGGGCAGATCTTTCGGTACGGTCTGTACATCTGAACGAAGAAGTGCATCAACCGTAACGCCAAAAATTTCCGCAATATCGGGCAAAAGCGCTATATCGGGACAAGAGGTTAAATTTTCCCACTTTGACACGGCCTGAGGAGATACTCCCAGCTTTTGCGCAAGCTCCTCCTGAGTCATGCCCTTTTCCTTTCTGAGTACAGCTATATTTTTTCCAAGCTGTTGAGAATTGTTGTTCTGAGCCATTAATGCTCCCCCGTTTTGATTAAAAATTGACATTGAAATTACCTCTCTTTCATTTATTTGGTAATTTCATTTTAGCCTTGACGACACACAAAAAACAATAACCGATAAGTTTAAAAGAACAACCGTTGGTTGAAAACCCTCTAAACCATTGGTTGTTCTTCGTTTTTATTGAGATTATTTCTTCATTTCTTCTCTTGCTTCTTTAATTCTCTGAACAAAAAGTTTACCTGTTTCGGTAATTTTATCGTAATTGCCTGTCTTAGCACCTGCAATAAGAGAAGAACCTGCACCGCAGGCAATTGCCCCTGCCTTAATCCAGTCCTTAACATTATTAACATCAACACCGCCTGATGGCATCATAACAGCATTTGGAATAGGACCGTGAATATCCTTGATAAACGAAGGACCTGCAATATCTCCCGGAAATACTTTAAGAACATCTGCACCGCATTCCATTGCGTGAACAGCCTCGGTAGGAGTATAAATTCCGGGCATTGACGGAATACCGTAGCGGTTACAGGTCTTTACTGTTTCAGGGTCAAAATACGGTGAAACAATATATTCTGCACCTGCAAGAATTGCGATACGTGCTGTTGCGGCATCCATAACCGTTCCTGCACCGATGATGATTTCACCGCTGTTGTATTTTTCTCTCATAGCTTCAATAAGTTTATCTGCATGAGGAACTGTAAATGTCAGTTCAATGGCAGCTACACCGCCTGCTATACATGCGTCGGTAATTTTTTCTGCCTGTTCGATAGATGTTGCACGTACTACTGCAACAATACCTACCTCCTGAATTTTTGCAAGTGTTTGAATTTTATTAGACATTTTATTATCTCCTGTTTATATAGTTTTCGTTTAAAAAGATTTGATAATTCTTAATAATTAGTGAATTTTTCGTTAGACGAGGCTTTCACTGCGAAGCTGCATACTTTATACTGCGGGCAGTGAATAACAAAGTATATCGGAAAAAGACACAATTATTTTATCTCTGAACTCTTGCGCCTGCGCCGTTTACCTTAGCTTCAACCTCTTTGAGCGATGCCATTGAGGTATCACCCGGAGTTGTCATTGCAAGTGCACCGTGAACAACACCGTAATTTACCGCTTTCTGAGCATCCTCATATGTCATAAGTCCGTATATAAGACCTGACGCAAAGGAGTCACCGCCGCCTACACGGTCAAGAATTTCAAGACCCGGGTATTCAAGGGAATTATAAATTTTACCGTCTGACCAGCAGATTGCTTTCCAGTCGTTTACAGTTGCTGTTTTAACAGTTCTGAGAGTAGTTGCGATAACCTTGAAATTAGGATAAGCCTTTGTAACGGTTTCAATCATCTTATAATAGCCGTCCATATTAAGCTCTTTAAGGTCTGCGTCATTGCCCTCAACCTCAAATCCGAGAGAAGCCGTAAAGTCCTCCTCATTGCCTATCATAACGTCAACATACTTTGCAATTTCTCTGTTGACCTCCTGAGCCTTTGCCTGACCGCCGATACCCTTCCAGAGTGACGGACGATAATTAAGGTCATAGGAAACTATTGTGCCGTACTCCTTAGCCTTTTTAACTGCTTCAATAACAACCTCTGCGGCAGTTTCGGAAAGAGCGGCATAAATTCCGCCTGTATGAAGCCAGCGGACACCAAGTGTTCCGAAGATATAATCCCAGTCGATATCGCCGGGCTTCAGCTGTGAAGCGGCTGTATTTCCTCTGTCCGATGTTCCCACAGCGCCACGGATGCCGAAGCCTCTTTCGGTAAAGTTAAGACCGTTTCTTACCGTTCTTCCTATACCGTCATAGGGCATCCATTTAATCAAAGAGGTATCAACCCCGCCCTGAAGAATTAAATCCTCCATAAGATATCCGACTTCATTTTCTGCAAAGGCAGTTACAACGCTTGTTTTAAGTCCGAAGCATCTGCGAAGTCCTCTGGCAACATTATATTCTCCTCCGCCTTCCCATGCACGGAAAGAACGTGCTGTTTTAATTCTTCCCTCACCGGGATCAAGCCTGAGCATAATCTCGCCCAAAGAAATCTCATCAAAGGTACATTCCTCTTTAGGTCTTAAATTCAAATTCATCTGTTTTTCCCCCAAATTAAAATTTAAAATATTTCATTGCATTGTTAAAGCATATTCCCTGAACAATTTCCTTAAGAATATCCCGGTCATATGCATACATACCCTTTTCAACCCACGAACCGATAAGATTGCACATAATTCTTCTGAAATACTCGTGTCTGCCATATGATGTAAAGGAACGTGAATCTGTTTCCATTCCGACAAACTTGCCGAGAACGCCGAGATTACCGAGATATTTCATCTGATTTGTCATACCGTCCATAGTATCAAGAAACCACCATGCAGGACCGAACTGAATTTTTGACTCTGCATCTGCTGACTGGAAATTTCCAAGCATTGTTGCCAAAACAATATTGTCCTTGTCATTAAGATTAAACAAAATAGTTTTAGGAAGTTTATCCTTAACATTCAAAGCATCAAGGAACCTTGAAAGAGGCTGTGCAACCTCGCCGTCGCCTACCGAGTCAAATCCGGTGTCTGCACCAATTGAATTAAACATCAGCGTATTATTGTTTCTCATAGCACCGATATGAATTTCCATAGTCCATCCAAGCTGATGATACTTTTCACCGAGTGCAAGAAGTATCGGAGTTCTGTACTTGTCACATTCCGAAAGAGTAATCTTTTCGCCGTTCATTGCTTTTTTGAAAATTTCTTCAATCTCATTATCGTCAGCAACGGCATACGGCGGATAATCAAAGGCCTGGTCAGATACTCTGCAGCCTACACTGTCAAAATAATCAGCTCTGCTGAGAAGAGCAGCAATTACATCCTTATAGTTCTTTATCTCAACGCCTGCAGCCCCACCCAATTTCTTGATATAATCAGCAAAGCCTTCAAGATGAGCATTAAGTGCTTTGTCAGGTCTGAAGCTGGGCAGAACCTTGCAGTCAAAGCCGTCGACATCTTTAAGCAGCTTATGATATTTCAAATCGTCAATAGGGTCATCTGTTGTACAGACAACCTTAACATTACTCTTTGAAATAAGGCTCTGAGGTCTAAAATCTCCGTCCCTGATAGCCTTGTTTGCCGCATCGTAAATTTCATCGGCTGTCTTTGCGTTAAGCGGAGTATCAATACCGAAATAACGCTGAAGCTCAATATGCGCCCAGTGGTAAAGAGGATTGCCTATACAATATTGAAGTGTATACGCAAATTTTTCAAATTTTTCCCTCGGAGAAGCATCCCCCGTGCAGTATTTTTCATCAACTCCGCAGCTTCTCATTGCTCTCCACTTATAGTGGTCGCCCGAAAGCCAAAGCTCCGAGATATTCTCAGGCGGCTTATTTTCATAAATATCCTTGGGGCTCAAATGGCAGTGATAATCGCAGATTGGCATATTTTCTGCGTATTCGTGAAACAGTTTTTTTGCCGTTTCTGTTTCAAGAAGAAAATCTTTATCTAAAAAGTTTTTCATATCATCGCTCCTGTTTAATTATTCACACAAATTATATACCCTAACCCGATATATTTCAATATAAAATATTGCATAAATATTATAAGTATGGTAACATGACATTGTAGGAATATAGACAAATTGACGATGTATTGTTGAAATTTTCATAGAATACCGACAATTATTATTTACGAAAAGAGGTAATTTTCATGCGTTACGAAATTAAAGGCTCGCCCTTTCCTGTGGCAGTATGCTATCTTGAAAACGGTGAGCAAATGATTACGGAAGGCGGCGGTATGTCCTGGATGAGTCCGAATATGGAAATGGACACTACCACCAACGGCGGCATCGGAAAAGCTATAGGCAGAATGTTTTCAAACGATAAAATATTTCAAAACCGTTACACCTGCAGAGGTGGAAACGGAATGATTGCATTTGCATCCTGCTTCCCGGGAGATATCAAGGCTATTGAGGTAAATCCCGGTGATGAATACATATGTGCTAAAAGCTCCTTCCTTGCTTCAACTCCGGGAGTTGATATGTCCGTATTTTTCAGAAAAAAGTTTGGTGCAGGCTTATTCGGCGGTGAAGGCTTCATTATGCAGAAATTCACAGGACAGGGCTTACTGTTTATTGAAATCGACGGAACACCTGTTGAATATGAGCTTCAGGCAGGAGAAAAAATGCTTATAGACACAGGTCATCTCGTTATGATGAGTGCAAGCTGTAAAATGGATATACAGACTGTAAAGGGTGTTAAAAATATTTTCTTCGGAGGAGAAGGTCTTTTCAACACAGTTCTTGAAGGACCGGGCAAAATTATTCTTCAGTCAATGCCTATCTCAAATCTTGCAGGCACTTTGACAAGATATATGCCAAGCACAGGCGGTAACGGCGGTTGAAATGCTGACAGTACCGACTGTACCTCAACTGTGATAGGAGACGCAATGGGAGATATTGTCGGCGAACTGTTTAAATAAAAAATAAAGGACTCTGTGTTTTTGCACAGAGTCCCTTGTCTATCGAAGCGCAGGCGGTTGCAAGAGCAGTCGCCATACCAAGCAGTCCCAAAAGAAGAATTACCTTTCTCTTTCCGTTGTCAAGCATCCATCCTACAAACGGTCTGCAAACTACGGCGACAAGGGAAAATACCGTTGCACAAACGCCTGAAACCGTATCCGGATATCCTAAATATGATATAAAAAACGGAAAAGTTGACAAAATCATCAGATGATTTAAAAAGACAAGAAAATTTATAATTATCACAAATACAAAATCTTTTGTCCAAAGTTTTACCTGTTTCTTTCCCTTACTCATTATTCTCCTCCTCATAAACAGTTTCTTTTTCATTTTTCTTTTTAAAAATCAAATTGAATATCACTCTCGTTAAGCCTGACGCTGCAAACATATTCCAGAAAAAAGCCATGGGAAAATTTTTGAGAACGGTTCCAACCCATATTGCAGGTAAATTATATATCGGTGCACCTCCTAAAATGATGTTAAAAAGAATTGATGCAACCAGACTCATTGTGGGGCACATTACTGCAACAGTTCCTGCCTGTCTCATAATACGGCAGAAATAGGGATTATCCTTTTCGGGACTGCAGTATTTATCGGCAAACTTTGCCCCCAGCTTATTTCCCCACAAATTAGAGAATATAAAAACAAAAATGCCCATATAAAGTGCTTCCTTGAAGGCTTCCAAAAAAACAGCATTTGTCATACTGCTGAATGAACCGTTTTTCAGATTAAAGCCCATTTTTATTGCGACGTTATAGACTTCCATTCCGTATGCCATAATATATGACATTAACAGCCCGAATACAACGCCCTGAAATTTTGTCCTAGGCATTATAAATCATCTCCTTGAAAATAAAAAAATGCGCAAGCCCGGATATCCGGACTTGCGCATTGCTGTTTATCAACAGTTTTTGCCACTCGACTTCGCCTATTATATCACCAAAAATCTCAAAAAGTCAACAGAAAATTTTATTGTCCTCTTTTTCGTACAGAGGAAATTTATTGTTGTTTTAAATCGTATAATATGATAAAATTACACCAAAGGATGTGGAAAAATGGACAATATTTTACTGTATGCAATTTTAATTCTGCTGATTACTGCAGTCGCTCTTTTGGTTGTTTTACTTGTAAGGAAGCCGAAAAAAGACAACACCGAGGCTTTGCTCGGTCAGAAAATTGATATGTCTTCAAGAGCAAACAGTGAAAAATTGGATTCTCTTGCAAGAGCAACTGACGGAAAATTGGAACGTATTTCAAGTCAGATGAAAGAGCTCACAGATAAAAATTACGAACAGCAGATTAAACTTATCGAAACGCTGAACGTAAACACGGAAAAGCAGACAAAAGCTATCTCCGACGCAATAGGCTCTATGCAGAAAAGCAATGAAGAAAAGCTGGAGCAGATGCGTAAAACAGTTGATGAAAAGCTGACCGAAACCCTTAATCAGCGCCTTAACGCTTCTTTCAAAACCGTTTCGGAACAGCTTACAAATGTGTATAAAAGTCTCGGCGAAATGAAGGAGTTAAGCGCAGGAGTTACCACAAGTGTAACAGGTCTTAACCGGGTTCTGACAAATGTTAAAAGCCGCGGCACATGGGCAGAGGTACAGCTGGGAAATATCCTTGACCAGACAATTCCGAATATGTATGAAACGAATGTGCAGACAAACCCCAAATATAACGGCAGAGTGGAATTTGCAGTAAAGATTCCTAACCAGGAGGACGGCGGCTTTACATATCTTCCCATTGACTCAAAGTTTCCTATGGAGGATTACGCGAGACTTTCCGCTGCATCCGAGGCAGGAGATTTGGCAGCTCTTGAACAGGCTAAAAAAGCACTTGAGACAAGGGTAAAAGATGAGGCAAGGCTCATTAAACAATATATCAGCTCCCCCGAAACTACCCCCTTCGCTATTATGTATCTCGCTACCGAGGGCTTGTATGCGGAAATTACAGCGTCAAAAACAGGTGTTGCCGAAAAGATACAGGCTGACGGCATTATGATTGCAGGTCCGTCAACCATTACCGCTCTTCTCAATTCACTTGCAATGGGCTTCCGAACTATGGCAATTAATGAAAAAGCAAATGAGGTTTGGAAAGTTCTCGGCGCTGCAAAAACCCAGTACGATAAATTCGGAGAACTCCTTGCCAAGGCACGCAAAAAGGTTGATGAAGCAGGCAAGGTACTCGACGAGGCTGACCATAGAAATTCAATTATTCAGAAAAATCTCCGCAAGGTTGAAACCCTCGAAAGCGACGATGCTTCGGATATATTAGGTATTGAATAACAAATTATCATTTTATCAAACTGAATTGAGCCTCCGCTTACACAGCGGAGGCTCAATTCAGTTCTTAATATTTTTTCATATTTACACGCTAAAATATCACTTTATATTTTACTTCAGATATGCTATCATATAAGCGGTGATTTAGTTGAGCTTAGCGAAAAATGATAAAATTGAATTGGTTATAGATTCCGTTACATCCGAGGGAAGCGGCGTCGGCAGATATGACGGCATGGCAGTTTTTGTAAGAGGTACAGTACCCGGAGATAAAATAATTGCCCACATTATAAAAAGGTCAAGAAATTACGCAGTTGGCATTATTGATAAAATTATCACTGAAAGCCCGGAGAGAATTGAGAGCGACTGCCCTTATTATCCAAAATGCGGCGGCTGTTCTTTCAGAAATATGACCTACGGAGAAGAATTGAAATACAAGAAAAACAGGGTGCATAACGCTCTTAAAAGAATAGGTCATATTGATGTTGAGATTGATGAAATAATCGGCGCAGACGATTTAAACGGCTACAGAAATAAGGCACAGTATCCTGTTTCAATCTGTGACGGAGAGCTTTTTGCAGGCTTTTATGCGTATAAAAGCCACAGAATTATTCCCTGTGCGGATTGTAAGCTCCAGCCTGAAGAATTTGAAAAGGGAATTAATGCTTTTGACCTTTGGGCGGAAAAGACAAATGTTACCTCTTTTGACGAAAACACAGGCAAAGGACTGCTCAGGCATATTTATTTCCGCAAGGGCTTTGCCACAGGCGAGATAATGGCTTGTGCCGTTATTAACGGAGACAGTATACCTGACAAGGAGCTTTTGATTTCATTGCTTAGAGATAATGTAAAAGGTTTGAAATCGGTAGTGCTTAATATCAATAAGAAGAACACTAACGTGATTTTAGGCGAAAAAACAGTCACAATATGGGGAAGTGATACTGTTTGCGACGAGCTTTTGGGAAAGCGTTTCGTTATTTCTCCTAATTCGTTTTATCAGGTAAACCACAGCCAGTGTGAAAAGCTCTACAGAAAAGCTGCGGAATTTGCTCAGTTAAACGGCGGAGAAGTTTTGTTAGACCTTTACTGCGGCGTCGGTACAATAGGGCTTACCATGGCTGATAAAGTAAAACAGCTTATAGGTATTGAAATTATCCCCGAAGCAATAGAAAGTGCAAAGAAAAACGCTGAAATAAATTCTGCGGATAATGCAAGATTTATTTGTGCAGATGCTCCGAAAGGTGCCGAAATTCTCAAAAATGAAGGCGTTAAGCCTGATGTTGTGATTGTCGACCCTCCGAGAAAGGGCTGTGATAAAGCACTTATTGATACGATAGAGGAGCTTTCTCCGCAAAAAATTGTTTATGTTTCCTGTGACAGTGCAACCCTTGCAAGAGATTTGGAAATATTTAAAAATAAAAATTATGTCATAAAAAAAGTAGCCGCTGTTGATATGTTTCCGAGAACTCCTCACGTAGAAACTGTAACCTGCCTGTGTAAAAAATAAAATAAAATCTATTGTCTTTCTGTAGATTTTTTGTTACAATAAAAAAGTATAACATAATGCAAAAATATTTGATTTGTGTTTTCGGGAGAGATTTGGTATGAAACTTAAGGACGGTATAGTTACGAATTCCATAGACGGTGAAAGCTTTGCCATTGCCACAGGTGCTGCGGCTGAAAATTTTAACGGACTTATTAAGAATAATCCGACGGCGGCTTTCATTTTTGAGCTTTTAAAAACAGAACAGACAGAGGACAGTATTGTAAGTGCAATGCTTGACAAGTATGAGGTTGACGAAGAAACCGTACGTAAAGACGTGAAGGCTTTGCTTGAAATGCTTAAAAGTAAAAAACTTATTGAGGACTGATTATGACTTATTCATCTTTGGAAAGTGAATATCTTATAACTCTTTTACGCTGTGCAATTAAACAGGAGAAACCGCCGAAAGCTCCTGAAGGAATTGACTGGAAAAGACTTGCGGAGATTTCAAAAAAACAGCAGATATATTCCGTGATAGTTCCTGTTATTGATTTAACATATGTTCCCGCTGAAATTGCAGATGAGCTTCAGGTTTATTCTCAAAACGAGCTTGTCCGTATGCTTGCAATGAAAACAGAGCTTGAGGAGATTGAAAAGGAGCTTGAAAAAAACCAAATCAAATTTATGCTTTTAAAGGGAAGCGTTATCAGAAATTACTATCCCCTGCAAAAAATGAGGCAGATGAGTGACTTTGACATTCTCTATGATGAGTCAAAGAGAGAAAGCCTTATTCGGATTATGAATAACAGGGGATATAATTTGTTTTCCTGCAGTGAAAATTCCGACGATTTTTCAAAAAAGCCTTTTTATACCTTTGAATTTCACAGGGAGCTTTTCTTTAATGAGCATACTTTTTATCCCGATTTTTCGGATGTCTGGGATAATGCAGAGCAGGACAGCAAAAATTCCTGTATGTATCATATGAGTGACGAGGACTTGTATCTTCATACTGTTGCTCATATGTATAAGCACTATATTCTCGGCGGATTCGGAATAAGGTTTATGGCGGATATTTATGTTCTTTTAGAGCATTTCGGCAAAACCTTTGACAGAAAATATATTGACTTTAAACTTGAAAAAATGTCTCTGACCTCCTTTGAAAAAAAGGTTAGAGAGCTTTCGCATGCTGTTTTTAACGGCTCGGAATTTACGGACGAGCAAATAGAATTTCTCAATGATGTTATGTCATTCGGAATATATGGAAGCGGTAAGGGCGGAGCAAAGGTATATTATGACGAATATGTTGCAAAAAGCGGAAAAACAGGCGTTGCAGGATATTATTTTTCAAAGGCCTTCCCCAACAGAAAATTTATGGAGCAGATTTATCCTGTTCTTGAAAAAAAGCCCTACCTGATTTTATTTTATTATGTAAAGAGAATAATTCATAAATTTATACACAGCAGAAAATTTATTATTGATAGTATTAAATCGCTCAGAAAAGAGCTAAAAGAGCAAAACGATAAAAATTAGCGGAGGATTACTCTTGTCAGTAGATAAAGAACATATAAGAAATTTTTCAATTATAGCCCATATTGACCACGGAAAGTCAACTCTTGCAGACAGACTGCTTGAGCTGACAAGCTCTGTTGCGTCCAGAGATATGCAGGAACAGATACTTGACGATATGGACCTTGAAAGAGAAAGAGGAATTACAATAAAGGCTCATGCAGTTAAACTTGACTATACTTCAAAAAACGGTGAGCTTTATGAATTTAATCTCATAGATACTCCCGGTCACGTGGATTTTAACTATGAGGTGTCCCGCTCTCTTGCAGCCTGCGAAGGTGCAATACTTATCGTTGACGCTTCACAGGGAGTTGAAGCACAGACTCTTGCAAATACTTACCTTGCCCTGGACCACGACCTTGATATTCTGCCTGTTATAAATAAAATCGACCTGCCTGCCGCAGAGCCTGAAAGAGTCGCCCGGGAGGTTGAAGAAGTTATAGGCATACCATGTATGGATGCTCCGAGGGTCAGCGCTAAAACAGGAGAAAATGTTGAGGAAATTCTTGAATATATCGTAAATGAAATAAAAGCTCCCTCGGGAGATGACAATAAACCACTGAAAGCGTTGATATTCGACTCTGTCTATGATTCTTACAGGGGCGTTATTGTTTACGTCAGACTTATGGACGGTAAGATTAAAGCGGGAGACACAATGAGAATGATGGCAACAGGTGCAGAATTCACAGTTGTTGAAGTTGGCTATATGCGTGCCACATCTCTTGAAAAAACCGATTGTCTCTGCGCGGGAGAGGTTGGATATATCACCGCTTCGATTAAAACAGTCAGCGAAGCAAGAGTGGGCGATACTGTCACCCTTGCATCAAATCCTGCAAAAGAGGCTCTGCCCGGTTACCGCAAGGTTAATCCTATGGTGTTCTGCGGAGTATATCCTGCCGACGGTGCAGATTATGAAAATCTCCGTGACGCACTTGAAAAATTACAGCTTAATGACGCGTCGCTTTCCTATGAGCCTGAGACATCGGGTGCTTTGGGATTCGGATTCAGGTGCGGTTTTCTCGGACTGCTTCACCTTGAAATTATTGAGGAACGTCTTGAAAGGGAATATAACCTTGACCTGATTACAACAGTTCCGAGCGTAGTTTATAAAATACATTTGACAGACGGAACTTTAGTTGAAATTGATAACCCTACTAACTATCCCGACCCTGCATATATTGACTATTGCGAAGAGCCTTTTGCAAATGCTCATATTTATGTTCCCAGCGAATTTGTGGGAACGGTTATGGATATGTGTCAGGATAGACGGGGTGTTTTTAAAGATATGAATTATATAACTCCCGACAGGGTTGATATTCATTATGAAATGCCGTTAAATGAGATTATTTACGATTTCTTTGATGCACTCAAATCAAGAACAAGGGGTTATGCTTCCTTTGACTATGAGGTATATGAATACCGAAAAAGTGATTTGTGCAAGGTTGATGTTCTTCTTAACGGAGATGTTATTGACGCACTGTCATTTATTATCCACAGAGAAAAGGCATATGCAAGGGCAAGAAAAATTGCAGAACAGCTTAAAAAGCATATTCCGAGACACCTGTTTGAGGTTCCTATTCAGGTGGCAATCGGCGGTAAGGTTATCGCAAGAGAGACCGTAAAGGCTTTGCGTAAGGATGTGCTTGCAAAGTGCTACGGCGGTGACGTCACAAGAAAGAAAAAACTTCTTGAAAAGCAAAAAGAGGGTAAAAAGCGAATGCGCCAGTTCGGTCAGGTCGAAGTACCCCAGGAGGCGTTTCTTGCTGTACTTAAACTTTCAAGTGACGACGAATAAAAAATATAATAATATCAAAAAACACCGCTTCAAAAGAAGCGGCGTTTTTGATATATAGTTTAATTATTTTACAGAAGAGATGCAACAAGGTCGCCCATTTGAGAAGTATTTACTGCCTCAAAGCCGTCCTCATAAATATCGGGAGTTCTTGCCTTTGTAAGTGCAGTGTCAACTGCCTTTTCAATAGCGTCTGCGGCTTCGCTCTCGCCGAAGGTATATCTGAGCATCATTGCACCTGAAAGGATTGTGGCGAGCGGATTAGCCTTGCCCTGACCTGCAATGTCGGGAGCAGAACCGTGGATAGGCTCATAAAGGCCGAAGGTGCCTTCTGCAAGAGAAGCCGAAGCAAGCATACCGATTGAGCCTGAAATCATAGAAGCCTCGTCGGAAAGAATATCGCCGAAAATGTTTGACGTTACGATTGTATCAAACTGATTCGGGTTTCTTACAAGCTGCATTGCGCAGTTGTCAACATACATATATGAAACCTCAACCTCGGGATAGTCCTTTGCCGTTTCCTCCATAACCTTTCTCCAAAGTCTTGAAGAATCAAGCACATTTGCCTTGTCAACGCAGGTGAGCTTTTTCTCACGCTTCATAGCATACTCAAAGCCTGCTTTAACAATCCTCTTAATTTCAGGATAGGTGTAACGCTCTGTATCATATGCGCCGACAACACCGTTTTCTTCATATGTTCCTCTGTCGCCGAAATAGATACCGCCTGTAAGCTCTCTTACAATAAGGATATCAAGACCGTCGCCGATAATTTCTTCCTTGATAGGAGAAGCAGATTTCAGGGGAGCAAATATTTTAGCAGGGCGGAGATTTGCAAAAAGTCCCAAATCCTCACGGATAGCAAGGAGCCCCTTTTCAGGTCTGTTGCTGCCGGGCTGACTGTCCCATTTCGGACCGCCCACTGCGCCTAAGAGCACAGCGTCACTTGCCTTGCAGGCATCGGCAGTTTCCTTTGGATAAGGCACACCTGCCGCATCAATAGCGCAGCCGCCTAAAAGCTGATAGTTATAGTCAAAGGCAAAACCGAATTTTTCTCCTGCCTTGTCAAGCACCTTGATACATTCGTCAACGATTTCAGGGCCGATTCCGTCGCCCTTTAATACTGTGATTTTATAATTTTTCATATGTTCCTCCGTATTTTTATTCAGACTTTTTGAAAGTCATAAAAAGTCTTGGAAATCTGAATATTACATCGCCGTTAGCCTGAACGGGATATAATTTTTTAACCTCTTTGAGAACTTCTTTCACGAACTCTGCCGCATCATTTTCGTCAAGCGCCTGCAAATATGGACGAAGTCCTGTTCCCTTATACCATTCAATTATGTCATCGTGGGATTTCATTCTGTGGAAATAGGTTACAGTCCACATTGAAAAGTCGTCGGTAAGCTCTGAAAGAATATCATAATATTCCTCCTGTGAAAGAGTATAAAACACTCTTTTGCAGGATTTAAGTTTTTCGCTCCATTTTTCGCTTTGTGCTATATCTGCAATAATCTTATGTATCGGCTGTTCGTACTGTATAGGAATCTGGACTGCGCCCATTCCTTTGAAGTTAAGAACATTGTACATATTGCCGATTATTTTTCTTTGGTCAGGTACCCACTGCAAACAGGCATTTGAAAATACTATATCAAATTTGCCCAGTTCGTCAAGACTGCCCGACGCGTCAAATATTTTAAAATCAATATCGCTGTGGTCATTTTCAGCCTTGGTAATCATATTATCACTGCTGTCTATTCCCAAAACGTAAGAATTCGGAAAAGCATTTTTCAAAACTGCACTGCTGTTTCCCGGACCGCAGCCGATATCAATTATTCTTTTAGGTTCGCAGTCTTTGATTCTGCTTACAAGGTCAATGCAAGGCTGTGTTCTTTCATTTTTAAATTTTAAATACTGTTCTGCATTCCACTCCGACATGGGTTTTACCTCCTAAGCATTTATCTTGTAATTATATTCACGATGAGCAAAAATGATTCTGTTATTGTTAAAACTGCCACGACAGTTGTCATTTTATTGATTTTACCTGAAATCTCCCCTACGGTTTTATCTTTATTGCTTTTTATCAGCTTTACAAGACTGACAGCAACCCACAGCAGAGGTACTGCTATAATGATTTCAAGTATACTGAGTATAATTGACAAAACTTCCATATCAGCAAACATCAAAGATACCGGGCATTGTATCGTCACGTAAAGTATCCGGCTGATCTCGGTTGATGGCGCAGATAATACCCTTCATTGAGGCATAGCTGATATTGTGGCTGACGCCGATACCGAAAACATCCTTGCCCTGTGGGTTTTTAAGATGTATATAGCTGATAGCCTTTGAGTCGGAGCCTACGGAAATAGCATGCTCACTGTAGTCTATAAATTCATAATTGCCAAGACCGATTGTATTCATAGCCAGACAGAATGCACCGATAGGTCCGTTGCTTGTGCCTTCAATTTCAACCGGAGCTTCGTCCTTGTACTTTATTGCACCTGTGAAATGAACGCTTGTAAGAGTAGAATCCTCGTTCTTTTCTTCGGTGATTTTATATTTTGTGAGCCTGTAGGGACCGCAGACATTTCTGTATTCCTTCTGGAACAGGTCAAATACCTCATTAGGCTGAAGCTCCTTACCCTTTTCGTCACATGCCTTCTGCACAACTGCACCGAATTCGGGGTGCATAGCCTTTGGCATTTTGATACCGTAGTCGTTGGCAAGAATGAAAGCAGTACCGCCCTTGCCGCTCTGTGAATTGATACGGATAATCGGCTCATATTCTCTGCCCACATCAGCAGGGTCGATAGGAAGATACGGAATTTCCCACATATCTGAGTGAGTCTTTTCCATATACATTTTGCCCTTATTGATAGCGTCCTGATGAGAGCCTGAAAAGGCGGTGAATACAAGCTCGCCTGCATACGGGTGACGCGGCGGAACTGTCATTTTTGTAGTTCTTTCGTAAACGTCTTTGATTTTATTTATATCGCTGAAATCAAGTTCAGGATCAACTCCCTGAGTCCACATATTGAGTGCCAGAGTGACGATGTCAACATTACCTGTTCTTTCGCCGTTGCCGAAAAGTGTACCCTCCACTCTGTCTGCTCCTGCCATAAGAGCAAGCTCTGTTGCAGCAACACCTTCGCCTCTGTCATTATGAGGATGGAGAGAAATTATGGCTGCATCACGGTTAGGCAGGTGACGGCAGAAGTATTCAATCTGGTCAGCATAGCCGTTAGGGGTCGAACATTCAACAGTTGACGGCAGGTTAAGGATAATCGGGTTATCCTTTGTGATATGAAGCTCCTCCATAACACGTCTGCAGATTTCCACAGCGTTATCCATTTCCGTTCCCGTAAAACTTTCCGGACTGTACTCAAATCGAATGTTGGTTTCGGGATTTATCTTTTTCTGTTCTTCGGTCAACTCGTAGATAAGTTTTGCACCGTTGACAGCAATGTCGATAACACCCTGCATATCGGTATGGAAAACTACCTTACGCTGAAGAGTTGATGTTGAATTGTAAAAATGAACAATAACATTTTTAGCACCTTTGATTGCTTCAAAGGTCTTTTTAATCAAGTGCTCTCTTGCCTGAACAAGCACCTGAATAGTAACATCATCCGGAATATAATTTCCGTCAATAAGAGTACGCAGAATTTCATATTCGGTTTCGCTTGCAGAAGGGAATCCCACTTCAATTTCTTTAACGCCGATATTAATAAGCGTGCTGAAGAGCTCCAGCTTTTCCTGAAGATTCATCGGGTCAACAAGTGCCTGATTTCCGTCTCTCAAATCGACAGAGCACCAAATCGGAGCTTTGGTAATTGTTTTGTCAGGCCAGGTTCTGTCAGGAATGTTAATCGGCTTGAACGGTGTATATTTTTCGTAACCCTTGTTCATAAATAAAATCTCCTTTCAAATAAGCAAGCGGGATAAAACCGTTAATAAAAATTATTTCGGATTTTCCGTTTGCTCAGCAGGGACATAAAAATAAGCCCCTACACATAGTATAGGGGCGTAAATATCACGCGGTACCACCCTATTTCAGCAGTAAGTCCTGCCCTTTAGCATCAATCAATGCCTTTGCCTATAACGCAGCCACACGTCTGTTCCTATTAATTACTATTCAAAACAGCAACTCCGCAGAGAGCTATACACCGTATAATCAGTATCGGCTTACACCTGCCGCCGACTCTCTGAAACACAATTATAAGGTCTTTTTCTGCTTCACAGTTTTTATTTGGGTACTATTTACTTGTACTAATATTATAGCAAATAAAATAATTTTGTCAAGAATATTTTACAAAAGAGAGTACCCGTAGCCGTTTGCTATTGCGTCAACCGGCATACCGCTTCTGCAAAGAGGACAGTCGTGAGACGGATATGACTGATATCCGGGAACATCATCAGCAGTGAAAATTGTATTAACTTCAACATTGCTTATGCTTCCTACAGCTGAAAAAATTGATGTAATTCCTACAACTGTTCCGCCGTAATAATTTACACTTTCCATTGCCCTTTCAACAGTTTTACCGCTGGTTATACAGGATATAAGTATTATAACTTTTCTGCCTGTAATGAGCTTTCTGAGGTTATCTCTGAATATAATATTTCCCTGAGCGTCATATTCAGGCCCGAGAGTGTAAATAGTATTGTCAGGATTTGGATTGAGCATATTAGGTCTTGAAAGCTCATGGGCGAGATAGGCGCCCAAAGCCTGCGTTTCATAAAGACATAAAACCGAATCAGCCTCAATGTCTCTCTCCCTGTAGTAGCTTGCCATAAGCATAGCGGCGTCAACAGAAACGCTGTGGTTATGCTTTATATCTGACGTACCTATGTAGAAATTGAGGTGCTTTGATGATGAGATAAAATGCCCGGGCATTGCGTGGATAAATACCCTGTCGTCTCTGTCCGAGGTTATTGTATATATTTGTTTTTCCATAGTATAAAGCTCCTGATGTAAACTTAACTAATCTAATTTTACATTAAATCAGTAAGTTTTTCAACTGATTAAGTGTAAAAAAAGATATTAATAATTCAGCTCTGTATAAATGTGAATAACAGAAATGAAAGATCTCTGCGTCAGCGGAAGTATTAATAATTTATTTTCCTGTAGAAGATATTGAAAATTCTTTTTCCGAAAAGGCTTTGTATCAGCTTTGAGTACTCCTCAAAGCTGACTGCTTCTCCGTAGTGCATCATTTCATAAACAATGTCTTTTTCCGAGGTTTTATAATCTGATGTTTCAAAGCCGTTTGATTTGTAAAATTTTTCTCTTTTGACTCTTTGCTCAAAGTTATCATATTTTTCATCAACCTCTTCCATATTGAGGATAAGGCGCTTTCTCGAAAATATTTTTTTAGCCTCGTCAAGTGCCTTTGTGCCGTAGCCTTTTCCTCTTGCTTCAGGCACAACTGCCAAAAAGAAAATATATACTATATCTCCGTAATAGACAACAAACATCAGTCCTGCAAAACCGTTATCATCCATTTTGAAAAAATCACATTTATCCGTATCGGCAAAATGCTTCAGCATAAAATAAGGCATTCTTTCCCCTGCCGGAAAGGCCTCTATATAAAGTTTTTTCGCTTTTTTAAAGTCCTCTTTTTCAGTAATCTTTTTCAGCTGAAACAATCTGAAACCTCCTGATGATTATTCAAAATAGTATACTCTCGTTTCGTATGGACGGAGCTTAAATCCGTTGCCCTGAACAGTATTATAGTCATAATTGCAGAGAATTGCTTTGCCTTTTGAAAGGTCAAAACCTTTCGGTGCTTCAAAAGGAACACGTTCATCACTGAAGGAATTTATGACAAGCAGTCTTTTTCCTTTGTAGTTTCTCTCATAAACATAGAGTTTGTCGGAGGATTTGTAATATTCCTTATAGTCGCCCCATTTTGCAACATCATTTTCCTTTTTGAATTTGATAAGCTTTTTATAGTGGTTGTAAATTGAATCAGGGTCTGCCATTTCTTTTTCTGCGTTGATTTCGTGATAGTTTTTATTTACCGGGAACCAGGGAGTTCCTGTTGTAAAGCCTGCATTTTCGCTGTCGTTCCACTGGACAGGCGTTCTTGCATTATCCCTTGTTGATTTAACGGCAAATTCCCAGCATTTGTCAGGATTCATATGCAATTTGTTAAGCGCCGTATAATAATTATTTTTTACAAAGCAGTCAACATAATCGTCTATGCTTTCAAGTCTGGTGTTGAGCATACCGATTTCCTGTCCCTGATAGATAAAAGGTGTACCCTGCTGAAGCATATACATATTTGCCAGCATTTTGCCTGATTCTGTTCTGTATTTTTCACTGCCGTAGCGAGAGATAATACGGGGATGGTCGTGATTTTCGATATAAAGAGTATTCCACGCTCTGCCGTTAATTTTGTCCTGCCAGTTTGAAAAGGCTCTTTTCATTGTTTTTAAATTGAACTTTGTCTGCAGAAAGTCAATGAGAAAAGCGTCTGCTTCTATATGCTGAAAATGGAACATAAGGTCAAGCTCTTTGTGGCTTTCGTCTATATACTTAAGTGCATTTCCCGGGGTCATCATAGGAGCTTCGCCCACGGTAAAGCAGTCGTAATCGTCCGTAACCGTGCGGTACTCTTTAAGATATTTATGTACATTCGGTCCGTCCATATAATGTTCAATACCGCAGCCGATAGGAAGAGGTAATCCGTTTGGCAGACCCTTACGCTTTGAAATGAATGTGATAACATCTTCACGGAAGCCGTCAACTCCCATATCAAGCCAGAATTTCATTATATCCTTAACTTCTTTTCTGACATGCGGGTTGTCGTGATTAAGGTCAGGCTGTTTTTTTGCGAAAACATGAAGATAGTATTTCTTCGTCTTTTCGTCCTGCTCCCATGCACCGCCCTCAAAGCATGAAAGCCAGTTGTTAGGCGGTTTTTTACCGTTTGACTTTCCTTTTTTCCAGAAATAGTAGTAGTGATAAGGCGATGACGGGTCCTTCGATTTTTTGAACCATTCATGCTCATCTGAGGTGTGGTTAACAACAAGGTCCATTATAACCTTCATTCCTCTCTGATGAGCACCGTCAAGCACCTGTTTGAACAAATCAAGGTCTCCGTACTCCTTGTGGATATTTCTGTAGTCGGCTATGTCATATCCGAAATCCGCATTAGGCGACGGATACAGGGGAGAAAACCATATGCAGTTTATTCCCAAATCCTGAAGATAATCAAGTTTTGACAGTACTCCCTGCAAATCTCCTATTCCGTCTCCGTTGCCGTCACAAAAAGAACGAGGCCAAATCTGGTATACAACAAGTTCCTTGTACCAATCTTTCATAAATATTACCCCTTTCTGTAATTCTATCATTACTGTAATCTTAATTATAACACATAAGTTATAATTAAACAATACATTAAAAGCGGCAAAAAAGACGGCAGTTTTCCTGTGATGTCATACATTTGCTGTATATTTATGCAGTATAAAGTGAAAAAATGTTGACTTTATACCAAATATATGATAAATTTATTAAAAGAACGGGGGCAGGGGTTATTTGCCCTCATATTATTCTGAAATTATACGGAGGAAATTAAAAATGAAAACAGCAAAAAAAGTTCTTGCTGCCATACTTGCTCTTGTAATAATTGCCGCTTGCTTTGCAGGCTGTTCATCAAGCAGTAACGATGCAGCAAAGGTTAAGATTGTAGATATTGAGCTTTCAGATGAGGAATATGCTCTCGGTATTGATAAGGATAATGCAGAGCTTCTTCAGCAGGCCAACGATTTCATTAAGGAAATCAAGGAAAACGGTCAGCTTGATGAAATCTGCAATCACTATTTCGGTGACGGCGAGCCTGTTGCAGTAACTTCTGCTGCAGAGGATTCTTCAAAGGATCAGCTTGTTATCGCTACAAACGCTGAGTTTGAGCCTTTTGAGTACAAGCAGGGCGACCAGTTTGCAGGTATTGATATGGAGATTGCTCAGGCATTTGCTCAGAAGCTCGGTAAGGAGCTTGTTATTAAGGATATGAAGTTTGAAGCAGTTGTTCTTTCAGTTCAGCAGCATAAGGCTGATATTGCAGCAGCAGGTCTTACCGTAACAGATGAACGTGCAAATCAGGTAAACTTCACTGAGTCTTATTATTCAGCTTCACAGAAGCTTATCGTTAAGGGCGATGACACAAAGTTTGACGCGTGTCAGACAAAAGAGGATGTTGACGCTATACTTAAAGAGTTTGATGCTTCCGTAAAAATCGGAGGACAGAACGGTACTACAGGCCAGGCATATGTTCAGGGCAGTGAGGATTTCGGCTTTGAGGGCTTGACTGCATCATTTGTAGGCTATGATAACGGTTCTCTTGCTGTTCAGGATTTAATTAACGGCGGTGTTGATTACGTTATCATTGATGCTGCTCCTGCTCAGGCAATTACTTCTGCCATTAACGCTGTAGCATAATCAAATAAATTGTAAACATAAATGACCTCACCTCTATCTGAGGTGAGGCTGTTTTTTAAGGTATAAAATATGAATTTTGGTAAAAAGTTTGAAGTCTTTTTGGACTTCTTTATTAACAAAAACGGATACAGCACGGTTTTGCTCGGCTTAAAAAACACCCTGATTATAGCAGTTTCCGGCTTGATTATCGGTATTGTTATAGGAACAATTATTGCAGCTGTAAGAGTCGTACCGAAAAATAATCCGGTAATAAAAGTATTTGATAAGATTTGTCAGCTCTATGTCAGTCTGTTCAGAGGTACGCCTATTGTAGTTCAGCTTTTGGTGTTCTATTATGTTTTGATGCCGCTGATGAATATTCATATTAATTCCGTAGGTGTAGCGGTTGCCGTATTCGGTATGAACTCGGGTGCTTATATATCTGAAATGATGCGTGCAGGTATTTTATCCGTAGATCCCGGTCAGATGGAGGGCGGACGTTCAGTCGGACTCAGCTTCGGCACAACAATGATGAAAATTATCATTCCGCAGGCTGTTAAAAATATTTTGCCTACACTGGGAAATGAATTTATTTCGTTGATTAAAGAAACTTCTGTAGTCAGCTTTGTAGGTGCAACTGATTTGTATGTTGCATTTAACCGTATCGGCTCGAACAGCTATGAATTTATGGTTCCGTATCTTGTAATGGCTGTTATCTATATCGTTATGGTATTAATTATTTCAATACTCATTAAAATTATGGAAAGGAGCCTGAGAAAAAGTGATAAAAGTTTGTAATTTAAAAAAATCTTTCGGCGATAATCAGGTTCTTAAAGGTATTGATTACGAGGTAGAAAAAGGCGAAAAGATTGTTATTATCGGTCCGTCAGGTTCGGGTAAAAGTACATTTTTAAGATGTCTTAATCTGCTTGAAACCCCCACAGACGGTGAAATCTGGTTTAAAGATGAGCTGATTACCGATAAAAAGTGCGACATAAATAAAGTCCGTCAGCATATGGGAATGGTGTTTCAGCATTTCAATCTTTTTAATAATCTCACAGTTCAGAAGAATATTACCTTAGCTCCCGTTAAACTCAAGCTGAAAACAAAGGAAGAAGCAAACGAAGATGCCTTAAATCTTCTTAAGCGTATCGGTTTGGAGGATAAGGCAGATGCATACCCCTCTCAACTTTCAGGCGGTCAGAAACAGCGTGTTGCTATTGTAAGAGCTCTTGCAATGAATCCCGATGTTATGCTTTTTGACGAGCCGACATCCGCTCTTGACCCTGAAATGGTAGGGGAGGTTCTTGGAGTAATGGAAGACTTGGCAAAGCAGGGTATGACAATGGTTGTCGTTACTCACGAAATGGGCTTTGCAAGAAAGGTTGCCGACAAAGTGCTGTTTATGGACGGAGGATATATTGTTGAAGAGGCTCCTCCCGAAGAGCTTTTCACTAATCCGAAGGACCCAAGGCTTCAGCAGTTCTTAAAGGCGGTTCTTTAATAAGTTAAATAAATATAAAAAAACCCGGCTTGATATACAGTCAAGTCGGGTAATTTTTTATTGTGACAGTTTTTCGTCGAGAAATTTCTGAAGCTCGTCAAGACGGCTTTTGTCAAGTGGCGGTGTATCTTTTAATGGGTTTTCCTCTCCTAAGTTTTCATATTTAAAAAAGCCCATTGTATGAAATGCAAGAAGCTCATATTTTTCAAATTTAAACTGCCTTGCAAATTCGGCATATTTCGAGATGCTTTCTTCATTATCATTTATGTTCGGTACAACAACTGTGCGAAGCCACATTCTTATTCCTTTTTTGGTGCAGTATTTTCCTATCTCAACAAAATTACTGAAATTGCCTTTCGTGTATTTTTTGTAGCTTTCTTCCTCGTAAAACTTTAAATCAAGAATAACCAAATCAGCACCGTCAAGTGCTTTTTTTACGTCATCTGTCAGCGGTACACTGCCTGATGTGTCAATGGCATAGTTAATGCCCTCTTCTCTTAAAAGCACAGACGATTCATTTATAAATTTTGCATTTAAAAGCGGTTCGCCGCCGGAAAAGGTAACGCCTCCGCCGTTTTTGAAATAAGGCTTATATCTCTTGATTTTATCTGCAAGCCTTTCTGCGCTCCATTCGTTTCCCGATTTGTACCATGTGTCGGGATTGTGACAGTATGCACACCGTAAAGGACAGCCTGTAAAAAAGACTGCGTAGCGTATTCCGTCGCCGTCCAGCGCCGCCATTGATTCAAATGAATGTATGTCAGCCATTTCTATTACTGCCTCCTTAAAATATTTATCGTCCTGCCATTTCAGAGCATTATTCATACGGATATGACAACACAATACCCATTGAAACACAATGATTTCAATGGGCTTTAACTGTAAGATAAACTAAATTACATAGCAGTATGGAATGTTCTTGCGATAACCTCTTCCTGCTTTTCACGGGTAAGTTTATTGAAGTTTACTGCGTAGCCGCTTACACGGATTGTGAGTGACGGATAAAGAGTAGGGTCGTTCATAGCAGCAATAAGCTTTTCACGGTTAAGAACATTTACGTTAAGGTGATGAGCGTCCTGTGCAAAGTAACCGTCAAGCATTGTTGTGAGGTGCTCAACTCTGTCTGCGTTGTCCTTGCCGAGAGTGTCGGGAGTGATTGAGAAGGTATTTGAAATGCCATCCTGACAGCAGGCATAGTCAAGTTTAGCTACTGAGTTGAGAGAAGCAAGTGCACCTTCGGAGTCTCTGCCGTGCATCGGATTAGCACCGGGAGCAAAAGGCTCTCCTGCCTTTCTTCCGTCAGGCGTTGAGCCTGTCTTTTTGCCGTACATAACATTTGATGTGATAGTGAGAATTGAAAGAGTATGCTTTGCACCTCTGTAAGCAGGTGTTTTGCAAAGCTCTTTATAGAAATACTCAATAAGTTCTTTACCGATAAGGTCAACTCTGTCGTCGTCGTTGCCGTATTTCGGGAAATCACCCTCAACCTTGAACTCGGTTATTATGCCTCTTTCATCCTTGACAGGAGTAACCTTTGCATATTTGATAGCTGAAAGCGAATCTGTAGCAACGGACATACCTGATACACCGAAAGCCATAAGTCTTTCAACATCTGTATCGTGAAGTGACATCATAAGTCTTTCGTAAGCATACTTGTCGTGCATATAATGGATAACGTTCATTGTGTTGACATAGAGCTTAGCCATCCATGAAAGGTACTTTTTGTAAGCAGCCATAACCTTGTCATAATCAAGGACACTCTCGTCAAATATTTCTCCCTCAGGAGCAATCTGTTCTGCACCGATTTCATCCTTACCGCCGTTAAGAGCCATAAGAAGAACCTTTGCAAGATTACATCTTGCGCCGAAGAACTGCATCTGCTTTCCCGTTTTCATAGCCGATACACAGCAGGCAATTGAATAATCATCACCGAACATTCTTCTCATAACATCGTCGTTTTCGTACTGGATAGAATCTGTATCAATAGAAACCTGAGCGCAGAAATCCTTGAAGCCCTGAGGAAGGTGCTCAGACCAGAGAACTGTAATGTTCGGCTCTGCCGATGGTCCGAGATTGTAAAGAGTCTGAAGAATTCTGAATGAAGTCTTTGAACACATTGATTTGCCTTCGCCTGTAACTCCTGCAAGTGCAAGTGTTACCCATACAGGGTCTCCTGCGAAAAGGTCATTGTATTCGGGAGTACGAAGATGACGAACCAGACGAAGTTTAATTACAAGGTCGTCAATAAGCTCCTGAGCTTCTGATTCGGTAAGTACGCCTTCCTCAATATCTCTCTGAATGTAGCAGTCTATAAATTCTGCAATTCTGCCGATTGAGTTAGCTGCGCCGTTCTGCTCCTTGATAGCCCCGAGATAACCGAAATAGAGCCACTGAACAGCTTCTTTTGCATTTGCTGCAGGATTTGAAATATCGTATCCGTAGTCAAGAGCAAGACCCTTGAGCTGATTCATAAAGTCAAGCTGTTTTGAAAGATCTTCAAGAAGGTGGATTGTTTCTTCGTTAAGAACGTCAGCCTCGCCTACCTTCTGCTTGTCCAGCTTTTTCTGCTCAATAAGATAATCCATACCGTAAAGAGCAATTCTTCTGTAATCGCCGATAATTCTTCCCCTTGCATATGCGTCGGGGAGACCCGTAAGAATACCTGCATGACGTGCCTTTTTCATAGTATCTGTGTAAGCACGGAATACGCCTGTGTTATGTGTGGTTCTGTATGTGAATTCATCCTTAACCTTGTCTGAAAGCTCATAACCGTATGCACGGCATGCCTGAACGGTATTCCTGAAGCCTGCAAAAGGTGATACGCCTCTCTTAAGCGGTTCGTCTGTCTGAAGCCCTACGATTATGTCTCTTTCCTTATCCACATAGCCCGGGGCATGTGAAAGGATTGAAAGAACCTTGCTTGTGTCAACATCAAGGACGCCGCCCTTTTCGTTTTCTTCAATAAGGAGCTTTTTTACTTTGTCAAGAACGATTTGAGTTCTCTCTGTAGGACCTGCAAGAAAACCTGCATCTCCGTCATAAGGTGTGTAGTTGAGCTTGATAAAGTTGCTTACATTGATTTCATCACACCAAACGCCTTCTTTAAAATTTCTCCATGCTTCCATTTTTGTTCCTCCTGAGAAAATGTATTAAATATAAACTGATTTTATTGAAGAACGTAACATTCACGTCCTCTTTCGTGAAAAATGCCTGTGCAGTTTTCGCATTTACCGTGGTTGCATCTTCCGCATCTGTTCTGACCGCAATGGCCACAGCAGTATTTTGAGCCGTCGCAGATTTCGTAATCTCCGCCTTCAATTTTTACTGCTTTGTTGTTTACCATTGAATCGGAAATTTTTTGCCTTGCATTATCATAAATTGAAGCAATTGTTGCTCTTGCAACCTGCATTTGCCGTGCACATTCATTCTGAGTAAGCCCTAAATAGTCAATCTGTCTGACTGCCTCATATTCGTCAACGGTAAGCTGTACCGTTCCGTTTGAGCCTTGTCCGTCATTAAAGCAATTGATTTTTGGCATGCCGCAGATTGTCCGCGCTTTTTTTGGTCTTGCCATATTATGTCCCTCTCTGTTTAATACAGCTATATTATAAAGAATTACTGACATATGTCAATAATTATTGAGAAGTAATCAACGCTTTTTATCAATTCTGTATATTTAAACAAATATATATTGACCTTTATATACTTTTTTAGTGTTTTTGTATAAATAAAAAATCCCCCGCATTAAGCAGGAGATTAAGTATATATCAAATCGAACTGCGCCTTCTCTTTATTTTTTTTAAAAGAGGAGCCTTATAAATTATATTTATCTTGTTAACAATAATATATATACAATAAACAGAAAAAATAATTAATACAATTTAAAAATAAAAATTATCAAACCATATAAAAATGACGATGCAACACCGTAAACAATAACAGGTCCCGCAATAGTAAACATCTGCGAAGCTGTACCGAGAATGAATCCCTCGTGCTGGAATTCAAGAGCAGGCGAAACAACTGAATTTGCAAACCCTGTAATCGGGACAATAGTTCCCGCTCCTGCATGACGTGCAATTTTATCAAAAACGCCGATGCCTGTCAGTATTGCCGTAAGAATAATCAATGCCGACGAAGTTCCTGCCTGAGCTTCTTTTTCATTTAATCCTGCGTTCTGAAGCAATGTCAATATCACCTGTCCCAAAAGGCATATTGTACCGCCGAATAGAAACGCTTTAATACAGTTTAAAAGTTTCGGTGAATTAGGACTCGCTTTATCTGTCATTTTACTGTAATCATCTTTACTGATGCTCATAAAATCACCCCTTTTTAATAATGTTTACAATATCATAATAATTATTCTCTTGACATTTATAATTATATCCTGTAATATTAAAATATACAATTTGTAAATCGGAGGCAATTTTATGCATCTTATTGAAGTTCGTGATGTGTATAAAATATATAATCCCGGTGAAAACCAGGTAAATGCTCTTGACGGAGTTTCCCTCACTATTGACGAGGGCGAATTTGTAGCTATCATCGGTCAGTCAGGCTCAGGTAAATCAACGCTTATGAATATGCTCGGACTGCTTGATACTCCTACAAAGGGTGAATACTACATAAACGGTCATTTGGTTGATGATTTGACTGACGACGAAATGAGCGTTATCAGAAATGAGCAAATCGGATTTATTTTCCAGGGCTTTAACCTTATCCCCTCTCTTTCCGCCCTTGAAAATGTTGAGCTTCCTCTCGTTTACAGAGGAATGTCAAAAAATGAAAGAAGAGAAATCTCCATTGACGCACTCCAAAGAGTAGGTCTTGATAAGCGTATGCACCATCTTCCTGCAGAAATGTCAGGCGGTCAGCAGCAGCGTGTTGCAGTTGCAAGAGCTATTGCTGCAAGACCTCCTGTTATTCTCGCCGATGAGCCTACGGGTAATCTTGATACCAAGTCTACAAAAGAGGTTATGGCAATTCTGCATGAGCTTAAGGATGAGGGCAGAACGGTAATAGTTATCACTCACGATAACGAAATTGCAGAAGAGGCAGAACGTGTTATCCGTGTCAGGGACGGAAAAGTTATTGAGGACTACATCAATCCCGGTTACGAAGAAAAATACGGTAGAGAGTCGAAAAAGGATAATAAAAATCCTATTGACCTGGGATAACAAAATGTTAAAGACTGTGAAGTTTTGCAAAATGCTTTTCTTCACAGCCTTTTTATTTTTCAAAATAATTCTTGCTTAAGTTCTATACTGTCTGCATCTGTAATTTCTCTTATTACCCGGCAGGGATTGCCTGCTGCGAAAGAATTAGGCGGTATATCTCTTGTAACTACGCTTCCGGCACCGATAACACAGCCCTCGCCTATGGTAACTCCTCCGGTAATGGTAACATTACTTGCTATCCAGCAGTTTTTCTCAATTGTAATCGGCTTTGCATATTCATAATCATAAAGCGTACCGTCTTCTCTTTTTCTGATATTTCTGTCCTGATATCTCATAGGATGAACAGGCGTAACTAAAGAAACATTAGGTCCGATAAGAACATTATCCCCTATTTTTACGGGACAAATATCAAGTACGGTTAAATTGAAATTTACATAAGTATTTTTCCCGAAAGAAGTAAATAGACCGTAATCAAAATATACAGGCCCCTGGATATAAACTCCGTCCTTTCTGTCGGGAACAAGCTTAGAAAGTATCTCTTCTCTTTTTTCTTTCTCATCGTCAAAAGTCTGATTATAGAGCAGAGAAAGTCTGTGAGCCTGAGTTCTTATGCCTTCAAGCTCCTTATCACTTGTATCATACAGCTTTCCGCTGAGCATTTTTTCTTTTTCTGTCATATCTTTACCTCCCTACCGCTTAATTTTATCACAAATACCTTTTTATGGCAACAACCATAATTCCCGTAGATAAGATATTGCTTATAAACACTATAACACAGCGAATGAAATAATCCTCTCATACACCGCAGTGTAATAGCGTAAGCTATTTCATATGTCAAAGGCATATTTCAAAAATACCGCAAGTGATGATTTATTTCATTGAAAAAAGCAAACCATGAGGTTTGCTTTTTTTCTGGCGGAGACGGCGGCTTCGCTCTGCTCGCTTCTGCGCTCGCCGACACGCACGCGGTCACCGAAACAGTCCCCCGGACTGTTTCTATCACTTCGTGATTGACCTGTTCGAATCTCGCCTTGTATGTAAAAAAGCAAACCATGAGGTTTGCTTTTTTTCTGGCGGAGACGGCGGCTTCGCTCTGCTCGCTTCTGCGCTCGCCGACACGCACGCGGTCACCGAAACAGTCCCCCGGACTGTTTCTATCACTTCGTGATTGACCTGTTCGAATCTCGCCTTGTATGTAAAAAGCAAACCATGAGGTTTGCTTTTTTTCTGGCGGAGACGGCGAGATTCGAACTCGCGGGGGATTGCTCCCTAACTGATTTCGAGTCAGCCCCGTTATGACCACTTCGA
>CAZHSE010000017.1:0-39378 GCA_964535085.1 uncultured Bacteroides sp.
ATAGATTTCTTTTCGGCATTTTCATTCTCGTATTCAAAAACCAGCTTCAGCTTCTTTGTGCCCGTTTCTTCAAATGTTACGGGAAGAGTATAGTTGCTTGTAAACTGTGCACCTGCCTCAATATTTCCCACAAAAGCAGAGGCAAGCTCTTTTCCGTCCTCATCAACAAGTTTAACTGCTCCGTTTGACAGCTTTGTCTGTCCTGTATTCACTACACTGAAAGCACAGTCTGTTTCCTCGCTGACAGTAACTGTTTTATCAGCCAAATCAACTGACTGAAACTGTACCTTATCAGGCTGAACAACAGGCACGCTCATAGTAAGCTCCGAGCTTGCTGTCTGCTTTGACGAATTCTCAATATACTCATATGATACAGCAGCAGTTACAGGATAAACACCTGACGGAGTTGAAGAAAGACATTTAAAGCTCTTGCTCATATTTGCAGAAGCATTTGCACCCAGGGATTTCATTGTAACGGTATCTGTTCCGTCAGCAACAACGAAACTTTCTCCCCCTGAAAGTTTAATAACAATATTCTGAATTTTAGTGGTTTCTGAATTATTCTTTACGGTGAAATTAAGATTGAAGGTTTCGCCGCCGTTAATCTCCTTATCTCCGTAGGAAAAGCCCGAAATAAGGAGCTGAGGAGTAAGAGTTGCAGTATTTTTCTTTGACGCTTTCTTTTTTGTTTCAACAGTAAAACCGAACTCCGATGTTCCCTGCTGCTTTTCGCCGCCTGATGTATACTCGTATGTTACGCTGACTGTAATAGGATGCATTCCTGCTTCACAATTTTTTCCGCACACGAAATTTTTTGAAAATTTTTCTGTGCTTCCTCTTTTGATACTTTTTTTATAAACAGTGTCCACATCCTTGGAAACACTGAAAGCGTCTCCCCCTGAAAGACGGACATTAACATTGCTTATATCTGTAGTCGTACTTGTATTTTTCAGCGAAAATGAAAGTTTAAAAGTATCGCCGGGATATATATCTTTTTTACCGACGCTGAAATTTGATGTCAAAACAGGTGTTACCGACGGTGAAGATGCAGATGACGCGGGCTTTGTAACCTTAACGGTATAGCTGAATTCGGCTGAACCCTGGGCTGTTTCACCGTCAGCAGTATACTCATATGTAATGCTTACGGTAATGGGATACATTCCTGTTTCTGCAGATGATGAACAATAGAAATTCTTGGAAAATTCAGCGGTGCTGTTTTTTGCTATAGCATCCTTATATATTGTGTCAACATCATTTGATATGGTTAATGCCTCTCCGCCGGAAAGTCTCATGCTGACATTTTTTATATCCGAAGTTTTGCTTGAATTTTTAAGTTTATACGTAAACTTAAATGTATCTCCCGGCTTGATGTTGCTGTTATCAACGGAAAATCCGTCAGATATCAGCTCGGCGGAATTTACCGCCTGGCTGTGAGCCGGGGGTTTTATTTCGTCTTCAGCCTCTGCGGCAAAGCAGTAAAGCTGAGGAACTATAACTAAAAGAACTGCTGTTAAAACAGCGATAACCGATTTACTGAATTTCATAATTCTTATCTCCTAATCAATCAAATTATTTTATATCTTTATCTCAGTTTTTGAACCGAAACTACTTTTCCGTCTGAAATATTTACTATATCATCGGAAAATTTTGCAACATTTGAATCGTGAGTAACTAATACAAGGGTCTGATTATTTTTATGTACAAGACCTGTAACGAGCTCCATTACTTCCAAGGTTGTATGGCTGTCAAGATTTCCCGTAGGCTCATCGGCAAACACCACCTGAGGACTTGTAACAAAAGCTCGGGCAATACCCACTCTCTGCTGCTGACCGCCGCTCATTTCCGAGGGCTTATGCTGACTTCTGTTGTCAATACCCACCAGCTTTAAAAGCTCCATTGCCCTTTCTTCACGTTCTTTTTTATCAACGCCTTTAAATGTAAGCGGCAAAGCAACATTTTCAAGAGCCGTCAAAGTAGGTATAAGATTATAGGACTGAAAAATAAATCCCGTATATTTCTGTCTGAATTTAGCAAGCTGTGCTTCATTGAGCCTGTCAATTCTGCACTTCCCTATCCGGACCGTTCCGGCAGTAGGCTTTTCAAGTCCTGCAAGCATATTTAAAAGCGTTGACTTTCCTGAGCCCGAGGTGCCGAGAATTGCACAAATTCTTCCTTTTTCAATTTCAAGATTTACACCGTCAAGCGCTATTACCTTTTCATTACCCACATTATAATGTCTTGACAAATTATTTGTTTTAATAAAAGCATTTTCACTGCTCATAGCATCACCTTCTTATATCGAACTAAGCTAACTGTGCTATCTCTCCTATCACACCCACAATATAGCATAGAATAATCAAACTGTCAATAGGGATTTCAAAAATATTTTACCGTTTTAAATTTATATATGTTGAACACAATGTCATTTTGTGGTAATATAGACAAAAACAAAAAGGAGAAAAGCCAATGAACAATATAAATATTTCAGACAGCGTTAAATATATCGGTGCAAGCACATACGATATTGATTTATTTGAAGGACAATATATAGTACCTAACGGTATGGCATATAATTCATACGTCATACTTGACGATAAAACAGCGATAATGGATACGGTTGATTCTGCTGTAAGCGAAGAGTGGACAGATAATCTTAAAGAAGCATTAAACGGCAGAACTCCCGATTATCTCGTAGTTCAGCACCTTGAGCCTGATCATTCGGCAAATATTATGAATGTTGTTTCAATGTATCCCGACATTAAAATCGTCTGCACCGCCAAGGCAAAGCAGATGTTCCCCCAGTTTGCAGACGTAAATACAGATAACATTATTACAAAGGCAGAGGGAGACACTCTTGAGCTCGGAAGCCACACTCTCAACTTCATTTCAGCACCTATGGTTCACTGGCCGGAAGTAATGGTTTCTTACGAAAGCAGTGAAAAAATACTTTTTTCTGCTGACGCATTCGGCAAATTCGGAGCTATCGATGCTGACGAGGGATGGTCCTGCGAGGCAAGAAGATATTATTTTAACATTGTAGGAAAATACGGCAAGCAGGTACAGGCTCTTCTGAAAAAAGCATCCGGGCTTGACATAAAAACCATCTGTCCTCTTCACGGACCTATTCTTACCGATACGATCGGCGAGGTACTCAATCTTTACAGCAAATGGTCAGCATATGAACCTGAAGATGAGGGTGTTTTCATTGCTTATGCTTCTATTTACGGCAACACTGCAAAGGCAGCCGAAAAGATGAAAGAACTTCTTGAAGGAAAGGGCTGTCCGAGAGTTGCCATTGCCGACCTTGCAAGAGACGATATGGCTGAATGTGTTGAAGATGCTTTCAGACACAGCACACTTCTGTGTATGGCTTCAAGCTATGACGGCGGAGTTTTCACTCCTATGAATGATTTTCTTCACCATCTTAAAGCAAAAACCTTCCAGAACAGAAAGGTTGCTCTTGTTGAAAACGGTTCGTGGGCTCCGTCAGCCGCAAGGACTATGAAAGCAGAATTTGAGCAAATGAAGAATATTACCTTTGTCGGAGATGTTGTAACAATAAAAACCACTCTTAAAGATGCAGATATTCAGGCACTTGACAAACTTGCTGATGAGATAAAATAAATCATAATTTGACAAATTACCTGCTTTGTATTATTATTAGCTAAGCAAGCGAGATAAATCAATACGGAGTAGGTAATTATGATTACTGTTTTTACAAATGCAGATTTTATTTCCTTTAACGAGGATAATATAACATATTCTGTTATGGTCGTAAACGGAAAGGAAATTGCTTATCTTGGATATAATATTCCTATTTGCTATGACGATTCAAAAGTAGTTGACTTAGGCGGAAAGACTGTAGTACCCCTTGTGAATGACAGGCTGTGCCTTACATACCGACATGCTGACTGCCGTGTTCTTGCCGAGGGAGAAAAAGCAGACTTTGCCGTTATTGATAAAAATATTCTCAAAAGCTCCGAGGGAGTTAAAGTTTTGGAAGTATATATCCACGGGAAAAAAACCGATTAAAAGTCCGCCGTATATATCCGAAAGCGACGAAAAGGATATTTCCATAATTAAAATACACTATAATTAAGGTGATAAAAATGACTAATGAAGAAACACTTGAAAAAATAAAGGGCGGTTTGATAGTTTCCTGTCAAGCGCTTGAAACAGAGCCTCTTTATGACAGCTACATAATGTCAAAAATGGCTTGGGCGGCTTATCTCGGCGGTGCTGTTGGAATAAGAGCAAATACCATTGTTGACATCAAGGCAATAAAAGAAAAGGTTGACCTGCCTTTAATAGGTATAATCAAGCAGGTTTATCCCGACAGTGATGTTTATATTACTCCTACAATGAAAGAGGTTGACGCACTTGTTGAAGCAGGCTGTGAAATAATCGCAGTTGACGCTACAAAAAGACTCAGACCTGACGGCATTACCTTTGAAAAATTCTTTACCGAAGTCAGAAACAAATATCCTAATCAGCTTTTTATGGCTGACACAAGCTGTTTTGAAGAGGGAGCTTTAGCTAAAGAGCTGGGCTGTGACATTGTCGGAACAACTATGGCAGGCTATACGCCTTATACAAAAGGAACATCTCTCCCCGATTTTACATTGATGGAGAGATATGTTAAGGAGCTGAACATTCCTGTAATCGCGGAGGGCGGAATCTGGTATCCCGAACAGCTGAAGCAGGCTATTGACATCGGAGTTCACGCTGCAGTAATAGGCACAGCAATAACAAGACCTATGGATATAACAAAAAGATTTGTCAATGCTTTAAAATAAACTGAAAATAAACGAACTGTGAAGCTGAGCAATATTAATGCTGCTGTTTCTTCACAGTTCGTTTTTATTTGTCCTGCTTGTAATCCTTTATGGATTCTTTTTTTGTTTGAGTCGTTCCTTCCGATGTCCTTTCCACTATCTCGGGATACCACTGATAAGCGAGATTGTAAGGATTTTTTTCATTCCTTTCATCATAAATCAACTGAGGATAGTGAACATTCGTTTTTTCTGCCGCAGTCGGCTTACTGTTTGAATCGTTTCTGAGAACGCCGACAACAACAAATCTGAAGCCTTCTCTGTAATCTGTGGGGCAGGAGATTGTAAGCAGCTTATCCTGTCTTGTGAGAGTAACGCCGGTATCATACATAAACCGGCTCATAAGCCTGTCAAAAAAATCCGAATAGCTTTTATTTGTAAGCTCCTCGGTAACATTATAAGGGAAAATGTAGCCGTTGTCGTCTTCAGGCTGAGTATTTGTATAAAATGCTCCCACTACCTTAAATCTGTACTCATTGTACAAATCCGAATAACTGATAAAGCCTGTGGACTTGTTATATGCCTGTGCACTGCCGTAGTATCCCTCAAGAGAATTATCATTAAGATATACAACGTAGTTAAACTGATTACAATTGCTGTTATTTTTTTCGGCATATGGAAAATTATCATTTTCCTCAGAAAGAACAGGTGAGCTTAAATGGGTTTCCGAAATATCAATATATCCCACGGAAGTCGGATTTTCCCCGTAAATATCGCAGTATTTTTCCATAATACCCACAGGAAATTCCACATTCGGATATTTTTTCTCATACGGTGTAAGATAAGCCGACTTTGACTGATTTATGCCGTATCTTACCCCGAATACAATACCGACAATTACTGCCGCGGCAACTAAAATTATAACAATTACCGTCAAAACTTTTTTATAGTTAATATTAAGTTTTTTTCTTTCTTTTTTCGGTCTGACCTGTTTCTTCTTTTCCTGATTTTCGTCGGTTTTATTAATCTCATCCTGCAAAGGTTCCTTTGCAAAATCAATGGTATTTTTCCTGTACTGCACGGGAGGAGCTAAATCCTCCTGACTCTTCTTTTCCTTCAGGCTCTGAAAATCTTTGAGAATCTGGTCAATACTTTCCTGATCTGCGGCATTCTCTTTACCGCCGTCAAATTTCTTTTCATCGTCCATATTACTTTATAATAACCTTCTTAACATTATCTATTGACTGAGCAATAAGCTCTTCAAGGTTTTTGATATTATTTTCTGCCGCAATAACATCGTCAATATGAGGCTTTGTTTTAGGATGCTTGGGTGTAAATACAGTACAGCAATCCTCATAAGGCTGAATTGAGGTTTCAAAGGTGTCAATTTTCCTTGAAATTCTGATTATCTCTTCCTTATCCATACCTATACATGGTCTGAACACAGGCATATCAACTGCACAGTCTGTACAGCCAAGGGCATAAATTGTCTGGCTTGCCACCTGACCTACGCTTTCGCCTGTTATAAGTGCACTGCAATTCTGCTCAATGGCGATTTTTTCGGATATCATCATCATAACTCTTCTCATTATAATGGTGAAAAATTCCTCGGGGCACAAATCCCTGATTGCCTCCTGAATTTCCGTAAAAGGAACAACAAATGTGGTAATTACTCCCGAATACTCGGCAACCTTTTTAAGAAGCTCCATAACCTTCATTTCGGCAAGCTCGGAAGTATAAGGCGGAGATGCAAAATGAACTGCGCAAAGCTCAATTCCCCTTTTCGCCATCATATAAGCGGCAACAGGAGAGTCGATACCTCCGCTGATAAGGACGGCGGCTCTGCCGCTTGTACCTGTCGGCATACCTCCGGCGCCCTTAATATTATTACCTCTTACAAAAGCATAATTATCTCTTACCTCAATTGTAACAACTATATCCGGATTGTGCACATCAACCTTAAGATGACTGAACTTTGACAGGAGATAACCACCTGCCTCCCTGCAGATTTCAGGAGATTTCATAGGAAATTTCTTATCTGAACGCTTAGCCTCAACCTTAAAGGTTTCGGCATCCTCAAGCTGTTCTCTGAGATATTCCCCGGCAGCCTTTGTAATACTGTCAAAATTCTTTTCGCATACACAGGCTCTTGAAAGCGCCGCAATACCGAAAACCTTTGAAATTCTGTCAACAGCCTCATCAAGGTCAATATCCTCGCTGACCGGGTCAACCATAATTGTTGACTGACTTTTTGCAAATTCAAAACTGCCTAAATCGGATATTCTGTGTTTTATATTTTTAATCAGCTTATCTTCAAAGGAGCTTCTGTTAAGTCCTTTAAGTGCAAGCTCTCCGTTTTTTACAAGTATAATTTCTTTCATATGGTTTCTTTCTGTTTATGCTTTAGGATGATTTGCAATCAACTCTCTAAGCGCATTGCAAAGAGCATCTGCGTCCTCCTTTTTATTATATCGTGAAAAGCTTATCCTTATGCTTTTATCTATAATTTCATCACTTAGTCCCATAGCGGTCAGTACATGGCTTTTCTTTCCCCTGGCACAGGCAGAGCCGTTGCTGACATAAACGCCGTATTTTGCAGACAGCTCCTGCAGAACAGTCTGGCTTCTCATAAATGTGGGAACATAAATATTGATTATATACGGTGACGATGATGTATCGTTATTAAAAATAATTCCGTTAATTTCACTGAGCTTTTCTCTTGTATAAGAATTAAGCTCGGTAATTTTTTTCTTTTGCCCGGCAATATCAGGCAAAGCTCTTACAGCCGCACCGAAGCCTGCTATAAGAGGTGAACTTTCAGTACCCGGTCGGATTTTTCTTTCCTGCTCTCCGCCAAAGGTTCGTGCAAAATTCTGATTAGTTAAGTGAGCATCCTTGTTTATATAAAGAGCTCCGACGCCTTTTGGTCCGTGAATTTTATGAGCCGTAACGGTAATCAGATCAGCCCCAAGCTTTTTTGCATTAATGCTGATTTTACCGTATGCCTGAACACAGTCAATATGAATAAGAGCAGGTGCTTTTGCTTTTTTTACGGCTCTTGAAATTGATTTGACAGGCATTATTGTTCCCACTTCATTATTGACATACATCATTGAAACGAGAATTGTATTTTCATTCACAGCGTCAAAAAGCTGTTCCTCCGAAATATTGCCCCTGCTGTCAGGCTGAAGATATATAACCTCAAAGCCCTGTTTTTCCAGCTCCTGAGCAGACTGAAGAACGCTTTCGTGTTCAATGGCGGTAGTTACAATTCTGTTTCCTGCTCTTCTTTTTGCCTTAACTGCACCGAACAGTGCAAGATTATTTGCCTCCGTTCCGCCTGATGTAAACACTATCTCCTGACTGCTTGCTCCGAGTGACTCCGCTACTGCCTGACGAGCCGTGATAACCTCTTTCATTGCATCAATTCCGAGATTATGAAGGCTTGACGGATTGCCGTAACATTCCGTCATCATTTTCATTACTGCGTCTGCACACTCTTTGCAAGGTTTAGTAGTTGCTGAATTGTCAAGATATGCACTCATAAATTTTTAAGTTCCTTTAGCTTAAATATTCCTGCGATTGTTTTTGCATCTTTGATTTCACCGTTCATTATCTTTGAAATGCACTCTTTAACAGGCATTTTTACAACATCAAGAAATTCATCCTCATCAAGATGCTGTTCGCCGTAGTTAATACCCTCTGCGTAAAAAATACGTATAATTTCACCGCAGTATCCGGGTGTGGGATAAATTTCTCCAAGGGGCTCAAAGCGTTCCGCCTCAGCACCGCATTCTTCTTTAAATTCTCTGATACCTGCTTCCCTTGGGTCCTCATCCTTTTCAAGTTTTCCGGCAGGAATTTCCAGAATTGTTTCCCTGTAGGGATATCTGAACTGCCTTACAAGAAGTATCTCATTATCCTCCGTAAGACCTACAACGGCAACTCCGCCCGGATGGTCAACAACCTCTCTGTATGCGGTTCCGCCGTCAACAAGAGTAATCCTGTCGTTGTGAACAGATATAATATTACCGCTGAAAATTCCCTGAACCTCCTCAGTCTGCTCAAAATATCCCAAAGCAATTGAGTAAATATCTTCAGGCTTTTCTGCAATAAATTTTGCACCCGACCGTGCAAATTCAATTCTGCTGCCGTAGCCCCACAAAACTCCTGCACTGTCAATAAGGTTTGCTTTTGCACCCTCAATATCATAGCTTTTATCTCCCGCCATAAGAATTTCATTACCCGGGATTTCAAGCTCTTTTACACAGCGGGAAATAATATTTGCCTTTGACTCACAGTCAGCAGTAAATGAAACTCCGCAGATAACGTCAAAAAATGATTTTATCCCAAAGTGGTCAAGAAGCGCCTCAACATAATCCTTAGGCTTAGAGGAAGCTATACCGAGCTTAATATTCTCTTTTTTAAGAGAGACAAGAAGCTCTTTAATTCTGTCATAAAGACAGCTTTCAAGAATCCCTATATTAGTATACCGTTCTCTGTATTTTTTGACAAGCTCATCCGCTGTTGCAGGGTCTGCACCGAACTTCTCCTGAAAGGTTACAAGAAGCGGCGGACCGATAAAATATGTAAGCTCCTTATAATCAGGCACCTCATAACCAAATACTTCAAGGGCGTACTGTGCACTTTTTAAGATGCCTTCACCTGTGTCACAAATAGTTCCGTCAAAATCAAAAATTACCGCATTGTATCTCATCAGCCGTTTACCCTCTTCATAAATTTTTCTGAAAGAACAACAAATCTTTCTATTTCACCTTTTCCGATAACATTTCCTGCATCATCTTTGGCACTGACAGAAAAAATCAGTCTTCTTCCGTCAACCTCCTCCAAAGCTGCATAAGCCGTTACAGTAGTTCCCGTACCGCTTGCTTTGTCGTGGGAAACAGAAATTTTAGTACCGACTGTTGTTTCTCCTTCTTCAAGAAGAGGAGCACAGGCATTACAGGTTGCTTCCTCCATCAATGCAATCATCATCGGTGTTGCATAAACGGGAAGAGAGCCCGAACCTGCCGCAACTGCTGTATTTGTTGAGTTTACGACGGTAATTGCCTCACTCTTCATAACTGAAGTAAATTCCTTCATAATGTACACCCCTTAAATACATACTACAAAGCATTATATCATAAAAATTTATTATATACAATATAAAAGAAATATGTTAAAATACCGTTATTAAAATCAAAGCCGGTGATATTAATGACGCCTGATAAAAAAAGAATATATGCTCTTGACGAATTAAGAGGATTTGCCATACTGTGTATGATTGTCCACCACTCTTTTTTGGACGTTGGAGATGTATTAGGACTTAGCTGGGGATATAAAATTTTTGACGCACTGTGCATAGTTCAGCCTTTTTTCTGGGCAATTTTCATCGTTATATCTGGAATTTGCTCAAGGCTTTCGAGAAATACTCTTAAACGGGGATTTATAGTTTTAGCCTGCGGACTTGTAATAACGCTTGTTACTGCGGTGATAATGCCTCTGATGGGTTTTGAAAAATGCGAAATTTATTTCGGTATTCTTCACTGCCTGGGAAGCTGTATGATTATAACGGGAATACTTATGCCGCTGATAAATAAAATCGACTACCGTATGGGTGCGGTTATTTCTCTTTTTCTGTTCTTTTTTACCTATGGGATAAATTCAAAAACCATGCTTTTCGGGATTATTCACCTGCCTGAAAGCTGGTATCAGTATAATTTTCTTGCACCTATCGGAGTATTTTCGGATACCTTCAGAAGTGCAGACTATTTTTCAATAATTCCATGGATATTTATGTTCCTGTTCGGCGCATTTTTAGGAAAGCCTGCAAAGGACGAAAAATTCCCGCAGGGAATGTATAAAAAAAGAAGCAGATTTCTTTGCTTCGCAGGAAAAAACAGTCTGTGGATTTACCTGCTCCACCAGCCTGTAATTTATATAATTATGTTCATAACGGCAATTATTATCAATATATAAAAATAACAAAAAAAGCACGCACCTCATATGATAAATAGGTGCGTGCTTTCCAGTTGTTGGCGGCAGTGGCGAAAGCCTGAAGAATAGCTGACGCTGTATCAACTGCCTGCAGTGGCGGAAATTGGATATTCTATTCAATTTTCAGCCACTGTTCATTAGCCTTTTTTACCGAATAAAGGCAATATCCGAGAATTTTATTGACTATTGCTTTTGCAGTATTGATATGCCTGCAGACAGTCGGCTGAGAAAGTTTCAGTTCTCTTGCAATTTCTGTCTGGGTTTTTCCGTGAATATAAAACAGACGCAGACAAATACTCTGTCTCGGTGTCAGTTCGTTTTCAATAATTTTATATAAAACGCAGGAAAGGGATTTTCTGAGGATTTTTTGTTCGTCGTCACTGTCATCTTCAAAAAAGTCTCTGTCAGCAACACATTCCTCCAAAAAGCTCTTCAATGCAATCCCTCCTCATCATAATAGCAGGAAAGCAAGTCAGAAATTCTTTTACATTCACAAGCCATATCATAATATATTTTAATTCTTTTTCTGAGCAGGACAAGGTCATTTCCGCTGTATATGCAAAGAAGCGGTCTAAGTCCGTCAAGTTTTGCGCAAAGCATCCTGTACTGCCCCTCGTATTCACGAGCCAATTCATCAATATTCATTTGCTGCCCTTCTTTCTTGCAACTTCGGCAGTATGTACGGGGCGGAAAACTGTCTGCCGAAAATTGCTTTTTATCTTTCATATTCAAAGCTGTCGCCTTGACAGTTATCTATATTATAAGAACATTTGTTCTATGTCAATAGTGTGTTTATAAATTTCAGGTATAGTCCGTAAAATTTCACTTTTTTCATATTTACAAAAATAATTTTCACATTTTTGTTTTTTAATTTTTGTAATTTTGTTTAAAAAATATTATCAATTCTATTGACAAACTGTGCAACATACACTATAATTAAATTAGATTTGAGGCGGGCCGCACCGTCTTGAACTCTTGGTCCTCCATAGTTTGTAATGACAGAGAGGGGAAGGTCGGGATATCGGTACCCGACCTTCTTTCTTTTTATGCAATTTATTATAACTTTTTAAACTTATGTACATAATTAAATTTCCGCTTTACTTTTTACTCTTTTGGTATTAAAATATTTAGGAGTAGTAAAGGTGCCTGCAGCGGTATCTTTGCCTTTTTTAAAAAGGGGACAAAGGTTATGAAAAATTTAGGCTACTACAACGGTAAATACGGACTTATTGAAGAAATGCAAATTCCTATGCTGGACAGGGTTTGCTGGTTCGGAGATGGTATTTATGACGCTACTTATGCTCATAATCACAAAATTTTTGATATTGATGCACATCTTGACAGATTCTACAATTCCGCAAAACTTCTTGATATCAATATGCCTGTTGAAAGAGCAGAACTTGAAAAACTTTTGAATGAGCTTGTACAGAAGGTCGACAGCGGCGACCAGTTTGTATACATGCAGGTAACAAGAGGTTCGGGACTAAGAGGCCACATCTATACAGAAGATATTAAGGCTAACCTTTGGATTACACTTACTCCCTCTCCTGTTGCAGACACATATAAAAAAGTAAACCTTATTACATATGAAGATAAGAGATTTGAATACTGCAATGTTAAAACTCTTAACCTTATCCCCTCATGCCTTGCCGCAACAGCAGCAGACAGAGCAGGCTGTGACGAAGCAATCTTCCACAGAGGAAATATCGTTACGGAGTGCGCACATTCAAACTGCTCAATCTTCAAGGATGGAAAAGTTATTTCTCATCCTTTGACAAACCACATTCTCCCCGGTACTGCCAGACTTCGTCTGCTTGCATTTGCTGAAAAGCTCGGATACGGTGTGGAAGAAAGAGAATATACCCTTGATGAACTTATGAACGCCGATGAGATTGTTGTCCATTCTACAGGCTCGTTCTGCCTTGCTGCCGCAACTGTTGACGGCAAACCTGTCGGCGGGAAGGCTCCCGAAATGCTTAAAACAATTCAGGACGCTCTTGTAGCAGATTTTGAGGAGCAGTGCAGGGCTGACTGACAGAGGTAATTTTCAATGTACGAAAGAACATATGCAAAAATAGATTTGGACGCAATAGAATACAATATTGACAATGTTCTGAAAAAAATCGACGGCAAAGCAAAACTTTTAGGTGTAATAAAGGCCGACGCCTACGGTCACGGCGCAGTTGAGATAGGCAAATTTCTTGAAAGCAAATGTGACTTTTTCGGTGTCGCCTGTATAGAAGAGGCTGAGGAGCTTATCAACGCAGGAATTAAAATTCCGATTCTCATACTCGGATTTGTTTCTCCTGCATATTTTGAAAGAATAGTTGCCGGAAATATACGCATTCCGATTTTCTCTTATGATGAAGCAAAAGCGTTGTCAGACGAGGCTGTTAAGCAAAATAAAACCGTCCCTTTCCATTTTTGTATTGATACGGGTATGAGCAGAATCGGCTTTCAGGTTAATGAAGAGAGCGCAAACATCTGCAAAAAAATAACTCAGCTTCCGAATATTGAGGCTGAGGGACTGTTTTCCCATTTTGCAACTGCCGATGAAAAGAATTTGACCAAGGCAGAGGCACAGAGGGATAAATATATAAAATTTGTTACAATGCTTGAAGAACGAGGAATAAATATTCCGATTAAGCATTTGAATAATTCAGCAGGAATAATGAATTTTAACAAATATTTTGATATGGTTCGCTCAGGCATAATCACCTACGGTCTGTATCCGTCGGAGGAGGTTGACAAATCTCTTCTTGACATCAGACCTGCTATGGAATGGAAAGCTCATATCACCCATGTTAAAGAGCTGGAGGCAGGACGCGAAATTTCCTACGGTGGCACATACACCACAAAAGAAAGCAGAATTATTGCCACCGTTCCTATAGGATATGCGGACGGTTATCCCAGATGCCTTTCAAATATCGGTAAAGTAATCGTAAAAGGTCAGTACGCCGACATCGTAGGAAGAGTTTGCATGGATCAGTTTATGATTGATGTAACGGAAATTCCGAATGTTAAGGTTGACGATATCGTCACTCTTGTAGGCAAAGACGGAAACACTGTTTTATCTATGGAAGAGGTTTCAAGCATCGCCCATTCATTTAATTATGAACTTCCCTGCAGAGTGGCAAGACGTGTTCCGAGAGTTTATTATAAAGACGGTAAAGCCGTTAAAACAATACATTATTTAAAATAATAAAATCTCAAAATACAGCAAAACCCTCCCGACTTGTTTCGGGAGGGTGATTTTTTACTGTTTAAAATTATTCGCTTTCCTCAGTTGTTGACGGTTCTGTTGTAGTTACAACTTCTCCGTAGACCTGAAGGATAACCTCATCGCCTACTGCGCAGACAGAGCCTGCTTTAGGTGCCATACCGTAGCTTGATTTAACTGTATTTTCTGCATGAGCGCCGTCGTTATAAACCTCAACCGATGAAACCTCTAATCCTGCTTCTTTCAGTTTTTCGGTAGCTTCTTCAAGGGTTAAACCGCCTACGTCCGGAACTTCCACAGTCTGAACACCCTTGCTTACTGTCAGGATTATTTCTGTTCCCTCGTCAACCGTTTCGCCTGCTGTTACGCTTTGCTTAAACACAATTCCCTCGTCAACATCGACGGAATACTGCGATTCAAAAGTAATCTTAAACTGCTTATTCCAAGCACCGATATTTTCAATATCGCTCTGAGTATATCCTGCAGAAGTAAAATCGGGAACGGTATATGTTGCAGTCTGAACAGGAGCAGAAGATTCCTCAGGCTTGCTGAAGCCGCCGTTTCTGGCAACTATCACCCCTGCCACACAGGCAGCAGCAATAAGTACAACAAGAACAGCTATTATTATTTTATTGTTTCTGCCTTTATTCTTAACGTCATCGTAGCCCGGATATCCTCTGTAATTCTCTTCCTCTGTTACAGCGTCAAATTCTTCCTCTGCCTTTTTTGTGACTATCTTAGGTGCAGGAGCGGAGGCGGCAACAACGGCAGGCGCAGCATTAAGCTGTTCCCTGAATGTATTTATATCCTGCGTCCTTTTCTCAGGATAAATCTGAAGTCCGCCGCCTAATGCCCTTATAACATAGGTCGGAATTTTTTCGGCAATAGTATTCGGAATCATCAGTTTATCATTTGTTTCCCTTGACTTTGCGTCAGGAGGATTCTGACCGACCAAAGCTCTGAAAATACAGGCTGAAAACGCATAAATATCCGTTGCAGGACACATTTTATGATTATTGTCATACTGCTCAATGGCAGTGTATCCGTCGTTAACATTAAATTCAAGCTCGGACGACATTGTATTTGCCTCTGAGATACAGAAGCCCTTAAGTCTTACCTTACCGTCACGGCAAAGAAGGAGATTATCGGGGCAGATTCCGCCGTGAATAATTCCGTTTGAATGAAGTGACTCAAGAGTAGTCAAAACAGGCATAAACATTATTCTTGCCTGTTCCCATTCAATATTGCCGTCAGGATTTCTTAAAAGAAATTCTCTTAAAGAAATTGACTCCATATATTCACTGACCGCATAAGCTGTTGAATTAAGCTCAAATACATCATATGTGGAAATTACGGCAGAGAGATTTCTCATCTTTATAAGGGTTGACCAAAGATTCAAAAAAGACGCTTTAAGTCTGCTGAAGCATTCTTTATAACGCTCTCTTATATGAACTTCCAGGTTGCCTTCCAGTCTGACTGCTATACCCTTAGGCAGAAATTCTCTGATGGTTACTATTTCGTCAAGCTGAGTATCATAGCCCATATAAACTGCGGCGTCGCTTTCGTGGGCAACAAGTTTTCCTACAACATACCTTTCGTTAAGAACGGTTCTCATCTGAAGATAAATTATATCTTCGGTGCTGTCGTTATCGAAACCGCATTCCTCGCAAACGTTTCCGCTTGTAAGTTCTTCAAAGCAGTTCATACAAAGATTATCTGTATTTTTCAAGGATTATCACTCCCATTAATCAATAATATAAATTACAATTTGCCATAATAATTTATTATATATAAGTTATAATAGCAATCATAAATGTCTTTGTCAAGTAAACAAGTTGTTAATTATTCACAAATTTATTGTCCTGTCTTTGGTACATTGTACAAATAAGGATTGAATAAAAAGCAGAAATATTGTATAATCACTATGTAACAATTAATGAATGGAAGGAAAAAGCATATGTCTTTTGCAATGATAAAGGAGCTTACCGAAAAGAAGGATAAAAACGGCAACGGATATCTTGACCTTACCGTAATAGGAAGTGATAAAAAAGAATACCCTGCAAAGATATGGAGATTTGAAAACAACGGGCAGTTCGCCGCAAGCGACGTTGTTGAAATTGAATACACGGTAGACAATTACAAGGGAAAAACCCAGCTTACAATTAACACAATTAAACCTGCTCCTGACGATATGATTAAAGAATTTGTGCCTTCCTCCGAATACAGCGGCAAGGCAGTTTTTGCAAATCTTTTAAGCAAAGTAAATAGCTTTAAAGACAGTGAGCTTAAGGCAATAGTATCCCGCATAATGACGGAAAACCGTGAAAAGCTGGAGGTTTATCCCGCAGCCTACAGGCTTCACCACGCTATTGTGGGCGGACTTATGCTCCACACTGCATCAATAGTTGAAATGGCGGAAAAAATATGCAGAATTTATCCGAACGTCAACAGAGAGCTTTTGCTTTCGGGTGCAATTCTTCACGATACGGCAAAAACCTTTGAGATGGAAACAGGCAAGTCCGGGCTTTGCAGCGGCTACACGGTAGGCGGTGAGCTCATAGGTCATCTTGTAAAAGGTGCAATGTATATAGACGAAACTGCAAAAAAACTGGGAATTAACAGCGAAAAGGTAATTCTTCTTGAGCATATGGTGCTGTCACATCACGGCGAACCGGAGTATGGCTCACCTGTAAGGCCTATGTTTTTGGAGGCGGAAATACTCTCCTCTCTCGACGCCTTAGACGCAACTATTTTTGAAATCAACAATGCAACCTCAAAGGTTGAAGCGGGAGATTTTACCGACAGGCAGTGGGCACTTGACAACAGGAAGCTCTATAACCACGGACTTTCATCTACAGAACACAAAGTTAATTTAGGAGAATAAATTTGGAAAACGAAAACAGTATTAACACTAATGAAAGCTGGACCGAAATATCCGTAACAGTAAACACAAAGGATATAGATACCGCCGGAAATATTGCAAATCTTGTAGTTCCCTACGGGATTTACATTGAGGATTACTCTGACCTTGAAAACGAGGTAATGGAAATTGCCCACATAAATCTGATTGAAGAAGGTCTTTTAAAGGCTGACAGGTCAAAAGGAATTATCCACGTTTATGTCAACCCTCACGAAAATCCTCTTGAGGCTGTTTCTTTCATTAAGGAAAGGCTTAACTCAAACAATATCGAATACGATATTAAAATTGCCGACTGTGCCACAGAGGACTGGGTAAATAACTGGAAGCAGTATTTTCACCCTATGCCTATCGGAAATAAACTGCTTATAAGGCCTACCTGGGAGGACGAATATGACCCCCAGGGCAGAATTGTACTGCACATTGAGCCGGGACTTGCTTTCGGAACAGGCAGTCACCCCACAACAAAATTATGTCTTGAAACTCTTGAAAAATACGTTAATGACGACTCCACAGTTCTCGACATAGGCTGCGGAAGCGGTATACTTTCCATTGCGAGCCTCCTGCTTGGGGCAAAATCCGCTTTCGGCGTTGACATAGACTCCCTCGCTGTCAAAACTGCTGTGGAAAACGCAAAAGAAAACGGATTTGACGAAAGCAAATTTAATGCAGTTCAGGGAAATCTTTCAGATAAAGTCAACGGAAAATACTCTGTCGTTGTTGCAAATATTGTCGCCGATATCATTATGGAATTTAACAGGGACGTCGGAAAATTCCTGGATGATAACGGTGTTTACATCACAGGGGGCATCATTGAAAGCAGGGAGGACGAAGTACTGATGTCCTTTGCCGAAAACGGCTTCAGGGTTGTTGAACGCTTTGAAGAAAAGGGCTGGCTTGTTTTCGTAACCGAAAAGGCGTAATTGCATAAATAAAGCGGACATTTCTGTCCGCTTTAAATTTTATTATTTATTTGGTTTTTTGATTTTATTAAGCATTGCATTTACTTCAAGGATTTGTTCCTTCGTAAACTTACCTCCAAGCATCATAAACGCTCTTTTAACCGTAAAGCCTTTAACCATATCAATCATAGACTTATTGATATTGCTGATTGAAAAGCCCATAATCTCGGGCTTTTTCTTTTTGCCCTTTTCCTTTTTCTTATCATTACCGTCAGACATTGCGCCCATAATAATCTTGATAAGTTTAACTGCAAAAATCTTTCCCTTAAAGGTTTTTAAAATACTTCCGAAGGTATCATTAATTGAGAAATATCCTACAGGAGTGTCAATTTCAAACCAGTTGATAACGGCGCCTTCGTCCTTCATAATATAATCTTCGTTAAAATTATCAACCTTTTTTATTATGCCTTCGTCGGTAAGCTCACCTGCTCTGACAAGAATCTTTGTTTCACTGTTTTTGTTGGGAACATCAAAATAGAAGAAAGGATATTTTCCCTTTCTCTGTTTACCGATGCTTTCGCCGTTGGCAAAAAGCTCAACCTCTTCCTGATTTGAATAAACGGTAACCTTTGTAACGTCCTCTACTCTGTCAACGTATCTCTTGCCGCAGAGGTGAACCATAGGTTTATCGGAAAGCCAAGCCTGATAAGCATAATAGGAATCCTTTTTATACTTTCTGTCAAAGGTAACAAGACCCTTGTGGTTCATACCGTTTTCACCGCCTTCGCCTCTTGCATCAGCGGCGAAATCGAACATATTCCAAACGTGAGTTGCCCAGATAAACGGTCTCTGTGAAATCTGCTTAATAAGCTCCTCGTGGTAATAAGCCTGATACTCTTCCGTGTAATCACCCTGCTCGGGATTTGAAGTATGCCAGTTAAGAGCCTCACAGCCGTATTCACTTAATCCTATTGCCCTGTTGGGATATTTTTTATGGAACTTATCAAACCACGGACCGTTCATTGAAGTATCTCCGCCGTACCAGCCGAAATAGTGATTGTATGAGAGCACATCGGGAATTTTAACATAATCATCATCAATACTGCAGGCTGTAAGAACTGCAATTGTGGTAAGTCTTGTTTTATCAAGACTGTGTGCAAGGTCATTAAGCATATTATGATTGTCTATGAGCCTCTTATCGGAGCCGTTCATTGTAATCTCATTTGAAAGTCCCCACACGACAATGCAAGGGTGATTGTAATTCTGGCATATAAGCTCTGTCATCTGGGACTTTGTATTTTCAATTCCCCCGGGCATATGCTTTGAAATATAAGGGATTTCAGCCCAGACTACAAGTCCCTTTTCGTCACACAGGTCATAAAAGACCTGAGAATGCTGATAGTGGGCAAGACGAACTGTATTTGCACCCATTTCACAGATAAGCTCTATATCCTCTCTGTGATGCTCAGGCAAAAGAGCATTACCTATATCAGGTCTGTCCTGATGACGTGAAACACCCCTCAGCGGATACTCTCTGCCGTTAAGGATAAAGCCTTTCTGCGGGTCAATCTTAAAGCTTCTGCAGCCGAAACGGGCAGAAATTTCATCAACTGCTTCGCCGTCAGCAATCAGCTTTGCCGTGGCTGTATAGAGAAACGGATCTTTTACGCCGTCCCACAAATGAACATCTTTGATTGTAACAGAGGCTTTGGGATTTTTTCCCTCTGCCGTTACAGATGCTACAATATTTTCTCCGTCACTGATTGTAAATTCAACCTTACCGTTTCCGTATGCCTGAAGCTCAACATCAGCGTTTTTGCCGTTGATTTTCGGAGTAACGGCAATACCGGGAGCGCCGTAGTAATCAAGGTCAAAATGCTCTTTATTCACACCGATAAGCGATATGTCACGATAAATACCGCCGTAAAAAGTGAAGTCAGCCATTTGAGGATAAACATAATCGTTCGGGCTGTTATCAGCGGTTACAACAAGGAGATTTTCGTCCTTAACACCATCAAGTTTTACCCGGAAGGTGGAATATCCCCCGTGATGGGTCACAAGCTCTTTTCCGTTGAAATAAACCTTGCCTGTGGAGTTTACACCGTCAAGCTGAAGATAAACCTCCTCACCGTCCGGCATATCGTTTTTGGAAAGTGCTTTTGCAAAATAGCCTGTTCCCCTGTAGTAGTCGTTTCCGCCGTCCTGACCGTCCTTGCCGTTCCAGGTATACGGAAGATTTAAACTCTCCCAGCCTTCAGGCAGCTTTGACGGAACAGCTTTAGCATTTTTTGAAAACAGCCAGTTTTCATTTATCTTTTTAACAACACGCATAATATTACCTCACTATTTTATTTTAATTATCGCCGTTTTCATTTGCAGTCTTGCCAAACTCCTGCTCCTGCTTATAATCAATATTATAAATGAACCACATTGAAAGAGTCATTACGGCAAGTCCGATTACAAGGAACACAATATAAGTATTTTTAATATTTTCGGAAGCCTGAGCTGTCTGAGTTGTGGCGCTCTCAACATAGCCTACTGCACTTAATGCAAGAGCAACAATAGCCGAACCTATACCCTGTGCCAGCTTACGGAAGAAAGAATAAAGCGCATAAAGAGATCCCTCTTCGCGTATTCCCTTTTTACGGTAGCTCATTTCGATACAGTCCGCAACAATTGCCCAGACAATAATCTGAAATACGCAGCAGCCTGTATTTACAAACATAAGTCCGACTACGTAAATAATGATACCCTTTGTATCGGGAGTAATAGGAAGGATCAGCATAAGTATTCCTGAAACGACACTTACAACACCTGAAATAACAATCAGCTTTTTCTTTCCGATTTTTGCAACTATACCCGATGCAAACGGCATAAATGCAACCAATGGCAAATAAGACGCAATCATTGCAAGAGTTGATTTGCCGGCGTCATTAAAATAAAACTGGAATACAAGATTGTTTACAGACATTGTTGAGTTGTAGAAAATGACAACTGCAACTGTTGCGATAGTAATTCCCACCATAGCACGGTTTGTAAAGAAAGATTTTACCGTGGAAATATAGCTGACCTTCTCAACCTTATCTTCACGGACTACTCTTTCCGTTACCATCTTACGCATTGCAAAAAATACGAAAAATGCAGCTACGGAAAACACGACGGAAACTACAAAAAGTCTGTTTGCCGAAAGAACATTATCCTTATATACAACCTTAGGAAGAATCATTATAAGCACAGCAGGAAGGGCTGCACCGATACTTCTGAAGGTTGAAAGAGTTGTACGCTGTTTGGGATCCTCCGTAATTACGGAATGAAGAGAGCCATAGGGAACATTAATCATTGTATATGCGACAGACCAAAGACAATACGACCCAAGACACCAGATGATTTTCCCCAGCTGTGAAAAGCCTGTTACAGGCGTAAAAATCATAATTGACGTTACAATAAGTGCAACAGAGCCTATAGCTATCCATGGCATAAATTTACTTTTTTTACCTATTCGCTTGCGGTCAACCATATTGCCGATAAGAATATCGTTTATTGCGTCCCAAACCTTTGACACAACGATAATCCAAGCCCAGTTAGCCGCACTTAAGTCGATACACTGTGTATAAAAAAGGTACATATAAGACGATACAAGCTGAAAAGAAAAATTACATCCCATATCTCCAAATGCATAACCTATTTTATCCCGCATACCGAAAGGACGTATATTTTGTGAATTTTCCATAAATATTTCCCCTTTAGTATTAAAAGTATTGTTTATATAATTATACATTATGATTAAAATTATTTCAACAAACAGAAATTTCAAATTTGTCTACTATCATATGGAATAAAAGAAAAATACAGCTTCATCTGCACTTTTTACAAAAAAATGCTGTCTCAAACCGAGACAGCATTTCAATTAAAGATATAAATTATTTCTGAGGACCGTTGTAACCGTTAGTCTCCTGAAATTTTGCAATCTTGTCAATAACTGCAAGAATAACCTCAAAGCCGTCGCCTACCGTTTCCATATCGAAACGCTCGGGCATATCTCTCCATGTGTGATAATAATATGTGAGAACAGGATTCTGAGCGGCAAAGGTAACAGACTTAACTCCTGCCTTTGTCATAGGAGTACTGTCACAGCCGCCTACAGGATTGTGGATACAGTAATCGGTTTTACTTGGAACACCAACCTCTTTGAAAGACTCCTTAAACATCTTCTCAAGGTCTTTATCAAAGCGTGTGAACTGCCAGTCGTCCTTAATAACAACCTCAAAATAATCTTTATCGGCAACAGAGTCGATATTGATATTCCAGGCATTCTTTGTAAGGTCATCGTTTTTATGCTCATTTGCAAAGGCAATTGAACCTCTGAGACCTGCTTCCTCAGAACCGCAGTTAAAATCAACAATGCGGCAATTCTTAGGCATTTTGTCAGGATTTTCAGCAAAATACTTTGTTACCACGTAGCTGAGTGCACAGCCTGTTGCGTTATCCATAGCGCCTCTTGAAGCGTTTCTCGGATGAGGATCAGCCCACATAATTACAAAACAGCTGCCTATTGCGGTAATTATAGGAAGAAAACGAAGTATAAATCTGAATATGTAGAAGGACTTTGAATACTGAATAAGATTAATTGCCCATAAAGCGCCGAAATACTCGCCTGCATAAATTACAGACATGGCAATGGAAATGCCGATAAGCAAAAATACACAAACAGCACCGAAACCTACCTTTCCGTAGGTTGCAATAATTCCGAGAACAGGCTTATCCTTGTATTTGTAAGCATGCTCAGAATGTCTCCAGGTCCAGCTTGTATCAGTATGACCTGAAAGAATAATTGTATAATCGTACTTTCCGTCCGGCGGAAGAAGCTCACCGTATGTATTCTGTGAAATTTCCTGCTTAAAGAACATGTCAAACCATGTTTTATACAGGAATACACTCAAAATAAGCCAAGCAAGAACTGCAACACCCGACAGTGCCATACCGAACCAAAGGGTAGGAATTGCAAGAGCAAGATATACAAGAGCACTCATAATAAGTCCGAACCATCCTGCATACGGAATACCGCCTATGGACGATCTCGGCGAAACTGCAAATTCCTCCTGCTTAGGAGTAATTCCGATTTCCTTAAGCTTTTCGCCCATATAGTCTGCATACTTTTTTTCGCCATCGGAGCCGGGAAGTCTTGAGCCAATCTTCTTTGCGGCATGATTAACTATGTCATAGGCTTCCTGGGCATACTTTCTGTTTTCCTCTTTCATTTAAGGACCTCCAAAAAAATTTTCCCTATTTTATGTCTGAGATATATCATATCTTTTCTATTTTATCACAATAATTTTCCTTTTTCAATAAAAATCAGAAATATAAGTTAAAATTATTGTGATAAATGATGTATAAACAATCCCGATAAAAGTTTCGGTTCAAACCATGTGGATTTCGGCGGCATAATCATTCCTGCGTCCGCAATGGACATCAAATCATCAACTGTGGTGGGATACATTGCAAAAGCAACGGTCATATCCGAATCAGCTCTTTTTTCAAGCTCGTTAAGTCCTCTTATTCCGCCGATAAAGTCTATTCTGTCATCTGTCTTAGGGTTTTCAATACCCAAAATCGGATTGAGAAGACTGTTTTGAAGAATGGAAACATCAAGTCTTTCCACGGGATCTGACTCATTTATAATTTTTTCTTTTGCCGAAAGTGAATACCACTGATTTTCAATGTACATACCGAAAGTATGCTTTCTTTCGGGACGGTACCTGCCGTTTGACTTTTCTATTTCAAAATTTTCGGAAACAGCCCTGAGAAATTCATCGACAGTCAGACCGTTTAAGTCCCTGACAACTCTGTTGTAATCCATAATTTTCAACACATCATCGGGAAAAGCAACGGCGAGAAAATAGTTGAATTCCTCATTTCCCGAATAATCGGGATTTTCTTCTCTCCTTTTTTCTCCAACTCTGACTGCAGAAGCACATCTGTGGTGGCCGTCGGCAATATACATTGACTGCACCTTTTCAAATGCAGAGTATATTTTATCAACCGTTTCGCTGTCGTTCACAACCCAGACCGTCTGCTCTACCCCATTAGATACAAAATTGTAATCGGGAAAGTGGGAAGAAATCCATGAAGAAACAATACTGTTTACATCGTCGCTTTTTCTGTAGGTCAGGAAAATCGGACCCGTGTTTGCGTCACAGGTGTCAACGTGGCGGATACGATCCTGCTCTTTTTTAGCAAGGGTATGCTCATGCTTTTTGATTATATTATTTTTATAGTCATCTATAGAAGCACAGCCTGCAATTCCTGTCTGACTTCTTCCGTTCATTACCTGCCTATAAATATAAAAGCAGGGAGTATTGTCCTGAACAAGAGCACCTGAATTTTCAAGTGACAAAAGATTTTCCTTTGCTTTTTCATAAACCTTTTCATCATACAAATCAATACCCTCGGGCAAATCTATTTCCGCCTTATCAACATGGAGGAAGGAATAGGGATTGCCCTTTACCTCTTCCCTTGCCTCATCACTGCTCATAACGTCATAGGGCAAAGCAGGGATAAGAGACTGCTTTGATTCTTCCGGTCTGTAGGCCTTAAAGCCTCTGAAAACTGCCATAAATTACCTCGTAATAAATTAATTGTTTTTTTCGTATATCATACGCAAACCGTCTATAAGAAGATTTTTGTCAACGATTGCGTCTGTTTCACAATATTTTGCTATTATTCCGCCGAGACCGCCTGTAATAACAACCGTTGCTTTTTCGTCCAGTTCTTTTTCAAATCTTTTAACAAGACCGTCAATCATAGCGGCAGTACCGTAAACAGTACCGCTTCGCATACAGTCAATGGTATTTGTGCCTATAGGGCTTTTGGGAGCAACAATTTCTATCTGGGGAAGCTGTGCCGTACCCGACGCAAGAGCCGCCAGTGCTGTTTTAACTCCGCACAGAATTGAGCAACCGATAAAACAGCCGTTTTTGTCAATAACAGACGCAGTAGTCGCCGTACCCAAATCAAATATAATCTGAGGACAGGGATATTTTGCAATACCTGCAACGGCTCCGACTACCATATCTGCTCCAAGCTCCGCAGGGTTATTTGTCTTGATATGAAGTCCTGTTTTTATTCCGGGACCTATAACTATAGGCTTTTTGCCTGTAATAAGCATAATTGCCTTAGATATCGTTCTGTTAAGAGGAGGAACAACTGATGACAAAGCACTGCCCTCTATATCCTCAGGCTTAATTTTACATATTTCTAAAATGGAATTAAGTTTTATGGCGTATTCTTCAGCCGAGTCATTTACTGCCGTTGACAGACGGCATTCATTGACAAGGTTTTCACCCTCAAGAAAGCCTAAAACAATATTTGTATTTCCTACATCTACAGCAAGAATCATAATTTTTCCTTTCTGCCGATTTTAACAAGTTTAACAATAGTAGGTGAAAGAATGATGTTTGCGCCAAGCTCAAACAGGAAGTTAGCGCCTACCAGTCCTACAAGCATATACTGAAGTACGTTTGTACCTGCTGCCCATTCCTTTATGGTTTCAAAAAAGAAAAGTCGGCATCCGATTAAAAATACAGCCGTATTTACAACAGGGCACACAATTGCAGAGGTGATAACAGCCGCTTTTCCGTTTTCCTTTTCAATCAGGCTGTAAACTGCACCTGCGGCAAGACCTGCCAGCAAACCTTTAAGAAGAACGGTAACAACTGCGCCCACAGGGTTTATTGCAAGAAATGTTCCTGCATCGCCTGAAAGAAGTACTGCCGCACCGAAAGCAAGACCCAGCCATCCGCCTGCCAAGGTTCCGTAAAGAGCCGCACCTACAGCAATGGGAATCAGTACAAGAGAGATTGAAAACGGACCGAATCTGATAAAGCTTCCGAGGAGCTGAAGTACGACAACAATTGCCGTAAGCAGTCCTATCCCTGCAATTTTTTTTGTGTTTTGTTTCATAATTAAATTTTCCTTTCTGCTACTGTTCCATAGGCTCAAACGGTAAAACACAAAACCGTTCTTACCCGACAAACGCTATTTTTGTCTGCGGATACAATGCGCTACTATTATATTATAATAACAATTTGTTGTAAAGTGAAAAATACAAATCAGATACAATAAAATTGAATATTAAAAATATTTAATCATATACTTGTTTTTGCGGAATAATTATATTAGAATAGATTTGCACAAATACTTTACGGAGGTGAAAAAATGAAATATGTTTGCACAGTATGCGGATGGGTATATGACGAAACAGAAGGTTGTCCCGACGCAGGTATAGCTCCCGGAACAAAATGGGAGGATTTGCCCGAAGACTTTGAATGTCCTCTCTGCAATGTCGGAAAAGATATGTTTGAAGCTGAATAAAATATTGCAAAAACAGCCGCTAATCCTGAATCGGATTAACGGCTGTTTTCTTATCTGAACATTATATATGTGTACGAAACGCCTGACTGATTAAGGCAAACATATTCATTCATATACGACGCAGAAGTATCCTGTGTTACATTAATAACTGCGCCGTTTTCTTCTATCGCCAAATTTGCCATAGAAGAAATCTGGGATGCAAAACCGATATAATTATATTTTCTATTTTCAGTAAAATCAGAATAACTGGCAGGTCTTGCCGACGCAAAAACCAAAACAAATTTCGGTTCAAAGGGACAGTGGGTAGTTATTCTCCTCTGAGCCTGTCCGTTTCCGAAATACATACCGTAGTGGACTCCTGCATTCCATGTTTCTCTTTCCTCTGCGGTTATATGGGGCACCGTATCCGCCATGTGCTCGGTTACAGCTTTCTCTATCATTTCATTATCGTAGTTAAAATCTGTTCTGCGAGGTTTATCGGATGCCGCCCACTGATTAAGTTTAAGCACTGAAGTTTTGTTTGTACTGCTCATAAATCCTCCTTATAATTTCATTGTGTCAAGAACGGAAAACGGTGCTCTGAGATAATCAAAGCTGCTAAAGCTCATATCCATTGAATCCCATTCTTCAAAGGTAAGTCCGAAACCTGTAAGTTTTACATTTACGAAAGGCGGTAAATAATACTCAAGCCTATTCATAATTTCGTGAAGCTGCAATGCATTACTGCTGCTTATTCCGTAAAGCGTCATAGTAAAATTTTCAGTAATAAGATAAAATTTCTTTCCGAAGCTTTTGTAATATGAAATAAATTCATCTGCACTGAATTCGTTATAACATTCGGAAAGTTTTTCTTTTATCTGCTTTCTTTTCTCTTCATAGTCAAAGCGACTGTTTATATCAAGAAGCATACAGTATTTATCAACCGTTTCTTCTGACATCGTATCAAGATACTGCTGATTTTCAATCCTGCCGAAATATTCTCCTATCAGCTCAAAACCCGATGCGCAGGCATACAAAAGAGAAATAAGCTGTAAATCACTGTCTGTATCAGGGTATATCTTTTTTACAAGAGAATAAAGCCTTTCAAAAACATCTGAATTAATCACAACTGCAGTTCACCGCCATATTTGAGAGTTTTAAATAAGAATCGGAAGGGCAGACAATTTCCCTGTTTGTAATATTATTACTGTAAAAATTCACTTCACATATATCCTTATTTTTAAGAAGCTCCCTTATAATTTTTGAAACCGAAATTGATTTTCCGATTTTTCTTTCGCTGAATATTTCTTCAATCGTGTCTTTTGCAAAAGCCGATACTTCGTCCCTGTCAGCCGTCGGAATAACAGTTATATCAGCCGTAATATCAACCAAAGATACATTTGCACGGGAAATTACCGCAGTCAGTCCTGCCATATCCGCAAATCCGAGACAATCTCTGATTTCCATTGAACGATCGGGAGTAAGACCCTCGCCGTCTCTTACAGCCACAATAATATTTACTTCACCTGTTTTTTGCACATCCAACACCCTGCAGTCTGATATGTAGTCTAATTTGATTATTTTGTTTTCAATTGAGGATTTGCCTATTCCGTTTGCAGGAATTTTATAATTTCTGATTATTCTTTCCCTGAATGCACTGTCGGACTCAACATCACTGCCTCCTGAAAACTCGGCTTCATTCGTAACTTTTTCCACCATAACGGGAGCATTTACCATAACGCTGATTTCTCCCTGTAATACGTTATACTCTTCTCCTCCGCCAAGTGCCTGTGCAGGAACCCGAGTACTAATTTCTCCTGCCGGAAGTACTGCATCCTCAGTTGTTTCAAACTGAATATACGGTTTTGATAAAACCGAGCAGACTGTACCTTTTTTTATCGTTATATCCTCTTCTGACGGCTGAGTGTTAAAAAACGTAAGAGTTCCTGTGGCTTTGGTTTCGCCCTTGCGTGTGCAGTCTCTCATTTCACCAAGTAAATCAAGATATTTACCTGTCGCCGTCTGGACAAAAGACTGCTTAAAAATATAATCTCCTCTGCAGGACAGACTGTAAAGCTCACTTGCAAGCGCCTCAATAACTTTTTCCTCAAAAGAGTTTTTATCGGGATTTCCGCCGTTTTTTTCAAAAAAGGCATTTTTCATTTTTGCTTCAATTTCATTATAAGTCAGTTCCATAGGGCATAGTCACCGTCCTTTCTTCATCATTAATCAGTAAATTAAAAGTTATTTCGGACTGTCTTTTTTCTACTGATTTCACATAGACGCCGTCAAAATCAGACAGTCCCTGTCTTGCATAAGCAAGAAGATATTCTTCAGATAAGTCCTTGAAAAGTCTTATCTGACTGCCGTAATCCTTTTTCGGATAAAAATTTTTTCTCGGGCAGTAAAGAGAACAAAGGCAGTCCCGCAGGAGTTTTTCGGTTTCATCAATATTCTGAAGATTAATCCGAGTCATTCAATTACCCCTTTTCTGTTTATTTTTAATCCGTTTATAATAACGCTTCCGTCGTTTTTGAGATAAATATATCCTCCCGATGCGGAGGTAATTTTTATTTCGCCCTCACTTACGGAGGAGGTGTCCATTTCCGCCGCAAAGGAAACCTGCTCCCCTGCATTTCTCGTCATAAGGATCTGACTTCCCGAAGGCAGAGAAAAGGAATAGCCATACGGGGCATAAACCTTTACGCTTCTTTCAAAGCCTGTTGAAACCGCCTCAAGCTCACCTTTATCGTTAAGGGTAATCTTTCCGCTTTCAATAATCGGAGATTCTGATTTTTCCGAAAGCTGTCTGCTAATCCACATAAACCATTTCCTCCATATCTATATTTTTTCTGAGCACAAGTTTTGTCTTTTCCATACCGTTATCAAAGATGTATTTCTTTTCGGTAAGAATATAATCATCAAATGAGCCTATTTCTCCTTTGTAGGAAAAGCGCTGATAAATGTCCTCACGTACAGTTTCCTTTACCGTTATTTCAAGAAGCATATAGTTATTGAAACGGTTTCTCATCTTTTGTGAAACAGTATTTGTTCTCTGCCACGGTGCAACGGAATTAATATTTACAAATCGTGTTCTGTCAAATCCCTTTGTCTTTGCAAATTCGGAAACAAAATGTGCCCTATAATCAGCATCCTGTTCTCTTTTAAATCTGATTTCTCCCACTGGCTCGCTTCTGTTTATTACGGCAGAAGCCGAAAGGACAGTATATTTGTTCAAACTTTTCACATCTTCGCTGACAGTGCCCAGACACATTTTATTTTCGGGAGTGATAATGATTTCACAGCCTGTCAAAGCAGACACAAAATTATTAACAGCACCGAAGCAGGAGGTACCTGGCGATACCTCATACTTCTCACTGCAGGAAATTTCAGGCAGTGAATATTCAAATCCCGAAGCTCTTGCATATTCAGCCCAAAGCTGTCTTGCAGAAGGGCAATTAAATGTAAAAGGCTTTGACTGGCTGTCAACAAGCACACTTGCCGACGACCTTGCATAAATATATATTTCAAAACCTTTTGAATCAGCGGTAACCCTCTGACAGTCGCAAAAGCCGTTAAATATAATATCGCTTTCACAGTATGCCTTAACACTTACGATTTCTCCGATTTTCTCTTTGCTTTTAAACTTAAAACAGAGGGAAGCACAGGCAGCGCCTGCAGTTTCGGTAAATGTAATCTGTGTCACATCTTTTACCCGATATTTTATTCCGTCAATATCCTTCATTTGAATTTTCACGTATTCTTATCCTCCCTCCCGAAACGATGTCAAAAGGAGATTCAATATCATTCAGCCGCATAATATCGTCAATGCATACACCGCATCTGTCGGCAATATCAAAAGCACTTTCATTATCATCTGCAACAGTGAAAGTGAACTTCCTTTCGGCCAATACCTTTGTGCAGTCCTCAGTAAATGAAAAGCTGTAATAAATACCGTTGCTTTTACTGTCGAGCTGATAAGAAAAATCGGACAGAAAAGCCTTTATCGGATAAATCCCCGGGCAGAAAAGCCAGCTTGATTTATTTGATTTCATCATTCCTGAAAGACGCTGACAGTACTCAGTTCCCTTTTCTGAGAAAAACATACCGTTTCCCGAAATTACGGCCGGCTTATCGGTAATTTTTTCAGTTTTGCTTTTACCGCCGTAAACAGGATTGCTGACTATTTCTGAAGAAATTTCAGCCTTTATTGTTTTCGGGTTTGACGGAAATTCAAAATTTCCGAACTTCATTTTAATTTCATTCATCACATTTCAGCGGAGCCGTCATAACGCTTTCCGTCAAGTCTGATTATCTCGCTCAAATTCTCCGCCTGTTCAATTTCATCATTCACCGCTTCCACCTCCAAACAAAATTTCTCCGTTAAATGCAATTTCCGTTTTCATAATGTATGATGCCGTTTCCTTGTTTGCATATGTCCTCTGTGCCGAAACAGCGACTACATTGTACCTGCTTAACGCCCCGCAAATATGGGTGAAAATTTCACAGGCTTTCCTGCTGTCATTTCCGAAAGGTACAAATATATCGGCAAATATTTTCACCTGCCCGTATCTGCTGCTTTCGCCGATTCTGTCTGACTCAAATAAGATATCCGAAAATCCCACTGCTACAACACTTTCCTTAAGCTCTGTAGGTCTCGGTGTAAAAGGACAGGCACTGATGATTTTTATTTCACTAAAATAGCTGTCTTCTCTTAAATATGAAACAAAGTCATCAAGAAGGGTTTTAATATTCAACATATTCACTCTCCTTAATTCTCTTAAGAATACCTGTAAAATAGATTATCTCATCATTGACCTTAACGGCGTCACGTCTTGTGAAGCTGAAGGATACACCATCATAAACAATGCGTCCTGCTTCTGACAGCACTGTTATATCGTGATCGCAGGGACCGATGTAAAGATAATACTCTCTGCTTTCTGCTCCGATTTCCGTATATACAGGCTCAAAAGCGGAGCTTTTGCGTCTCCACAGCGGATAGATATATGCCTTAAATGGCATTGATTTCCAATCCCCGTCGGTCAGATAAATCTGATTTCCTATTTTTTCAAGCTGTTTTTTTATTATATATGGCTTATTCATATCACACCGCCTCAAATGCAAATGACTCATTTCTGAGCAAATCCGCACAGTCCTTAACAGCTTGATTATATAATTCTCTTGCCCCTTCAACAGAGGCAGAGGACATTGTATAAGAAATGTCCCCTGCTTTAAAAGAGGTCAGGCTTTCAGACTGATTTAACAAGAGAATCTGATAGTTACATTTTGCGGCGGCGAGATAAATAACACGCCTGTCTTCTTCAAGCTCAGAAGTTTTAATCTGAGAAAAAACAGAATCGCAAATACTTTCGATGATATTGTCATACTTATCAAGCTGTCCCGATTCATATCCCGTCAAAACATACAACTCATTTTTTACTGCATTATAATCAGTCATTCAAAGCCTCCCGATTATGCCTTTGCAAGAACTTTTATCGCATCGCCGAAGATAGGCGAAAAGCCGACTATTGTTGAAACTGCGGCTCTTTCAAGCTGTCTGTCAATTATCTTGTCAAACTCTGTTGTAACATCGCTTGCAACAACCTTTTCAATAGCATAATTCTTATCAAGAGCAACAATTGTATCGGCATTTGTTCCTTCAAAGCAAATAATTTCCGCACCAAACGGTGTGATAAGTTTGCCTGTACCGTGAAAATCAAGGCCTGCATTTGCGTCTCTGAATTCCTGGATTTTAAGAATATCGGAAATTGTTGTTGAATTTGCAACAAGTGTTGTCATTGTATAAGGCTTAAGAGAAAGCCAAAGTCTGACAATTTCGTCATAAGTAATTTTGTCGCCGGCTATTTTAATGGTTTCGGTATCATCAGTTGTAACATTGCCGATTGCTTCGGAAAACTGATCAGTTGCCAGATTTTCGCCGATTCTCTTAAGAGCAAGAGAAAATATGTCAAGTTTCTGGAATTTGATTGCCTCGTAAGACGCAGTAATCATTTTTCCGTATTTCTTAAGTCTTGTAAGACTGCTTTTAACACCGATTTTAAGCTCAGGAAGAGCTTCTCCTTCTTCTGTTTCAATAAGAGAATAGTTGTTGTTATCCTCTGAAAGACTGATTGAACGGTAGTCAAGTGAATCTGCATATGTTGTTGCCGCAATAATGCTTTCAACCCTGTCATTTCCTGTCATACCGTTTTTAACGGCACGTGAAATAAATTCAGGGAAGAGCACAGCTGCGTCTGAGGTTGAGAAGAATTTTGAAACAGTATCGGAATTTCTGCCGGATACCTTGATATCAAATCTCTTAAGCTGACGTTCAAATGCATCAAGCCCTTCAAGAGAAGTTCCCTTGTAGTTTTCAGACGGGTCAAGCTGTTCAAGTGACTGGGTAAATGATTTTCCTGTTGTATAAAGTCCTTTTTCAAGTTTAATGTTATCGTATGCCATAATTATTTCCTCCTTAAATTACATCTTAAACTGATTAAACTGATTATCTGTATTACCGTTCTCTTTAATCTGAAGAGAAACGGATTTATCATAATTTGTTTTTGAAAATGCCTTTTTAAAAGACAAAAGTTCCTTTGCGGTCATAACCTGAGCAACACCCTTGAAGGTTTCAATGTCCATATCAGGCATTGCAACAGCACAAAGTCTTACAACCTCATCTGTAAGGCTCTTTTTATATTCGCTTCCCAGCTTCGCCTCATCCCTGAGATTTTCAATATATTCAACTGTATTTTCAGCCTGTGCTTTGGTAAGAACAATGCTGTCGGTACAGCCTTTGAGAGTTTTCATAATATCTTCCATATTCAGAGTTTCCTTTCCCGAAATTTTAAATGTCTTTGTAACTCCTGCTTCTCTCTGTGCAGGCACTGCTACAAAGCTGAATTCGTAAGCATCCCTTGCCTCTGACAAAATAACAAATGCCGTTTTGCCGTTATAGACTTTGCCCGGAATATGCTCACATCTTTCCTGCCGTCTGTCCTTTCCGCAGACGGAGCAAATGCTTTTACCCATTGAGCAGGAAACGGACACTTCCTTTTTTATTCCCGCTTCAATCTCTGTGATAAAGCCTTCGGTTTCATCATTTCTGACCATATAAGCCTTTGCCATAAGACGGTAATAGTCGTCGCCGTCGGCAGTTTTCCTGCCTTCAACCTTTTCAACCCATGTATCATAAATTCTTGCAGTCTGGTCGCTTGCTTTCATCGAATGGTCTTTAATTCCCGTTCTGCCTAAAAACATCTGCGAAAGCTCCTGAAGAGCCTCAAGGGAAAATTTTTCGAAATCCCTGTCGACATCATTGTTGCAAAGCACCAGATTAAAAGCATAAAGCCTTTCTGCCTCAAAAGGTGTTCTTGTAAAGGCATTGATTTTTTCCATTTCCTGTTCTGTCAGCTCAATACTTTTTATTGTAAATCCTTCTCTCACGCTTCAACCTCCTTATTAATTTTATTAGCCTGTGCCGTATAAAGCTGTGCCTGAGCCTTGTCCTTCTCATCCTGAAGAGTAATTTTGTTCCAGACGACCTTCAAATCACGCTTAATACCGTTTAAAGCAAGATACATATTGCCTATTTTTGTAATAACAGGTGTGAGAATTCTTCTGTACGCTTCAAGCTCCGTGGTGAGAATATCAGCCTGCTGAGTGCTCATTCTCTCGGTTGATGACCAGCTTAATCCAAGCATAAAGGGAGGTATTCCTGTTTTCGCAATTATCTGTTCAAGAAGCTGACGGACAGGTATCTCGCTGTCAATAATTTCATTATCGGCACCTATTACCTTTATGCTCACATCGCCTACCGCCACAAAATCCTTAACAGCTGACGAATCCATAGCCTCTTTCCACGCCTGAGCAACTGTCTGAGCCTGCTGTGAAGCTCCTGCGTAATCCGTGGAATCGGAAGGCTTGCATATAACAGCGTATCTGACGTTTCCTGCGTGTTCCCAGTTTTCACCTATGGTATTGTAAATTTTCATCAGTATATCGCTGATAAAAGGCAGTCCGCTTAAAAGACTTGTTCCGCATAGTTTTTCGGGTTCGGGGTTTAAAACGGAATAGAGAATTAAATTCGGATATTTAAGTTTTTCACCGAAATTATAAAAATCAACATCTATTCCGTTTTCAGCCCTTTTAAGCTCAATACTTTCAAGGCTGCTGTTATAAAGAGCATAAAGTCCCTGTTCATTTACAACCATTTCGCCTATAGCTGTACCAAAGGTGAGAAGCTGATTGAGATAATTTGAAATAAAAGCAGACAGCCCTCTCTGATTTCCTCCAACATTAATGTTCTGAAAAAAAGAATTCATATTTTTATTAAGGCTGTCATCTCCTGTTTCAAATGTAAATCCATCTGTCAGTCTGACAATTTTATTGATTGCGGCGTCGAGAATAGGCACGGCATTTCTAAGCTGTACATAAACCCTCGTCTGTGCACCCATAGGCATATACGATGCCAGGCTGCCGTAAGGGTGGGAAGAATTTATTGCTGTCTGCACCGCCGCAGCACTTGACGGCAGTGAATCAGCTTTCATTTTTCTTTTGTCAAATATGCCCAATATCTCAATTCCTTTCTATTGCAACGGATACAAAGCTGTTTTGATTTGCTTCCTTCTTTATTACGGTTGAAACAAAATAGCGTATATCGTCCATTGCGTGGTCGTTTTCTTTTTTTACGGCGTCCTTTTTTATACTGTCATCCCAGCGGTAAAGAGAAAATTCTCTTATACTGTCACGGCAGTCAGGCGAAATATAAAACTCTTCGTTTTTAAGCGCCTGACAAACCTTGTTTATTCCCGAAACAACATCGTTGTCAGCCTTAATCACCCTGTATTTTCCGTGCCGCTTAACCGTCTGAATAAAGGACGCCGCCGACGGGTCAATAACCAGAGCCTCAATTTTTCTGCCCCCGGCAAGTCTGCAAAGCTCTCTGTAATACTCCTCATCTGTAAGCTGAACGCCTGTATCCCGCCCCGAATGGTAATATTCGTCAATACGGTACCACTTTCCGCCGGCCTCTCCCCACAGACCGAGCGAAAAGGGATTGACCGTTCCGTAGTCACAGGAGAGGTAATATTTTCTTATTGCGCCCGTACATTTTTTTATGTGTCGGTTACAGTCAAACATAGGATAAACCAAGCCCTGTGCCGTAACCCATTTGCCTTCAACAAAGCGTTCATAAAACGCTCCCGAATAAAGGCTTTTATATCGGTCAATAACCGATTGTGACAGGGACGGATTATCCTGCATTTTAAAATGGAGATATAAAATATTTTTCTCCCTGCATTTCAAAATCCATTCAATGTAAAACCAGTGATACGGATGCTCGGGATTGCAGTTAAAAAAATATTTTGCATTTTCAAGAGAACATCTTGCAAGCGCCTGCTCAACGAAACTTCTGGGCATAAGCGCCACCTCGTCAAGCATAATTCCTCCCAAGGTCATACCCTGAATAAGAGATGCGGAAGACTCATCTCTTCCGCCGAAAAGATAAAAGCTGTTTTTAATGCTTCCTCTTGAAATGTTAAGCACATTTCTGCTGATTTTGTAATCGCATGAAAATCCAAGCTCATTAAGGACAGGAAGCAGAGGGGTTATTACATTCCGTCTCAGAGAAGCGACCGTTTTTCCGCACAGAGCGAAAGAAGTGCCGCTGAAATTGTAAAACGCCCAGCAAATAAACGAAATACTCATACAAAGAGTTTTACCTGACCTAACCGCCCCGTCGCAGATAATTCCGTTTTTATCTTTCATCCTGCTTTCCTTGCACCACCATGTTAAAACGGCGAGCTGTTTCTTTGAAAAAGGCTTAAAACTGCTCACATTCATCATCTCCGTATGCGCTGTCTGCACCGGCAGCGCTCTTTTCCAGTGCATCAAAAAAGGAGGTTTTTTCTTTTCCGTTTTGTTCAAGTGACAGCTCCCTGAGTTTATCTATTGCTTTGAGCCTGTCAAAGAATTTAATCTCCATACCCCCGCCTTTAGGTCTCTTAATTTCACTAACATTGAATAAATCAAGATTCGGTAGCTTGGCAATAATGTTTTCTTCAGATTCAAAAAGGAGAGATACAGCATCTGTAATTTCTCCGAAGGCAAGGTGCCTTAAACCGTCGCTGATCTCCTTTTGTGTAATCTTTTTTCTTCTTGGCAATTTATCTCATCTCCCGACTGTTTTTTTCAGGGCAATAAAAAAAGCCCTGCACTTACAGGGCGTATACGGGACTTTTATAGCATAGCTACGCTATAATTCATGCAGAAAACAGCGAAATAAAAATATTTTCCGTCAATTATTCACTTTTTATGCATATAAGTTATGACTTATATGATTCTTTTATGAAAAGAATCTTACGCTGACGCGGGGTCGTTCATATCTTTCGTATTGCGAAAAAATGAAAAAAAAGGAGGGCGGAACCCTCCTTGCAAAAATCAATGTTATATTTACTCGTCAACCTCTCTCGCATCAACATTAATCTGTGACGGTTCGATATCAATTAACGCATCTTTTACAGACCTTGCAACCTTTTTCATCTGAATAAATGCAATCAAATCAAGAACCGCATATACAATCAAACTTATTCCCAAAAGTCTGATAACCGCAAGAGATGAACTGAAAGGATTTATTACGACAAGAAGTCCCAGAACAACCGTAGCCAGTGACAGCAAAAACGAAACCATCCAGTCGCCGAAGCCGTATCTTTTAACATCTATTGACATAATCAAATCAACTGCTCCGCTGATAAGAATAAACAGACCGAACAGGAAAAGCAGTATTGATACAATGCTTTTGTATTTTACACAGACAATTATTCCGGATATTATCGCTATGACGGCAAGAATAATTAAAAATACATTTCTGTCCTTTGCGAAATAGGAAATAAGTGCGCCGATACCGAGAGCAATCATAGTTATACCGCAAATCATACTGACAACATAAAGGGTTTCATCAGGTCTTGCAAGAAGAACAATGCCCATTACTGCGGAGGCTATAATTGTAATAATTGACAGATTTTTAATCTTTATAAAAAATTCTCTCATAAAATTACCTACTTAATATATCTTATGTCATTACCCTCAAGAACCAATTTTTTATATTCACCTGAAATTCTTGAGATTATGCGCTGGTCATATTTTTTCTCTAACTCATCAAATGTATAATTTGTTGAAATAATTGTAGGAAGCTTGGCAGAAATTCTTGAATTAATTATATTAAACAGACAGGCAACCGTGTAGGCACTCTTAAATTCTGTTCCGAGGTCGTCAATGATAAGCAAATCACAATTTAAAACAGCTCTTTCATAATATCTCAGATTGTCGGTCCTGCCGAAATTTTCATTTTGCAAATCATTTAAAATATTCTGTGCCGTTCCGTAAACTACGCTTTTACCTTTATTGATAACAACATTTGCAATGGCAAGGGATAAATGGGTTTTGCCAAGTCCGGTACCGCCCATAAAAAGAATATTAACAGACTCTCTTGAAAAATTAGCGGCATATTTACTGCAGCTTCTCTTGATTTTTTCCGCCTTGTTTCTCGGACAAACACCGTTTTCCATAACCTCTTCGGGATAATAATTAACATCAAAGCTGTCAAATGTACATTCCGAAAGAGGAGCAATTTTTCCAAGATTTTCTCTTTCAATATCCTTTAAAATTTCGTTATGACACTTACAGCGTCTGTTTTTTACAAAACCTGTGTCCTTACATACAGGGCAGGTGTATTTTATTTCAAGAGCGTTTTCGTCATAGCCATTTTTTTTAAGAAACTCTTTTTTCTTCTCCTGCAGAGCAAGACTTTCCTCCATCAGCTTTTCAATATCAGCCTGCTTGTCATTGCTGTAAAGAAAAACCTTTGAAATATTAAGACCGATTCGGGAAAGCTGACGCCCGATTTCCTCAAGCTCAGGTATTTTTTCACTGATTTCTTCTAATCTATCCTGCGCTTCAAGATTTGCTCTTTCTCTTCTTCTTTCAAGAATTTCGGTTGCTTTAGAGTAAACCTCCTGTGAGTATGACATTGCTTTCCCTCCTTATAAATCTGTATTGCTCATTGCGTCACGTTTAATTTGTTCAAGGTCGTATGTCGGCTTAACTTTAAGCCTGTCATCATTTTTCTTTGCCTTTTCCGCCTTTTGTTTTGCAAATTCCTCCTGCTGTGCTTTGACTTGTACAGGAGAGGTTATGCCGTCTTTTTTCCACTTTTTCAAAACCGAATTCATATATGTAAGCTTCGGCTCGGGGGTATTTTCCTTCATAATATCAGCCGCAAGGCTAATCATAGTAATATCAAAATCCTCAAACCAGCTGTTCACCATTTCTCTCTGTTTAACAGTAGGTCTGCGGTGTCTTATTCCCGTTACGGCAATTATCTCGCTCCAAAGCCTGTCGCTTCTTTCAATTTCCTTGAGCTTCTCCTCAGCCTCGGCGATACTGTCAATTCCCTCGTCAGCCCAGTTTTTCGCCATAGCATTTACATAGGAAATACCGATTGACCTTCCTTTTTCCTTTTCACATCGGTAAAATTCCAAAATCATCAGAACTACTTCGGCTTTAAGGCCGTAATAGTTAACCATATTAATAAGCATTTCCTGTTCGGCGTGGCTTATGCTTCTGCCCAAAACCTTCTGAGCTTCCGTAAGAAGAAATCTGAGCTTTTCATCATCACGCAAAACAGAAACCACATCTTTCGGCGAAAGCCTTGGGGCTGAAAGTGTTTCCTTAACCTGACGGGCAGGCTCACTAACATCTTTCTCCTGAGCGGTCTGAATAACCTCAACTGTTTTTGAGTCGGCAGATAAAATTCCCTCTTCAACCCAGAATTCCAAAAGATTGTCAATGTCCCCGACAGTCTGTCCGAGAGCCTTAGCTATATTCTCCGACGAAGACTGACCGTTATTTTTCAAAATATAAAGCAATGATTTAAGCTGATATTCGCTTGCAAGTTTCAAATATTTATCAACCAACACAGACGGCACATTAAATATTCCGCCATTCCAAATCGAACCAAATGGTAAAACTCTGTAATCCATCAAATAAACTCCTCTTGTTGTAAACTTCATTTTATCAAAAAAATATGTGTATGTAAACAACTAATTATTACAAATTTTCAAAAACCACTTGACAAAAACATATCCGATATGTATAATTACACTTGCATTTGCGGATGTAGCTCACCCGGTAGAGCGCAACCTTGCCAAGGTTGAGGTAGCG
>CAZHSE010000018.1:0-38775 GCA_964535085.1 uncultured Bacteroides sp.
GCGATTCTGATTTTTGGTCTGTAATAGAAGATGTAGATGCACAATATTTAGTTATTGCTGAAAGCGACAAATGTGGCTTTCAATTTAAAGATTTGTTGAGAAATCACGATATATTTTATTGCTATATTGATAAATTTAAAGCACCTGAAAAAGATGAATTCTTTGAACTTGTATTTAAATATGAACTTGAAAAATTAATTAAAGAAAGTTTTTCGATGGCAAATGCAAATGATATGTTGAACGAAGCCGTAACTCAAAGCCGAGCTCAAATTTCCGTTGTGGAAAAAGAAAAAATGTATCATGATATACTTTCGAATATTAAGTTAACACTTAATCGTGATGGTAATTATTCTGTATTATTACCATAATTTAATAAGATTATTAAAGAAAGCCGTTACAAATTAATGTAACGGCTTAAAATATTGGTTAAAAATATGTGGTCATTATTGTGGTCAAAAATAATTTGAAGCAAAAATATACAATAATTACAGATTATATACATTTCTTAAAATAAGCAATATAAAACATATATTATATAGAGAATGGAGGCGTTTATTGTGGTCAAAATGAAAAATAAGTGGTCGTTAAAAATGGTGATTTTTACTTGATTTAAGGTAATAAAAAATCCTTGAAATTCCGTAATATCAACGGTTTCAAGGATTTTATATGTGGTACGCCGGAAGGGATTCGAACCCCCGACCTTCTGGTTCGTAGCCAGACACTCTATCCAACTGAGCTACCGGCGCGTAACACCTTATTAAGTTTTAAATATGCGCTTTATACAAAAATGACTGATTGGTTCGTAGCCAGTCACTCTATCCAACTGAGCTAGCAGCGCGAATAAGCAAAAATATTAAAATGTTAGCAGTTTGTACACAAATCGACCTTGCGTTTCGTAGCCAGACACTCTATCCAACTGAGCTACCGGCGCATATTCAAGGCACTTGATTTTTGTGCCTTGTTAATATAACATATTATATTGAAAAATGCAATACTTTTTTTAATTTATTTGTACGGATGTGTTTTAATATATCTTTCAAGTATATCGGCGGACATACCTACAAGTTCGGCACAAGGCCTTTTTTTATAATAAGCGTCTGTCCTTGGTTCGGGAACAGGGGAATCAGCACCTTTTATTGAAAGTCCCAGAAGCTCTCTGCATACTATTGAACCGTTTTCTTTGCGGAATTCTTCTGCGACCTCCTGTACTCTTTCGTAAATTTTACCCTTATCCTCGTCATACAGGGCGGAAATTACAAACGCCATGCCCGATACTGTGCCGCACACTTCTCTCATTCTGCCTACGCCGCCGCCGAAGCCTATTGTAAGGCGAGCCGCAAAATCCTTTTCAAGTCCTGCTTCTTCTGCAAAGGCGGCTGCAACAGACTGAGAACAGTTATAGCCTGATTTAAAAAGGCTTTCTGCATATTCTTTCTTATTCATAAATAACCTCTTATATTTCTTATTCTCCGAAAACAACGTCGGAGGTTTCGGATGGCTGTGTTACATCAGTCGGAGCTTCGGTAGGAGCAGTTGTAGTTTCAACAGGATTAAATAATGCCGAGAAGCTTGCATTTTCATTTGCAGTAAATGTATATTTCGCTTCATTGCTGACTTTAATACCGTTTGAATACCATCCGTCAAATACATAGCCGTCGTCAGCTTTTGCCATAAGTGTAACCTTGTCACCGTTTTTGTATTTTCCGTCGCCCTCTGTTTTACCTCCGCCGCTGCTGCTTGTATTTATGATCCACAGTGTTTCGGCGGTTGTGGTTTTTTTATCAGTCGTTTCTTCTTTTTCTTCGGTTGTTGTTTCTCTTTCGGTTGTTCTTGATGTTGAAACGACGGAAGAGATTTTTGTAAGCTCTGAAGAACTGCTTTCGTCTGCTTTGCCGTCATCTTTTCTGCCGCTTGCAATAGCTATAACCGATGCAATAATAGCTATGAGTATAACAACAAGTATTGCAATTACGATTATGCTTTTTTTATCTGACGATTTGTCATCGCCTGTATTATTCGGCTGTCTCTCGTTATTATTATCGGTGTGTGCCGGTCTTAAATTTCTTTCGTTTTCATTTTCTCTTGTGTAATTATCCGATTTGCTGACTGCTCTGAAGGTTTGAGTCATTTCATTGTCGTCGCTTACATTTATATTATCCTCGTCATAAAGAGGAGAACCGCAGTTTTCACATATGTATCTGTTGTCGTCATTTTCGGTGCCGCAGTTTCTGCATCTCATTTCTTTAACACTCCTGTCTGTTTTTATTTTATATGACAAAAATTATATCATATTAGTCAAAAAATCTCAATCGAAATCGTAATATTATGAAAAATATTAAAAAATAGTTATATATTTTTTAATTTTCTATTGACTTTTTTGCCGATTTAATATAAATTTAATATGTGACGTTTTATAGAAACGGATATGTACAATTTTGAAAGGGGAACCCTGAAAATGAATAAATATGTTAAAAAGGGCTTATGCCTTGTACTTGCAACAGGTCTTATTGCAAGCTCATTTGCAGGATGTGCAAAAATCAACTATGTAACAGGCGGTGCCATTCAGGCTATCCATGAAATTAAGGACGGCAGCTGGAAGAACAGTGACGAAGGCGACGCTGCAGCAGATCCCGGAGCAGACGGTACTGATGCTTCGGTAATTGATGAATTTGTTCCTGATACATACGGCGGAATTGAATTCAAGACTGTTGACGACGTTGTTAATTTCTATGTTCAGGCATATGACTACTCAAAGACTTTGACATGTCAGTATAAGGATGCTGACGGCAACACCCAGACATTCTATAAACTCCTCGGTGAAGAGGACCTTAAGGTCGGCAATATTAAAATTGACGGTTCATCAAACTCTATGATTGATAACCTTGTTCCTACAATTGTAGGCAGTCTTTACAATCCGGGTCTTAACGGCCTTGTACCGAGTACAAACAGAAATCCTGATCTTGATACAGATGAATGGGACGGAAACGGTGAATCTCTCACAACAAGCCGTCTTGTTCCCGAAGATATCCTTGCAGCAAATGTTGCAGACAACGGTGACGGTACTATCACAATCAACCTTCAGCCTAAGGCTGTAAATATGAGTATGCCCGGTAAGGATGCTCAGGGTCACGTGTTCCAGTCACTTGGCGCAATTGACGCAACTGTTGATAATATCAGCCAGCTCAGCTGGTCGGAAGGTACAACTGCCGATAACTGTAAGGTTGACTACAGAGGCGGCGTTGCTACTGTTACTATTGATACAAAGACAAAGGAAATTACAAAAGCCGAGTATCTTATGAAGGCTTATGTTTCGGTTACACATGCTAACATTCTTGTTATTAAGGACAAGAGCGCAAGCCTTGAGGTAACAATGAAGTGGAGCTATCCTGCATCTGAAAAGTATCTTAAGGAGAGCAAGGGTGTAACTCTCATCGGATAATATTTGATTAATTCATTGCTGAACAGTCCTGTTCGTTTTTGCGAGCAGGACTGTTTTTTAAATTTTTGTTATATTTTTTATATTGTCTTGCACAAAAGTCAAGGATACTGTATAATTATATGACAGCGTGATGTGCTGAAGATTTAACAAGGAGAACTTATATGGACAACATACCTAATATGGATTATGATGCCGATGAGGTTATCAACGAATTCAAAGAAAAAATCAAGTGGCCTAAAAGTGATGACGTTGAGGCGGTTGTCAAGCCTGATAAAATTCCGCTTCGTATCCTTATCTCACTTTTGATTACGGCCGTTGCAGGAGCTGTGGCATACTATATGATGCTTCCTGCTCTTAACTTTCACGATTCACAACTTTATGTCTTTCTTATTTTGCTTGTTGCAGTATTTATGCTGTCTTTTGCTCTTATATGTAAAGCAAATAAAAAGATTGAAAGAAAAGAATATGTGAAGAAAAAATCAATAGTTCCTTTAGCTGTAATCGGTGTAATAATTGTTGTGATGGCAGTGGGCGCTCTTACAGGCGTTACACTTTTCAGAGCCCATTCTTACAGCCAGCTTATGGAAATTAAAGACGGCGATTTTACAACTGACTTTGAAGATATCAGTTATGACAAAGTGCCCAGGCTCGACGCTTCAAGAGCACATACTCTTGCAGATCAGCAGCTTGGTTCACTTTCCGAGTACAAGAGCCAGTATGTAGTTTCTTCAAATTCAACCCAGATAAACTATAAAAATACGCCTTACCGTGTTTCTTATCTCGAATACGCAGACGTGTTTAAATGGATAAATAATACTAAAGACGGTCTGCCTGCTTATATGGCAATTGATCTTGTAAGCCAGAAGGTAACGGCAGTAAACTGTGTGGATAAATTCGGAGAGGGAATTAAATATTCCCCCACTGAGCTCTTCAATGAAAAGCTTATAAGACATCTTCGTTTTCAGTATCCTACCGAATTGCTGGATACTCCGAATTTTGAAATTGACGATGATATGCACCCATACTGGATAACTGCCGTGCTTAAAAAGACAATCGGTCTTTTCGGCGGTACGGATGTTAAAGGTGTTATTATAACAGATGCACTCAGCGGTGAAAGCAATTATTATGATGTTGAGGATGTTAAGACAGACAGTTCTCTTAACTGGATTGACGTTGTTTACAGCGAGTCACTTCTTATTGAGCAGTATAATTACCACGGTAAACTTCAAAACGGTTTCTGGAACTCAATTATCTTCCAGAACGACGTAAATATTGCCTCAACAGGAAGCGGCAATATTGCAATGGATGACGACGTTTGGGTATATACAGGCGTAACATCATCAGAGTCTGACTCATCAAACTTCGGTTTCATTCTCTGCAATCAGCGTACAAAGGAAGCAAGATACTATCCTAACGCAGGCGCAATGGAGATTTCTGCTCAGCAGTCTGCCCAGGACGCAGTACAGAACTATGGTTATATGGCTACTTTCCCGATTCTGCTCGGCATTGACGGAAATCCCACATACTTTATGTCACTTTACGGCGACAGTAATACTGTAAAGGGTTATGCCTTTGTAAGTCTTGAAGATAAGACGGTTGTAGGTACGGGACTTCTTGACGTGGCAAAGAGTGACGTCAAGGCTCTCAACAGTGCTCTTGAAAATTACATTGACGCTCTCGGCGAAAAGGGAGTTGCCGACAATGTAAACAAAGACGATGTTATTGTTGACGAGGAAAATATGACAGGAGCTGACGACAGTAATGCCGAAACTCAGACTCCTGAAGAAAAATCATTAACCGTAACAGGTGAGGTAACGGATATAAAGAACTCCGTAAATGACGGAAATACCGTTTACTATCTTAAGGTTGACGGAAAGTATTACTATATCAAAGTTACCGATTGTATGGAAGTTCTTCTGATAAGCAAGGGCGATACGGTAAGTATTGAGTATACCGAAGCTGACGGTGAATTTATCCCTGCTTCATCCGTAACAGTAAAATAAATTAAAAAACTGATTTCGTGTAAAACGAAATCAGTTTTTTTAATCTGTAATATTTATTTTTTCAGTATAACCGTGTCGCCGATATCTTCAAGTTCCGTAAAAACAGGACGTTCAAATCTGGTTTGATTAGGCGAATGAAATGTCAGCATAAGTTTATCGCCGTATTTGAAAATCATTCCGTGACCGCCGTCATCTGAAATCAGAGGGGGAAGATGAATAAAACTGCCGTCTATTTCGCCGTTGTCAGATTTTGCTATGCACTGGCAGTATTTGTGCTTTACAAATGTTGACCACAGCATAAGCAGTTCCCCTGTTTTTGTCCTGTACATAAAAGGACCGTCGGTTATGTAGTGCTTTCTTTTTTTCTTTTTGCCTGCCCATTCGGGAGAAGAACCGCTGAAAATCATTTTCGGCTCTCCCGATGCTGATTTTAAATCCTCTGTCAGCCTGACATAGCATACTGTTCCGTCAATAATCTGTGTATGCTCGTGGCAGAAAACAATATAAGGCTCATTATTTTTACTGATGTAAAGTGTTGCATCAAGGCATTCCCATTCTGCAGGAGTTAAGGAGATTTCGCTGTGAGGAATAAAAGGACCTTCGGGTTTTTCGGATTTCAGAATATATGAGCCTCGCAGTCCGTTTTCCTTTGTAAATGTGGCAAGCATATAGTATGTGCCCTTATATTTATGAACCTCAGGCGCCCAGTTTACCTCCCGGTTAAATCCGAATTTTTCCGAGTTGAAGCATTCTTTGGGCTGACCCCATTCCCTCAGATTTTCTGATACGTAAACATCAAAACCTGATGTGTTCTTTCCGAATTTATGCGCCCTCGTGCCGTAAAGGTAAAATTTTCCGTTTTCATTTAAAACAAACGGGTCACGTATATTAATTTCAGATGTTTTCATATGCTCTCCTTAAAATTTGTTTCCGTTATTTTTTTTACCAGCTTTTCAGACGGAAAATCGGTGTAAATAGTTCCGTAGTATTTTTCCATGTCAAGAGGATATTCGAGAAATTTCGGGTTGATATATTTTGAATTGTTAAACGGCCCTTTGAAACCGCCTGCGGTTGAAAGATAATTGATTATATATGTGCCGTTAAAAGCAGTCATTGTGTCTAAAAACGGCTTGATACAATCGTTCCATCTCGGCTCGGGCTTATATTTGAATCTGTCCTGAACAATAAAGGTCATTTCATTTTTGCCGCTTGTTTTGAGAATCAGCGGCGACGGCTCGGCGGTATCCTGCTCAACCCATTTTGAAAAATCTATTCCTGTATTTTTATCGGTGTAATTTTTGCTTTCTGCCATTTTGCAGCGCCTGATAAGAATTATTTTTCCTCTTGCTTCGCATAAAAGGGGACTTCTGTTTTCGGTAAACCATTTATCCGGTTTTTTTGAAATATAAGTATTAAACAGATTGTCAAAGCATTTTTCGTTTTTTTTTCCGCTGTCATTTTTGAACTGGAAAATAATTGCTTCGCTTTTATTTTCATCTAAAAATCTGTAGCAGTGGTTCAATACATCCGCCATATCCATTTGACTTGAAAAATGGTTCGGAGTGTTAAACGCTTTTGCGATACCGTGAACCATTTTAAGTCTGTTGTCCTTGCTTTGAACACGTATGTCGAGGGCTCTTATACCGAGACAGAGCTGTTCGTATATATTCATATTCTGACATTTTGAGATATGGGAAAATTGCACATACTGCGTTACACAGTCATGAGTTCCGCATATATTTAAGCGGAGAACTTCTCTGCTGTCATCAAGTTTTTTCATCCAGGAATTTAATTTCATAACAAATCACCAAAAACAATATATCATTTTTGTTGAATAATATCAATTGAAAATAATAAGATTATATCTTATAATTTATTGTATATAGATATTTCTGTTGAATTTTACAGAATCGAGGTAAAAATTTTGACTATCTTAGAAGCAAAAGGAAAAATAACCGAAGCTAATAACAGAGCAAATCTTATTCACAGATTTGATGTTCCTGAGGGAATAAATAAATTGGTGATAAAATATTCCTATTCCCCGAGAATACTTGAGGACAGGGAAAAGGCAGTCAGACTTGTGAAAGAATGCTTTGAAAAATACGGCGAAAAAATTATAGGCAGACCGGCTGATAACCTGCCGATTAAAAATCTTGTTACTCTTTCTGTAGACGAAAACGGTTCTTACAGAGGCGCCGCTCACCGTCATTGTGACAGTCAGGAGCATATTGTAAGCAAGGATTTTGCGTCTCCGGGATTTCTCAAAGGAGAAATTCATCAGGGAGAATGGGATATCGTATTAAATGTGCACAGTGTAAGCTGTGATGTTGATTATAATATTACTGTGGAAGGAGAAGAATAATAATGAGCTATCTTCCCTGTGAATTACACTGCCATACAGTTCATTCCGACGGCAGCTTTCAGGTTAATGAACTTCAGCAGGAGGCTAAAAAAGACCATCTTGCGCTTATTGCTCTGACGGACCATAACACTTTTTCGGGCTGGCAGGAGCTTGATGATTCAATAATTCCCACTGTCAGGGGTATTGAGTGGACTACATATTACGGTCATATGCTTGTCCTCGGAGCAAAGGAATATGTCGATTGGCGTGATGCTGTGCCTGACAATATAGATGAAAAGATAAAGACTGTTAAGGCAGCAGGCGGTATTGTGGGAATTGCCCACCCATATCAGCTCGGTTCTCCTGTCTGTACCGGCGGAAGATGGGAGTTTAACGTAAGAGACTGGGACGCCGTTGACTATATAGAAATATGGCATAATGATTTTTCCGCTTTGACAAGGGAAAATGAAAGAGCTGTTGAAATGTGGACCTCTCTCCTCGATAAGGGATACAGAATTGCGGCAGTCTACGGAAGGGACTGGCACAGGCAGGAGGATAAAGGTCACTACGGATGTACATATCTTGACCTTGAAGAAATTGACGGAGCTTGTGCAGTAAGAGCCATAAGAATGGGAAGAACGGTTGCATCAACAGGTGCAAAATTTTTCTTTCAGCTTCACAGATACGGAGAAACCTTTCATATAGGTGATACACTTAAAAAAGGTACATATACTTTCAGCTTTTTTACGGATTTGCACTCCCGTATAAAAGATGCAGGCGACGAATCCATAATATACAAAAAAATTAAAATCGTAACAAATGGAAATAAAACAGTGCTGGAAACCGTTTATGACGAACGCCATGTAAGGCTTAAACTTGAGAGAGGGCACTGGTATCGTGCAGAGCTTTGGGGAACTGTTGACGGAGAGGAGAAGCCTCTTGCAATAACCTCTCCTGTATACTGTGAATAATTTAACATAAACTTAACATAAATTACGTTTGAATTTAACCGTATAACTATAAAATACCTATTTGTATATTAAACAAAATTACATAAACAAAATGCAAATTTGATTTACGGAGTACAATATATGACTATATTTGATTTTCTGACACTCATAGGCGGACTTGCAATGTTTTTGTTCGGTATGAACGTTATGGGCGACAGCCTTGAAAAAATCAGCGGCGGCAAGCTTGAAAGCATACTTGAAAAAATGACTAACAGCCGTATTAAAGGTGTGCTTCTCGGACTTGTTGTAACAGCTGTTATACAGTCCTCAGGTGCAGTTACCGTTATGGCGGTAGGCTTTGTAAACAGCGGAATTATGGCGCTTCGTCAGGTTATCGGTATAATTATGGGCGCAAATATCGGTACTACGGCGACTGCATGGATTTTATCGCTTACAGGTATTGAGGGTTCAAATATTTTTATAAACCTGCTTAAGCCCGAGGCTTTTGCTCCTGTTCTTGCTTTTATCGGAATAATCTTAGTGATGTTCTGCAAAAGTGAGAAAAAACATACAATAGGAAATATTCTTGTTGGATTTGCTATACTTATGATTGGCATGACAACAATGAGCGATTCTATGTCAGGGCTTAAGGATATTCCTCAGTTTACAAATCTGCTTGTTAAGTTTTCAAATCCTATTCTCGGCATTGTTGCGGGTGCACTTCTTACAACAGCGCTTCAGAGTTCATCGGCTTCCGTAGGTATTTTGCAGGCATTGTCAAGCACGGGTGCAATTACCGTTTCTGCGGCATTTCCTATTATCTTAGGTCAGAATATCGGCTCATGCACGACAGTCCTTATTTCATCCATAGGTGCAAACAAAAATGCAAAAAGAGCCGCTTGGGCACATCTTACATTTAATGTTATAGGTGTTGCTTTGGCTATGGTGATTTTCTACGGAGGGAATGCCATATTCGGATTGCCTTTCTTCAGCGAAAAGGTCGGTCCTGCTTCCATAGCTGTTATTCATTCTGTTTTCAATGTTTTTGCAACGATTGTGCTGTTCCCATTCGGCAATCAGCTTGAAAAACTTATGTATGTATTAATCAAGGACGGCAAGGACGAAAACAACGAAACTGCAGCAGAAGAGCATACTGCTCTTATTGAAGAAAGATTCCTGATTTCTCCGGGTTATGCTCTTGACAAGGTTAAGGAAAAATGCGACGAAATGGCAATGCTTGCCAAAGAAAATATTTCAATGAGCCTTGATTTCATAAAAATTTACAGCAGGGTCAAGGACGAAAAAATAAAATCAAATGAGAAAAGACTTGATGCTTATGAGGATGAGCTGGAAACATATCTTGTAAAAATCAGTTCAATGAATCTTAATGTTGCCGATTCCATGAGACTTAACAAATATTCTCACGCTATAGGAAATTTTGAGCGTATCGGCGACTACGGCGTGAATATTCTGAAAACCAAACGTAAAATGCACAAGGATAAAATTCATTTTTCCGAGGAAGCAAACAGAGAGCTTGAAGTTATGGGCAGGGCTGTTCAGGAAATTATTGAAAATTCCACAAAGGCATTTATTGAGGACAGCGCTGAGCTTGCAATGACTGTTGAGCCATTGGAGCAGGTTATAGATAATCTTAAGGCAGAGCTTCGTGAAAAGCACGAAAAGCGAATGGACGGCGGTGAATGTTCCATAGAAAACGGTATGCTGCTCTTTGACATTATCAATTCCTTTGAGAGAATTGCCGATCACTGTTCAAATCTTGCAGTATGTATCATTGAGCTTTCACAGGGAAGCTATCAGACCCACAGTTATCTGAAAGGCGTTAAAAATTCAAATAATAAGACTTTTATGGAACAGTTTGAAATTTACTTGAATAAATATTCGCTTAAGTAAAGGCTTCCGTATTTTGCACAGAGAGGTATTATATGAACGAAAAACCCCTTGTATATATTATTGAAGATGATGTTTCCATAAGAGAGCTGGAAATTTACGCTTTGAAAAATTCCGAGTTTTTGGTAAAGGGCTTTGACAGCTCAAAGGATTTTTTTAAGGAGCTTGAAAGAAAAATACCCGATTTAATTCTTCTTGATATTATGCTTCCGGAGGATGACGGTCTCGCCATACTGAATAAAATCAGAAAATCCGCTCAGTACAGCGAAATTCCTGTTATTATGGTAACGGCAAAGACAAGTGAGATTGACGCAGTTAAAGGGCTTGACGCAGGAGCTGACGACTATATTACAAAGCCCTTCGGGGTTATGGAACTTGTTTCAAGGGTGAAGGCTGTGCTGCGCAGGACGGTAAAGAAAGCTAAAACCGTTCTTGTTTATAAAAATATTGAGCTTGACGAAAACAGGCATACCGTACTTGTGGATTCAAATGAAGTTGATTTGACATACAAGGAATATGAAATTCTGAAGCATCTTATCAGAAATAAGGGAATTGTCCTTACACGTGACAGACTGATGGAAATTGTCTGGGGATATGATTTTGAGCAGGGCAACAGAACAGTTGATGTCCATATCCAGTCCCTGCGAAAAAAGCTGGGAAGTGCAGGGGAGCACATTAAAACAATAAGAAACGTAGGTTATAAAGTCGGTGATTAAATGACTAAAAAAACCCTTTGGAAAATACTTGCTTTCGGCGTATCGTTAATTGCCATAACAGCAGTTGTTGTTGTGGCAATATTTTATTCCTACAGCGAAAGTCAGGTTAAGGAAAATCTGCATACGGTTGAAGCGGTGGTTGAAGCGGAGCTGAAACAAAACAGCAATTATTCTTTTATTGATAACGGTTTCGATGATGACACAAGAATAACGCTTATTGCAAGTGACGGAACGGTTCTTGCCGACAGCAGGGAAAAAGCCTCTCAGATGGACAATCATTCCGACAGGGAGGAGTTTTTACAGGCTGTGGAAAACGGTGAGTCAAGCGCAGTAAGAAATTCCGCTACGCTTAATGAAAATACATATTATTATGCAAAACTTCTTGACAGCGGTGATGTACTCAGAGTTTCCGTTAAGGCCGACAGCATTAATTCTTTTTTCTCGGATATACTGATTTACGTTATAATTTCTATGATATTTGTTATATGTATGTCGGTTATCATAAGCGTGGGAATAACAAAAAGCATTGTTAAGCCTGTTGAGGAGCTGGGTCGGAATTTAGAAAATCTTGACAGTGTAAAAACATATGACGAGCTTAATCCTTTGCTGGATGCTCTGAAGGAGCAGAAAAACAGACAGAAGGCTCTTGATAAACAGAAAAAGCAGTTTACGGCAAATGTTTCCCATGAGCTGAAAACTCCTTTAACGTCTATAGCAGGTTATGCGGAGCTTATTGAAACCGGTATGGCTAAGCCCGAGGACGTAAAACCCTTTGCCGGTGTTATCAGAAAGCAGGCGCTTCGTCTTGTCAGTCTCAGCGAGGATATAATTCAGCTTTCACAGCTTGAGGAAAATGACGAGCAGGGAATTGTTTTTGAATCCGTTGATATTTACGAAATATGTAAAATGTGTGTTGAGGCACTTTCAATAAACGCTAAAAATAAAAATGTGCTGCTTTCGCTTGAAGGTGAAAGCTGTTATGTTAAAGGAAACGGCAGTCTCCTCGAGGAACTTGTTTATAATCTCTGCGACAATGCTATCAGGTATAATAAGGAAAACGGAAGCGTTACCGTTTCTGTCGCTTCCTGTGAAAACGGTGCAAAGCTGACTGTAAAGGATACGGGAATAGGTATACCCGACAAGGATAAGGACAGAGTTTTTGAACGGTTTTTCAGAGTGGACAAAAGCAGAAGCAAAGCTACCGGAGGTACGGGTTTAGGCCTTGCAATAGTTAAGCATATCGCCCGGCAGCATGATGCAAAACTTACTCTTGACAGCGTTGTGGGAAAGGGTACGGAGATAACAATATTGCTGAAAAAATAAAATATATAAAAAATATATTGAAAAAAAGAAAGTTTTAGTATATTATATAGGAGTAATAAACTGTACAGAAGGGGAATTTTTGTATGAAAAGAAAATCAGGTTTAAGTAAATTCAACAGTTTTCTTAGTGTTGTACTTGTTATTTGTTTAGTTGCAACTGCTTTTGTTATCTATAAGTATCCTGTTATTACAGAGGTTACTGAGGGCGAAGGCAGCGAATCAGCAGGTGAAGAAGTTGTAATTGACGAATTTGTTGCAGGTACATACGGCGGAAAGAATTTTGACACAGTAGAAGATGTAGTAAATTATTATGTTGAGTGCTACAACTATACTAAAACACTTACTGCCGAATATGTTGACAACGGTGAGAAAAAGACATTGTATAAGCTTGTGGGTGACGAGCATCTCGATGTAAAAAATCTTCTTGTTGAAGGTAAGTCAAACGGAATGCTTGACGGTCTTGTTCCAGGTATTGTAGGCAATCTGTTTAAAGGCAATGTAATCAGCCTTCCGCCAAGCGGAAGCAGAGACCCCGGTGCCGATACAAGAGGCGATAACGGTGAGTTTGACTGTACCGTATCTTCTTTGACAGCTGATGATGTAGCTATGGCTAATGTTGTTGACAATGGTGACGGAACAATCAATATTACCATTCAGCCTAAAGAAGTAATTCTTTCAATGCCCGGCAAGGATGCTCAGGGACGTTTCTTTAACTCTCTCGGTGATATCAGCAGTGTTGTTGAATCTATCAGTGTGCTTTCTTTCTCAGAGGGTACTATCAATGATAACTTTGTAGTTGCATATAAGGGCGGTACAGGTGTTGTTACCATTGATACAAAGACAGGTGAAATCACAAAAGCTGATTATGAAATGGATGTACATATCGATGTTCAGCACGCAAATGTTACAGTTCTTAAGAATAAGAGCGCTTCACTTGACATTGTATATACAAACCATTTCCCTGCAGATGATGAGTATATGAAAACTCAGAGGGATGTAGTTCGTGCATAACGGATGAAATTATATTAATATTGGGTTTTTAAGCCGCAGTGATTTAATTCTCTGCGGCTTTTTACGTGGGTGTTTATATGGACGAAAAAAGATTTAATGAGCTTTATGACAGGGCTTATGAAAGAAAATGTAAGGTGTTCAGCGACTTTCTCAATATGGAAGAGCAGAGTGTTTTAAAAAAAATGTATCTTCCGTGCAAATTTTTCGGCGGTTTTGAAATGTCCGAGAGAGTTGTAGCAGGCTTTGGGGAAGATATTACAGACGATGATTTTCCTGTATGCTGTCTGCTGATTTCTCCTGTTTCACAGAAATTTGCCGACGCTCTTACACACCGTGATTTTCTCGGCGCTTTGATGAATTTGGGAATTAAACGTGAAATGCTGGGTGATATCGTAGTGGAAAATAACTGCGGTTATCTCTTCTGCCTTGAACAGATAAAGGACTATATTCTTAAAAATCTGACAAAGGTAAAGCATACTTCCGCAAATGTCAGCCCGGCAGAAACCCTGCCTGAAGATTTCGGGTCTTCCTTTGAAGAAAAAGAGCTTGTTGTAAGCTCCTTGAGAGCAGATGTTCTTGTCAGCGCAGTGTATAAACTCTCAAGAAAAGAAACTTCAAAGCTCTTTGAAACCGATAAAATTTTTGTCAACAGTAGAAAAATACAGAGCTCTTCATATAACATTAAAGAAAATGATATTGTTTCGGTCAGAGGATTGGGAAGATTTATTTTTGACTGTGAGCTTCATAAGACGAAAAAAGACAGGCTCGCCGTAGCTGTCCGAAAGTTTGTATAAAATAATTGTAGACACTAAAATAATATGGTATAATAGTACAAAATTTTAAACGGGGGAAAACAATGAAACTGCTTGTTATCGACGGAAACAGTATAATCAACCGTGCCTTTTACGGAATTAGGCTTCTGACTACTAAAAACGGAGAATATACAAACGCTGTTTACGGCTTTTTAACTATATATTTAAAGCTGAAGGATTTGTGCAATCCCGATGCCGTGGCAGTAGCTTTTGATGTTCACGCTCCGACCTTCAGGCATAAAATGTATGATGAATACAAGGCAGGACGCCACGCAATGCCTGACGAGTTAAGATGTCAGATGCCTGTACTTAAAGAGCTTCTCCGCAGCCTGGGGATAACGACTGTTGAAAAAGAGGGTTGGGAGGCTGACGATATTTTGGGCACTCTCGCAGAGACTTGCCGCAAAAACGGTGACGAGTGCTTTATTGCAACAGGTGACAGAGATTCTCTTCAGCTTGCACACGGGGGTGTAAAGGTTCTTCTTGCCCGTACAAAAATGGGACAGGCTGTTACCGATGTTTATGACGAAAAAGCTATTGATGACGAATACGGTGTAACTCCTGCGGAGCTTATTCAGGTTAAGGCACTTCAGGGCGACAGCTCCGATAATATTCCCGGTGTGGCAGGTGTAGGCGCAAAAACTGCCCTTGACCTTATTCAGCGTTTTCATAATATTGATTTTATTTATGATAATCTTGATGACCTTGATATTAAACCCGGAGTTAAGGCGAAACTTGCAAATGATAAAGATAAGGCATATCTTTCCCTTGACCTCGGTACAATCAGGACAGATGCTCCCATTGACACTGATATCAACAGTTATATTGTCAGCAGAGAAGATGACGGCAGAGCAGTGTCACAGTTTGTCAGACTTGAACTTTTTTCTCTTATACCGAAGTTTAATCTTGACCCGAACAATACGGAAAGCAATACTGATACATCCGAGGCAAAGAAGAGGGAAATCAGCCGTTTAACCTGTGTTGACGCCGATTATCTTCTTGACAGACTTAAAGGCACAGACGCTTATTTTTACCCCGATATTATTGACGGCACTGTGGGGGATTTGTATTTTGCATTCGATGATGAAATAATTGTAATGCCTTTTGAGACACCTGAATTTTCGTATTTTGTACGTAATTTCTTTGAGAATGAGGGTATAAGGAAGTTTTCATACAATACTAAGGAATTGCACCGCCTTGCCTGTAAATACGGCGTAAGGCTTAAAAATGTCTGCGGAGATTTAATGCTTTCAGCTTATCTTTTGAGACCCAGTGATTCAAAATATGATATTGAGCATCTTGCTCTTGAATACGGGGTTAAGCTTCCCGAGTTTCTTAATTCTCTCGGCGAGAATGATACTAAAGTTTCTTATGCGGCGGTGATTAAGCCTCTTTTTGAAAAAACAGACAGGCTTATTGACGATGCAGACGAAAGAGAATTGCTTACTGAAATTGAACTTCCTCTTTCGCAGGTGCTTGCAAAAATGGAATATGCCGGATTTGAGGTTGACAAAGAGGGAATAGAAAACTTCGGCAAAAATTTGGGGGAAAGAATAAACGAGCTGACAAAAATTATTTATGACAGCGTAGGATATGAATTTAATATAAATTCTCCCAAACAGCTTGGAACGGCACTTTTTGAGGATTTAAAACTGCCCTGTAAGAAGAAAACAAAGACAGGTTATTCAACAAATGCAGAGGTTTTGGAGGGGCTGATTAACGAGCATCCCGTTATTTCCCAGATACTTGAATACCGTTCTCTTTCAAAGCTGAAATCAACTTACTGCGACGGACTGCTTAAGGTTATCGAGCCTGACGGAAGAATTCATACACGTTTTAATCAGGTTGAAACAAGAACAGGCAGAATTTCCTCCCTTGAACCGAATTTGCAGAATATTCCTATCCGTACCGAGCTGGGAAGAGAAATGAGGAAATTTTTTGTCGCCGGAGAAGGTAAAAAACTTATTGACGCCGACTACAGCCAGATTGAGCTTCGTGTTCTCTCCGACCTTTCAAATGACGAAAATATGATTAACGCATTCAATAACGGCGACGATATCCACGCTATTACTGCATCGCAGGTGTTCAATCTTCCTCTTGAAATGATTACTCCTCAGATGCGAAGCAGAGCAAAGGCTGTCAATTTCGGTATTGTTTACGGAATCGGTGCATTTTCTCTTGCAAAGGATATCGGTGTTTCAAACAAGGAAGCAAAGCAGTATATTGACAATTATCTCGCTACTTACAGCGGTGTCAATGACTATATGAAGAAAATGATTGATTTGGCAAAGGATAAAGGCTACAGCGAAACTCTTTTCCACAGAAAGCGTTATCTGCCTGAGCTGGCATCAAGCAATCATATGATGCGCGCTTTCGGTGAAAGAGTTGCAAGAAATATGCCTATTCAGGGTACTGCCGCCGATATAATTAAAATTGCAATGGTAAAGGTTGACAGACGTTTAAGAGAAGAAAATATGAGGGCTCAGCTTATTCTTCAGGTACATGATGAGCTTATTGTTGAAGCTCCCGAGGAGGAAGCACAAAAAGTTCTTGAAATAGTTACGGAAGAAATGGAAAATGCCTGTAAAATGAAGGTTTGCCTTAAGGCAGACGGAAAAATAGGCAGTACATGGTTTGACGCACACTAAAAATCTGCTGATTTGTTAAACAGGTGAAAATATGGAGATAAAGCCTTTTGAAGGAAAATACGTTGATGACGTTTTTGAAATAGAAAAAGTTTGTTTTTCCAACCCTTGGTCAAGGTCTGACCTTGCAGATCAGCTTGAGCTTGAAACGTCTCATTTTCTTGTTGCTGATATTGACGGAAAAGCTGTGGGCTATATGGGATTGCAGATTTTTTCCGGCGAGGGATATGTTACAAATGTTGCCGTTCTGCCTGAGTACAGAGGTCAGGGAATAGCCCTTGCACTTATCAGTGAAAATCTTAAAAATAAAATGGATTTCATGACATTAGAAGTGCGTGAAAGCAATATTCCTGCCATAAGGCTATATGAAAAAGCAGGCTTTGAAAATGTAGGCATACGCCCGAATTTTTATTCAAACCCAAACGAAAATGCGATTATAATGACAAAATATTTTACGGAGACGAAATGAAAATTTTAGGAATTGAATCCTCCTGCGACGAAACTGCTGCGTCGGTTGTTGAGGATGGACGGAAGGTTTTATCAAATGTTATAGCCTCATCTTTGGAGGAGCATAAACTGTACGGAGGCGTTGTGCCGGAAATTGCATCCCGCCGTCATGCGGAATCAATAAGCGGTGTTGTCAAAGAGGCGTTGGTACAGGCTGAGTGCACTCTTGATGATGTTGAAGCAATTGCGGTTACATATGCGCCGGGACTTATTGGCGCATTGCTTGTAGGTGTGAATTTTGCAAAAGGACTTGCTTTTGCATCAGATAAACCGCTTGTACCTGTTCATCATTTAAGAGGGCATATTGCATCAAACTATATATCAAACGATGTTGAACCGCCTTTTTTGTGCCTTGTGGTAAGCGGAGGACATTCTCATATCGTTGCGGTGAATTCATATACTGATTTTGAAATTATAGGAAAAACCCGTGATGACGCCGCAGGTGAGGCTTTGGACAAGGCAGGCAGAACAATGGGACTGCCCTATCCGGGAGGTATCAGCATAGATAAAATCAGTAAGGAGGGAAACGAAAATGCATATAAATTTCCTCATCCCAAGGTTACAGGCTGCCCTTACGATTTTTCTTTCAGCGGACTTAAAACCGCAGTTATAAATACCGTTCACAATTCAGAACAAAAGGGTGAAAAAATAGTCATTGCAGATTTGGCGGCTTCATTTCAAAAAAGTGTTGTCGAATGCCTTATTTCAAATTCCGAAAAGGTTATTACCGATAGAAATTTCAGAAAATTTGTAATAGCAGGAGGCGTTTCTGCTAATTCTAAGCTAAGAGAAGAGGCGGAGAAAATGTGCAGCCGTTACGGATTGAAGCTCTATTTGCCGGAGCTTAAATACTGTGGTGACAACGGTGCAATGATTGCTTCCCAGGGATACTATGAATATATCGGCGGAGCAAGGGCAGACGAAAGTCTGAACGCATATGCAACAAAGCCTATTGATGAATAATACAAAACAGTTTAATTTGTTAATGTCTTATTGTGACATTTTAATGAATTTTTATTTGTTCTATTGAATTTTTAACATTATTTGGTATAATTAACTGGAATAGAAAAGTATTTTCTATCTCAGTGTTACAAACTAATTTTATAAACTATTAAGGAGGATATTATAATGGAAACAAATTTTACTTCCAACAAGTCACTTCTTGCTTGGCTTGACGAAAAAGTTGAGCTTCTCAAGCCGTCAGAAATCGTATGGATTGACGGTTCAAAGGAGCAGATTGATGCTCTCAAGGCTGAGGGCGTTAAGACAGGAGAAATGATTAAGCTCAACGACGAGCTTCTTCCTGACTGCTATCTTCACAGAACTGCCGAAAACGACGTTGCACGTGTTGAGGACAGAACTCTTATTTGTACAAAGAATGAAAAGGATGCAGGTCCTACTAACCACTGGATGGATCCTGAAAAATGCTACAAGATGCTCTATGACATTGCGGCAGGCTCATATCAGGGCAGAACAATGTATATCATTCCTTATTCAATGGGTCCTGTAGGTTCACCTTTCTCTAAAATCGGTATTGAGATTACGGATTCAATCTACGTTGTTCTTAATATGAACATTATGACAAGAGTAGGCAAGGACGTACTTGACTGTCTCGGTGATTCAGACGACTGGGTACGCGGTATGCACTGTAAGTGTGATGTTGACCCAGAGAAGAGATGGATTTGTCAGTTCCCTGAGGACAACACAATTATCTCTGTAAATTCAGCATACGGCGGAAATGTTCTTCTCGGTAAGAAATGCTTTGCTCTTCGTATTGCTTCTTATCTCGGTAAGAATGAGGGCTGGCAGGCTGAACATATGCTTATCCTCGGTCTTCAGAAGCCGTCAGGCGAAATCAAATATATCTGCGCTGCATTCCCGTCTGCCTGCGGTAAGACTAACCTTGCAATGCTTATTCCGCCTGAGGGATATCAGAAGAAGGGTTATAAGGTATGGTGTGTAGGCGATGATATTTCATGGATCAGAAAGGGTCCTGACGGACGTCTTTATGCTATCAACCCTGAAAACGGTTTCTTCGGCGTTGCTCCGGGTACTAATATGAAGTCTAACCCTAACGCTCTTAAATCAACAATGCAGGGTACTATCTTCACAAATGTTTGTCATAACCTTGACAATAATACAGTTTGGTGGGAAGGTCTTGACAAGAATCCTCCTACGAATGCAATCGACTGGAAGGGTAATCCTTGGAACGGTGCCGAAAGCGACGAAAAAGGCGCTCACCCGAACTCAAGATTTACTGCTCCTGCTAAGAACTGCCCTTGCATTTCTTCAGAATTTGAAAATCCGCAGGGTGTTCCGATTTCTGCTATCGTATTCGGCGGAAGAAGAGCTAAGCTCACTCCTCTTGTATATCAGTCAAAGGACTGGAATCACGGTGTATTCGTTGGTTCGATTATGGGCTCTGAGACAACTGCTGCCGCTACAGGTGCAGTAGGCGTTGTAAGACGTGACCCGATGGCAATGCTTCCTTTCTGCGGTTACAATATGGGTGACTACTGGAAGCACTGGATTGAAATCGGCGAAACTCTTGACCCTGAAAAGGCTCCTAAGATTTTCAATGTAAACTGGTTCCGTAAGGACGACGAGGGCAACTTCCTGTGGCCGGGATTCGGCGATAATCTTCGTGTACTTGACTGGATTATCGACCGTTGTGACGGTAAGGTTGACGCTCAGGAGACTGCTATCGGTTATCTTCCTTACGCTAAGGACATCAATCTTGAAGGTCTTGATATGACTGAGGCTGACCTTGACAAGATTCTTGACGTTGACAAGAATGCCTGGGAAGAAGAGCTCAAGGGTGTTGATGAGCTTTACGCTAAGTTCGGAGACATTCTCCCGACAGAGCTTTCAGATATTCTTAATGAGGTTAAGTCAAATCTCGACAAATAATTAAAAAAACAGATGCAGACAGTTTGTAATGAACTGTCTGCATTATTTTTATCTCTTTTTTGTCATAATCATATGATATAATGAGGTGAAATGATGGAAAATAACAGATACCCTTTTGTCAATTTACCGTTGCCCTATGATTATGATGCTTTAGAGCCCTTTATTGATGAAAAGACTATGCACCTGCATCACGACAGGCATTTGCAGGCTTATATTGACAATCTCAACAAGGTTGTATCAAAATATCCTTTTCTTCAAAAGCTTACTCTTGAACAGCTTGCCTGCGGTAATTTTTGCATTCCTGCTGAGGATAAAAAGGCTGTAAAGAATAATGCAGGAGGAGTTTTTAATCACAGTTTTTTCTTCAGCGGTATGACACCGAAAAAGACTGCTCCGAAGGGAACATTTTTAAAAGCTGTTGAAAAACAGTTCGGAAGTATTGAGAAATTTGAAAAAGAATTTAAAAAATCTGCAATGTCGGTTTTCGGCTCGGGATATGCATGGCTTACACAATGCGGCGAAAAACTGAAAATTATGACGACGGCAAATCAGGATACGCCCCTTTGCTTCAGACAGAAGCCGATACTTACGATAGACGTTTGGGAGCACGCATATTATCTTAAGCATTATAACTTGCGCGGAGATTATATAGATGACTGGTTTAATGTAATAAACTGGGATTTCGCAGAGGAGAATTTTAATTTGTAAACTTCTTTATAAAGAATATTTCCGTTGATGCGGGGTCTTTCATTTCTTTCGCAACACGAAAGAAATGAAAAAACCTGCGTCAGCAGAAATATTTTTATATTTTCAGCCAAAAATATAATCGGTGATTTTATGTTCTATCAGTTTGACGATGAGATAATCGGAATTGATGTATCGGATATCGACGATAAACAGCTTACGGCAGGTTTTATAAATTTTCAGGAGCTTGAAAGATTATATAAAAATCTTGGATTTTCTTTACAATGTGTTGAAAGGTGCCGGGAAAAAAGCGGATTTTTCTCTTCGGATATTGAGGTTTTTGACAATTACAGCTTTGTTAAAATTATTGTTGCCGATGCTGAAAATATGCAGAATGAGGATTGCATGGCTCTTTTTATCAAGAGAAATTTGCTTGTCGCTGTCAATATTTACGATAATGACGATTCCAACAGAAATTATTTTATGAAGCTTTTGTCTCATTGTTCCTGTGAAAGTCTTACTCTTGAAAAACTTGTCTGCGCTTTTCTTGAAGGACTGATAGCAGGGGACAGCAAGGCGCTTGAAAGGGCAGAATACAAAATCGGTGAACTTGAAGAAACTGTTTTAAAGGATAAAGCCGACAGCACTTTTAACATCAAACTGCTGAAAATGAAAAAGGAGCTGCTGACGCTTCGGGGTTTTTACGAACAGCTTATTGATGTAGGTGAGGCTTTCAGAGAAAATGAAAACGAGCTTTTTGACGATAACAGACTTCGCCCATTCAAAATTTTTACCGACAAAGCGGTCAGGTTAATGGAGAATGTAGACCTTTTGCGTGACGGTGTAATTCATTTGTGGGACTCATATCAGGCATATCTTGATATGCGCCTTAATCAGACAATGAAATTTTTTACTCTTGTTACCACTGTGTTTTTTCCGCTTACGGTGATTGTGGGTTGGTACGGAATGAATTTTAAATATATGCCGGAGCTAAATGCCAAGTGGGGCTATCCTTTTGTTATAGCTTTAAGCATATGTGTTGTTACCGCTTTTATAATCTGGTTTAAAAAGAAAAAGTGGATATAAAAAACAGCCGAAAAGGATTGTCCTTTTCGGCTGTTATGTTACATCAGTTCATATACTGCACATTCGCAGGGCTTTAAGCGCATTTTTTCACAAAGCGCAGGAGGATTTTTTGTATTTGAAATGACGAGGCGTGTTTTGACATTCAAATCTGTTTTCGGTTTAAAATAAACTGATTTCGGATAAAGACTGCAAATAATTAACAGCTTCTGTTTTCCGTTGTCACGTATATATGAAAAAATATTATTGTTCTTAATATTGACAGGAATATATTTTCCGTCACGGATAACATCGGCATATTCTTTTCTTATTTTAAGCACTTTTTTATAGAAATTCAAAACAGAGTCCGGATTCTGCAATTCCTCCGCCGCATTGATTTCGGTATAATTATCATTAACCTTTGCCCAAGGTTTACCTGTTGTGAAACCTGCATTTTTCGTGCTGTCCCACTGCATAGGTGTTCTGGCATTATCACGGGCATAGCGTTTATAGAAGAACATAACAACAGGGAGAATCAATTTTCCGAATGGCATTTTTTCAATACTGTTCATCTTATTTACAGTCTGAATATCTCGGTAATCCTCTTTCTTATAATCGCAGTTTGTCATACCAAGCTCCTGCCCCTGATATATAAATGGTGTTCCTTTTTGAAATAAAAGAGAAACTGCAAGGCTTTTAGCCGCCATTACACGATTTTTGCCTGTGGGCGCAAATCTCGGCAGACTTCTCGGCTGGTCGTGATTTTCGTAATATACAGCTCCCCAGCAGTTGTCGGGAAGACCCTGCCATTTGGAAAGAACTTTTTTAAATGGTCGTAAAAATGTGAATTTCTGACTGAATGAGCATACAGGCAGTGCACTCACATGCTCAAAATGGAACAGCATATCTAAAAGGTTATTTCCCTCTTTAGTAATTTCACAGGCACGATTATAGTCTATCCCTGCAGCTTCTCCGACAATAAGCGTATCATACTTATCCCAGGAACTTTGGCACAGTTCATTTATGTATTGCTTCCAGCGGGGACCTACAACAACCTCGCTCTGCTTTGCGTTATACAGGTTATCTGGCTTTGATATATATGTAATAACATCACACCTGAAACCGTCTACGCCCTTTTCAAACCAAAAGTTACAGATATCCTGAACCTCTTTGCGTACCTTGGGATTTTCCCAGTTTAAATCGGGCTGTTTCCTGCTGAAAAGGTGCAAATAAAATTGTTCGGTAGTTTCATCATATTCCCAGGCAGAACCGCCGAAGCAGGCTTTCCAGTCATTAGGGGGCGTTTTCTTATCTTTCCCTTTGCCGTCACGCCAGATATAATAATCACGGTACGGATTATCCTTGCTTTTTCTGCTTTCTTCAAACCATTTATGTTCGTCGGAAGTGTGATTTACAACCAAATCCATAATAACCTTTATACCACGGCTGTGAAATGCATTCAGCATTTCTTCCCAATCGGAAAGTGTTCCGAATTCATCCATGATGTCATGGTAGTTGCTGATGTCATATCCGTTGTCATCATTTGGTGATTTATAGCAGGGTGACAGCCAGACGGCGTCAACCCCCAAATCCTTTATATAATCAACCTTTTGTGTAATGCCTTTTAAATCTCCGATGCCGTCTCCGTTTGAATCCATAAAACTGCGCGGATAAATCTGGTATACAACCGCATCCTTGTACCATCTTGTTTTCATTTAATCTCCTTTAATATATTAAAATTAAAAGGGTGCTTTATTATACACCCTTTTAACTGAATATTATTCTGATTTTTCCTTGCCGGGAGCACCGCAGCACTTCTTGTACTTTTTGCCTGAGCCGCATGGGCACGGGTCGTTAGGACCGACCTTATGACCTTTTCTTACGGGAGCGGCTTTAACCGTATCGTCTCCTCCGGCAGATGTAGCTGTTACCTTTGCAACTGCCTTTCTTTCAACATCTTCACGCCTTCTCGGCATAATGGTAAGCATCATTCTTACCGTATTTTCACGGATAGTTGCTGTCATATCGTCAAACATATCATATGACTCCATACGGAATGCAACTACAGGATCCTGCTGAGCATATGCTCTCAGGTGGATACCCTGCTTCAAATCGTCCATTGCGTCGATATGATCCATCCAAAGTACATCAACATTACGAAGAAGCACCATTCTCTCAAAGTCGCTGAACATTTCGTCGCCCAGAAGCTCTCTCTTCTCTTCAAGTCTCTTATGACCTCTGTCGGTGAGAAGCTCAATGGCTGCTTCAACAGAAAGCATATCAACGTCTTCCGTAAAGTCATCGTCTGTAGTGAGCCAGCCCTTGTATTTTTCTCTGAGACCTGCCACGTTCCAGTCAGCTTTGCTGTCTCCGGCAAAGTAGTTTTTAACATTTTCTTCGATATTTGTATCAAGCATTGAAAGAATCTTATCTGACAAATCAATGCCGTCAAGAACCTGATCTCTCTGCTTGTAGATAAGCTGTCTCTGACGGTTCATAACGTCGTCATACTGAAGCGTATTCTTACGTATACCGAAGTTCCTGCCCTCTACCTTCTTCTGAGAGGATTCAACTGTTTTTGTTATCATCTTTGACTCGATAGGCATATTTTCGTCATCTGTAAGGCGTGCCATCATAGCCTGCATTCTCTCTCCGCCGAAGAGACGCATCAAATCGTCCTCAAGTGAAAGATAGAACTGGCTTTCACCCGGGTCTCCCTGACGTCCGGAACGACCTCTCAGCTGGTTATCAATACGTCTTGAATCGTGTCTTTCCGTACCGAGAATGAACAGACCGCCGACCTCTCTTACCTTGTCGGCTTCTTCTTTAATTTCATCCTTATATTTAGCTTCAAGTTCCTGGAATGTCTTTCTTGCGTCAATGATTTCCTGATTGTCTGTTTCCGCGAAGCCTGTTGCTTCTGCAATAAGCTCGTCTGTAAACTGCATTCTCTTCATTTCGGACTTTGCAAGATATTCGGCATTACCGCCAAGCATAATATCCGTACCACGTCCTGCCATATTTGTGGCGATTGTAACAGAACCGAATTTACCCGCCTGAGCAATGATTTCAGCTTCACGCTCATGATTCTTTGCGTTAAGTACATTATGAGGAATTTTTGCCTTTTTAAGCATTTTTGAAAGGAGTTCGCTCTTTTCAATGCTGATTGTACCTACAAGAACAGGCTGTCCTTTTTCGTGGCATTTTTTAATCTGCTCAATTACGTTATAGAATTTTCCTCTTTCGGTCTGGAAAATGACATCAGGGTGGTCAATTCTTGCAAGAGGCTTGTTTGTGGGAATTTCAACAACGTCCAGTTTGTAAATTTCCGAAAATTCGGGAGCCTCGGTGGAAGCAGTACCTGTCATACCCGAGAGTTTGCCGTAAAGACGGAAATAGTTTTGGAAGGTGATTGTAGCGAGAGTCTTGCTTTCGTGTTCAACCTTAACGCCTTCTTTAGCCTCAATAGCCTGGTGCAGACCTTCATTATAACGTCTGCCCTCCATAATACGACCTGTAAATTCATCAACGATTTTAACCTGGCCGTCTGTTACAACGTAGTCGATATCTCTTCTCATTACGCCGTTAGCCTTGATAGCCTGATTGATATGGTGAAGAAGTGTTGTATTCTCCATTTCCATAAGGTTTTCAACATTGAAATAAGACTCAGCCTTTTTAACACCGTCCTGAGTAAGAGTTGCTGTTTTAGCTTTTTCGTCAACGATATAGTCGCCGTCATAGGTTGCTTCAGTGTCCTGTTTTTCGTCCATTTTGGCAACCTTAACCATTTTAAGAGTTTTTGCAAAAGCATTTGCCTGACGGTAAAGGTCTGTTGATTGCTCACCCTTACCGCTGATGATAAGAGGAGTACGTGCCTCATCAATAAGAATTGAGTCAACCTCATCGACGATTGCAAATTTATGACCTCTCTGAACCTTGTCTTCCTTATACTGAACCATATTGTCACGGAGGTAGTCAAAGCCCATTTCGTTATTTGTACCGTATGTGATATCAGCATTATATGCTTCCTGTCTCTGAGCATTTGTCTTTTCGTGAATGATAAGACCTACGGAAAGACCGAGGAAACGGTAAAGCTTACCCATCCATTCGGAGTCACGCTTAGCAAGGTAATCGTTTACCGTAACGATATGAACGCCTTCTCCGTTAAGCGCATTAAGATATGCAGGAAGAGTAGCAACAAGAGTTTTACCTTCACCTGTTTTCATTTCGGCAATTCTTCCCTGATGAAGAACTATACCGCCGATAATCTGAACCGGGAAGTGCTTCATTCCGAGAACTCTCCAGGCTCCTTCACGGCAAACTGCGAAAGCGTCGGGAAGAATATCGTCAAGAGACTCACCGTTTGCAAGACGTCCTTTAAGGATCTCCGTCTGGGAGGTAAGCTCCTTATCGCTCATCTGTTGATATTTTTCTTCAAGGGCAAGTACCTTGTCTGCTGTTTTTTTTACTCGTTTAACTTCCTTTTTGGAATAATCTCCGAAAAGAGCAGTTAAAAATTTATTTGCCATTATTTACACCCACCTTAAATTTACATAACTAACACTCATTTTAACATAAATAGTTTTGCTTGTCACTATATTTTTTAATTTATTACATTACTAATGAAAAATTAAATCAGGAATAGATTTCCTTTATTGCGGAAAGTGCACCGCCTGACACCTGATTTTCCGCTTCCCCGTCAAATACAAGCACAAGGTTTTTACTGTCCTGCTCAATGGTAAGAGTGATTTCCGTTGAGTTGGGGAGCATTTCGGCACTGTCTATTGACTCACAGAGTATGCCTAATTTTCTGTCAAGAAAGCTGTCGTTTGAAAGCTTTGAGAGAAGCTGAATGGTAGAATAATTACTTTTGAGATTCTGAGCAAAATCGCTTGCAACATCATAAAGGTCTTTATTGTTTATGCTGACAGTAACTGTTGAATTATCAAGGTCAACTGATTTAACCTCATATGTCAGGTTTTCAAAAATTGCCTTTCCCAAATCAACAAACTGCTGATGATCCTTTGCATAACTGAGAATAGTTGAAAGAGTTGAGGAATCAACATATTTTTCAAGTTCGTCGGTATCAAACTCTTTCAACGCAGTCATAGCCGCATCAACTGTGGAAGTAACATTCTCCTCTGTCATATCTGCATTAGGTCCGCTGCAGCCTGCAAAGCACAGGCAGATTAATAAAGCCGATAGAAATATACTGATTGTTTTTTTCATATTTTTCCGTCCCTTTTAAATTTATTCACTTTATTATATATATTTAATTACGATTTGGCAACAATAATTAAAATTGTTATAAAAAAATTGCATATTGCAAGTAGATGTGGTATAATCAACAAAACTATACACATTATGTTGATTTGTAAAATTGTGAAACTGCAATTGTTAAGAAATAATCTGTCTGAAAATATGAAACAGAAAACTTAAATATATTTTAAGGACACGGGAATTAATAATGAAAAAAAGTTTAAAAAAATATTTCGGTCCTACGAAAATCAAAAGGCTTTTTGATATCGTAGTATCTCTTGTTGCGCTGATAGTTCTTTCTCCGTTGTTTCTTGTAATCTGTATAGCTAATTTGCTTACGCCGAATACAAGTGTTTTCTTCACTCACGAAAGAAGAGGAAGACGGGGAAAACCATTTAAAATTTATAAATTCCAGACTATGAAAAATAATACCCCGAATGTGGCTACGGGAGATTTGGAAAATCCTGAGCAGTATATTACCAAGGTGGGAAAGTTTCTAAGAAAGACAAGCCTTGATGAGTTGCCGCAGCTTTGGAATATCCTTAAGGGAGATATGAGCTTTGTAGGTCCGAGACCGTTGATATCTTCCGAAATGAGAGCACACAGGCTTCGTCTTGAGTACGGTGTTTACCGCTTCAGACCGGGGCTGACGGGTCTTGCCCAGATTAACGGCAGGGACGAAATATCTCTTGTGAAAAAAGTGAAATATGATAAGCTTTACTGCGATAACTGGTCGCTGAAGCTTGATATTGTTATTCTTCTCAAAAGCGTCGGCGTCTGCATAAAGCAGGAGGGCTTCAGAGAGGGAATGTACCATAGAAGATAAGCTAAACAGATAATGAAATTAAACACTATGGAGATTGAAATATGGAGAGAAATTTTATTGACGGTTATACCGAATGGCAGTCAAATCCTGAAATTGTCGGAGTAAACAAACTGCCTCCTCATTCTACCTTTATGCCGTATGAAAACTTTGAGGAAGCCGTTAAATGTGACAGATATGCTTCATCACGATGTAAACTTTTAAACGGAAAGTGGAAGTTTAAGCTGTATAAAAATTATGCCTACAGACCGAGTGATTTTGCTCAGCCCCATTATGACTCTCATAACTGGGACACTGTTATTGTGCCTTGCTCATGGCAGATGCAGGGATACGACCAAAATCAGTATTGCAATGTGAGATATCCCTGGGAGGGAAGCGAGGATATCTGCCCTCCGAATGCACCTACTAAGCATAATCCCGTGGGCTGTTACATAAAGAAAATCAATGTCAGCCAGAAGCTCTTAAGCAAGAGAGTTGTCCTCTGCTTTGAGGGAGTGGAGTCGGCATTTTATCTTTACATAAACGGTGAAAGAGTCGGATATTCCGAATCCACCTTCCACCGCAGTGAATTTGATATTACAAGACATCTTACCGAGGGTTCAAATACTATCGGTGTTGAGGTTTACCGCTGGTGCACAGGTTCCTGGCTTGAATGTCAGGATATGTGGAGAATGGGCGGAATTTTCCGGGATGTTTATATTTATACAACCGAAAGAGAGTATATCAGAGATTATACTGTTACGGCACAGCCCGATGTAACCTTAAGCGACGGCTATGCAGATATCATTGTTAAGACAAACGGTGCTTATGAAAGTCTGAGCCTTGACCTGAACATACTTGACGCTGAGGGAAATACTGTTGCTCTTGACAGTCAGTACGCAAATGAGGATCATCAGACGAAACTAAAGGCAATAGTTACCGATGTTCACCCTTGGTCAAGTGAAAGTCCCTATCTTTATACTCTTGTCATAACGCTTAAAAATAACGGTGTTCCTATTGAATATATCAGCCAGAAAATCGGTTTCAGAACCGTTGAAATTAAGGACGGAATTATCCGCATCAACGGGAAGAGAATTGTATTCAAAGGCACTAACAGACACGAATTTGACTGTAAGACAGGCAGGTACATCACGGAAGATGTTATGAGATATGACATTGAAATGATGAAAAAGGCTAATATGAACTCTGTTCGTACTTCTCATTACCCGAACTGCCCGAGATTTTTGGAGCTTTGTGATGAATACGGTCTTTATGTTATTGACGAAAACAATATGGAAACCCACGGCACAGGCTTTTCAACAATTGTCGGCTGTCCCCAGCTTCCCGGTTCCCGTCCCGAATGGGAAAAGGCTTGTATGGAGAGGATAAAGGCTACTCTCACCCGTGACAAAAATGTAACAAGTGTCGTCTGCTGGTCAATGGGTAATGAATCCTTAGGCGGAGAAATTCCGAAAAAGATGTATAAATATCTCAAGGAAACGGACAAAACAAGATTTGTTCATTTTGAATGTCACCGTGCTCCCGATGAAAAGGAGCTTTCCGATGTTCAGTCAAAAATGTATTATAAACCCTGGGAATGTGAAGAATATGCCCTTACCCAGCGTGACGGCAGGCCGTTTATCCTCTGTGAATATACTCACGCTATGGGTAATTCCTGCGGTTCTACCGATGAATACACAAAGCTTTGGGACAAATATCCATGCCTTCAGGGCGGTTTTGTCTGGGACTGGGTTGATCAGAGCATTATGACCGAGGATGAAAACGGGGAAGAATATCTTGCTTACGGCGGAGATTTCGGCGATAATCCGAATGACGGTCATTTCTGCGGAAACGGTCTCCTTTTCGGTGACAGAAAGCCTACTCCCAAGCTGGCTGAAATTAAAAAGCTGTATCAATATGTTGACTTTAATGCCATTGACGCTCAGAGAGGTATAATTGAAATAAAGAATAAATACCTCTTCACAAATTTAAGCGAATATGAGCTTTACTGGTGTCATTGCTCGGATAAAGGAATTTTCTGCGACGGTATTGTTGACGTAAATATTGAGCCTTTTGATAAGACCGTTATTAATCTTGAACTCAGCAGAATTTCAAATACGGAATGTTATCTTAATCTTGAGCTTAGAGTTAAAGAGGATACTTCCTGGTGCAAGGCAGGATATGTTGTTGCCGAAGAGCAGTTTGTCATAAATGAATTTGAAAATACATATGATGAGCTTGAAACGGATATGCCGCTTATAGTTGACGATACCTACGGCTCTCTGCGTATTATTTCAGATGATGTAAATATCAGATTTGAAAGACGTGAAAGAAATCAGCTCTATTCAATTAAAGTGGGCGGTGAAGAGCTTTTACAGGCTCCCGTAAGGCTTAATTTTTGGAGAGCGCTTACCGATAACGACAGGGGTACAAGAGCGGGTTCAAGGCTTGGCTGTTGGAGAGACGCAGGAGATACTCCGGGCATTTATAACAATACAAAATGGTCTATCCAGAATTATAAGATTCTTGAAAATTCAAAAAAGGTGATTATTACCTGTGGCGCCGTAATTTGCACCGAACCCGAATCGAAGGCAAGAGTTATTTATACAATTACATCAAAGGGAATGGAGGTTGACCTTCAGTTTTATCCCGATGATACCCTTCCTGAAATTCCCGAGGTTTCAATGCTGTTTGAGCTTCCGCCCGATTTTGAAAATGTAACCTATCTCGGAAACGGTCCTGAGGAAAACTATATTGACCGCTGCAGTGCTGCAAAAATCGGACTTTACAATACAACGGTTAATGATTTGTGGGTAAATTATCTGAAGCCTCAGGAATGCGGTAACAGAACAGGCGTAAGATATGCCGCTGTTGTGGGGGATAAAAAAGTATTTTCAGTTGTTGCCGAGCCTCAGATGGAGTTTAATGTTTCTCATTGGCTTCCTAAAGAAGTTGAAAATGCATGGCATCAGAAGGAGCTTAAGGATTATAACAAGACAGTTGTAAGACTTATTGCACGTCAGCAGGGTGTCGGAGGATATGACAGCTGGGGCGCTCACTGCAATGAAATTTACAAAAATAAGACGGATAAAACCTACAGACTGAAATTTCAAATTAGATTTTAAAGTAATTTAACACCGTGATAATATATAGACACCTGTCGATAATATTTAAAATATTTCTTGACAATTTATAACAAAAGGTCTATATTGCTATTACGAGTTATACTCGTTTTTATTTGTTTGATAAGAGAGGATTCATTTTATGAAATCTATTAAAGAGACAGCAATGTCTATAGCCATTAAAAATGCTATTAAGTATGCACGTAAGGATTTTAATTCAAACGCGCCTAAAATCCTCAATCTGCTTGAAATGGCAGACGTAAAAAAGGTAAACAGAAGTACTTATGCAGGTCTGCACAAGGTTCTTGATGACCCGAATAATAACTGGATGATTTTTGCAAAAAAACTTATCTGCGATACTAATATTGAAGTTGTTGAAAAACTTGTTCCTCCCGCCCTTAATGTAGCTATTAACAGCTATTCAAAAAGAATGAAGGCAATTGAAGAAAACGGCTGCAATGTTCCGTGGGCAATTCTTCTTGACCCTACTGCCGCCTGCAACCTTCGCTGTAAGGGCTGCTGGGCTGCCGAATACGGAAAGAACAGTCAGCTTGACTACGAAACTCTTGCCCGTATCATCAGCGAGGCTAAGGAGCTTGGTACATATATGTTCCTTTACACTGGCGGTGAGCCGCTTATGCGTAAGAAGGATCTTATCAGGCTTTGCGAAGAAAATCCCGACTGTATATTTATGAGCTTTACCAACGGAACTCTTCTCGATGATGAGTTTGCCGATGAGCTTGTAAGAGTAGGTAATTTTGTTCCTGCCTTTTCTATTGAAGGACACGAAGAGGAAAATGATTTCCGCCGCGGCGACGGTACTTATAAAAAAGTATGCGAGGCTATGGCACGTCTTAAGAAAAGAGGCGTTCCTTTCGGTGCTTCTCTTTGCTATACAAGCAAGAATACGGAGCTTTTGGCTTCTGACGAATATATGGATTGGCTTATTGACCAGGGTGTAATGTTTGCTTGGTTCTTTACATATATGCCTATCGGCAACGGCGCCGTAACAGAGCTTATGGTTGACGCTGACCAGAGAGCACTTATGTATAAGAAAATGCACGAATGGAGACATACAAAGCCTATCTTTGCTATGGATTTCTGGAATGACGGCGAGTATGTACAGGGCTGTATTGCAGGCGGCCGTCACTATTTCCATATCAACGCAAACGGTGACTGCGAGCCTTGTGCATTTGTTCATTATTCAAATGTCAATATTAAGGAATGTCATGTTATTGACGCTCTTAAGAGCCCGCTGTTTATGGCTTATAAGAAGAATCAGCCTTTCTCAAACAATATGCTCCGCCCCTGTCCTATGCTTGATAACCCAGGCGCTATCAGTAAAATGGTGCACGATACAGGTGCGTATTCGACCGAGATGCTTGCTCCTGAGTCTGCAAATGAGTTCTTTGACAAGACAATTAATGCAGCTAAGCTCTGGAAGGTTAAGGCTGACGAGCTGTTTGACCGTGACGAGTTTATCAGAAAGCACGTTAAGGATGAAAATATGTATAACTTTGAAATTCCCGACAGTGAAAGAACATTTATGGAATTTGAAAAGACGGAAGATTAATTTTTGTTATTCGCCAAGCCTTGTACACTTTGTTGAGTACAAGGCTTTTTGGACTGTTAATTGATTGCTTTTATAGTTTTATCAAATAATTTTTATATGAATTTAGGAGTGAAGAAATGAACGCAGGGTTGCTGTGTGCTATGATTGTGCTGGTGCTTTTCAGCGGATTTTTTTCAAGTGCAGAAACAGCCTTTTCTTCCGTAAACCGTGTCAAACTTAAAGCAATGATGCGTGACGGAAAGAAAAATAAAAAAATTGAAAATGCCGTGGAGCTGTCAGAAAAGTATGATATTGTGCTTTCGACTGTTCTTATCGGCAACAACATTGTTAATATTGCCTCTACCTCTCTGGCGACGCTGTTTTTTACAGGTCTGCTGGGGGATAACAGCGATTTGGGCGCTACGGTTTCAACTGTTGTTATGACAATTGTTGTTCTGATTTTCGGTGAGATTTCACCTAAGACCATTGCCAAGGAAAAGGCGGAGCAGTTTGTTGTGGCAATGACGCCGATTATTAAATTTTTTATTGTTTTGTTTATGCCTCTTAACTGGATTTTTAAGGGCTGGAAGGTTTTGCTTAATAAGGCTTTCGGCTTGGGAAAGACAGATACGGTAACAGAGGAAGAGCTGAAAACATATGTTGACGAAGCTAAAACAGGCGGTGAAATTGACGAAAATGAAAGCGAGCTTATCCGTTCTTCAATAGAGTTTGATGATATTGATGTGGGTGATATTCTTGTGCCGAGAATTGATGTTGAGGCAGTTGACAAATACGCTCCTCTTGATGAAATCGAGCGCGTCTTCAATTCAACAAATTTCAGCAGACTGCCTGTTTATATCGGTGATATTGACAATATCGTGGGAGTAATTCATCACAGAGATTTTGAAAATGCACGAAAGCGTAAGCTGAAATCTCTCAGAACTGTTTTGAAGCCTGTTCCCGTGGTTTCGCCCGATACGAAAATTTCAAAGCTTCTGCGTATTCTTCAGAAGAATAAAACGCATCTTGCAGTTGTTATTGATGAGTTCGGCGGTACAGAGGGTATCGTAACTCTTGAGGATATTTTAGAGGAGCTTGTGGGAGAAATCTGGGACGAACACGACGAGGTTCAAAACGATTTTGAAGAAGTGGGAGTAAATGAATATATTGTTCACGGCAGTGCTTCCATTGATGATTTCAATGAATTTTTCGGAATTTACAGTGAGAACAGCGATATTTCAACAGTCAACGGCTGGATAATGCAGAACACTGATAAAATTCCCGAAGTGGGCGACAGCTTTGAAAGCGGAAAACTGACTGCTGAGGTGCTTACTGTTGACGGCAGGAGAGCCGACGAGGTTAAAATAACCGTAAAGGAAGATGATGATGTTTCCGATTCGGAAGAAACAATTTAACAACAGCTCCTATGATTTTTTGATTGTCGGATTGGGGAATCCCGGAGCAAAATATGAAATGACCCGCCATAATGCAGGCTTTCTTGCAATGGATTTGCTTGCTATTAAAGAAGGCTTTGATATTAAAAAATTAAAGCACCACGCTTTAACTGCCGATGCTGTGATAAACGGAAAACGCTGTCTTGTTATGAAACCGCAGACTATGATGAACAACAGCGGTGAAGCAGTGGGCGAAGCAGTAAAGTTTTATAAAATACCTGTGGAAAATGTTATTGTTGTATTTGACGATATATCACTTGATGTAGGTAAAACAAGAATACGCAGAAAAGGCTCTGCAGGCGGTCATAACGGGGTAAAGAGTATTATTGCCCATTTGGGAAGTGAAAATTTTCCGCGTGTTAAAATCGGCGTGGGCAAAAAGCCTAATCCCGAATATGACATTATTTCCTGGGTTTTGGGCAGATTCCCGAAAGAACAGGAAAGTGATTTGAAAAAGGCTTTGGAAAATACTGTTGAGGCTGTTAAACTTATAGTTGACGGCGAAACGGACAAAGCAATGAATTTATATAATTCATAGTTTTCTTATGGGAGAAAGGATAATATGTCCTGTTTTTCAAACGAATTTAATAAGAGTAAAGAATTTTCAAGCCTCAGTCAGAGTGTTAATACCCTTAATGCTCCGATTGGGGTTATCGGTCTTTCCGATATATCAAAGTGTCTTGTAATCCATTCTCTCTGTGAGAACGGCAAAAAGGCGTTTATAATTACACCTGATGAGGCAACCGCAGTAAAAGTTCAGGAATGTCTTTGCGAGCTTCAGGAGGGTGTGCTGTTATACCCTGCAAGAGAATTTACATTTGTTGAGGTTGCAGGCGTCAGCAGAGATTTTGAACATATCAGGCTTGGTGTTCTCTCAAGAATTTTAAAGGGAGATTTTACGGCTGTTGTGGCTTCCGTGGCAGGTGCCTGTCAGTATACAATGCCTCCCGAGGAGCTTGAAAAACGTACCTTTTCAATTTCCGCAGGTGATGAAATCAATATAAACGACCTTGAAAAGAAGCTTGTTCTGGCAGGTTATTCAAGATATGAGCAGGTTGACGGTACAAGTCAGTTTGCGGTCAGAGGCGGTATTATAGATATATTCCCGTCTTATCTTGATGAGCCTGTGAGAATTGAGCTTTGGGGAGATACGGTTGATACTATTTCCTCCTTTGATATAGGAACTCAGAGAAGAAGCGGAAGTATTCAGTCTGTTGAGATTACTCCTGCAAACGAGGTACTTTTTGAGGACAGCTTAAAACTTGCAGGTGAGATTGAAAAACTTGCAAAATCCCTCAAGGGAAAGGCGATTAAGGCAAGGGAAAAACTGCTTTCGGATGCCGACAGGCTCAGAGACGGTATAAGGCTGAACTGTCTTGATAAATATTTGCCTTTGTGCTATAAGTCAATGGGACTTTTTGACTATGCTGAGGGTATGCTCTTTGCAGTGGAAAGTGCAAAGATAAAGGAAAAAATCGTTAAGCAGGAAAGGCTTAATTTAGAGGAGCTTAAATGGTTCGTTGAGGACGGTACTCTTTGCAGAGGGCTTGATAAATTTTCATTGAATTTTGATGAGCTGACCGATATTTATAACGAAAAAAATGCGGTATATATGGATTCTCTTCCCAGGGGCAGCTTTGACACTCCCGTAAGGCATCTTGCTGATTTCAGCGTTCAGAGCTTTAACGCATGGAGCGGTACTTTATCCCAGCTTAAAGAAGAACTGTTTCCCCTTGTAAAAGGCGGATATACTGTATGTATTATGGCGGGAACTGCAAGAGCAGGAAGAGCATTGGCTGACGATATTGAGAATATGGGCTTTGACTGTGTTTTCTTTGAAAAGACACCGTCAAAATTTCAGCCGAAAATTATTAACGTAATTACGGGAACACTGCAGTCGGGTTTCAGAATAACCGATATGAAATTTGCTCTGCTGACTCATTCAAAGACAAATCAGAGCAAGAAAAAATCTCATAAGGTTTCATCAAAAAATGCAATTCATTCTCTTGATGAGCTTTCCGTTGGTGACTATATTGTTCATAATATTCACGGTATCGGTATTTTTGAGGGTATACACGCTCTTGAAATCAACAAGGTTAAAAAGGATTATATTAAAATAAGTTATGCAAAGGGAGATACTCTTTATGTTCCCGTTACACAGCTTGATTTGGTTTCAAAATATATCGGTCCTAAAAATGACACAAAGGTCAAGATTAACCGCCTCGGTTCTACGGAATGGAAAAAAACCAAGGCAAAGGTCAGAAGCTCCGTCAAGGATATGGCTAAGGAGCTTATCGCACTTTATGCTAAAAGAATGAGTACAAAGGGCTTTGCCTTTTCCGAGGATTCGGATTTACAGCGAGATTTTGAAATGCGCTTTGAATATGAAGAGACCGAGGATCAGCTCAGATGCTCTGATGAAATAAAGCATGATATGGAAAAGAGTGCGCCTATGGATAGACTTCTCTGTGGCGACGTAGGCTTCGGTAAAACAGAGGTGGCACTGAGAGCAGCTTTTAAATGTGTGACCGATTCAAAGCAGTGTGCGATTCTTGTGCCTACAACAGTTTTGGCTATGCAGCATTTCCAGACAGCTTTGAAAAGATTTGAGGCTTATCCCATTAAGGTTGAAATGATTTCACGTTTTGTTACACCTGCAAAGCAAAAAGAAATTTTAAAGGGTCTTGAAAACGGAAGCGTTGATGTGCTTATCGGTACTCATAAGCTGCTTGGCAAAAGCGTTAAGTTCAGGGATTTAGGACTTCTTATTGTTGATGAGGAGCAGCGTTTCGGTGTTGCTCAGAAGGAAAAAATTAAGGAGAAATTTCCGCGTGTTGACGTTCTTACTCTGTCGGCAACACCTATTCCGCGTACTCTTAATATGGCTATGAGCGGTATAAGAGATATGAGTCTGCTTGAAGAAGCTCCGGGTGAAAGACATCCTGTTCAGACCTACGTTGTGGAATATGACGGCGAAATGATAACAGAGGCTCTGGAAAGAGAAATCAACAGAGGCGGTCAGGCTTATTATCTTCACAATAATGTTGAAACCATAGAGCATAAGGCAATGCAGATAAAAAAAGCCCTGCCTGATGCAAGGGTAGGTATTGCCCACGGTCAGATGACTGAGGAACATTTATCGGCTGTCTGGAGGGATTTACTAAACGGTGAAATTGATATTCTCGTTTGTACAACTATAATCGAAACAGGCGTTGACGTGCCTAACTGCAACACTCTTATTATTGAAAATGCCGACAGAATGGGACTTGCTCAGCTTCACCAGATAAGAGGACGTGTGGGCAGGTCATCAAGACGTGCATATGCTTATTTCACCTTTACAAGAGGTAAGGAGCTTACTGATATTGCAACAAGGCGTCTTGAGGCAATCAGGGAATATACGGAATTTGGCTCAGGCTTTAAAATTGCTATGCGTGATTTGGAAATCAGGGGTGCAGGTTCACTTTTAGGCAACAGACAGCACGGCCATATGGAAGCTGTGGGATACGATATGTATTTAAAGCTTCTTGAAGAGGCTGTGGCTATGGAAAAAGGCGAAATTCCCGATGATGATCCGGAAGAAAAGGAATGTCTTATTGACCTTGCCATTGACGCAAATATTCCAGAAAGCTATATCGTTTCAACTCCGCAGAGACTTTCAATGTACAAGAGAATTGCAAATATTAGAAACGATAATGACGCAAATGATGTTTATGATGAGATGACAGACCGTTTCGGAACTCCTCCTGCCTGTGTGTGGGGACTTGTGGAAATTGCACTTTTGAGGAATACGGCAATGTCCCTTGATATTACCGATATTGTTCAGCGTAACGGCTCAATACTTTTCTATTCGCCTAATGTGGATATTAAAACCGTTGCCGTGCTTAATGCGTTTATGAAAGGACGTGTAACACTTTCCGCAGGTAAAAAACCATATATTGCCGTTAAATGTTCTCCCGACGAGGCAACTCTTGAAACAGTAAGAGAAACACTGAAAATAATGCAGCAGGCTAAAGAGCATTATAAAGTAAAAGAAAGTTTAAATTCATAAATTTTCGGGTACCGCAACTATTAGATTTAATAAATCTTATATAAAAATATTTCTGCTAACGCAGATACAATATATTTCCGCTGACGCGGGGTCTTTCATTTCTTTCGTGTTGCGAAAGAAACGAAACAAAGAAAGCAAATCAAGGGGAGAAAAAATCAGAGATGTTTTTTTATTCCCCTTGATAATCCCCTCTGCTTTGTCGGCACGCGCACAATGCGCACTGTGCCG
>CAZHSE010000019.1:0-27408 GCA_964535085.1 uncultured Bacteroides sp.
TAGGTCTTCGCCGACTTCTTCTTTAAACCACTAACTGCGATGTTAGTGGTTTTTTTGCTTTATGTCAAGTGCTTGTGCTGACACAGAGCTTTATTTTTCTTGAAACCCTTGACAAATATTATACCTTGTTATACAATGTAAGTACCTTGATATACAAGGTAATATATCAGGAGGTGTGTTATTATGAGATACAGTAAAGAGCTTTTAAAGGGCAGTACGCCGATTATAGTTATGAGCGTTCTAAGGGACGGTGATTTGTACGGCTACAGAATTATTCGTGAAATAGACATGCGCTCTGACAATGTATTTGAAATGAGTGAGGGTACTTTATATCCGATTTTGCACTCCCTTGAAAAGGAAAAATTACTCTCAAGTCACTGGGAAACAGAGGAGGGCAGAAAAAGAAAATATTATCACCTAACGGAAAAAGGAGTAAAGGAATACGAAAAGCGTAAGGAGGAGTTTTATTCCTATTCCGACAATGTCAGGAAGGTGTTGAGCTTTGGATAAGAAGGAGAACATTGTAAGCGAATATATTAAGTCTGTATTGTCACAAGTAGAAAATAAGGCTTGGAAAAACGAAGTTGAGGAAGAAATTTATTCTCATATTCAGGAAAAGACGGATTTTTATGTTTCCCTCGGTCACGATAAAGAAACCGCTGAAGAAGAAGCGGTTAAAGCAATGGGAAATCCTGAAAAACTAGGCGACGACTTTAACCGTCTTCACAGCAGCAAGCCTGCTTTAATAATTGCAAATGTTTGTTGTATTGTTTTTTTTATCTTGGCAGGCTATGGCAGCATTATAAATAAGAACACATACAATTTTATGGTTATTTCCACAGACGGCGGAGAACTTGTTCAAAGCGCCTTTATCGTTTCTGTTGCCGCTTTTGCTGTGTCTGCAATTTGTTTCAGGCTGTGCCTTAAAAACCGTTTTTCAAAAACTGCCGTCAATTTAGGCACATTCATTGTTGCGTCAATTATCAATCCTTTTTTGTTTTTGCCTGTAGGATACAGCATTATAGGTGCAGTTACGGATTTTCCTGCCTGCTTTGCAGCAAAGGATTTTCTGTTTTTCGGCGGTCAGATGGGATGGGGACTTGATAAATACTTATCTTCGCCGAATATTTTAATCTTTTTACAATATGCCGAAATTATTTTTACAGCGTTGTTTTTTGCATCGCCGCTGATTACGGGAATTTTTGCAATAGTCATGGGCTGGAAAATGCAAAAGGACAGAGATTTTGTCTATAAAGAAAAGCATTTTAATAGCTTTTCGGTTATTTTATGTATTATTGCATTTCTAAGTGCGGTTGCTGTTACCGCCGAAATCTCGGTGGATTATGTGAAAACATATAATCAAAGCATTGAATTTAACAATACCGAATACAAGGATTATAACAATGCAAAACTGACCTTTGACGGTTTATCAGTTCCTGCGGATAAAGATTATATTTATAATCTTGCAATGTCTTATCCTGATAAAGAAGATAAATTAGCCGAATATGAAAATTCATTCTTGACTGTTGAGGATTCCCCGCATTGTGTTGTTCAGATTCGTGATAACGATGAAAACGGAATATATGAGACAAAACGGATGTATTCAAAGACAGATAAATATGTTACCGTAAAGCAGATAAAAAATCTCGGCGGGGACATTACATCCCGGGAGTTTTTTGAAATAATACCTATAAGTGATATAAGCGACTACTCCTTATCGGTTTATTCAGATAGAACAACAGAGAAAATCACAGTTTGCAGAAAAAGATACAATGCCTATTCCGAAAAAGAAGAAGTGTTTTATATGTTTTACTTTGAAAACGGCAGGCAAGTTGATATGAAAACCGATACTGTAGTTTTGTGATGTTTGTTGCCGCTGACGCGGGGTCTTATAATCTTCATAAAAAATATTTCTGCTAACGCAGGGTTTTCAATTTCTTTCGGATTGCGAAAGAAATTGAAGAAAGAAAGCAAATCAGGGGGAAGCATCACAGATGCCCATTCCCCCTGATAACCCCCTCTGTTATGTCGGCACGCGCACAATGCGCACTGTGCCGAGGGAGCGTAGTTATATATATGCCGGCGACCGCTGGTCGCCCCTACGGCAGTTTGTAACATTTAGGCAATTAGTATTGAAGCAAAAAAATTCGGGCTTGCATTGCAAGACCAAATTTTTGATTTATTGACTTTTTGTTTTCTTAATGATATACTTGATAATGCCAAATGATATTACAATTAAATAATACCATAAGTAGTACTATGCAAAGCAGTGTTTTTATTTTTGGAGATAAAAATAAAGTTTGATTTAACAAAGAATTAAACACAATTATATAATATTTACGCAAATACACTGATATAAAAATACCCCGGCTGAATTTTTTAGCCGGGGTATTTGTTATTCTTCCCATTTCATAATGGTTTTTCCGAAGGATTTCTGAGTATCTTTTTCAAAAGCATTTTTGATATCCGTAGTTGTTCTAACAACATTTACCGAGCTGATAAGATTTCCGAGATAGTCGATAATTTCAGGATGCTTTGTATACATATCAACGGTTTTCTGAAAATCTTTAACACCACTTCTTGATGAGCCGAACACTCTCAATCCCTTTTCAAGAATCATTCTCGTGTTAATAGGAACGGGATATTCGCTTACACCTAAAATTGAAATAGTCGCCTCAGGCTTGATAAGTCCGATAATCTGCTCAATGGCAATAGGACTGCCGTTTCCGCCAACACATTCAAAAGCGTGGTCCATTGCGAAACCATCGGGTACTTCATTTACAAGATGCGTTTCGTCTGCAAATGTAAAATCGGCAAGCTTCTCTCTCATAGTTCCGAAAACAACAATTTTAGACTGAGGGAAATGGTATTTAAGGAAAAGGGAGGTTATATAGCCCAAATTTCCGTCGCCCCAGACAGCGATAACATCTCTTCTGCCGTGGGCGATTTTATCGAATCTTGAAATTGCATGAACGGAAACAGAAACAATTTCCGTAAATGCCGCCACGTTCATATCAATGTTGTCCGGCAGTTTAACAAGTCTTTTCGGTGAAATCTCCACAAATTCCTGAAGAAAGCCGTCCATGGAAGAACCGCAGAATTTAGAAGAACGCAGATAATTTTCGCCGATGTAATCATCCTTTTCGGCAGGAGCATTCGGCACCATTACAACCCTGTCACCTGCATTATACGTTCCCGTAGGGTCAAAAACAACTCTGCCCACGCCCTCGTGAATAAGCGCCATAGGCAGCTTTTCGGCAAGGACCTTTGCGTCACGGGTTCCCAGATAATATCTCATATCCGCATTGCAAATAGAAAGGTTTGTGGGTCTGACTATTACATTTTCGCCAAAGAGGTCAATATCCTCAAAGGCTATTTCAAAGCGTCTCGGCTCAACTAATTTGTAAACCGTATTAATCATTTTCTTCATCCTCCAAAAGTGATTTTGCTACACGCAAATCATATGGATATGTTATTTTCATATTATAGGTTTCACCCTGAACAAGCGCCACCTTTTCGCCTTTCATAACAAAGATTTTTGCAGCATCTGTCAGAATATTCTTTTCCTCGTCAGTCAGAGCGTTATAAATATTCTTCAGCTTAAGAGCGTTAAAGGACTGGGGAGTCTGACCCTGATACATTTTGCTTCTGTCGGGAATTGAGCTGATAATTTTGTTATCCTGAGCCTCAACTATTGTATCTGTTGCAGGAACTACGGTATCGCAGGCGCCGTATTCCCTTGCAAACTGAATATTCTCTTCAATAATTCTGTTTGTAACAAAAGGTCTTACGCTGTCGTGTGTAACAATAATCGTTTCATTGTTAAGATTGCCCTCTTTTTCAATAAAATCAATGGAATTCATTATTGTTTCATTTCTTGTTTCTCCGCCCTCTATTACCGCTATTCTTTCCTTAGCCGGGGCTATATGCTTTTCAATGAGGTTTTTTGTGTGCTCAACCCATTGTTTAGGGCAAAGAACAATGATTTTTTCAAGCTCCGGCACAGCAAAAAACTTCTCAATAGTATAAATGATTATGGGCTTTCCCTTAACAGTAAGATACTGCTTAGGCTTATCGCCGCCCATTCTTGAACCTATACCGCCTGCTAAAATAACACCGTATACCATAATATTATCTCCTTATTATTTATCCAAATTTTTAAGTATTAAATCTGCCACTCTCTGACTTGACCTGCCGTCAAGGTGGTCAAAGAATTTATTTTTAAAGCCCTCAACCTTTTCCGACTCAAAGTCCTTTTTATCAATACATTCAACAAGCTCTCTCTGGGAGAAAACAATTTTTCCCGGAACAAAGCCCTCAAAATCATAATAAAAGTCACGGCTTGAAATGTAGTCGTAAAGGTCATATGCATAAAACATCATAGGAATATTTAAAAGGGATGCTTCAAAAACAACGCTTGAATAATCCGTCACAAGCAAATCGGTGACAAACAGCAAATCGTTAAGCTCATCATCGTCCGACAAATCTATAATAACGTCTTTGTATTCCTCGGGAATTTCAAATCGCTCCTGACAGAAAGGATGAAGTTTAATTATAATTGCATACTCGCCCTTAAGCTGTTTGTAAACCTCAACAGGTGAAAATGCCTCGGTGGGATAAAAGGCACTCATCTGTCCGTTACCTCTGAAGGTGGGGGCAAAGAGCATTATTTTCTTATTCTCAAGCTGAGGATATCTGTCGTAAAAGCTGTTTCTGACATTTTCAGCGTACTCCCTGTCCATAAATATATCGGTTCTCGGGATACCTGTTGCCACGACGTTTTCATCGCTTAATCCGAAGCCCTCTGCGTAATGCTTTGCAATTTCCTGAGAGCTTACAATGGCATAGTCATACATTCTGTGGTTAGGGTCAGTCTGTTTCGGTCCGCCCTTTTTTCCAAGTCTGGTAAAGCCGAAGGTTTTGAATGCACCGCAGGCATGCCAGAGCTGAAACAGCTTTACTCCGTCACGCTTGTCCACAAGATTAAGAAGTCTGAAATAATCGTCCACAATAACAACTTTCGACGTTGCATACAGCTTTAAAAACTTTACAATATTTTTGATTTTGCTGTGACCTGCAGGGTCGGAAAAAAGAAGGAACTGAAAATCAATATCATCTCTGTCCTTCAGCAGATTATATACGAAAAGAGGATTTCCGCCCAGCTCGTCACGTCTGCCCGACATAAATGCAACCCTGTTTTGAACAATATTCTTTTTTGAAAGTATTTTATAGTACATTTTGCAGACTGCAAAAAGAGGCTTTCTTATATTTTCCCTGAATACCGATTTTTTAAAACTTGTTTTAAGGAAAGAAGAAAAATTTATTTTTATCTGCACAAAAATATTTTTAAGCAGTCCGTCAATGGGCTTAGTCTTTCTTCTCGGCAGAAAATCAAGTCCTGCAAAAAAGCCGTCCAAAGCAAAGTAAGGGATTAAAAGAATTGCAAGCAGTATTCTGATAATATAGAAAATAAACCGTATAACAGGAACAACTATTCTGCTTCTTTGAGCAAAGCCGACTTCTCCACGGGTCTCCTCAGCCTTTGAAATTACAATACGGCTGTTTTCACAGTCAAAGGAAACAGTATAGACATGGCTGCTCTTTCTTCTCTCGTTTTCAAAATCATTTTCTTCATTTGTAAAAACGGTAACGCCGTCAAAACATTCGTATTCAATATACTGTTCGTCAAGGTGTATATCGGGATTTTCGTTAAGCACGTTTGTTGAAACCGTAAAAGGAACGGATTCAACCGTATTTTCACCGTAATAAAAATCAATTCTCGCAGTTATGTCGCTGCTGCTTTCAAAATTATAAAATATGCGGTCAAGCAAAAACGTATATGTGCAGACAATAATGCAGGAACCGCTTTGCTTCTGCCTGAAATAGTTTGTTACAAGGAAAGGCAGTCTTCGTATCTTTCCGTCACATTCAAAAATAATTTTCGCTTTGGGCGAAGTTACGTCAACGTCAAAAGGACAGCTTATTGAAACGGAAATATTCAGTTTATTTTTATCAACGACCATTTTGTTGATTATCATTTTACTGTCAAACATCTGCTATTTTAAAAGCTCCTTCGCAAAATTAACTACATTTTCTGTTGCACAGCCTGTACTGCTGCCGAAAAATCTTTTTCTGAACGGTGCAATAAGCTCCTGTCTGAAATCTTTATTTTTAATTGCATTTATCATCTCATCTGTACTGAGAACAATTTTACCCGGAACGAAAGAAGAAAAATTGCAGTAAAAATCCCTGTCTCTGCTGTACTCGTTAAGGTCAAAGGCAAAAAACAGCATGGGAACATTTACTATCGACGCTTCAAATATTACGCTTGAATAATCGGTTATCATTAAATCGGTGACAAAAAGCAGATCGTTAATATCATACCGTGTGGAAAAATCAATAACTCTGTCTGCATACTTTTCGGAGAAGGCAGGTCTTTCAGACAGATACGGGTGCATTTTAACCGCAATAACCCAGTCGTCGTCAAGGCTTGAAAGAAGCTTATCTGTTTCAAAACGCTCTATGGGATAATGGCAGTTGCCCATACCTCCTCCTCTGAAGGTGGGAGCAAAAAGCAGAATCTTTTTTCCTTCAAGTGCGGGATTTTCCTTATAAAACTTTTTAATGAAATATTTTTTATATTTTTCATCTTCAAGTAAATCGCATCTCGGAGAGCCGAGCGCAATAACTTTCTCCATTGCAACACCGAAGCCCTCGGCATAATACGGTATTACGTCCTGTGAGCTGACGATAACATAGTCATACTGACGGTGGTTAGGGGAGCTCTGCCTGAGATAACTGTCTCTGCCGAGCCTTGAAAAGCCAAAGGTCTTAAAAGCACCGCAGGCATGCCAGAGCTGAATAAGAGTGACGTCATCTTTCTTCTTCAGATATGAAAGGAAATGATAGTAGTCATCAACAAAAACAACTCTTGATGTGGCGTACAGTTTGAAAAATTTATAGAGATTAGGTATATTTGATTTAACTCCGCCTTTTTTACAGAGAACATTAATCTCTATTCCCGGAATTTTTGTCATTTCAAAAAAAACCGCTTTTATATTTCCCGTCAGTCTTTCTGACCTGTTTGTAAGAAAGGTTACTTTATTAGGCTGGACTTTAAGATGCCTGAAGGGCAGAAAGAGCAGGGACATAATGCCGGAAAAAAGAGCTTTTGATTTTTCTCTCTTGCTGCTTTTAAAAAAGTGTGCCAGCGTACTCCTCTTTTTTGACGGAATAATAATTTCTTCCTCAGGGACAAGCATAACATTATCTGCTTTTCCGTCGCTGAAAAGAAATTTTACTCCTATATTTCCCAGTGCTTTCGTTTCGTTATAAAAGAGATAGGGTATATCAAAAATACCTATGGCAACAGCAGTATTTCCGCTGCAGGTTTTTAAATCCATAGGCAGAATACGGTTGTCATAATCAGTATAAAAACATGCAGATATTCTCGGATAATAAAGAGGCTTCCCCCCTGTTACGGAAACAGTCATCTCCACATAAGAATCCTCTGCTTTTAAATTTTCAACCTTTACCCTGTATCCGTCCATTAAATATTTCCTTTCAAAAAATTTCCGAGCAGGTGTATATTAAGTCATTCTCTATATTAACATATTATGTTGTTTTTGTCTATAATATAATTCAATGAATATCTTGTACTTTTGAGTAATTATGACTTATATTAATTGACAAAAATTTTTTCGGTGTTATAATTAAAGTAATATGGTTATACAGCCAAATAATGCTAATTTCGGAGGAAGAATTATGAACATATTTATGATTGGCGGAACAGGTCTTTTAGGCTGTGAAGCTGCAACCGATCTTATCAAAAAAGGTCACAAGGTTACTTCTGTTGCCCTGCCGCCTCTTCCGGAGGGAGCTCCCATCCCCGAGGAAATGGATATCATTTTCGGTGATATCAATAAGAAGTCAGATGAAGAAATCGAAGAAATGCTCAAGGGTAACGATGTTTTCATTTTTGCCGCAGGCGTTGATGAAAGAGTTGAATTTCCTGCTCCTGTAATGGACTATTATTATAAATTCAACATCGCACCTCTTAAGAGAATTTTCCCTCTTTGCAAAAAAGTAGGCGTTAAGAGAGCAGTCGTTCTCGGCTCATACTTTGCTTACCTTTCAAAGTGCAGACCCGATATGGGACTTACTAAGAAGAATCCTTACTTCAAGTCAAGAATGATGCAGGAAGAGGTTTGTGCCGCTGCATGTGACGATAACTTCAGCTGTGCTGTTCTCGAGCTTCCCTACATATTCGGCACACAGCCGGGAAGAAAGCCTGTTTGGACAATTCTTATTGAGCAGATTGGCTTTATGGACAAATGGCCTTTCACTATGTATCCAAAGGGAGGCACAGCAATGCTTACCTGCCGTCAGGTAGGTCAGGCTATTGCAGGCGCTGCTCTCCGTGAAAAGCCGGGCTTTGAGGCTATTCCGATCAGTATGTACAATATGAAGTGGGATAAGTTCCTCTCAATCGTTTATGAAGCAAGAGGAATGGGTGCTGACAGAAAGATTGTCGGTGTTTCACCTGCAATGATGAAGATGGGTATGTTCAAGGTTGCCAAGGACTATAAGAAGAGAGGAATTGATTCGGGCATGGATCCGTTCAATCTTCCTGACATTATGGACATTGACCTGTTTATAAATAACGAGTATACAAAAGAGCTGGGCGTTGAAGAGGACGATATCGAGGCCGCTATCGCTGATTCTATCAGAGTTTCCGAAGCTGCTTACAACGGAACAGTTAAACTCCTTGAAATGAAAGGCGAATAATATATTGTATCTTTTTCCGTTATGCGGCGTTTTGTCAAAGCCTTGCCTAACGAAAAAATCTATCAATATATCGTAAATCGACAGCAAAACAGCCGTTCTGATTTGAAAGTCAGGACGGCTGTTATTTATTTGCTTATTTTAATTTGATATACATTTCTTTAATATCCTCTTTTGTAAGAGTGATGGGATTTCTTGTCATAAGCATAGACATGCTTTTTTCCGTCAGCTCTTCAATCTGTTCTTCAGATGTACAGCCGATTTCGGACAGAGTACAGACCATACCCATTCTCTTTTTCATTGCAGTAATTTCATCTGCCATTGCGTAGGGTGACTCGAAACCGCAGTCCTTTGCCAGAGCAGTAATCCTTCCGTCACTGTCGGCATTATCTGCATTGAATCTGATGAAATAATCAAGAGTAAAAGCACAGGCTTCGCCGTGAGGAACGCCGTAAATGTTTGTCAGAGGAAATGAGCAGGCATGGGAGCCGGTTGTTCTCGGGTGGCTGAATGCAACTCCCGCAACGATAGATGCTTCTGCCATTTTTTCTCTTGCTTCCAAATCTGACGGATTATTGTATGCCCTTTCAAGCCATTCGAAAACAAGCCTTGCACTGTAAATTGAGCAAGCGGTACAAACAGGCTGGTGAATTGTTGCCCAGTAGCTTTCAACTGCGTGGGCAAGCACATCAAGACCTGTTGACGCCGTCACCTGAGGCGGAACGGTCAAAGTCAGCTCCGGGTCAATAACGGCAATTTTCGGATACATTGCAGGGTCGTTCATAGGATTTTTCAAACTTTTTTCCACATCTGTCAAAACAGAAATATTTGTCACTTCGGAAGCGGTACCCGAGGTGGTTGTAACTGCAATCATCGGTATTGCCTCGTCAGCACAAATTGCCTTCCCCTCGCTGTGATATGCTCTGATTTTATCATCTCCTTTGGCAATTGCACAGGCAGCTTTACAGCAGTCCATAGGAGAGCCGCCGCCTAAAGCAACGGCAAAATCCGCATTTATTTCACGCATAATTTCAACACAGCTGTTAACATTATCCGTAGTGGGATTAGGTCTTACATCGCTGAAAACAGCTTTAATAAGTCCGTCGCTCAGCTTAACAAATTCATCGGCTGTACCGTTTTTTTCAAAGCTCCTGCCGCAAACAAGGACTCCTTTTGCTCCGCCGATTTCTTTTATATATTTTTTTAAATCTTTTCTTTTGCCTGTTCCGAACACAAGTTTAACAGGCAGATTAAATTCCCATTCCATAAAAATATCTCCTTATTCCTTATTTTATACATTATATAATAGCACATTGTTTGAACCCGGGCAATATAAATCAGAGATTGCGGAGACGTTTTTGTATCCGAGCATTTTGACAAATACTGATATCGGTTTCAGAAACTGACGGCGGTAATTGTTACGCAATAATGAATTTTTGATAAAATCGCAAAAAAGTATTGACAAAACAAAAAAACGGATATAATATATATGTAAATTAGCACTCAAGACAAGAGAGTGCTAACACGTAAAAAGAGGGTGGAAAGGATGATAAGTGAAAGACGTCACGCAATACTCAATTTAATTATCGAGCATTATTTGCGTACGGGCGAGCCTATCGGTTCAAAAACACTGTGTCAGCTTTTGCCGTATCCCGTATCAAGTGCAACAGTCAGAAACGAAATGGCATATCTTTCACAGCTTGGCTTCCTTGAGCAAAGGCACACAAGCGGCGGCAGAGTTCCCTGCAAGGCGTCATACAGATATTATGTTGACTCTCTTATGAAAGAAAATCCCATTTCCGATTATGATATAGGAAGAATAAACGAAACACTTTCGGTAAATTCGGGCGACCCCGAAAGACTGCTGGCAGACGCCTCGAGACTGCTGAGCGAATATTCCCACTGTGCATCTTTTTACTGTATGCCCGAGGATTCATATGACTGCATTCAGGGAGTTGACCTGATACCTGCAGGAAATTCAAAAGCAATGCTTGTTATGCTGACGGTAGGAAGTAAAATCAAATCATCTCTTATCAATATGACCTGTGCCATTGACGATGAATTCCGCCGTATATTTTATACCATATTAAATAAGTTCTTTATAGGAACTCAGCTAAGCGAGATAAATTTGGCACTGATACAAAATGCGATCGGTTCGGCAGGGTCAAGGATATTTGATATGCTCCCCGTTCTCACATCACTTTGTTCCCTTTGTGCCGAGGCGTCCCAAAGCAAACTTGTTCTCGAGGGAGAAACAAATCTTCTTTCCCACGAGGAATTCGGCACTGATGTATATAAACTGCTTTCGTTTTTAACTGAGAAGCATCAGCTTATGGAGGCAGTTAAGCAGTTTACTAATCAAAACAGGCAAAATGCCCTTTTCATCGGTGACGAAAATCCGCTTTATGAAATGAAAAATACATCAACGGCAGTTGCTAAATACAACTATGGAAATAACCAAAAAGCGGCAATCGGAATTGTAGGCTCAATGAGAATTGACTACAAAGATATTCTTCCGAAAACCCGATATATTATGGACACTGTTGACATACTTTTATCAAAAGGAGGCAGCGTATGAGCAAAAAGAAAAACGATACTTCAAAAGAAAAAGAAGTAAAGGAAACACAGCCGGAGACCGAAACGGAAAAAACTGACGGCAGTGCAGAAAAGGAAGCTGAAAAAGCTGAAGTGAACCCTCTTGAAAAAGAGCTTGCAGACACAAAGGAGCAGCTACTGAGAGTAACTGCGGAATATGCTAATTTCCGCAAGCGTTCCGAAAAGGAAAAGAACGAAAGCTTCGCCTTTGCAACAGCAAAAGCTGTTAAAGAAATTCTTTCCGTTGCAGATAATCTGGAAAGGGCCCTGGCAAACGAGCAGGAGGACTACGAAGGACTGAAAAAAGGCGTTGAAATGACATTTAACGGTCTTATGACTTCTCTCGAAAAGCTGGGTGTTACGGTTTGCGGCGAAGTGGGAGAAAAATTTGATCCTAATTTCCATAACGCAGTTATGCACGTGGAGGACGATTCCCTTGAAGAAAATGTTATAACGGACGTTTTCCAGAAGGGATACAGAATAGGCGACAAGGTTGTCAGACCCGCAATGGTCAAAACAGCCAATTAATATAAAAATTAACCGATAATCATATCAAAACTAAATGGAGGAATTAATTATGAGCAAGATTATAGGTATTGACTTAGGTACAACAAACAGCTGTGTAAGTGTAATAGAAGGCGGCGAATCTGTAGTTATCGCAAACGCAGAGGGCTCAAGAACAACACCGTCAGTCGTTGCATTTTCAAAAGACGGCGAAAGAATGGTAGGTAATGTTGCAAAGCGTCAGGCTATCACAAATCCCGACAGAACAATCTCTTCTATCAAGAGACATATGGGTTCTGACTACAAGGTAACTATTGACGGCAAAGCATATACTCCTCAGGAGATTTCCGCAATCATTCTTCAGAAGCTCAAGAGCGATGCTGAGGCTTATCTCGGCGAAAAAGTAACAGAAGCAGTTATCACTGTTCCCGCATACTTCACAGATGCACAGCGTCAGGCAACAAAGGACGCAGGTAAAATTGCAGGTCTTGATGTAAAGAGAATTATCAACGAGCCGACTGCTGCTGCTCTTGCTTTCGGTATTGATAAAGAAGACGACCAGAAGGTTATGGTTTATGACCTTGGCGGCGGTACTTTCGATGTATCAATCATTGAGATGGGCGACGGTGTTCAGGAGGTTCTTGCAACAGCAGGTAACAACCGTCTCGGCGGTGATGACTTTGATAAAAAGGTTATGGACTGGATTGTTTCAGAATTTAAAAAGGACACAGGTATCGACCTTTCAAATGACAAGATGGCTATGCAGAGAGTTAAGGAAGCTGCCGAAAAGGCAAAGATTGACCTTTCGGGTATGACTACAGCACAGATTTCTCTTCCTTTCATCACAGCAGATGCAACAGGTCCTAAGCATCTTGAAATGACTCTTTCAAGAGCAAAATTCAACGAAATGACAGCTGACCTTGTTGAAGCTACAATGGGTCCTGTTCGTCAGGCAATGAGCGATTCAGGTCTTTCAATGAACGAAATTGACAAAGTTCTCCTTGTAGGCGGTTCAACAAGAATCCCTGCTGTTCAGGAAGCTATTCAGAAATTCAGCGGCAAAGAGCCTTTCAAGGGCATTAACCCTGATGAATGTGTTGCTATGGGTGCAGCTCTCCAGGGCGGTGTACTCGGCGGCGACGTTAAAGGACTTCTTCTCCTTGACGTTACTCCCCTTTCACTCGGTATCGAAACAATGGGCGGTATCAACACCGTAATTATTGAGAGAAATACTACAATTCCTACAAAGAAGAGCCAGATTTTCTCAACAGCTACAGATAATCAGACATCAGTTGAGGTTCACGTACTTCAGGGTGAAAGAGAATTTGCAAAGGATAACAAGACTCTTGGTATGTTCCATCTTGACGGTATTCTTCCTGCAAGAAGAGGTGTTCCTCAGATTGAGGTTACATTTGATATTGATGCCAACGGTATTGTTCACGTATCCGCTAAAGATCTCGGTACAGGTAAGGAACAGCAGATTTCAATTACTGCTTCATCAAATATGAGCAAGGAAGATATTGATAAGGCTGTTAAGGAAGCTGAGCAGTTTGCAGAAGAGGATAAGAAGAAGAGAGAGTCTGTTGACCTCAGAAACAATGCCGATCAGATGGTATATCAGACAGAAAAAATGCTTTCAGAAGAAGGCGACAAGTTCTCAGCAGACGATAAATCAGCTCTTCAGACAAAGCTTGATACTCTTAAAGAAGCACTTAAGGGAGATAATGAGGATGCTATCAAGTCAGCTCAGGAGGATTTGACAAACAAGTTCTATGAGGTTTCACAGAAGCTCTATGAAGCAGCACAGGCAGCAGGAGCAGATCCTAATGCTCAGGCAGGTCAGGGCTTTAATCCTAACCAGCAGGGCGGCGCAGACGCAGGTTATGCAGACGCTGACTACACAGAGGTAGACGACAACTAATTAAATAAACCGCTGTTAAGTAAAACAACATTCCCTTGGAAACCCGAGGGAATGTTGGATTGTTATATCAAGCTATGTAAGGGGGCAGAATATGCCTGAAGAAAAAAGAGACTATTATGAAGTGTTAGGTGTAAGCAAGGGCGCTTCAGAGGATGAAATAAAAAAAGCATACAGAAAAACAGCCAAAAAATATCATCCCGACCTTAACCCCGGTGATAAGCAGGCTGAGGAAAAATTCAAGGAATGTAACGAGGCTTATGAGGTACTTTCCGACCCGCAGAAAAAAGCAAGGTATGACCAGTTCGGCTTTGCAGGTGTTGACCCGAATTACGGTGCAGGTCAGGGCGGTTACGGAGGCGGCGGTTTCGGATTTGACGGCGATATTGATTTAGGAGATATATTTTCGTCATTTTTCGGCGGCGGCTTCGGTGGCGGCGGAAGAAATCCGAATGCGCCCCAGCGCGGACGTGATACACAGACTTCGGTTACGCTTACATTTGAAGAAGCTGCAAAGGGTTGTAAAAAAACTATCGAAGTTATGCGTGTTATGGATTGCAGTGAATGCGGAGGTACAGGTGCAGCCAAGGGTACGAGCCCGTCAGTTTGCCCCGAATGTCAGGGCAGAGGCGTAATCAATATTCAGCAAAGAACACCTCTCGGCGTTATGAGTACTCAGAGAACCTGTTCACGCTGCGGCGGTACAGGTAAAATAATTAACACCCCCTGCAGTAAATGTAACGGCAAGGGCAAGGTTCGTACAAAAAAGAAGATTGAAGTCAGCATACCGGCAGGTATTGACAACAATCAGGTTGTAAATGTAAGAGGCTTCGGCAATGCAGGCTCAAACGGAGGACCTTCCGGTGACTTAAAGGTTGTAGTCAGCATAAAGAAGCATCCCTACTTTAACCGTGACGGCTACGACGTTTGGGTTGACAAGCACATATCCATAGTTCAGGCAACGCTTGGTGCAGATGTCAATGTTCCTACTCTTGACGGTGACGTTAAGCTGAATATTCCTGCAGGAACACAGCCCGGTGAAGTATTCACCCTTAAAGGAAATAAGGGTATCTCCAGGCTCAACGGTATGGGCAAGGGCAATGAGCATGTAAGAATTGTTGTTGATATTCCGAAATCCGTTACATCCGAGCAGAAAGAGCTTCTCAGAAAATTTGAAAAAGATTACGTTCTGCCGAAAAACAACGGCAAGGAAGGGTTCTTTGACAAATTCAAAAAGAAATAAACAAAACGGTCTTGAAATCATTAAGTTTCAAGACCGCTTTTTCGTAAATCATAATTTGTTTTCTTCCTGGTATTCCTTGGAATATTCCGTGTTCTGCAAATCGGGAATGGGAATGCCCATTTCCGTTATATTATCGGGCTGTACCGTGGGGTTTGATACCCATGAGCAGTATTTATTGGTCAGTGACGGTCTTAGCCTGTATTTTTCCTTGTAATCTTTTGGTTTCTTTTTTGTCTTTGCAGGAACATCGGAATTATTCAGACTGTTTATAGTCTGGTTGTCATTATCCCTGCACATTTCCCGTAAACCCTTCTGCAACTGCTTTTAAATCTTCAAGAGAATTGATTTTTGCTCCGCTTTGAAGAATTGACTCCTTGACGTTTTCAGGCAGAGTGTTGAAATAATCCTTCATCTGCTGAGTTAAATTAAATATATCCGGCATAATATCTTTCCTTTCAAAATTATTACACCGTTAGTATTTACAGAAGTTCGCCTATTATTATGTTTGAAACCAACATTCCCTGACTTGTCAGGGAAATTTTTTTATCGGTTTCTTTGATTAAATTCATTTTTACAAATTTTTTGTAGATGTCATTTTTAAGAAGTGACTTATCTATGCCTTCGCAAAGTCTCATACCGAGCATAATTTTTTCTTCGTCATTGCCGCCTGTTCCGTCATCAATTCTATTGAAATCCCTGTCATAATAAAAACGTCTGCCGTGCCAAAAAGAATGGGCGCTTTTGCCAAGTCCCAGATAGGGAATAAGGCGCCAGTATTTCAGATTATGCCTGCTTTCAAAAGACGGCTTTGAAAAATTACTGATTTCATATTGATTAAAGTCTAAAGACGACAGGGAATTTATTGTTTTAAGATACATTTCGCAGACCGTATCCTCGTCAGGCAGGGCAAGCCTGTCCTGAATTTCAAAAAATTTTGTGCTCTCCTCTATTTTCAGCATATATGCACTGATATGGGTAACATTCATTTTTTCGATAAATTCAAAGGTGCAGTCAAGAGAAGCAAGACTTTGCTTCGGTGTGCCAAGCATTACGTCAAGGCTGATATTCGTTATGCCTGACTTTTTTGCGTCGGTTACCGCTTTTGCAACCTCTGCCTGACCTGCCGACCTGCCAAGCGCAAAGCGTTCTTCGTTTCTTGCACTCTGCATACCGAGGCTTATTCTGTTTACACCGTAGGAAACATATTTTTCAAAATCACACTCAAGATTTTTTGACGGATTGCACTCAACAGTGATTTCTGCATTTTTGTCTATGTCAAATTGTGCTTTTGCATTTTCAATAATTTTTCCGATAAGCTCAGGCTCAAGAATACTCGGAGTTCCTCCGCCGAAATAAATTGTGTCAAATGAGCCCTCATATTTTTTCATTTCGGCAATAAGGGTGTCGGTGTAATTTTCTGCAAGTGCCCTGTCATATTTCACGCTGTAAAAATCACAGTAGGGGCATTTGGTTCTACAAAAAGGGATGTGAATATATAAACCTGCTTTTTCCATAATAACCTCATAAATGTGTCTGTTTTATTACATATTATCAATATGAGTGAAAAAGTCAAGATAAGTATTCATTAATATGTTTTAACATATCGTTTGGAGAAATATTAAGACATTTGCAAAAACAGGCAAGTTCATAATCAGTTACCTGCCTTTGATTTTTTTCAATTTTACTAATGATTTGTTGATCGACATTTACATTTAAAATCTGCATTTTTGCCGCTAACTCGCTTTGAGAAAGACCTCGTTCCTTTCTTGCAGATGCAAGTTGCTTGCTGATTATATTTTTATTTCCGTTAAAAATTATTTGCTTCATATTATCAACCTTTACGTTATATTAACGTATTGACAATATCATAAAAACGTTGTATAATTACGTTACAATAGAGTAACGGAGGGCTATGAATTGATAATATTTTTTACATTTGATGCACTTCTTGTTTTGGGATTTGTAATTTTGTTTGGATATCTTATTGCAAATGGAGTATCTGAAACTATAAGTATGATTATTACGAATTATTTACCAATAATGAAGACCGGCTTTATTATTGTAACCGTTTTAGCCATTATTTTGGGAATAATTTCGGGATATATTATGTGGGGTTCTGCAACTGAGGAAAAAGGTAAAAAATATAATTTTGCTTATTCAATAGCTCCGGCTATATTTTATGGAATAGTTGTTCCGCCTGTAATATTGTTTACTTTGAATGAAACATTTGGGTTTATAAACAATTTTGCCGGAAAGGGTGGTATTTTTTATTTAATATTTTTTGGACTGATTTTTATAATACTTTACTTTATAGCTGTTACAATTGAATTGCTGGTTGGGTTAGGAATTCCGGTTCTTATTGCTTCGGTACTTACTGCGCATAGCAGTTTTTGGGCGCAAGCAGTGTTAATATTAATAGGATTTGGAATAGGAGCACTATACTACTATATACTAAAAGATTCAAATATTTTTCCTTTTGTAACTGTATATACATCATAGTAATTAATAGAATAATAAGGACAGTATCAAGAGAATTGATACTGTCCTTATTTTATATGAATGAGTTATTTTTTTCTGCTTTCTGCTTTCAGTCTTAATGATTTATCAAGAATTGTTTTTCTCAGTCTGATTGACTTCGGGGTTACCTCCAAAAGCTCATCATCAGCGAGGAATTCCATACTCTGCTCAAGAGAAAGCGTAGTCGGCGGAACAAGTTTTAAAGCCTCGTCGGAGCCGCTGGCACGTGTATTAGTAACATGCTTTTTCTTGCAGACATTGCAGACGATATCCTCGTCCTTAGCACATTCGCCTACAATCATACCCTCGTAAACATCAACGCCCGGACCTATAAACAGTTTACCTCTGTCCTGTGTATTCCAAAGTCCGTAGCCTGTAGACTGACCTGTTTCATGGGCAACGATTGAGCCCCTGCTTCTTGTTTCAATATCGCCCTTATACGGCTCATATCCGGAGAAAAGCTGATTCATAATGCCGTTTCCGTTTGTATCGGTAAGAAATTCGGAGCGGTAGCCGATAAGTCCCCTTGAAGGAATCTTAATCTCAAGATGAGTCATACCTGTACTTCTTGTATCCATATTCTCAATTTCGCCTTTGCGTGAGCAAAGCTTTTCCATAACAGTTCCCACGTATTCCTCGGGCACTTCGATTATTGCAAGCTCCATAGGCTCAAGCGTCTGTCCGTTTTCATCTTTTTTAAGAATAACCTGGGGACGTGAAACCTGAAATTCATAATTTTCACGGCGCATTGTTTCAATAAGAATTGAAAGGTGAAGCTCACCTCTGCCGGATACCTTGAAGGTATCCATTGAGTCAGTTTCCTCAACACGCATTGATACGTTTGTTTCAACTTCTTTGAAAAGTCTGTCACGGATATTTCTTGATGTGACATATTTACCCTCTCTGCCTGCGAAAGGTGAATCGTTTACGATAAAGTTCATTGAAATTGTGGGTTCATCAATTTGTACAAAAGGCAGCGGCTCAATATGCTCGGGGTCACAGGCAGTCTCGCCGATATTAAGGTCGGCAACGCCCGCTACACATACCAAATCACCGAATGAAGCCTCGGTGCAGTCAGCTCTCTTTAATCCCTCGAACTGATACATTTTAGAAAACTTAATATTTTCCTGAGATCCGTCCTGTTTGCAGAGAACATATGGTGTGTTGACTTTAATCGTACCTCTTTCTACTCTGCCTACGCCTATTCTTCCTACATAATCGTCATATTCAAGTGAAGAGAAAAGTATCTGAGCAGGACCGTCAATGTCACCCTGCGGAGAGGGAATGTATTTTAAAATAGCATCAAGAAGAGGTCTCATATCTCCCTCTCTTACGTCAGGGTCAAGACTTGAGTAGCCGTTTCTTGCGGATGCGTAGACAACAGGAAAATCAATCTGTTCATCGTCTGCGCCAAGCTCAATGAAAAGGTCTAAAACTTCGTCAACAACTTCTGAAGGTCTTGCACCCTCACGGTCAACCTTGTTGACAACCACCAGCGGAGTTTTATGAAGTCCGAGAGCTTTTTTCAGAACAAATCTTGTCTGAGGCATGCAGCCCTCAAAGGCGTCTACGAGAAGAAGAACGCCGTCAACCATAGTCAGAATACGCTCAACCTCGCCGCCGAAATCAGCGTGACCCGGAGTGTCTACGATATTTATTTTTGTGTCTTTATAATGGATAGAAGTATTTTTTGAAAGAATTGTAATTCCTCTTTCTTTTTCAAGGTCGTTGGAATCCATTACTCTTTCCTGAACCGTTTCGTTATCACGGAAAATACCGCTCTGGTGCAGCATTTCATCAACAAGTGTAGTTTTGCCGTGGTCAACGTGGGCAATGATTGCTATGTTTTTAATATTTTTTCTCTCGCTCAAATTCGTCACCTTCAATTAATTTTAAATCCTTGTTTTTTAACCTAAACATTTTACCACTAACAGCGCAAATTGGCAAGGGTTTGCAGGCGGTTTATATTTATTTTTATTAAAATTACTGCTTTGCTTTACAAATTTCGGCGTTTTTGATAGAATGAATTATACATATAAAAAGCAGAGGTGTCTGTATGAAGAGAATGTTTATTGTATCCTCCCTTGAAAAAGTATTTACCTTCAGCAAAAGTATTGCCGGGTGTGAAGGCTTTTCAATGCTTAAAAATGAGAAAAAAGATTTTCAGATTGTTTTCAGCGCTGAAAAAGGTGAAAAAGTTTCGTTTTCGGTTCAGTCCGACATTGAAAACAGTCTGAATTTTTCATATGTTAAAATGATTAAGGGCGGTTATACTGTCAGCAAAAATGCAGATGATTATTTCATCAAAAGTGAAGATGATTATTATCCTGATTTGCTTGTTCCTATGGATAAGACCGAATTTACTGCCGAATATGACGGGCTCAATACCGTTTGGGTACAGATTAATGATAATAATTTAACCTCGGGAACGCATAAAATTTCCGTTTCATCAGGTGATGAGCAATGTGAAATTACGGTTAAAGTAATTGATGCGAAACTGCCTGAGCAAAGTCTGATTTTTACAAACTGGTTTCATACCGACTGCCTTATGAGTTATTACGGCTTTGAGGCCTTTTCATCTGAATATTGGCAGACTGTTGAAGCATTTTTAAAAAGGGCAGTCGAGTACGGTATGAACTGTGTTTTAACGCCTTTGTTTACGCCGCCCCTTGATACCGAGGTGGGTAAAGAACGCCCAACCGTTCAGCTTGTTGACATTAAAGTAACAGGCAAAAATCAGTATTCCTTTGCCTTTGACAAACTTGATAAATGGATAGAAATGTGCACAGGATGCGGTATAAAATATTTTGAGATGAGCCACTTGTTTACCCAGTGGGGTGCCCGTCATGCGCCGAAAATTATTGCAGATGTAAACGGAAATCAGGAACAGATTTTCGGCTGGAAAACAAGAGCGTCGGGCAGGAAATATAAAGCGTTTATAAAGCAGTTTGCACAGGCTGTAATTTCCTTTATTGATAAAAAAGGAATAAGGGAAAAATGTTTCTTCCATGTTTCCGACGAGCCGGCACTCAGTATGCTGATACCTTATAAAAAAGCGGCAAAGATTATTTCCGATAATTTCAAAGGCTTTAAAATTATTGATGCGCTTTCAGATGCCGCCTTTTATAAACTGGGCATTATTAAGCACCCGATTCCTGCAAATAACCATATTACTCCGTTTATCGGCAAAGTGCCTGAGCTTTGGACTTATTATTGCTGTGCACAGGATAATAATTATGTTTCAAACAGGTTTTTCTCAATGCCGCCTCAGCGAAACAGAGTTTTAGGACTTCAGATGTATAAATATAAGATTAAAGGTTTTCTTCACTGGGGATATAATTTTTATTACACTCAGTTTTCAAAAAAACTTATTAATCCTTTTGAGATTGCAGATGCAGGCGGAAAGTTTCAGGCAGGGGACAGCTTTGTTGTTTACCCCAGTGAAAACAGGGAGCCGCTTGATTCAACAAGACTTCACGTGTTTTATGACGCTTTTCAGGATATGGCGGCGCTGCAGCTCCTTGAAAGCAAAATCGGTTATGACAAAACTCTTTCAATAGTTGAGCAGGGGCTTGATAAGCCGCTTACATTCAGCGATTATCCCCATGATGCACATTGGCTTGAATCCGTGCGTGAACGTGTGAATAAAGCTATTGCAGAGAATATGTAATAATATTTCCGAGTAAAAAGTTACCCGGTTGTAAGAGGAAGCTTTACTCCGTTTTATTATGATATTATACAAAAACACCGCAGAAATGCTGAATTTCTGCGGTGTTTATCTTTAGTATGAGTGCAAATTTAATTTGTTTTTTTATTGAAGCTGTCACGCAGGGCAACCGTACGGTTGAATACAGGCTTATCTTCTGCCGAATCCTTGTCCTTGCAGAAATATCCGTTTCTCATAAACTGATACTTTGCCCCTGTTTCACAATCGGCTGCTGCCTTTTCAACATAACTGTTTTTAACAACGAGAGAGTTTGGATTAAGATTATCCTCAAAGGAGCTGACGCCCTCTTCGTCACTGGGGTTTTCAACATCGAAAAGTCTTTCATAAAGTCTGATTTCGGCAGGGCAGTTGTCTTTTGCGTCAACCCAGTGGATTGTGCCTTTAACCTTTCTGCCGTCAGGTGCATCACCGCCCAGGGTTTCAGGGTCATATGTGCAGTGAACACAGCAGACTTCACCGTTTTCGTCTAAATCATAGCCGGTGCAGGTTACGAAATAAGCCTTGTAAAGCCTTACTTCGTTGCCGACAAACAAGCGTCTGTATTTCTTAATCGGCTCAATCATAAAGTCATTTTTTTCAATCCAAAGTTCTTTTGAAAACGGCATTTTCCTTGAACCGTATTCGGGATGGTCAGGGTGATATTCACATTCGATTTCTTCAGTTCTGTCTTCGGGATAATTGTCAATAACAAGTTTGAGCGGGTCGATAACCGCCATTGCTCTCGGTGAATTTGCACCCAGGTTATCTCTTACACAAGCCTCAAGAAGAGCAAAGTCAACAACGCTGTAAGCCTTTGAAACTCCTATTCTTTCGCAGAAATCTCTGATTGCTTCGGCAGGATATCCTCTTCTTCTCATACCGCTGATTGTTGCCATTCTCGGATCATCCCAGCCTGAAACAATATTGTCCTGTACGAGCTTTAAGCACTTGCGCTTTGATGTAAGTGTGTAGTTAAGATTAAGCCTTGCAAATTCAATCTGTCTCGGTTTTTCGCCCTCAATAAGCTCATCAACAAACCAGTTATAAAGAGGTCTGTGATTTTCAAATTCAAGAGAACAGAGAGAATGGGTTACACCCTCATAAGCGTCCGAAAGGGGATGTGCAAAATCATACATAGGATAAACGCACCATTTGTCACCTGTTCTGTGATGATGTGCATACATAATTCTGTAAATAATGGGGTCTCTCATATTGAGGTTGGGAGAAGCCATATCTATTTTTGCACGAAGGACCATTTTACCCTCGGGAAATTCGCCTTTAGTCATTCTTTCAAATAAATCAAGGCTTTCCTCAACAGGTCTGTCTCTGTAGGGAGAATTTTTACCTGCCTTTGTAAGAGTACCTCTGTATTCTCTGATTTCATCAGGGGTAAGCTCGCAAACGTAAGCCTTGCCCTTTTTGATAAGTTTTATTGCACATTCATAGAGAAAATCAAAATAATCTGATGCGTAGTAAACATTGTCCCAGTCAAAGCCAAGCCATTTGATGTCCTCCATTATGGAGTCAACATATTCCGTATCCTCTTTGGTAGGATTAGTGTCGTCAAGACGGAGATTGCAGAGTCCGTTGTACTTTTCTTTAACGCCGAAGTTAATGCAGATTGCTTTTGCGTGGCCTATATGGAGATAGCCGTTTGGTTCGGGAGGAAAACGTGTTTGAATTTTACTGTATTTTCCCTCAGATAAATCCTCGTTGATAAAATCGTGGATAAAGTTAGAATTTTCTTTTACTTCTTCACTTTTTTCAATTTCTTCTGCCATTAATTTTCCTCCTTGTAATGTTTTATTGCCTTTTCTATTCTTGCTTTTACTCTGTCCTCTCCGAGAAGAGCGGTTATACAGTAAAGGTCGGGAGTGTTTGTTCTGCCTGTAAGGGCAACACGGATAATTGTTGAAACGTCGCCAACGTGACCCTTGAATGCCTCGGGATTCTGCTTAAATTCCTTAACATTCGGAGTACAGCCTACAGGCTCACAGATTGATTTGATTTTTTCAAACCAGGCGTCCTTGTCGTCGCTGATATCAACTATGTCCTTATATCTTTCAAGAACTTCCACAGCAAGTCCGGATGTGGCATTGCCTGTTAAATCATAGCATTCCTCAAAGGTTTCGTCATACATATAGCTGATATAATCTGGAATATCGCTCCATTTTGCAATATCCTTACGAGGCTTTTTATTTTCTCTGTCGATATTTAAAATGCTTGTTGCATAGGATTTGTCTTGACTGTAAAGTCTCGCAAGAGTGCTGTTGAATTCTTCTGCCCATTGATTTGAAAGCTCAAATACTTTTTCGGCAGTCATTGTGCTTATCACATTTTTTGAAACATCAGTCAGCTTGACAAGGTCAAACAATGCTCCTGAAACAGACATCTTTTTGAGGTTGAAGGGGAAGTCATTTATGTCTGCGTCCTTGTTGATTCTTCTCCAGTCCTCATAGTTTGAGTTCATAATCGTCATCATATATTCATTGACCGACTCGGACGGGAAGCCCTCCTGCTTGTAATAGGTAACTGCAAGCTCGGGATCCTTTCTCTTTGAAAGTTTACGCTTGTTGCCGTTTTCCTCCTTCATAAGCGGAGCAACATGCGCATACTTAACAGGCTTAAATCCGAGACAGCGGAAAAGCTGCAAATGAAGAGGTACCGAAGCAATCCATTCATCACCGCGGATAACATGGGTGGTATGCATAAGATGGTCGTCAATAACATGGGCAAAATGATAGGTCGGTATGCCGTCTGTTTTGAGAAGAACAACGTCAATTATATTTTCGGGCATTTCAATTTTGCCCTTAATCATATCATTAAAGAAGCATTTCTTTTCAGCATCGCCGGGGGATTTCAGCCTGAGTGTCCAGCTTTTGCCCGCCTCAATATTCTTTTTGATTTCATCAAGGGAAAGGTCACGGCATTTTGCATATTTTCCGTAATAGCCCTTGATATCCTCGTTTTCCTGAGCGTTACGGATTTCGTCAAGCTCTTCGGCTGAGCAGAAGCAAGGATAAGCGAGTCCCTGCTCAACAAGGCTTTTTGCATACGTCTGATATATCTCTTTTCTTTCGCTTTGAACGTATGGACCGTAGCATCCCTTTTGAGAGCCGTCAATCATAACGCCCTCGTCGGTAGTGATGCCGAAGGTTTTAAGTCCTTCAAGCATAATTTCAACTGCACCGTCAACCTTTCTTTTCTGGTCTGTATCTTCTACCCTTACATAGAATACGCCGTCTGTAGTTTTTGCAGTTTTGTATGCAACGGTACAGGTAAAAAGATTTCCCAAATGGAGAAAGCCTGTGGGGCTTGGTGCAAAACGTGTAACTCTTGCTTCCTCTTTGAGATTTCTCGGAGGATATAATTCTTCATAATAATAGGGAGTTTTGTCAATCTGCGGAAAAAGCAGATTTGCTAATTCTTCAAAATTCGTCATAATTTCTCCTGTGTCTTTAAAATTAAATAATATTATTACATAAATTAAATAATTATTCAATATTTATTGTACATATTTTATTGAAAATATTTTTGAGTTGTGATAAATTAGGGGTGTTAGTTTATATATTGCTGTTGACATACAGTGGGGACAGGTAACTCGTTCCATACGATATGTCGGGAACGTAATTATAAAAACTGCAATATATTTCTGAATTATATGCGGGCGATTATTAATCGCCCCTACGGAAATTTGTTGAATTATAATACACAGAGGTAAATTTACAATGCAGAAGCGTGTAGCACTATGGGACAATTTAAAGCTGTTTTTAATGTTTCTTGTTGTTCTCGGTCATCTGACAATACAGTATTTTGAGAGCAGTCAGATGTTCGGGACAATGACACTTGTTATATATTCCTTTCATATGCCTGCATTTATTTTTATAAGCGGCCTGTTTTCAAAACACAGTATAAACAGCGACAAACCGCCGTTGAAAAAGGCATTCGGATTTGTCATCATGTATTTTTTTGTAAAAATCCTCAACTATTCCTCCGCTTTAATATTCGGGAAGCATGTTTCTTTTGATATTTTTTCCGTTAAGGATATCCCCTGGTATATGCTTGCAATGGCAATGTGGTATATAATTACTTGGGCACTGAGAAAAGTCGATTTTAAATACATTCTGATAACATCGGTTTTAATCGGCTGTTTTGCCGGATATATGAAGGGTGATACGGATTTTTTATGTATACTGAGGGTTATAACCTTTTATCCTTTTTTCTACTGCGGTTATATTCTTGACAGAGAAAATGTTGAGTATGTTACTTCAAAAAAAGGCGTCAGAGTTTTTTCGGTAGTTTTCTTTGCTGCCTTTGTGATAATCTGTACAGTAACTTTTTATCAGTCGGAATGGCTGTTTCCCCTTCTGTCAGGCAGAAGAAGATCCTCCGCCTTAGGCGAAATGGGAGACTGGGTATGTCTTTTAAGGCTTGCATACTATGGTATAGTCGGACTTCTTGTCCTTTCCGTCATATCCCTTTGCCCGAGAAAAGAGTTTAAAATTTCAAAATACGGCAGAAGAACCCTGCAGATTTATGTTTTCCACAGATCCATACTGTATATAATGAAATATTCGGGTCTGATTTATCTTATAAAGCAGGTCGGCGAAGGCTGGGAATGGATTGCTGTTTTACTGGTTATAGCACTGACTGCTTTGCTTTGTATGAATTTCTGGGGAAAGCCCGTGAACTATCTTTTAAACCCAAAGGAGAAAAAGGAATATGCAGTTGCCAAATGACCCTGTAATGCTTATGAGTATGATAAATATGAAGCTGAGGGATTTTTATCCGAATCTTGACGCTCTTTGCGATGATCTGGATATTGATAAGGAAAATCTCTGCGATACTTTGAAAGCCTCGGGCTTTGAATACAGCGAAGAGCAGAATAAATTTTGGTGATAAATTTTCAAAAAAATATTGACAAATCAAAATTATTTGTTATAATTTAAATTGTAATCATTACAATTTAACAATGACTACAAGGCGGTGAAGATTTTGCAGACAAAGGAGATTATGCAGCTTTTCAGGACAAAGGGTCTTAAAGCTACACCTCAGCGCATTGCTGTTTATAAATTCCTGTGCGAAAATCATATTCACCCTGATGTTGAAACAGCGTATAAAAGGGTTTCTGAGGATAATCCGTCTTTTTCAAAGACAACGGTTTATAACTGCCTTGAGGCTTTGGCTGACTGCGGTCTGATTATACCTGTTAAAATTGATACTGATAAAATCCACTATGATGCCGATATTCATTTTCACGGTCATTTCATTTGTGAAAAATGCAAAATGATTTATGATTTTGAATGTGAAGCCGAAAAAATTAAAGGTATAGACGGCTTTGAAATCAGACAAAAAGATGTTTACTACAGCGGTATTTGCAGCCGCTGCAAAAATAAGATTTAATTAGTAAAGGAGTAATTTAAAATGGCAAAGAAGTATTATTGTCCCGTATGCGGTTACGAAAGTGACGAACCAATTGATGTTTGCCCTATCTGCGGAGCAAAAATGAAGGAAAGAACAGACGATACTATGGCTTGGGCTGCTGAGCATCAGGTTGGTATCATTGACGGCGTTTCGGAAGAAATCGTTCAGGGTCTCCGTGACAACTTCAACGGCGAATGCAGTGAGGTAGGTATGTATCTTGCAATGGCAAGAGTTGCACACAGAGAGGGTTATCCGGAAATCGGTCTTTATTGGGAAAAGGCTGCTTACGAAGAGGCAGAGCACGCTGCTAAATTCGCAGAAATGCTCGGTGAGGTTATTACCGATTCAACAAAGAAGAATCTTGAAATGAGAGTTGCTGCTGAAAACGGTGCAACAGCAGGTAAAACAGAGCTTGCTAAAATGGCTAAGGAAGCAGGTCTTGACGCTATCCACGACACTGTACACGAGATGGCAAGAGACGAAGCCCGTCATGGCAAAGCATTTGAGGGTCTTCTTAAGAGATATTTCGGAGAATAATTTAAAAATCCGTTTTGGAGTGGCTTCGGCTCTTGCCAAGCTGCTCCAAATTTTTTTGCTTGCACGAAAAATTTGGGAGAAAAGGTACAGTGTACCTTTTCGTAGCAGGTTGCCAGACCAAGGTGGAAGCCCGTCATGGCAAAGCATTTGAGGGTCTTCTTAAGAGATATTTCGGAGAAT
>CAZHSE010000019.1:27508-34196 GCA_964535085.1 uncultured Bacteroides sp.
TGTACCTTTTCGTAGCAGGTTGCCAGACCAAGGTGGAAGCCCGTCATGGCAAAGCTTTTGAAGGTCTTCTTAAGAGATATTTCGGAGAATAATTTAAAATTCTGTTTTGGAGTGGCTTCGGCTCTTGCCAAGCTGCTCCTTTTTTATGCATAAAAACAAATTCACACCGATAAATTATAATTTGCAGCAAGGACTTAAACACAGGTTTATTTTATTTTTTACGTCACTGCAAACACTAATTCAAACATACTGTTGTAAAAAATATCCGCGGGTGATATAATAACTTAAATTAAAAGCAATAAGGTGATGTTATGGCACTTAAATTAGGCGATACGGTAATAATGAAAAAGCCCCATCCCTGCGGTTCAAGGGAATTTGAAATTACAAGACTGGGCGTTGACTACAAGCTGAAATGTCTCGGCTGCGGCAGGGAGGTTATGATACCTCGGATAAAAGCTGAAAAAAGTATAAAGGCAGTTAAAGAAAATGAGTAGTACAAAGCCTATAGGATTTTTGGATTCAGGCATAGGCGGCATCAGCGTATTGAAAAGAGCACTTGAAATATTGCCGAATGAAAACTATGTTTTTTTCAGTGATTCGGCAAACAATCCATACGGTGATAAAAGCGACGATGAAATTAATTTACGCTGTGACAGCATTGTCGACCTTTTGTCAAAGCAGGAAAATTGCAAAGCAGTCGTTATTGCCTGTAACACCGCTTCTGCCAAATCAGCAAGTTTTTTAAGAGAAAAATACAGTAATTTACCGATAATCGCCATTGAGCCTGCCTATAAAATGGCACATGACAATAATCCTGATGGATTTACTCTTGTTATGGCAACAAGAGGTACACTTGAAAGTGAAAAATTCCACAGACTTTATTCAAATTATAACAATCACAAGACGGAGCTTATTCCCTGTGTAGGTCTTGCGGATTTAATCGAACGGGGAGATATGTCAGCCGTTGTCGATTACTTAAGAAATAACCTGTCTCAATATAAAGGTAAAGCTGATAATGTTGTTTTAGGATGTACTCATTATCCTCTTGCAAAAAATGAGATTAAAGAAGTGCTCGGAGATGTAAGAATTTTCGACGGAGCAAAAGGCGTTTCACGCCAGCTTAAAAGGGTTTTGGAACAAAACAGCCTGCTGAACGAAAGTGATGCTAAAGGCAGTGTTAAATTTATTGACTCGTCTTCATTGCCATTAGTTCGTCAGAAAAAGGAAAAACGGTTTTATAAATTACTCAGCGAGGATAAAATATGATAGAGAAGTTAAATGAAGTTGAAAAAAGATTTATAGAGGTTAACGATATTGTATGCAACCCGGAAATTGTTTCCGACCAGGAAAAGTACACAAAGCTGATGCGTGAAATAAAGCATCTTACACCTGTTGTGGAAAAATTCAGAGAGTATAAGAAAGCAGAGGCTGTATTTAACGAGTCCAAGGAAATGCTTGATGAAGGCGGTGCCGACCCTGAATTTACCCAGATGCTCAGAGAAGAATTTGAGCAGAGCAAAGAGGATATGGAAAAAATCAGCGAAGAGCTGAAGGTTCTTCTTTTACCCAGAGACCCTAACGATGACAAGAATGTTATTATTGAAATCAGAGGCGGTGCAGGCGGAGAGGAAAGCGCTCTTTTTGCAGGAGTGCTTTTTAGAATGTACTCAATGTACGCCGAGGCAAAAGGCTTTAAAACCGAGGTGCTCAATGCCAACGAAACAGGTCTCGGTGGTTACAAGGAAATCAGCTTTTCCGTTGAGGGCGACGGTGCTTATTCAAGATTTAAGTTTGAATCGGGAGTTCACAGAGTTCAGCGTGTTCCCGAAACCGAAAGTCAGGGCAGGATTCACACCTCCACAACTACTGTTGCCGTACTTCCCGAGGCGGAAGAAGTGGATTTTGAAATCAATCCAAAGGATTTACAGATAGATACTTTCAGAAGCTCAGGTGCAGGCGGCCAGCATATTAACAAAACTTCCTCGGCAATCAGAATTACCCATTTGCCCACAGGGACGGTTGTTGAATGTCAGGATGAAAGAAGCCAGCACAAGAATAAGGAAAAGGCGCTTAAAGTTTTGCGTTCCCGTCTTTATGATGCTGAAAAAGCAAAGCATGACGCTGAAATCGCAGGAGAGAGAAAATCGCAGGTAGGCACAGGCGACCGAAGCGAAAGAATCAGAACCTATAACTATCCCCAGGGCAGAGTGACCGACCATAGAATAGGCTTGACGATTTACAGGCTTGAGCAGTTTTTGAACGGTGACCTTGATGAAATGATTGATGCACTTATCACTGCCGATACAGCGGAAAAGCTGAAAGCACAGGGCGAAGAATAAGCGGGCTGAGCCTGCACGCAAACGAGAAGATAGGCAGTTTAATAATGAGCACCTTTTCCTGGCAATAAATAGTTATATAAATCAAGATTTGCTGAACCGAATTGAGCATCCCCATTATTTCATTAAAAGGGGAGACTTACAAATACTGATTTATTCAACAGAACAAAAAAGGTAAAAGCATAGATATGAAAACTAAAATATTTACCGAAAGTGAATATGACATAAAAGAAGCAGGAAAAATAATCAAAAACGGCGGACTTGTTGCATTCCCAACCGAAACGGTTTACGGTTTAGGCGCTGATGCGCTGAATGATGAGGCAGTGAAAAAGATTTATCTTGCCAAGGGCAGACCGAGTGACAATCCGCTTATAGTTCACATATGCAGAAAAGAGGATATAATTCCACTTGTCAAAGAGGTTACACCGAAGGCGCAGGCGTTAATTGACGCATTTTTCCCTGCTCCCTTGACAATAATTCTGCCCAAAAGTGACAGAATAGGTCAAACCGTAAGCGGCGGTCTTGATACTGTTGCAGTGCGTATGCCTGAAAATGAAACTGCCCGTCGTCTTATTGAAGCAGCAGACTGTCCTGTTGCGGCGCCAAGTGCAAATACTTCCGGGCTGCCGTCACCCACAAGAGCAAAATATGTAATTGACGATATGATGGGAAAAATTGACGGTATTATTGACGGCGGCGACTGTGAATTCGGAGTTGAATCAACAGTTATCACTCTTGCAGGTGAAACTCCCGTGATTCTCCGTCCCGGCGCAGTCACCAAAGAAATGATAGAAGAGATTATCGGAGAAGTAGATGTTGCCAAGGCTGTTCTTGAGGGTATGAAGGACAATGAAACCGCCGCCTCTCCCGGCATGAAATATAAGCACTACGCTCCGAAGGCAAGGGTTGTTATCGTTGATGCAGACAGGAAAACCTACGAAAAATTTGTAAATTCACGGAAAAATGCATTTGCCCTTTGCTATGAGGGTGACGATGTCAAAATCCCGAAAATAACTTTCGGCAGAGAAAATGACGACTTGTCACAGGCAAGAGAGCTTTTTGATGCTTTGAGAGAGCTGGACGAAATGGGTGCAAAAAAGGTTTACGCAAGAATTCCCCATACAACAGGTGTGGGAATGGCTGTCTATAACCGCCTTATCAGAGCCGCTGCATTTAACGTGATTAATTTGAAAAAGCCTTTTACAATCGGCTTGACAGGTCAGACAGGAGCAGGAAAGGGCTATGTCTGTGATTATCTGAAATCACTGGGCTTTAACATAATTGACTGTGACGAGTGTGTTAAGGAAATTTATGAAAATAATCTGCCTCTTTTCAGCAGACTTCGGGAAAATTTCGGGCAGGATATAATTGTGAATAATTCTGTTGACAGGAAAAAACTCGGCGAAAAGGTTTTCGGCAACAGCGAAAACCTTGCACTTCTCAATTCTATAGTTCACCCTGCGGTTATTTTGCGGTGTGAAGAAAAAGCGGAAATTCCCAGCGTGCTTGATGCTCCCCAGCTTTTTGAGGCAGGTGCACAGGAAAAATGCTACAAGGTTATAGCCGTAACAGCGCCTGAGGATATCAGGCTTGAAAGAATTATCAGACGTGACGGCATATCCGAAAAACAGGCACGTGCAAGAATGAACTCGCAGTTTGACGAGGAATATTTCAAAAAAAATTCCGACTTCGTCATAATAAATGACGGAACCGAAGATATAAAAAAGCAAATTGATACTATATTGGAGGAAATACTATGAGTGAGAAAACAAAGGCACAGGAGCTTAAAGAGCTTCTTTTTAACAAAAAGGAAAACGGCGTTGACTATATGAGTGATGAGGAGCTTAAGGTCTGCGACGAATTCTGCGAGGGCTACAAAAAATTTCTTTTTGAGAACAAGACCGAAAGAGAATTTGCATCATCGGCTCTTGCACTTGCAGAGGAAAACGGTTTTTCCGAGTTTGACAAATTCGGAAAAGCCCTTGAAGCAGGCGAAAAGGTTTACTATTTCAACAGGGGAAAAGCAATCATCCTCTGCGTTAAGGGTAAAAGACCTGTCTGCGACGGCGTCAGAATCAGCGCTGCGCATATTGATTCTCCAAGGCTTGACCTTAAACAGTGTCCTGTTTACGAGGACGGCAATTTAGGCTTTTTCAAAACCCACTATTACGGCGGCATAAAAAAATATCAGTGGACTGCCATTCCTCTTTCTCTTCACGGCAGAGTTTGTAAAAATGACGGCACTTATGTTGACATTAAAATCGGTGAAGCAGCAGGAGAGCCGAAATTCTGTATCACGGATATCCTTCCTCATTTAGGCGATGAACAGATGTCAAGAAAGGCAAATGAAATTGTCAGAGGCGAAGAGCTTAATGTTGTTATCGGTTCAAGACCCTTCAGGGATGATGAAGAAAGCGAAAAAATCAAACTCAATCTTCTTAACATTATTTATGAGAAATACGGTATTGTTGAAAGAGATTTCCTTTCGGCTGAATTAGAGCTTGTTCCTGCGTTTACTGTTGATGATATCGGCTTTGACAGAAGTCTTATCGGCGGCTACGGTCACGATGATCGTGTCTGCTCTTATCCTGCAATGCAGGCAATTTTCGATATTAAGGATATTCCCGAGTACACGGCAGTCACCGTTTTAACCGATAAAGAGGAAACAGGTTCTGACGGTAACACAGGTCTTAACTCCAGCTATCTTAAGTACTTCATCGAGGATCTTGCAAGGCTTGAGGGATATGAGGGCAGAGATGTGCTTTCAAATTCAAAATGCCTGTCAGCCGATGTAAATGCGGCATTCGACCCTACATGGTCAACTCAGTTTGAAAAGAACAATGCTTCCTTTATCAACAACGGCGTATGCGTTACAAAGTTCACGGGAGCAAGAGGTAAAAGCGGTACAAGTGACGCTTCCGCAGAGTATGCAGGTTTTGTTAAAAATCTCCTTGAGTCAAACGGCGTTCTGTGGCAGAGCGGAGAGCTCGGCAAGGTTGACGGCGGCGGAGGAGGAACTGTCGCTATGTATATTGCAAATCTGAATGTTGATGTTATTGATGTGGGCGTTCCTGTTCTTTCAATGCATTCACCGTATGAAATAGTAAGTAAAATTGACACCTATATGGCTTATAAAGCATTTTTAACATTCTTTACAAAGTAATTAATAGGAATTTGTATAACTTTTTTGAAAAAACATTACCGCTGACGCGGAGGTTTTTCATTTCTTTCGTGTTGCGAAAGAAATGAAACAAAGAAAGCAAATCAGGGGGGAAACATCTTCGATGTTTTTAATTCCCCCTGATAACCCCCTCTGTTACGTCGGCACGCGCACAATGCGCACTGTGCCGAGGGAGCATATTGCAAACTTATAAAATTTATGAAAAAAATTCTAGTAATCGGCACAGGCGGAACTATTGCCTGTGTAAAAGATAAAAGCATACATCTTGACAGCCCTTTTAAAATAACAGAATACTGCAGATTTGACGATATATCATTTGACTGTGTGTCACCCTTTACGGTGCTGTCGGAAAATATTGATTTTTCCCTGTGGCAAAGGCTGATTGATTTTATAAAAGGTCAGAATTTGAAACAGTACAGCGGTGTAATTATCCTGCACGGCTCGGATACCCTTGCCTATACAGGTGCACTTCTGGCAAACATTTTCTATGACGAAAATATTTGTCTTACTGCCTCCGACAAGCCTGTTGAAGACAAAGCCTCAAATGCAGTTGATAATTTTTTAGACGCTGTTGATTATATTCTCAAAGGGGAAAAAGGTGTTGTCATAAGCTATTGCGGAATAAAGCCTGCCGACTGTACGGTAAGTGCCGACGGAAACGATAAATTTATTGTTGCAGGAAAATCACAGCCTGAAATCAAAAATCCTGTTTTTTCGCCGAAAAACATTATCGTAATCAGACCTTATCCGTCAATAAATTATGATAATTTTTGTCTTGATAAAACGGACGCGGTTTTGCACACAATGTACCACTCTGCAACTGCACCGAAAGAGGTTTCGGACTTTATAAAGAAATGTAAAGACAGGAATATCCCCTTTTACTTTGTTACCGAAAAAGACAGGGCAGAGTATGAAAGCGCAAAGGATTTTGAAAATATAATTTTCAATTGTACATTTGAAAATGCTTATGCAAGAATTTTGCTGACAAAATAAATAATATGTAAGATAAATATAAAAAGAGCCGTGGAGATGGATGTCATCTCCACGGCTTTCATACTGTCAGATTATTTTAAACTTTAGCTTTATAATGAATTTTCGCACCATTTATATACGACGCTAAGGAATCGTATTTTAATTTGCGGATTATTCCGTCTCCAACATCATAATGGAA
>CAZHSE010000020.1:0-32304 GCA_964535085.1 uncultured Bacteroides sp.
TTACCCGGAATGACATTGGCAATTGAACCAATGATAAATCTGGGAACCTATAAGGTTAAACAACTTTCGGACGGTTGGACCGTCAAGACAAGTGACGGCAAGGTTTCTGCTCATTTTGAGCATACGGTTGCAATAACTGCGAACGGTCCTGTAATAATGACAAAAGTCTGAAGTGTGAATTCAATTGCTGGCGATTACGCCGTAATGTGATTCCAGTTAATGAAAATACATCAATCGTAAATATTTATTTTTAGCGAGGTATAAGATGTCAAAGTCAGATATGATAGAAGTTGAGGGTACAGTGGTCGAGGTATTGCCTAACACGACGTTTAAGGTAACTCTTCAAAACGGCCACATCATTACAGCCCATATCAGCGGAAAGCTGAGAATGAATAACATTCGCATACTTCCCGGTGACAAGGTAACGATTGAGATGTCCCCTTATGACCTTACAAAAGGTCGTATCATTTGGCGCTCAAAGTAATAGTTAGGAGGATATTCAGAATGAAAGTAAGACCTTCTGTAAAGAAAATTTGCGAAAAATGCAAAGTAATAAAGCGCAATGGAAAAGTAATGGTTATCTGTGAAAATCCAAAGCACAAACAGCGTCAGGGCTAATCCTGAATTAATAATCGGAGGTAAATTGTAAAATGGCACGTATTTCAGGTGTTGACTTACCTAATGACAAAAGAGTTGAAATCGGCCTTACCTATATTTACGGTATCGGACGTACAACTGCTAATCAGGTTATCGCAGCTACAGGTATCAATCCGGATACACGCTGCAGAGATTTAACAGAAGACGATGTCAAAAAGCTCAGCGATTATATCACTAACCACCTTACAGTTGAAGGTGACCTTCGCAGAGATACAGCTTTTGATATCAAGAGACTTATAGAAATTGGCAGCTACCGCGGCGTTAGACACAGAAAGGGTCTCCCTGTAAGAGGTCAGACTTCTAAGAATAACGCTCGTACACGTAAGGGTCCAAAGAAGACCATTGCCAATAAGAAGAAATAAGTAGGAGGAACAAAAACAGTATGGCTACTAAAAAGACCACAGGCTCACGTAAGCGTCGTGAGAAGAAAAATATTGAACGTGGTGCTGCCCATATTCAGTCAACCTTCAACAATACTATCGTAACAATTACTGATACAAACGGAAACGCTGTTTCTTGGGCATCAGCCGGTGAAATGGGCTTCCGCGGTTCAAGAAAATCTACTCCTTTCGCTGCTGCAACAGCTGCTGAAACTGCTGCAAAGGCTGCAATGGAGCACGGTATGAAATATGTTGAAGTTTACGTTAAGGGTCCGGGCTCAGGTCGTGAATCAGCAATCAGAGCTCTTCAGACAGCAGGCTTGGAAGTAAGTCTTATCAAAGATGTTACTCCTATTCCGCACAATGGCTGTCGTCCGCCTAAAAGACGTCGCGTATAGTTTAAAACTTGGAGGTTACTTGATATGGCAAGATATACAGGACCTGCTTGCAAGCTTTGTCGTCGTGAGGGCAAGAAACTTTTCCTCAAGGGTGACAGATGCTATACAAGCAAATGTGCAATCGACCGTCGTTCATATGCACCCGGTCAGCACGGTCAGAACAGAAAGAAGACTTCAGAATACGGTCTTCAGCTTCGTGCAAAGCAGACTGCTCGCCGTTACTACGGTATAGCAGAGGGACAGTTCCACAAATACTTCGTTATGGCTGAGCGTAAAGCAGGCGTAACAGGTGAAAATCTTCTTCAGATTTGTGAGAGCCGTCTTGACAATGTTGTTTATACAGCAGGTTTCGCAAGCTCAAGAGCACAGGCTCGTCAGCTTGTAAATCATGCTCATTTCACTGTAAACGGATCAAAGGTAGATATTCCTTCATATCTCCTTAAGGCAGGCGATGTAGTTGCTGTTAAAGAAACAAGCAAAACTACAGACGAGTTCAAGAAACTTGCAGAAGATAATGCTTCTCGTCCTGTTCCTCAGTGGCTTGATGTCAACAAGGATGCTATGGAAGCAAAGGTTGTTAAGCTTCCTGAGAGAGAAGAAATAGCAACACCTGTTGAAGAGCATTTGATCGTTGAGTTCTATTCTAAATAATAGCTTGTTGTTGCTGTTATTTAATGAAAACAAAATACAACAATTTTTTAGGAGGCTTTTAGATGATCGAAATTGATAAGCCTAAAATCGAGATTGTAGATGTTTCTACTGTCGGAAGCCGCAGCACAGGCAGATTTGTTGTTGAACCTCTCGAGAGAGGTTTCGGCACAACTCTCGGCAACGGAATGAGAAGGGTTCTCCTTTCTTCACTTCCGGGCTATGCTATCACTTCCGTTAAGATTGATGGTGTTTTACACGAATTTTCAACAATCCCTCATGTAAAAGAAGACGTTACTGAGATTGTTCTTAATCTTAAAGATGTAATTCTTAAAATACACGATGATAACCCGACTACAATGTATATCGAGTATTCGGGCGAGGGTGAAATCACAGCTGCTGATATCAAGCACGATTCAAATGTTGAAATTCTTAATCCTGACCTTCATATCGCTTATCTTGATGAAGGTGCAAGTGTAAATATGGAGCTTACCGCCAATTCCGGCAGAGGTTATGTTCCTTGCGACCGCAACAAGCAGATTATGGATTTACCGATCGGCACTATTGCTATTGACTCAATCTATACTCCTGTTTTAAAGGTAAATTACACTGTTGAAAACACCCGTGTAGGTCAGCAGACTGACCTTGACAAACTCATTCTCGACATTGAGACAGACGGTACAATTCCGGCTGATGAAGCAGCTTCACTTGCTGCTAAAATTCTCAATGACCACCTTATGCTCTTTGTTGACCTTTCTGAGGAAATCGGCAATCAGGACATTATGGTTGAAAAGGATGACGACAGCAAGGAAAAGGTTCTTGAAATGACTATTGAAGAGCTTGATCTTTCAGTTCGTTCCTTCAACTGCCTGAAGAGAGCAGGTATTAATACAGTAGAAGATTTAATCGGAAAATCCGAAGAAGATATGATGAAAGTCAGAAACCTTGGTCGTAAGTCACTTGACGAGGTCGTAGCGAAGCTCGGCTCTCTCGGTTTCGGACTTAGCAAGGAAGAGGACTAAAGGAGGGAATTTCAATGCCAGGCAGCAGAAAGTTGGGCCGTCCTACTGACCATAGAAAAGCTATGCTCAGAGGTATGGTAACTTATCTTTTAGAAAACGGCAAGATTGAAACTACCGTTACAAGAGCAAAGGAAGTTCGTGCTATGACAGAGAAAATGATTACTCTCGGCAAGAACGATACACTTCATTCAAGAAGACAGGTTCTTTCTTACGTAACTAAGGAAGACGTTGTTAAAAAACTTTTTGATGAAGTTGCTCCAAAGTATGCAGACAGAAACGGCGGTTATTGCCGTATTATCAAAACAGGTCCCCGTCGCGGTGACGCAGCAGAAATGTGCATCATAGAGCTTGTTTAAGATAATACAATTATAAAATTAAGGACAGTCATTTGCTTGGCTGTCCTTTTTGTTATCTGTTAATTTTCGGGTTGTCTGTAATTTCTAAAATGTAATCGGCGCTGACGTCGTAAAGATTAGAAAGTTTAATAATAATTTCAGGAGGAATTGTTCTTTCTCCGCTTTCATAGTATGCGTATGTCCGCTGGGGAAGATTAAGCATTTTTCCGACCTGAGATTGAGTCATATCTGCATCCTCCCTCAGATACCGTATCCTTTTTAATTTCAATTTTATCACCCAAAATATTATATCCAAGAACAAATTGTTCTATTGACATTGAGAACAATTTGTTCTATAATGTGAGTACGGACATTTGAAATTGTCTGAAAACAGCATTTTGAAAGGACAGAGAAATGAAAAAAGTATTAAGTTTGTTAATGTCATTTGTAATGCTCATAAGTATTACTGCAGGTCTTGAACTGACAGTCAATGCAAATACAAGCGGTGATTTTGAGTATAAAATGCTTGATAACGGCACAGCCGAAATAACCCGTTATACAGGTTCAAGTGACACTACTTTAAAGATTCCTTCAGATCTTGATGGCAATACTGTATCAAGCATAGGTAATTATGCTTTTAGCTATTGCTTGAAACCAGGAGAAATTGAAATAGCTGACAGCATCGAGAAAATCGGTATTTCTGCATTTTATAACTGCCCGAACTTAAAAAAAATAACAATCTCTGATAGCGTAACAAAAATAGGATCTTGTGCTTTTTGGGGTTGCAGCAGTTTAGCGGAAATAGAAATTCCTGTGGGTGTAACAAGCATAGGTCATGATGCGTTTTACGACTGTATAAAATTAGCAAGCATAAGTGTTGATGCAAACAATCAGAATTATTCATCATCAAACGGCGTTTTGTTTGACAAAAATCAAACTGTTTTAATTCAGTATCCTATCGGTAATACCGACACATCATATACAATACCTGACGGAGTAACAATCATTAATGATAAAGCATTTGAAAATTGTTCCGCTTTAACAAGTGTAAGAATCTCTGAAGGTGTTACGGACATAGGCATCAGTGCCTTTAACAATTGTATTGGTTTAACAAATGCGGAAATTGCTGACAGTGTTACAGATATTCATAGTAAGGCGTTTCAGAACTGTACGGCTTTAAGCGGATTAACTATTCCCGACGGTGTTAAAAATATCGGTAGTTATGCATTTGGCGATTGTACAAATTTGACAAATATAAAAATCGGCAGTAATGTAACAAACATCGGTATTGGTGCTTTTGAAAATTGCGTTGGTTTGAAAAGTGTAACTATACCTGATGGTGTAACAGATATATTTGATAATACATTTAAAAATTGCAAAAGTATAACGAGTATAGAAATCGGCAGTAAGGTAAAAAACATAGGCAAAAATGTTTTTGAAAACTGTACGGCTTTGGCAAGTATAACTATTCCTGCTAATGTAACAAGTATAGAAAGCGGAGCTTTTAAAAATTGTACTAATTTAAGAAAAACAAATTATGCAGGCAGTATCATACAATGGTGCGGTATTAATTTTTCAGCCGCTGATTCAAATCCTATTTTCTGTTCCGGAAACTTATATATCAAAGATGTTCTTTTAGAAGATATAACAATTAAAAACTGCAATATAAATAACTATGCGCTTTATGGATGTAAAAGTTTAAAAAGCATTGAAATCCTCAATCGTGAAGCAAAACCGGACGAAAAAGAGGAAGACGCCAAAAAAGATGTAAAAAAAATAGGCGCCGGTGCATTTGAGAATTGTACTAACTTAGTTAATGCAGTAATTCCCGGTAACGTAACAAGTATAGGAAATAAAGCATTTTATCATTGCGGCAAATTGATGAATATAACTGTGGATTCGGAAAACGAATATTATTCATCTCCAAACGGAGTTTTATTTAACAAGAAAGAAACAATATTAATTCAATATCCTATCGGCATTACAGAATCGTCATATGCAGTACCGAACAGTGTACAAAGGATTAACAACAATGCGTTCAGCGGCTGTAATAATTTAACAAACATAACAATTCCAAATAGCGTTACAGTTATAGGTAATAATGCCTTTGAAAGCTGCGGTAATTTGACAAGTATGACAATTCCGGACAGTGTAACAGATGTGGACGATTCGGCATTTATTGATTGCAGCAGTTTGGCTGACGTGACCATAGGTAACAGTGTAGTAAACATAGGCAGTTCAGCATTCAAAAAATGTGGCAGTTTAACAAATGTGACAATTCCCGGCAGTGTAACCAGTATAGGCAACTCTGCATTTTCCGAATGCGTAAGTTTAACAAATATAATTGTTGACTCTGATAATAAATCTTATTCTTCATTAAACGGTGTTTTGTTTAATAAAGATAATACGGAATTAATCCAGTATCCTATAGGTAATGCAGGAACAACATATATAGTTCCAAACGGTGTAAAGAATATTGACGGCGGAGCATTTGACGGCTGTGCAAGTTTAACAAGCATAACTGTCCCTAACAGTGTAAAAAATATAGGCGACGGAGCATTTAACGGCTGCAAGAAATTATCCGATGTCAACTATTCAGGAACTAAAAAGCAGTGGAAAAAAATTAAAATTAATGCAAATAACAAATATCTTGAAGATGCTTTAATACATTGCAATGACGGCACAATAAACGAAAAAGAAACCACTAAAACACCAACGACAAAGCCAACAACAAAACCGACAAAACCAACAATTCAGCCGACTGCTCCGACTGCGCCTACACAAGCAACGACAAAGGTATCCATTTCAGCAACATCACCTGCTGTAATACCTCAGCAACAGACAACAGATGCTGAAAAAGCCGGCATTACAACAAGGCCAGCAAGTATAAAGGTCGGCGGTACGGTATACAAGTTGGATAAAAACGGTGACTACGTATCTTCAAAAGCAAAGAAGCCGTCAATCAGCAAAACGACAAAAGCTAAAAAATCCTTGAAAGTGACTTGGAAAAAGATATCAGCCGTAAGCGGTTATCAAGTACAGTACAGCACATCAAAGAAATTTGCGAAAAAGACTGTTAAGACAAAAACCGTAAAGGGCAATAAATCCAAGAAACCGTCTGTAAAAATAAAAAATCTTAAATCAAAGAAGGCATACTACATTCGTTTGCGTACTTATAAAACAGTAAAGGTAAACGGAAAGACAACAAAAGTATACTCTTCATGGTCTAAGGTAAAAACCGCAACAACAAAATAAGACATAAAAAAGAGCTGTTTTCACAGCTCTTTTTTTATATCAATTATTTCGCAATTGAGAAGTTGGACATATTCTTTTTCGTGAAGGACGGTTATTAATGTTTTGCCCTTAGTAATTTCATTAATCAGATTGATTGTCCTCAGTATGTTGTCTCTGTCAAGACCTGTGAAAGGCTCGTCAAAGATATACAGATCAGCGTCGACAGACAAAGCTCTTGCTATTGCGGCTCTGCGTGCCATACCTCCGCTTAATTCCGATGGATATTTGTCTTCTGCCTCAGAAATTCCGAGAGAGGAAAGAATATAATCAAGATTGTCGCATTTGCTGAAAATAGTTATGTTATCTTTAATTGTTTTAAAGGGTAACAGCCTATCCTCCTGAAACACAACAGATATTTTTTCATTAGTGCAGATAACCGAGCCGGCATTTGCCTTTTCAAGACCTGCAATAAGTCTGAGGATTGTTGTTTTTCCTGCTCCCGAGTTACCGTATAAACATATTCTTTCGCCGTCATTAGCTTTTAAACTGAAATTTTCAAGCACATTCCGATTATCCTTATATGAGAAAGAGATATTGCGTAATTCTATCATCGCTTTTGCTCCTTCCATACAAATTTTAAAATATTTTCAAGAAGTATGCTTAAAATAACAATCATCAGTGTTACGGCAAAAACCTGTTCATAGTTTATATTGCTTTTTGCCGCTGACAGCAGTGCCCCCATTGAGCCTGACGGACTGGAGATAACTTCAGCGGCTACACCTGCTTTCCATGCAATTCCCAACCCGGTGATACATCCTGTTCTGAGCTGCGGCAATATCAACGGAAGTTTAATCTTTGATAATACCTCAAATTTTGACATACCGTAAACTTCTGCCATTTCTATCAGTTTTTCATCAATTCCCTTAAGTCCTGCTTCGATATGACTCCATATTATCGGCATGACCATTAAGAATGCTATAAACGACGGCAGAAATTTTGACGGTATCCATAACCAAGCCAATATGATAAAAGCTGCTACGGGAACGGCTCTTACCATATGCAGAGCAGGTGATGAAAAACTTTTGAAAATCTGAGAATGTCCTGCCAGCAGTCCTCCGACAGTTCCAATTAAAACTGCAGTCAGAAAGCCTGCAACAATCCGCAGCAAAGTTGACAAAACAATTTTCCAAAAATCTGTGTTACTGCAATTTTCAATAAATACTTTAAATGTTTCTGACGGCAGAGGTATTTTAATCAGCAGTTTGCTGTTTACCAATACAGCTCCGATATGCCAGACAATTATCCAAAAAACAATTGATCCCACCGCTAAGGCAGGCTTTTTCAAATTTTTACTCATACCAGAAATCGTCGCCCGGCATAGCTCCTCCGATTGATTTCGGATTTGCCTTGAAGAGAACATTCAAATATCCCTCAAGCTGATTTTTCATATCACTGCCTGTTACGAAACAAATATTGCAATGAGGGATTGCCGCTTTTGCTATACCTGCGGATGCGACTATACCGTATTTTTCACAAAGGGAAGCAGTGCCGTCGATATCTTCCGTTGCGGCAGTTATAGATTTCTCATAATCGTTAAGAAATGCCTTAACGGCTTCGGGATGTTCGTTTAAAAATTCCGTACGGACTACCACACAACCCATCATCAGCTCGGAATCTGCCGATGTTTTTTTCCATTCGTTCGTTAAATCAAGGCTTTGAGTTGAGCCGTCATATTTTGCTGTTATGGCGGTGGCTATCGGCTGGGGTGCAATAATAACTGCATCAGGTTCTGTTGCCCAGACAGGTACAAGCTCACTGCCTTCTGCTTTGTACTCAATCTTAACATCATTTTGAGGGTCAATTCCGTTTTCGGTCAATAGATAATTAATGATATATTCGGGATTTGCACCCTGACCTGTTGTATAAATTGTTCTGCCCTTAAGATCCGCAAGGGAATTAATCTGTGCACCTGTGTTATTGAGAACATATAAAACTCCCATTGTATTTACTGCGATGATTTTAACACCGCCGTCAGTCTTATTGTAGAGACTTGCAGCCATATTTGTTGCAACTGCCGCTATATCTGCTTCGCCGGTAGAGATTTTTGAAACAACCTCTTCGGGTGTTGCCGCAACAGAAAAATTGTAGTTTTCACTGCCTTCGCCGTTTTCTGCTTTGCTCATCATCTGAACAGCTCCGATTCCAGTAGGACCGCTTATGACATATGCGTTTACGTCAACAGGCTCGCTTTTGGTTGAAGAGCATGCAGCAAAGGACAGCATTAAAATAACTGCCAATAATACACTTAATAATTTTTTCATTTTACATCACCTTTATAAATAAATTATTCCTTTCAATAAGCCCGTTCCTGCTCAGCTCATCCATAGCTCTGTAAAGACTGGTTCTGCCTATTGACGTAAGCCTGGCAAGAGAGGACATATTATTAATTTTTACAATGTTGTTTTCATCTGCATTGTTGCACAGGTACAGATAAAGTTTGGCAGGTGCACCCTTGCAGGTGTAGAGCATTATTTTTTGATTAAGATATCTGATTCTGCCAGACAGAAATGTTATGTAGTTCATTGAAACAACAGGATATTTTTCAAATATATTCTTAAGCTCCTGCTCACTGATAAACAAAACGGTACAGTGAGTTTTTGCCTTTATTTCGCTGATGTATTTTTCACCTGCGCCGAAAACGGATGCCGCGCCGAAGATATCGCCTTCAGCAAAATTCTTTTTCAGAACATTATCAGATACCGCTTCAGCTCTTCCGCTTAAAAATATTCCGACAGCATTTTTAAAGGAGTCAAAGCTGTAAATAATCTGCCCCTTTTCAAAGCTTCTGTTTTCACTCAATGAGGACAATATCTCAGCCTTTTCTTCTTTGTTCAGTCCGTCAAATAGAAATAAATTTTCAATATTATACATACTAACCGCCCTAAACTGTTCCATTTGGAACACAAATATTGTAACGCATTTTATTTTTATTGTCAACTCAGTTAAAGAAAAAAGGTGTAAACTGTTCAGTAAGTTTACACCTTTTGGCTTATTTTGTTTTAACTGATTTTACTTTAGACCAGGAAGAATATACTTTTTTGCCGTTTACTATTTTATATCCTCTGACTTTAACATAGTATTTTTTCTTGTTTTTTAATTTAGATAAGGTTTTGGCGGTTTTCTTTGTGGAAAGAGTTTTTGTCTTGCTTTTTGTAAACTTTTTGCTCGTTGAGTAACTTATCTGAATACCGTCAATATTATAGGCATTTGAGATATAAACAGTAATTTTTTTCTTCCCTTTTTTCAAACTTGAAACTGCCGGAACATTAACCTTCAGCTTAGCTGTGTAATTGTCTGTATAACTGTATCCGCAGATTTTACAGGTGTGTAATGTATAACCCTGAGTTGTATAGGTTGAACTTACTGTTTTATTCTCAAATTCGTGAGAACAGTTTTCAGGCGACAGCTCATACCAGGAGAGCATATATTTTCCTTTATCACCGCCTGTTTTTATATAATATGTTCCGGCACTTAATACACAATTATATGTCCTTGTCACGGGAGACACTTCTGTTCCGTTTGTATATCTGTACCAATCTCCTATTATTTCTTTAGATAAATCATAATTATAAAAAATTATTCCTGTACGATCCTTATAAGACATTGTTTTAAACGAATATTTTCCGTCGCTTGGAATTGTTACGCGAAACCACTGCTCTCGATTTGTCTCTGTAATCCAATAATCACCACTCCACTGACCGTTTAAAGGTAAATCAGTAGCCATAGTAGTGTAGTCTGCTGCACATGCACTTAGCTGAATAGAGCCTACGCAGGACACCAGCATAATAATTGACATTAATAAACTTAATACTTTTCTCATTTCTCCGTCCCCTTTAGGTTAAATTTTATAATTATTATACATCTATGAGCTAAATAAGTCAACCTATAGATGATGTATTTTTCTTCAAAAAGGCATAATAATATACCTATAGATGTAGTTGGGGTGAATTGTTATGGAACAAAATCTTTTAAAGGATATGGGAAAAAGGCTGTCACAAAGAAGAAAGCAATTAGATTTAACACAGGAACAGTTGGCTGAGAAAATGGACGTTTCCATTCAGATGATTTCAAATATGGAGCTTGGGAAGAAAGCAATCAGACCCGAAAATCTTTTAAAGGTATGCCAAATCCTTGATATCAGCAGTGATTACGTTTTGACGGGAGAAAAAGGCGAAAAGGAGACAACGGATATTTTTGTAAAAATTAACCGTTTATCGGACAAGGAGCTTGAAATAATTGAAACACTGATAAATTATTTTATTGACAATTAAAATTCACAAACAAAAAGGAACCGACTGATTTGCCGGTTCCTTATCTTTTTGGATTTTATATATTGTATTTCTTACGCGGGGTATATGAGGTGTGTAGGTCGTGATGTGCCTTATGACCTCCGAAGCCGTCATACCACTCGTCGTATAAAGTCTTTATTACAGGCGATTCGTGAGACATACGAAGCGTCATTGACTTATCCTGGTCATAAAGCGCTTTTGCACGAAGCGCCTTTAAATCAACAGTATCACGGATATACTGAGGCTGAATAGGCTGACCGCCTCCGTTTACACAGCCGCCGGGACAACCCATAATCTCTATAAAGCCCCAGCCCTTGGGATTGCCTGCATTTAACTGGTCCATAACGACTTTTGCTGCTGCTGCGCCTGACGCAACTGCAAGTTTAAGCTCCTGACCTGCAAGCTCTACTGTTGCTTCCTTCAATCCTGCAGTGCCCCTTACTTCTTCAAGCTCAATCGGTTCGGTTGCACCGTTGAGCCATGCATTTGCGGTTCTGACAGCGGCCTCCATAACGCCTCCTGTTGCACCGAATATAACAGCAGCTCCGGTATCATCACCGAGAGGACTGTCAAATTCTTCATCGGGCAATGCGGCAAAGTTTATGCCGAGACGGTTGAACATTCTGCTGATTTCCCTTGTTGTTAAAGCGATGTCAACATCGGGAACACCTGCAGCAGACTGGTCGTCTCTGCCGATTTCAAATTTCTTAGCTGTACACGGCATAACGGAAACGCTGACAATGTTTTTAGGGTCTATGCCCATTTTTTCGGCATAATAAGTTTTAATTACTGCGCCTGCCATTTGCTGCGGTGATTTGCAGGTTGAAAGATGTTCAAGCAAATCGGGATAATAAAATTCACAGAACTTAACCCAGCCGGGAGAGCATGAGGTAATCATTGGAAGTGTACCGCCGTTTTTAATGCGTTCAACAAGCTCGTTTGCTTCCTCAACTATTGTAAGGTCAGCGGCAAAGTCCGTATCAAAAACTCTGTCAAATCCAAGTCTGCGTAAAGCGGCTACCATTTTACCTTCAACATTTGTGCCGATAGGCATACCGAAGCATTCGCCTATTGTTGCACGAATAGATGGGGCAGTCTGTACCACAACGTATTTTTCGGGGTCTGCAAGTGCCGACCATACTTTGTAAGTGTCATCTCTTTCTGTAAGTGCACCCGTAGGACATACAGCCGTACATTGTCCGCAGGAAATGCACGGAGTTTCATTAAGAGGAAGTTTAAAGGGCTGACCTATTGATGTGTCCATACCGCGGTCATTTGCACCGATAACGCTTACATACTGCTTCTGACATGCGGCAACACAGCGGCGGCAGAGAATACATTTGTTATTGTCTCTGATAAGATGTGCTGTGCTTGTATCCTTCTCATAATGCGGTTTTTCGCCGTCAAATCTTGAATGGTCAACACCGTAGTCAAAACAGAGCTTCTGAAGCTCACAATTTGTAGAACGGATACATGAAAGACAATTTTTATCATGAACAGATAAGATAAGCTCAAGGGTTGTCCTTCTGTAATGCTGAATTCTTTCTGTATTTGTAAGAACCTCCATACCCTCCGATACAGGATATACGCAAGAGGTAACTATTTTAAAGCCTCGGCCTTCATTAGCTTCGACAATGCATATACGGCAAGCACCTATTTCATTTATGTCTTTCATAAAACATAAGGTGGGAATTTCAATTCCCGTGTGTCTTGCGGCGTCTAATATGGTAGAGCCTTTAGGAGCACGGACAGGTATGCCGTTGATTTTTAAACTAACCATTTCCATTTTTATGTCCTCCTTTTACTGCTTATGAATTGCATTCAAACGGCAATTAGATATACAGGCACCGCATTTAATACATTTGTCGTGAATAATTTCATATGATGAAAGTTTATGATTAGGTGCAACATAGTCGGTTGCTACTATTGTTCCCACAGGACAGTTTCTTGCACACATACCGCATCCTATACATTTGTCCTTATCAATTACATAAGTCAGCAGGTCTTTACATACACCTGCAGGACATTTCTTATTTTGCACGTGAGCAATATATTCGTCACGGAAGAATTTAAGCGTTGCAAGCACAGGGTTGGGAGCAGTCTGACCCAGTCCGCATTGTGCGTTAGCTTTAATGTAATAGCAAAGCTCCTCAAGCTTATCAATGTCTTCCATTGTACCTTTGCCAGATGTAATCTTTTCAAGCATTTCAAGAAGTCTCTTTGTACCCACACGGCAAGGAGTACATTTACCGCAGGATTCGTCTACAGTAAATTCAAGGAAGAATTTTGCTATATCAACCATACAGGTGTCCTCGTCCATAACGATAAGACCGCCTGAACCCATCATACAGCCTATTGCAGTAAGGTTGTCGTAATCTATTTCAGTGTCAATAAGCGAAGCAGGAATACATCCGCCTGATGGACCGCCTGTCTGGGCAGCCTTAAATCTTTTTCCGTCGGGTATGCCTCCGCCGATATCTTCGATAATGTGGCGGAGAGTAGTTCCCATAGGAACTTCAACAAGTCCCGTGTGTTTGATGTTACCGCCTAAAGCAAAGACCTTTGTACCCTTTGATTTCTCTGTTCCTATTGAAGAAAACCATTCAGCTCCGTTAAGAATAATCTGCGGAACATTGGCAAATGTTTCAACATTGTTTTCAACTGTCGGGGAATTATATAATCCCTTGACGGCAGGATAAGGCGGACGCGGATGAGGTTCACCTCTGTTACCCTCAATGGAGGTCATAAGCGCAGTTTCTTCACCGCAGACAAAAGCACCTGCTCCGAGACGAATTTCAATATCAAAATCAAATCCCGAGTTGAATATGTTTTTGCCAAGCAGTCCGTATTCACGTGCCTGATTTATTGCAATCTGAAGACGGCCTACAGCAATAGGATATTCTGCACGGACATAAACATAACCTTTTGTTGCTCCGATAGCATAGCCTGCAATAGCCATAGCCTCAATAACGCAATGCGGGTCGCCCTCAAGAACGGAACGGTCCATAAATGCGCCCGGGTCGCCCTCGTCTGCATTACATACAACATATTTCTGAGGGGCTTTGTTGGGAGCGCACAATGCCCATTTGAGACCTGTCGGGAAGCCTCCGCCTCCACGTCCTCTCAGACCTGAATCCTTAATGCATTTTATTACACCTTCAGGCGTCATAGCCGTTAGTGCTTTGTTAAGAGCCTGATAACCGTCCCTTGCTATATACTCCTTAATGTTTTCGGGGTCGATAACACCGCAATTGCGAAGTACAACTCGGTTTTGAGAACGGTAGAAGGCTGTCTCGTTTAAGGTTACATACTTAGGATTTCTCGGCTTAACCTTTCCTGTGTCGGCATAAACGAGTCTTTCAACAATATGACCTTTAAGCAGGTGAGATTCAACTATTTCCTTAATATCGTCGGGTGTAACACGGCTGTAAAATGTACCGTCGGGATAAACGATTACAACGGGACCGAGGGCACAAAGACCGAAACAGCCTGTCTGAATAATCTGAATTTCTTCTTCAAGACCGAAAGTCTTTATCTGCTTTTTAAATTCTTCCTGAATCTTTTTACTTCCTGAAGAGGTACATCCTGTACCGCCGCAAATCATAACATATGAACGTGTCATACTTTATACCTCCTCGTCTTCATTATCAGGCAAAACAAATTCTTCAATGATTTTTCCGCCCTTGATATGTTCTTCAATAATGCGCTGTGCTTTTTCAACCGTAACCTTTGAATATGTAACGGTTTTTATATGATTTTCCACTATGCTTACAATTGGGTTGTAACCTACACGGCTTGCTCTTGCTTCCTGGGTAACAATTACTTTTCCGTTCAAACCGGCATCTTCTATACCTTTTACAAGAACCTTTAAGATGTCACGGGCGCCTGCAACAAGTCCGCTGTTTCCCATTCCCACAATAACACGTGTTTCATAATCATGCGTACGTATGGCTACGCTGTTTTTATATTCCTGCTTAATTGCATTAAGCTCATCAACCGATTTCATTTGATTTCTCCTTTCAAATTAATCCTGATACTTAGCGAGAATTCCGTCGATATCGTCGGGGGTAAGGCGTCCGTAAACTTCATCATTAACTGTTAATACCGGACCGAGACCGCACGCACCGATACAGCGGCAGGCGGAAATTGAGTATTTACCGTCGGGGGTACATTCATCAATTCCGATACCCAGCTTTTCAGTCAGGGCATCTAAAATTTTCTGAGAGCCTTTAACATAGCATGCAGTTCCCATACATACCGATATGTGATATTTGCCTTTCGGGGACAGGGAGAACTGTGCATAAAAGGTTGCCACACCGTATACCTTTTCAAGAGGAACATCCATACCTTCGGCAATCATATTCTGCACCTCAATAGGAAGGTAACCGTAAATCTCCTGAGCCTCCTGCATAACTGCTATCAAACGGCTTTTATCGTGCTTATTAGCATCGATTACAGCTTTTAGCTTTTGTTCCTGTTCTTCGGTACCGTTGAAAGGAACTGTACTGATTTTCTTTTGCATGAGTGTATAACCTCCAAATACTATTATCAATTTACATAAAATTTCAAAATCAAGTATAATACCGCCAATACTAACATAATAGCATATATTTTGTTAAAAAACAAACAATTTTTTTGTTTCAAGTGAAGAAAAATATAGTTCAATATACATCACCGCTGAATTTATTGTTCTCGGACAGTTTGTTTGGGTGTAATACAAACTTCAATATTCAGTGTTTAATTTGTGATATTTACAAAAATAGCCACTTATGGTATCATCTAATTGACAGTTTAAAAGATTTGAATAAAAATCATTGCCTGCTAAAAGGCAGGCAAAATAAATATACGCGCGGCAGAAAATTCGTATAATGTTTTCAGCAGAATATTATTTTTGTTAAAACAGAGGGGGGTAAGAAATGAAAACAGCGATTACTGCAGTAATAATTACGGCAGTTATACTGACGTTAATATTGTGTATATTCATATTCAGTAATCTGGTTTGGGAAAAGCCGATTTCCGTTCCTGCTTTTATAGTGAGATTTTTGGAAAAAATTATAGCAGGAAGCGGTGTCCCTAATCAATATCCGTCAGATGCACAAAAGGCTGAAAAGAAGCTGGAAAAACTGCCCTTTGAAAAAATTGTACTTACAGCGCCGGATAAAGCATATTTGAAGGGGCATATACTGTGCCCTGAAAAGCCAAATGGCTGCCTGATTATAGCCTGTCACGGTGCAAGAAGCCACGCCTTCGGAGAATTCTGTTTTATGATACCGTATTTGTATGAAAACGGCTATACATTGATTTTGCCGGAACACCGAGGCTGCGGCAGAAGTGACGGAAAATTTATGGGCTACGGAACGCATGAATCCAAAGATACTTTTTTGTGGCTTGAATATGCACAGAAGCGATTTCAGAATTATGATATCTTTCTGCTCGGTGTATCTATGGGTGCCGCTACGGTTCTTATGATGAGCAATAAACTGAAAAATACATCTGTAAGAGGTGTAATTGCGGATTGTTCATATACTTCTGCGTGGGATGAATTTGCCTATCAGCTTAAAACCTCCTTTCATTTACCTGCGTTTCCCATACTTTATATTTGTGATTTGTATTGCCGATGTTTCTCCCATTATTCATTTAAGGATGCATCTCCTGTTAAGGCGGTTAAGGAAGCAGATGTTCCTGTTCTTTTCATTCATGGCAGTGCTGATGATTATGTTCCGTTTTATATGCAAAAAGATTTGTATGATGCCTGTTCATCAGAAAAGGAGTATCTTGTTGTAAATAATGCGGTTCATGCAAGAAGCTACTATACAAATCCGTCTTTATATAATGAAGCAATAACAAAATTTATGGCAAAAAACCGAAAATTATCAATATAATTTAATTATGACAGAGGAGGTAATCGGTGTAATGGGTTCTTTAAATACTGTAAAAGAAAAACGCTATGTCGGTGTCAGGGAAACTGCTTTGTACGGTGTTGCAAACGGGGGACAGGTAATAGGCTATAATCTTATCAGAATGCAGCTTACTTTTTTCTATGTAACTGTTTTCGGTATACCTGCAAAGGCTGTTACGGCAATGATTTTCTTTATGGGAATATGGGATGCACTTAACGACCCTCTTATGGGAAGTATTGTTGACCGAACACGAACCCGTTTCGGTAAGCTCCGCCCGTATTTGATTTTTGTTCCGATTCCTTTGGGAATTGCAACTGTTGCAGTATTCGGCGGTGCGGAATTTATGCAGGACGCAGGGAATGCTGCAAAAATTGTGTATATGTGCATTACATATTTTATCTGGGAATTTTTCTATACAATAGGTGATATTCCGTTCTGGGGACTTTCTGCCGCAATTTCTCCTAATCCAAATGACCGTTCACGTGCCATTACATCTGCCAGATTTATTTCAAATATTATCGGCGGTGTAGTTAATATTCTTATTCCTGTTTTTATTGACCTGAGCACTAATGACGCTATCAGCTGGACCTTACCGCAGGTTTTCCTGTTTATGGGCATTTTTGCCGGAACAGTAGGTATGGGACTGTTTAGCCTGTCGGGTATTTTTACACGGGAGCGTGTTGTGCAGTCAACAAAGGAGCCAAGCATATTTGACAGTTTCCGTGTTTTATTCAATAATAAACCTTTGCTTTTAATTGTGCTTTCAAATATTCTCGGTATGGTTGAGGGCATCTCCGATGTTTTCAGCCAGTACTATTACAAGCTGTCCTTAGGCTTTGCCAGTCTTTCAATTCTGGCAGGTATTCCGGGTACGGTAATGGGATTTTTTGCTTATATGCTTATTCCGTGGCTTGAAAAAAGATACACGTCAAAGCAGATTATTATAAGAGTGACGTTTTTAAAGGCGGCAGTAACAGCAGTAATTTTCCTCTGCGGATGTAAGTTTTATCGTAATCCGTCTGTAATTGTACCGCTCTTATCAATACAGGGATTTTTTACAAGCGCTGTCTCAAGCATTAAAATGGTAATCCCGACTAAAATGGTCGGTGATACGGTTGACTATATGGAGTGGAAAACTCATAAAAGAAATGAGGGTATGACATTCTCGCTCTTAACCTTTATGAGTAAATTAACAGGCTCGCTCAGTACAGCCCTGGCGACAGCAATCATTCCTCTTATCGGTCTTCAGCAGGTAGGCAGTGATATGGTTCTGCAGGAAAACGGAGCTGTAAATACGAGATTTTGGCTCTGGGGTCTTGTAACTGCTATTCCTGCAGTGTTAAATCTGCTTTCGTTAATTCCGTATATTTTCTATGACCTTGAGGGCGAAAAATTAGAAACTATACACTCTGATATTAAAGTACGCCGGGAAAATCGTTCAAAGGAAGTATCTCAGGAAAATTTTGAGGAGGATTAATAATGGATAATGTGTGCCCCAAATGCGGAGAAAAGCTCAGCATATTTTATTTGAAACCTACATGTCCGAAATGCGGCTGTAATCTGATGTATTACAATATGGACAGCAGATTGGAGGAGGACTCTGTAAAGGCGCAGGAGGAATGGGAAAGACTGGATAAACTGATTGACAAAGTTACTCCTAAGTTTATAAAAAATAAAAAGCAGTAATTTAATGTTTATCAATTATTGCCGTGAAAATTATATTTATGAAAAATCTGGAAGGGAACATAAAGCAATGAAAAAAATAATTGCAATACTTACAACTGTTTTAATGGTGATTACAATGAATCCTATGAACATTTTTGCCTCGGAAAAAGCCGAGACTACGTTACGGTTTAACAACGGTAAATTTAAAATTTTGATTTTAGCGGATATTCAGGACACTGATACTCCTCAAAAGGAAACAGTGGATTTAATGACTTCTGCAATAGATAATGCCAAACCTGATTTTATTGTATTAACAGGTGATAATACCGCAGGCTGGTGGAAAGGTGTTGACAAAGCAAAGACAGAGGCAGCGGTGGATATTGTGGCGAAAACAATTGACGACCGCGGTATTCCGTTTGCCCTTGTATTCGGAAATCACGACCACGAGGGACTTGCAGATGAGGAGAACGGAATGACCGAGGAGGAGGCAAAGAAGTTTATTCTTTCCTGCTTCCAAAAATATGATACCTGCCTTGCTGTTGAGGGGGAAGAAATGACAGGTGTAGGAAACTATAATCTGTTAGTTAAAGACAGCAAAGGGGAAAAGGATATTTTCAACCTTTGGTTTATGGATTCAAATCCTTATACACCCGAGGAAGAGGGCGGAGGATACGGCTATGTTCATGAGGATCAGATTAATTGGTATAAGAAAACCTCAAATGAGTTAAAGGATGAAAACGGCAGAAAGGTTATCCCTTCTTTACTATTCCAGCATATTGCTGTTCCAGAGGTCTATGATATGTTTGAAGAAGTTGACAAGGGAACTAAAAATTCCGTAAAAGGTTATGGCGACAGAAGTGATAAATATTATGTTGTAAATGATGAATATATTTATGACGGCAACTTGAATGAAGGTCCCTGTCCATCAAATGTAAACGGCGGTCAGTTTGACAGCTGGCTTGAGCAGGGTGATATAATAGGTGCATTTTTCGGTCACGACCATGTTAATGACTTTGCAGGCGAGTATAAGGGAATTAAACTGACTGCTGTTCCCGGTGTGGGATTTTACAGCTACGGCAATCATCACGGAGTCAGAACAGTTACTCTTGATGAATCGGATTTAACGGATTTTGACTCCGAGATTATCCTGTTTGACGATTTGATTGATTATAAAGTAAGTAATTCCTATAAGGCTAATCACGGTTATTATGAATATAAAAATATCTTTCTTCCTGCTGTAATCGGGGGAGCAGCCGGTCTTTCCGTCGTAGCTGCAGCAGCCGTAACTATTGTCCGTATTATAAAGAAAAAGAAAAATAAGTAAAAGTGATTATGTAAACCAAAATGCAGGAGTACTGTAAAATTAACAGTACTCCTGCATTAACTATTTTAGTGTATTTTTTGTTATTTCAAGTTGTATTTCTTTATTAATTCTTTATAAAAGCAGACGCATTGTCCCACATTCTGAATTTTAATATGCTCATTTGCTCCGTGAACGGATGCATATTGGGCTGTATCTAAATCAATTGGGGCAAATCGGAATATATTATCTGCAACATCTGTAAAGCGTCTGGCGTCAGTGCCTGCCACCAAAAGAAACGGGGAAACAATTACATCGGGAAAAACCTCATTGATAACGCTTTCCAACAGCCTGAATTGCGTAGTTTTATAGTCGGTCGGATGACAATAATCACGTTCTGTTTCTTCAATTTCTATACCGTGCTTTTCGGCAATTTTTTTGATTTTTTTAAGACCTTGATATAGGTCGTCCTCCCGAACACAACGCAGGAACATAGTTGCCGTAACCTCATGTGCGGCTATCTGCGGGTCAACCGCAGAGCCACCCGAAATTGTGGTAAAAGCAATGCTTGTGGAGAGCATTGCTTTTGCAGGAGGCATTTTCTGCATAACCTTTTTTATTATCGGAGCAAATAACTTTATATTGCCCATTATTATATTCAAAGGAAACTGCATATACGGTGCGTGAGTTTCAAATGTTCCGCTGACCTCATCTGAAAGGTTGCTTTTATAAATTTTGCTGTTTTCAACCTCCTGAATAAAGGCTGTCATCTGCGAAATTGTGTTGTTGCTTGTTTGATTTAAACCGCCGTGTCCCTTTTGAACCTTCCTGGCAGTACAACGGTACATATGTCTGCTTTTTTCGTGAACGGCAACCATAGCGCTTTTCTCTTTAACAGTCGGTACCATACCTGTGGTAATTGCGCCACCCTCATCAAAAACGGCGTCAAAGTGAATACCGTTTTCTTTAAAATATTCTGTTGCCAATACCATTCCGTCACCGCAAAGCTCTTCATTATTAGAGGAGCCGATGTAAAGATTTATGCCGTCAAATGTGTAATTCTCTTTCAGCAGTTCCTCGCATGCCTGAAGCTCTGCAAATAACGGAGTTTTTGTATCAATAGTACCTCTGCCGTACATAGAGCCATCCTTAATCGTTGCACAGAATGGATCGGTATTCCAATCCTTGCCGCCGTCAACAACATCGTGGTGCGACATAAGCATAATGTTTTTTTCGGCATTATTGCCTCTGATTATGTATACAAAGCATCCGCTTCCGAAGGTCAGCCGCTCTGCCTTTTTCGTAAGAGCAGGAAAACGCTCCTCAAGTATTCTATAAAACTTATCAAATTCTGTCTGATTTTCGCTATTGTGAGTAAATACTGTTTTGCAATTTATCATTTGTGACAGTGTATCGGTATAGGCTTCAAGCATTTGCGGCGAAACATTTTTCCTGCTTTCTTCCGAAGCTAAAACTCGTTTTTTCATTTAGTATCTCCTTTATCACTATACTTCTTAATTCCCTCGATTACCTTTTTATCATCGTAAATAATAAACATAATTAAGGACAGCAGGCTGAATACGCCGGCACATACACCTGTAAGTTTTACTCCCTGCATACCGACAGATTCGCCGTTTACAGCACCGACTGCCAATACGCTTGATACAATAATCATAGCAACGCTTACTGCTATTTTTTCAAGGAACGTTTTAACTGCTGAGAATATACCCTCTCTGTTTACTCCCTTTTCCAGGCAATCCAATTGTATGATATCGGAAATAACAGACTGCGGAAGAATATTGATAGCGGCAAAGGGAAATGCAACCAGTATTCCGACTGCGATACCGATAATTAATTCGTGTCCTGTGAACATTGCGGCAATTTTATCGCCGACATAAATAACCGCAAATACGATTGTGAACAAAACACTTGCTATAATCAACGAAATTTTTTTGTTGTATTTTCTGGAGATTTTAACAATAACAGGGAACAGACAGATTGCCGTTACTATTGCCGCCAGCAGAACATAGAATACCTGACTTTCTTCGATATTTAACAGCATGGTTATGTAGTAAAGCATTGCCGATTCAAAGAAGCAAAGAGAAATATAGCTGAACAAATCTCCCAAGCTGAAAACCACAAAATTACGGTTTCTTAAAACTATTCCGAAGGATTTAATCACGGAGTCATTAGGCTTTGTGCTGTTTTGAACATAATCCTTTTCATTAAAGGCATATGCACTGAGCAAAAGGCAAACGATACCGATTGCAACAAAAACAGTGAATACCGTACGCCATGCCCATAACGGCGATAAGCCTGCGTCCTTCAGCAGATTAACAAATAAGGTTGCAGCATACATAAAGGCACTTGAACCCATAAAGAATACTGTGCTGACAGTGTAGTATCCAACTCGTACATTCGCATCAGGAATAATTTCCGGTACGAGAGCATTACGCGGAATGAAGAAAAATGTATATGAAACATAATACACAATGAGAAAGAAGCCTACCCAAATTGCATTGCCTGCAGAGCCTTCATTAAACGGCGCATAAAAAATCAGTAAAAGCGAGAGTGCATAAGGAAGCGCCGCATATCTCAAAAACGGCATACGTCTGCCGTCTTTGTGACTGCATTTGTCCGAAAGTGTCGCAACTAATGGATCGGTAACTGCATCAACAACCTTTCCTATGCCTGTAATTAATGCCATAACAGTAATAAATCCCAATAATTTATTTTGAGGCAAAAGATTAGGCAAGCCGCTTTTGACTGTAGGCTGGAAAAAGTAGAGCAGATAGTTTCCTATCATACCGTTAAAAAGTCCCTTGGCAATATCCGCCAGGCAATAACGGTACATTTTACTTTTGGGTAATGTTTTTATCATTATATACCACCTTCATCACATTTATATTTAATATATCATATATATACAAATATTGCAAACTGTTAAAAACCCTTGCTGTCGAAATATATCAGACAGCACTTGTATTGTTGTTTGTACTGTGGTTTAATATAACAGGAGCGAGTCCATGTCCATTAACTAAATGCTTAAAATTTTTTCAAAGGTAGGGTTTAGCTATGATTCTTGATAAATTAGAGCCTGAGGATGTTTTTCGCTATTTTGAGGAAATATGCAGTATTCCTCACGGCTCATATTATACAGAAAAAATTGCGGATTATGTTGTTGATTTTGCAAAAAGCCATAAGCTTGAATATTCCAGGGACAGCCATAATAATGTGGTGATAAAGAAAAATGCTTCTCCCGATTATTCAGGTGACAGCACTGTTATAATTCAGGGACATCTTGATATGGTTTGTGCAAAGGACGACAGCGTAAATATTGATTTTGAAAATCAGTGTATTGAGCTTGAATGCGACGGTGAATATGTTTTTGCAAATGGTACAACTCTCGGCGGTGATGACGGAATAGCAGTTGCCATGGCACTTGCCGTTCTGGATTCGGACAGCATAATTCATCCGAATTTGGAATGTGTATTTACTACTGATGAAGAGGTGGGTATGCTTGGTGCAAATGCGATGGATATGTCAGACCTCAGGGGTAAATATATGCTCAATATTGATTCCGAGGATGAGGGACAATTCACTGTCAGCTGTGCAGGCGGAGAAACTCTGGTTATCAAAATGAAAAAAGAGAATAGTGCAAAAAACTATTCTCAAAGTATTCAAATTACTGTCAATGGCTTGATGGGCGGTCACAGCGGTGTTGAAATTGATAAAGGCAGAGCTAATGCGATAATTCTTATGGGTAAAATTCTTGGTGCTGTCAGTAAAGAAACCGATGTACAGCTTGTATCCATTGACGGCGGACAAAAGGATAACGCTATTCCATTTGAGTGTTATGCAACTGTTAATGCAAATGATGCTGTGGCAGTTCAAAGAGCAATTGACGACTGTAGAGCAGATATTGAAAATAAATATTCAGGTGTTGAGCATAATATCAACATTTCTGCAAAGCCTGTTGAATTTAAGACAGGTTTTGACAGTAAAGCAATACCTTTTTTATCAAATGTTACGAACGGTGTCAGAGCTATGAGCGAGGATATTCCGGGACTTGTTCAGACCTCGTCAAACCTCGGAATAATTCGTACCGAGGACACTGAAATTGTTATTACATTTTCCATTCGTTCATCTGTGGGAGCGGAAAAACTTGCCATTCATAATGAAATAGAACAGCTTGCAAAAAAATACAAAGCAAGGGTCAGTGCTTTCGGAGAATATCCTGCCTGGGAATATAAAAGGGATTCAAAGCTTCGGGAGCTTTGCAGAACCGTTTACAGTGAGCAGTACGGAGAAGAGCCGGAAATTGTTGCTATTCACGCAGGACTTGAGTGCGGAATTTTTTGCAGTAAATTAAAGGGTCTTGACTGTATCAGCTTCGGCCCTAATCTGCTTGATATCCATACAGCTAAGGAACGTATGGAAATTGCAAGTGTTGGACGTGTTTATCAATTTCTGCTTAATCTTTTAATGCGGTTATAGTACAAAAACGTCATTTTTTTAATTTGAAAGCACTGATGAAATTTAAACTTTTATTATTTTCCTGTTTATGGTAAAATAATTGTGAAAAAAGAATTTTATATCGGGGGTGTGTTATGTATAATCCACAGCTTGAAACATTTATAAAAGTTGCAGATGCAGGCAGTTTTAATAAATCCGCAGAGAAATTGTATATTACGCCTACTGCTGTGATTAAGCAGATTAATCTGCTGGAGGCGGAACTTGATGTGAAGCTGTTTGAAAGAACACACCGGGGATTAACCTTAACCAAAGCAGGAAAATCATTGTATCAGGATACAAAATATATCATTCAGAGTATTGCCGTGATTCCGTAACACGGGCAAAAATGCCATGCAGGAGGATGCGAATGTTATCCGTATCGGCACATCTCCTATGACGCCTGCACAATTATTAATGCGTCTGTGGCCAAGAATTCAGGAACACTGCCCTGATATGAAATTTCAGATTATTCCTTATGAAAACACACCTGAAAACGCAAGAGAGCTTTTGGCAAACCTTGGGAAAAATATAGATGTAATCGGCGGAATTTTTGACGAAACGATGCTGAATCTCCGTCGTTGTGCAGGGCTTGAATTATCTCGTGAGCCGTTTTGCTGTGCCGTTTCAATTCATCATCCGCTTGCAGTAAAAGACAGGCTGAAAATTCAGGATTTGTACGGTGAAAACCTTTTGCTGATGCACAGGGACTGGAGCCATTATGTTGATGAGCTTCGTGATGAGCTATGGAAAAATCATCCGAAAATAAACATTGTGGACTTTGATTTTTACAGTATGGATGTGTTTAACCGTTGCGAAAATTCAGATAATGTGCTGCTTGCAATTCCCGGCTGGGCAAATGTTCATCCTCTTTTGAAGGTTATTCCGGTAGAGTGGGATTACAGCATTCCTTATGGGTTGCTCCATTCTCCGACTCCGTCTGAAACCGTAAAAAGATTTCTGAAAGCGGCAGAAGAAGCGATACATAATTAAAACTTCATAGATATAACCTTTAGGTATAAACTGAGAAACTAATCGAGACTTCTTATGAGGTCTCGATTTTTTTATAATAAATGTAATGAAAATACACTTTCATTACGTTTATTACAAGGTTCTCACAGCAGTCAAAATTTGTGATTTTTGGCACCACAGAGGTTCTTATAATTATATTCAGCAAATAAAAAGGAGAATAACATTATGAATAATTTTATTTACGAAAACAAAACAAAGGTTTATTTCGGAAAGGGCGGTGTTAAAGAATATCTCTGTTGTCTTTTGAAAAATGTCGGTGATACCGTAATGCTTGCATACGGCGGCGGTTCGATTAAAAAGAACGGTGTATACGATGAGGTAATCTCCATTTTACAGAAATCAGGAAAAACTGTAGTGGAATTTTCGGGCATTATGCCTAACCCGACTTATGCAAAGGTGCAGGAGGGAGCAAAGCTTGTCCGTGAAAACGATGTGAATTTCATTCTTGCAGTCGGCGGAGGTTCGGTTATAGACTGCTGTAAGATTGTTTCCGCCCAGGCAAAACTGTCTGAAGATATCTGGGAAATGGAAACCGTTAAAAAGAACTATCCGTCTGATTTTATTCCTATGGGAGCAATTGTTACTGCCGCGGGAACAGGTGCAGAAATGAATGCAGGCGCGGTAATTACCAATGAGGAAAAGAAAATTAAAGCGGGCATTTTCGGCGCACAGGCACAGTTTGTATTTCTTGACCCCGGCTATACAATGTCAGTTCCGTTTAAGCAGGTTATTTCGGGAGCGTTTGATACACTCAGCCATGCAATGGAAAAAGACTCGGAGCAAATCTCTGAGTATTGTTTGGTATTGTGATTTTAACAGGAAAGGCGGGGAATCTGTTTCCTTGCTTTTTGTAATTTTAAGCGGAGAAATTTATATAATCTGTTGTAATATCACTGAAATTATGTTAATGTGAAACATACACACTTGAAAATATAAACAGGTCAAATGCCTGACTGCAAAGGAGTAAAAATTATGGCTATGAAGGATAAATTACACACAGGTGAATTATATCTTCCCGATGATGACAGTATTATGGAGGAGCAGTTAAAACATCTTGATATGCTGTATGATTTTAATATGACAAGACCGACACAGCTTGACATAAGAGAAAAGATGCTTAAAGAAATGTTTGCCGAAATCGGCGAAGACTGTTATGTTGAACCGCCCTTATATGCGAACTGGGGAGGAAAACACATTCATTTCGGCAAAAATGTTTACTGCAATTTCGGCTGTACTTTTGTTGATGATACACACATCTATGTGGGGGATTATACAATGTTCGGACCAAATGTTACCGTTGCAACGGCAGGGCATCCGATTCTTCCCGAACTGCGAGAAAAAGCCTATCAGTACAATATGCCTGTTCGTATCGGAAAGAACTGCTGGATTGGTGCAGGAGCAATTATTGTTCCTGGAATTACAATAGGCGATAACGTTGTAATAGGAGCAGGAAGCGTTGTCACTAAAGATATTCCCGATAACGTAGTTGCTGTGGGCAATCCGTGTAAGGTACTGCGTGAAGTGAACGACCGCGATAAAGAATATTATTTTAAGGATAGAAAAATAGAGTTATAAATAAATTAATGATTTATATTTGTTATTATTTCATGATTTTTCACAGAAAAATTTATATATTCCATTGCAATATCACTAAAATTGTGATAAACTAAATTTGGTAAATTTTTAACAAAGGAGAAAAATTATGGAAGTTGTTGCACAAAGAGTGTTTGAGCCGTTTTACATATGGCTTGACATTGCATTTTTAGTTCTTTTTATAGGAATGCTGCTTTATAAGAAGAAATATGCAACCGTTATTGTTGGATTATTGGCAGGTGTCCTGTATCAGATTGTTGATTTCGGAATATTCCATCTTGCGACAGGGTCACGCCATTTGCTGATGAATGGTGCGGAAGGTACGGAAAGTCAGCTGTTCTGGGTTCTCATGTGGATGTCAATGAGTTACGGATTTACTAACTTTGCTTGGATATGGCTCTGGATTTCAAAAGATAAAAATCTTTTTGAATGGACCACGCTTATTTTAGGCTGGTGGTTATGCTGTCCTCTGCTTACCAAAACCTTCGGTCCCCATAATTACACTATAACAATTTGGCGTGAAACGGGAGCGTACCACGGCTGGATGGCACTGATACTTTTTGTAGGTTATGTGCTGCTGTTCATGTGGAATATGACACGTAAAAAGAAGAATGAACGTGTAAATATTCTGTGGCTTCTGATAATCGGTATTCTTGTTCAGGCAGGATGGGAAGTAGGTCTTTATCTCGGCGGTATCCGTTCCGCAGACCTCGGCGTTACAGGAATGAACGTCAATGCACTTTCACCTATGATAATTAACTCTCTGCTTGAAACAAATCTCGGTATGCCATACATATTTGTTATATTTATTGCAGTTTCAAGAAGATTTACCGAATCACTTAAAAGAAGGAAAACACAGCTTTCATTCACGGAAAGAATTATTGAAAATAACGGGGAGAGAGTTAAGGATTACGAAAATGTTTCCGACTATTTGAAATAATATAATCTGAGCTGCAGGTTATAAGCATCATTTTTGTTTTTCGTGTTCTTAATATTGTTATATCTATAAAAAATGAGCCGCTGCTTATACAGTTATCAACTGGGTAAGCAGCGGCTTTTGCTACAGTATTTTTTATTAATCTGTTTCTTTGATAATAATTATTCTGTTGTAATATGCACCGCGCACCTCTAAATCAATTCCTACATTCATAAGGTATGCACCGCTTTTTTCATATGTTTCGTCATTGATGGTAAGAGTGTAACGCTTTGCCTCGTCAAGTCCGTCGAAGCAGAGCGGCACAGCCTTTTTATAAAATCTGGTTCCGTTTGCCGCAATGAAAGCGACGCTTTTAGTCTTTTCATCATTAACATACTGATTAAAGAGAATTTCATCTTCATCAATATCCATATTTCTGTAAAGACTGCCGAACTGAACAAGCTCTCTTATGTCCTTGTATAAAGCAATATTTCTTTTGCAGATTTCCAGATCATCATCGGAATATTTTGTCAAATCTCCGCCTATGCCCAAGGAACCCTGCATAGCAATGTTAAATCTGAAATCAAGAGTACAGGGCTTATTGTACCAGTTAATATCAGTAACCCAGGCACGCATGGTTTTAATAGGACGTAAAAGCGAATATCCCTTTTGAATTACCATTCTGTCAATACCGTCTGTGTTATCACTTGTCCACACCTGATCATAGTGCATAAGTGCACCGTAATCTGCTCTGCCTCCGCCTGAAGCACAGCTTTCTATTGCGACATTCGGATTAAGAGCTTTCAGCTTATCCACTATATCATATACCGCTTTGGTGTGGAGATACCAAAGCATCTGAGGACATTCAAGATTTTCTGCCCCCGTTTCCGAGAACGGTCTGTTCATATCCCACTTTATATATTTGATATTATGCTCGGAAAGCAAATCATTAAGACAGTTAAATATGTATTCCTGCACATCTTCTCTTGTCATATTGAGTACAAGCTGATTTCTCATTTCGCAGGCATATCTTGTGTCATAATGATATGTCCAGTCCGGGTGATTTCTGAATAAATCGCTGTCTTTGTTTACCATTTCGGGCTCAACCCAGATACCGAAATCCATACCAAGCTCATTAACATTGTTGATAAGCTCGTCAAGACCGTTTGGAAATTTATCCCTGTTGACAAACCAGTCTCCTAAGCCTGCGCGGTCACTGTTTCGTTTTCCGAACCAGCCGTCATCCATAACAAAAAGTTCAACGCCGATTTTTGAAGCAATTTTTGCCAGCTCCGTCTGCTGTTTAACATTTACGTCAAACTCCGTAGCCTCCCAGGAATTGTAAAGCACCGGCAAAGGCTTTTTGCTGAAAGTTTTCGGAAGAACATTATTAACTGCAAATTTGTGCATCTGCCTTGACATATCGCCAAAGCCGTGAGTATAGCCGCAGAAAACCTTCGGCGTATCAAAGATTTCACCCGATTTAAGCAAAAAGCGGAAATCAAAATCACTCATACCGAGAATTACTCTTGTTGAGCCGAATAAATCTCTTTCAGCCGCAACTTTAAAATTACCGCTGTATGCAAGGGCTGCAAAATAAACATCTCCGTCCTTTTCATCGGCATTTTGATATGCTATAAAGTACGGTGACTGATTGTGACCCGATGTGCCTCTTCGGCTTTCGCTGACAAATGTACCGCTCTCAAGTGTTGTATTTGTCTCAATATTTTCTCCTCCCCAGGCACCGTTTGTGTTTTTAAAGGTATAAGGCTTTTTGGAAGGCAGATTAAATTCCGCACTGTACAGTCTGTCAAAGTATATGGGTTCTTCGCCGTTGTTTTTAACCGTGGTCCATCTTGTGATAATGTCGCAGTCATCATAAATCTCATAATTAAGAGTGATTGTAAGAGGATAGTGTTTGTCTGAAAAATTCAGCTTAAGTGTGTTTTTTTCAGCTTCGCATCCATCAAATTTCAAATTGATTTCACGGCATCCGTCTGAGAAATTCGCTTTGATTGTATTTCCTCTGTACATCGTCTGTCCAAACGGAGTATACTCCTGCTTGAAATTATCAAGCATTGAGTGGTTCGAGTTTTCATCGCCTATATTTTTAATAAAATAATCGTCAGCATCACATTTCTTACCCCAATGGATATGGTGATTATATCCGTATCTGTCAACACCCAGAACATAATGGGTGTTTTTTGTTTCAAGAATAAAAATATTATCTTTACGTACTATCATTATATTTCCTCCTTAATGTTGACTTGTTGTATCTTTTCGGATATTATAAAAATATCACATTAATATACTTAAATAAATGTGAAATATTAAGTTTTTTGTTAGGATTATTATTATGATTGAAAAATTCAAAAATTTTTCCGCTTTTAATAATACAAACGATCCGCTAAAATTAGATATTGTCGGTGAAACTTATTGTGATAAAACATTCAGCATTGAAAGAGAAAATTCCGATTTGAACGCTTTGGAATTTATTATTGACGGAAAGGGTACTCTTGATATTAACGGTCATCATCTTGAACCTCAAAAAAGTGATATATTCTTTTTAAAGGTCGGAAGCAAACATAAATATAAATCGGACAGTGTTAACCCGTGGCATAAATTATGGATTGTTTTTACGGGGGATTTTGCGGACAGTCTGATAAATTGTTATTTGCCGGAAGACACGTATTTGTTTAAAAACTGCGATGCCGTTAAAAAATATTTTGAAGAAATTGTTGAAATATCACGGCAGGATATACCTTATGATTTAATGGTGAATAAAATAACGATAAACCTTACGCATATCTTTATATACATACGAAGCCGTGTTTTAACAGAAAATGCAGACCTGCCCGAGATTATAAGAAGAAAGCTTGACGAATGTGTTGAAAGCTATTTTAATCTTGACAAGCTATGCGAAAGCATGAATTATTCGAAAAATTATATCATCAATGTTTTTAAAAGTAAATATAAAATCACTCCCTATCAGTATTATTTGGACAAAAAAATTGATGCAGCGAAAACATATTTAACCCACACAAATGTAAGTGTAGGCACTATTTCAAAGACGCTTCATTATGCGGATCAGCAGTATTTTTCATCAAGTTTTAAAAAAGCGGTAGGATATTCACCTCTCGAATACAGAAGAAAAACGAGAAAAGACCGACAACTGTATAAATAGTTATAATCCTAACATTATGAGTGATATTGCTTATTTATTAAGATTTTATTATGTGGTATTTTATAACTTACAAAGGGGATGAAGATATGAGAGAACCATTTTCCTTTTATCTTGTAACGGACACGCATTACTTCGACACATCATTTAAACGAAGCGGAAAAGCATATGAGGACAGGAGTAAAACCGACCAGAAATGTGTTGCCGAAACACCGGCGATAGTTGATGCCGGGTTTAAACAGCTTGCCGAAGATAGGGAAACGGATATTATTTTAATACCCGGTGATTTGGTTTACAGGGGCGAATACCAGAGCCATGTGGGCTTTCGCGAAAGACTTTATAAACTTAAAGAACAGGGTAAAAAAATTTATCTCATCACAGCGAGGCACGATTATTGTGAAGACGGTGAGCCTGCTGAATTTGACGGTGACGAAATTATACCTGTTAAGGGTATGCCGAGAGCGGAACTTAGAGAGTTCTATAAAGATTTCGGCTTTGACGAGGCAATAAGCGAGCATAAGGAAAGTATGAGCTATGTGGCTCAGCTTGCCGAGGGCGTAAGGCTTCTTGCACTTAACTGTGACGGCGACTGCAAGGATTTTAAAGGCTTGTGGGATGACCAGATGGAGTGGGCGCTTAATGAAATTAAGAAGGCTCACGAAGCAGGTGAGTACATATTTGCAATGACTCATTATCCGCTTTTGCCGTTTTCGCCTATAATGAATCTAATAGGCGACGCAAAGCTGACCGACTGGGAAAAAAGGGCAAATGAATTTGCAGACGCAGGACTTGATTTGATTTTTACAGGCCATATGCATGCACAGGCAGTAACGGATTATACCACGAAAAACGGCAATACAATAACTGATGTACAGACAGGCTGTTTCGTCGGCTGTCCCTGTGCCTACAGAAAAGTTGTTTTAAGCGGTGATACTGTCGAAATAAAATCATATACAATCAATGATTTTGACTATGACAAGCAGGGAAAAACAGCAGAGCAGTATTTTCAGTGGAGATTTGACAGAATGATAAATGTGAAAATGAATGAAATTCTGCCGAAGCCTGCAATGAAAATACTTGAAAAGTTCACACTTAAAAAACTCGGAAGACTGCTTTGCTTTAAGGTTGATAAAAGCGTTGAGGACAGACTTGCAAAAGATGTGGGAATTGAACTTGTACGCA
>CAZHSE010000021.1:0-26562 GCA_964535085.1 uncultured Bacteroides sp.
GTAAGGATTTGAACCTTAAAATTGAATAATTCAGTAATCAAGGATTAGTAATATTGGATATTGCTATATTTAAATTACATAAAATTATATTTTACCATATAGATAATTTTTTATTTTTAAACAGCATAAAAAACTAAATAAAACAATACAAAATGCAAAACTGCACATTTTTTCGACAAAATTGTATCATTTTTATGTTTTGACAAGGAAAAGCAACAAAATTTTGCCTTTCATATATATAGTGTCAAAAGATCAAAAAGGTAACACAAAAAGTTTGAAAAATTTAAAATAAATTATAATTTTATAAAAATTGAAAGGAAGTAACGGGTGTTTGAACTTTTTGAGGAGTAAAAAGTATGTATACTAAATCACTTCATTTTGATAAAACAATAGAAAAATGGGATGAAGCAATGCCGCTCGGCAATGGTGATATCGGATGCCTTATCTGGAACAGTTCTGATAAACTGCGTTTCAGTTTGGATAAGGGCGGAATATGGGACTCTCAAATCCTCCTGAAAATCAGAAGAATTTTACATATGAAAATATAAAACAGCTCGTTGCCGGGAAAAAACAGAAGCAGCTGAGAAAAAAGTATGACGATTGTTACAGCAATCCGACTCCAGCAAAACTGCCCGCAGGAAAAATAATTTTGGATTTAGGTATTCGGTAATTGTTTTATTATAAAGTGATAATTATTTTTTATTTCATCAGTTGTATTTTATCATATCAAATAGGCTTTTGGACGAAAAAAAGATTATATGATTGAATTTCTAAACTTTTTGATAGAAAATATAAAGTTTGATAAATATTTGTAAAGTATAAGATCATAGTTTTTTATTGGTTTGGGTTTACATAATTATGCACCTTGTGGAGGAAAATCTGAATTTATTAATAATATTGTTGATGCTGTTTTGCCAAGCGGCTTCATTCACTGCCATCAGGAATACAAAAATAACATCAATCAGTTGGATTATATTTGCCCATTTACAAAGTGTTTTTATTGAAATTTCAGCGGGCGGTTTTTGTTAACTGCTTATACGATTTCGGTGTGATATTATATTTCTTCTTGAACGTATTTATAAAAGCGGATGCCGATGTATAACCGCATCTTATTGCACACTCTTCTACAGATATATTTTCCTGCTCTAAAAGTGCTGCCGCCATTGCCATTTTAGCCTCATACCTTAATTTTTTAAAAGATGAGCCATAATAATCTTTAATAATCCGTTCTGCCTGACGAGGTGAAACGCCCAGATTTTTTGCAAAATCATTAAGCGTTACCTTACTGCAATCCTCTAAAAGAAGCTGGTCGAGAATCCAGGAGCGGTTTTCATTTAGGTCACTGCTTGTCATCAAATCGTTTGGTGTTCTTTCTGCAGGGTAATACAGCCGGGTCATTTCAACTATCAGTCTTATTGCAAGTGATGACAAAATATTCTCTTTAAGAAATTCATCACTTGCATTTTCTTCAAGCATTATTTTAAAAATATGTCTGATTGCGGCATTGCTCTTACCAATCCAAAATGTCTTGGAGGTAAACAAATCAAACACCTTATCAGATTTTTTATTTGTGGAAATTTTAATATATACGCACAGCTCATGCATAGGATTTTGAAAATCGGGAGTCTGCTTATGCAAAACATTCGGTCCTGTAACATAAAGAGAATTTTTTGACAAATTATATCTGCCGTATTCTGTATCCAAAAAGCCTCTGCCGTCATCTATCAGATGAAGTTCGTATCCGTTTTTCGTATGTGCATGCATCATAACGGTTTCGTCAATAGTGCCTGAATAAATTTTAAATATCTGAACTTTTCCTTCATTATAATAAAACGTTATTGCCATATAGAACCCCCCTGTTTAATTGTATCAGAATGTATAATTTTCATCAAGTAAAAATATATGTAAAACGACATAAAGTTGATATTTATGTCGTTTTGATGTCTTTGATTTTTTTCAGAAAACAACTATACTGTATTTGTATTATGTAATGGTGGGAAGCAGTAATGATTAATCCGTTAATAGCTCCCTCTGCACTTTATGAGATTATCGGCGGCGATAATTTACTTTATCAGCGTGATTTGAGAATTGAACAATTTGCCGATATGGGAATACCGTTTATTATGACAGGTCACAGCCACGTACACAACATAGCGTCTGTTGTGCTGCCCTTATTCACAATGACGGTCTGCCGGATGCGGACGCTGTTCTATATTACTAAATATAAAGTGAGGTTAAAAAATGAAAATAACAGTAATCGGCGGAGGCGGAGTTCGCTCAATGTTTCTTGCAAAAAGCATAGCACAGAAAGCAGAAAAAATGCATATTGATGAGCTTTGCTTTATGGACAACAATGAAGAAAAATTAAGAATATACGGCGGTATGGCGGCTCATGTGGCAAAACTTCTTTGCCCGAAAATGAAATTCAGCCTGACAACAGATAAAATTGAGGCTGTTTCCGATGCCGATTATGTTATTACAACTATACGTGTCGGCGAAGATGTTATGCGTGCCAAGGACGAGCGTATTGCACTTAATAAAGGCGTGCTCGGTCAGGAAACAACAGGTGCAGCAGGCTTTTCATTTGCAATGCGGAGCGTTCCCGCACTTGCAGAGTATTGCGAGCTGATTAATAAATATTCAAAGAAAAATGTTAAAGTATTCAATTTTACTAATCCTGCAGGCGTAGTATCTCAAACTCTTCGTGATATGGGATATGATTTTACATACGGTATTTGTGACGCACCGTCAGGTATGCTCCGTTCCTTTGCACTTTTATATAATGAAAATCCCGATAATATAAGCGGTGAGGTTTACGGACTGAATCACCTGTCATATTTTAAAAGCATTAATTTGAACGGAAAGGAAATAATGCAGGAGCTTATTGAAAATGACGAGGCTTATGTAAAAACCGATATGCGTTATTTCAGCAAAGAGCTTCTCAGAGACAGAAAAGCTGTTTTAAACGAATATCTCTACTACTTCTACTATCGTGAAAAAGCTGTGGAAAATATATTAAATACACCTCAGACAAGAGGAGAGCAGATAAGGGATATCAATAAAAATATGACTGCAGAGCTGTCAAAAATGGATATTGAAAATGATTTTGAAGGCTGTCTTGAAATTTTCAACAAGTGGTACGGTATGCGTGAGGGCAGCTATATGGCAAGCGAAACAGGCACAAAACGTACCACACCGTGGCATTTTGATATTTATGAGGAGGATGACGGCGGTTATGCAGGCGTTGCTCTTAAATTTATTGAAACTGCCCAAAGCGGTAAAACAGGAACAATGATTATGTGTATTCCGAATGAAAATTCCATTGACGGTTTAAAAGCTGATGATGTTGTTGAAATAACCTGTGATGTCAGCGCGGACGGATGCAAACCGCACCATATCGGCAAGGTTGACGAGCAGAATCTTGAGCTTATCCGCCGTGTTAAAATCTATGAGCGGCTTGCCTCAAAGGCAATCAGGGAAAAGGATAAAGCATCGGCTGTTCAGGCGCTTACACTTCATCCCCTTGTAAATTCCTATTCACTTGCCTGCGAACTGGTTGATGAATACATTGAGCATAATAAGGAATACAGCAAGGGATGGAAATAATTTATATAATAAAGGGATAAATTTATGAAAACAGAAGAAAATATCCGCTATGTCGGAGTTAAAGAAAACTTAGCATACGGTTTTGCAAATGCAGGTCAGGTATACGGATACAACCTTGTTGCAGGCGGTTACCTTTCACTCTTTTTTACAAAGGTATTCGGCATACCTGCCGAAGCGGTATCCACAATGATTCTTTTCCTTGGTATATGGGATACGATTAACGATCCGTTAATGGGCGGAATCATTGATAAAACACGTTCAAAATACGGTAAGCTGAGACCGTATCTGCTCATAGTCCCCATACCTCTTTCAATTGCAACAATACTGCTTTTTTCAGGTCCGCTGATTTTAGCGGACGTAAAATCCACAGCAGTTAAAATTGTTTATATGTACATATCATATATTGTCTGGGAATTGTTCTACACTCTCGGTGATGTTCCGTTCTGGGGAATGAGCTCGGCAATCAGCCCGACTCCCTCCGACAGAACAAGAGCAATTTCAACTGCACGTTTTTTAAGCGGAATTATCGGCGGTCTTTCCACCACAACCCTTGTTCTTTTGATGGATGCATCGGAGCATAACATATTAAATATTTCTCTTCCTCAGGTATTCTGCATAATGTCGGTAATAGCAGGCACCTTCGGTATGGGACTTTTCTCCCTTGCAGGCTTATGCACAAGGGAAAGAGTTGCACAAAGTGTAAAGGAGCCAAGTGTTCTTGAAGGCTTTAAGGTAATGTTTAAAAACAAACCTCTTATGCTGATTATCTGTGCTAATGTAATAAACACACTTTCCGGACTTGCAAGTGTATTCCAGAGCTATTATTATGCAGAGGTTGTAAATATCAACTCCCTTTTCCTGATTATCAATCTCCCCGGCACAATATTAGGATTTGTAACATACCTGCTTATTCCCAAACTTAAAGCAAAATTAGACAATAGGCAGATTGTGTTCTTAAACGGTTTTTGCAGAGCCGTAACATCCGTTATCGTTTTCCTTATAGGTATGAACTACTATAATAAGATTGCGGTTGTTGTACCTCTTCTGATGGTTCAGAATTTAATTTTCAGTTTCTTTAATACTGTTCAGGGTGTTATTCCTACAGAAATGATAGGTGACACAATTGACTATATGGAGTGGAAAACAGGTAAGAGAAATGAAGGCGTTTCATTCTCGGTTCTTACATTTACAGGTAAGCTGACAGGTTCGCTCTGCACAGCTTTGGGTACGGCACTTCTTCCTGTTATCGGACTTACTTATCAAAATGTAAACGGAGTTCAGACTGCTGTTAAGGGCGAGCATACAGATTTACTCCTGTGGGCATTTTTTATCCTTGTTCCTAATGTTTTGGGACTTTTGAGTTTAATACCCTATATTTGGTATGACCTTACAGGCGATAAACTCAATACAATACGAGAGGATATTGCCAAGCGCAGAAAAGAAAATTCCAACAATGCTTCGGGAGGTGAGGAGAATGAGTAATTGTCCGAAATGCGGTGAAAAAATCAACTTGTTCTATTTAAAGCAGACCTGTCCGAAATGCGGCGCAAATCTTATGTATTACGACATGGACGAAAGGCTTAAAAAAGACGCACTGAAAGCTCAGAAGGAAGTTGACGCTGTAAATCATTTTACGGATATTCTTAAAAATTCATCCATTGCATCCCCTCTTCATATTGTACGGCTTGTATTATTCTTTACACCTCTTGCATCAATGTGTCTGCCGATGTTTGTTACAAACGGTAAAACCGTAAGCCTTGTTGAGTTTATAATGAGCATCATCAAAGGCGGTTTCGATTTTAATAAAATACTTTCGGATACGCCTTATTTCTTAGGGATTTTGGCAATGGTGCTTGTTATAGTTCTCTCCCTTGCAGAAATAATTGCCAGCCTGTTCAGTGCAACCAAGCACGGACTTGGCAGAAATATTGCTTTCTCCGCCGTAAATTTATTTGTCTTTTGCAGTTTGGGTATTGCCGTTTTTTCAATGGGCGGCAAAATCGGCGCAGGATTTATTATTACACTTGTAATATATCTTTTATGCGATGTACTGCATTTTATCGTCAATAAAAAGATTCGTTCAAAATAAAATCAAAAGGAGTTTATTATGAGTAAGAAAAAAATATATACTGTTGCAACCTCACATCTTGATACAATCTGGTCCTGGGATTTTAAAACAACTGTCAGCAAATATATCTATAACACCCTTGTTGACAATTTTGCTATGTTCAAAAAATATCCAAGCTATATTTTCTCTTTTGAAGGCTCTTACCGTTATGAGCTTATGGAGGAATATTACCCCGAATTATTTGAGGAGTTAAAAAAATATATTGCCGAGGGCAGATGGAATGTTACCGGCTCAGCCTTTGAAAACGGTGACGTTAACTGTCCGTCACCTGAGGCGCTTTTCAGAAATATTCTTATCGGAAATACATATTTTGATGAAAAATTCGGTAAACGCTCCTGCGATATTTATTTACCCGATTGTTTCGGCTTCGGCTGGGCTTTGCCGAGCATTATGCACCACGCTAATCTTAAAGGCTTCACTACTCAAAAGCTCGCCTGGGGAAGCGCTTACGGTGTTCCTTTTGACATCGGTAAGTGGTATGGCGTTGACGGAAACTATGTCTATGCATCGGTAAACCCTCATGACTATTATTTCACCCTGACTAAACTTCGTAACTGGAGCTTTGTTACAAACAAACTTAAGGAAAACGAGAAATACGGCCTGGACTGGACATATATGTTCCACGGAATAGGCGATCGCGGCGGTGCGCCTGCAGAGGCAACAGTTAAATTTGTTGACGGAGAAATCAAAAAAAATGACGCCGAGGATATCGAGGTTATTGCTGCGTCCGCCGACCAAATTTACCGCGATATTGAAACCGAACTTTCTCAGGAGGTTAAGGATAAATTACCTGAGTGGAAAACAGAACTTGTTATGCAGAATCACGGCGTAGGCGGTTATACATCGAGAGCTGTCGGCAAGCGTTGGAATGCAAAATGTCAGGAGCTTGGCGATATGGCAGAGCGTGCAGGCGTTATGGCTATGCATTTCGGCACTGCTGACTACAATGAAGAAGTCCTTGAAAAATCCTGGAAAAGAGCTATTGCTCACCAGTTCCACGACGATACGCCGGGTACATCGGTTCAGCGTGCATACCGCCGTTCATGGAATGATTATGCAATGTCAATAAACCAGTTCAGCGGTGAGCTTGAAGCATCTCTTTCCTCAATTACGCCCCTTATGAAATCCGATTTTTGTCAGGGTATTCCTCTTTTGGTATCCAATTCTGTTGAGGCTGACAGAAAATCATCAGTAAGGATTAAACTTAAAGATATCAGTGCACCATTCGTCAGAATTTTTGACGATAAGGGAAAAGAAGTTCCGTCACAGATTATTTTCGATGCTGACGGAATTAAGGAAATTCTTTTCTTAGCAGAGGTTAAGTCATTAGGTCTCCGGGTATTTGATGCACGTCCCTCAAACGAACCCTGTAAAATTATCAGCAAGCTGAAAATAACCGATGACGCTCTTGAAAATCAAAAGTATGTCGTTACCCTGAACAAAAACGGCGATATTTCATCAATTATTGACAAAGAAGATGACTCGAGAGAACTTCTTGAAAAGCCGATAGTTCTCGGGCTGTTCAACTATACAGGTTCAAAGAACTGGCCTGCATGGGAAATGAATTATAAAGAGGCTGACAAGGAGCCTGACAGAATTCCTAAATTAATTACAGTTAAGGTTGCCGAAAACGGACCTGTCCGCATTGCCTTTGAGGTTAAGCAAAAGGATAATAAATCAGAGTTTGTAACATATGTTTGCTTAACACAGGACAGCAACATCGTTGAGGTTTATAACGAAATTGAATGGCAGTCAATGCGTACCCTTGCTAAAAACAGATTTGCACTTACAGCCTCAAATCCAAAAGCAACCTTTGACCTTGGTCTCGGTGCAATAGAGCGTGAAAATATGAACGAAAAGCTCTTTGAGGTGCCTGCTCAGAAATGGGCTGATATTACCGATAAAAGCGGTGAATTCGGTATTTCAATTATCAGTGAATGTAAGCACGGCTGGGATAAGTACAACGATAATACACTTCGCTTAACCGCCGTTCACACTCCAAAAAAGAATTACAGAATTGACTCAATGCAGTCAATGATGGATCTGGGTAAAAATCTTTACGGCTATGCAATTTATTCCCATAAGGGCAAGGTCGGAGCAGATACTCAGCTTCAGGCAAGACTTTATACATACCCTATGACAGCAGTTGTATTTGAAAGACATGCAGGTAAGCTGAGAAGCAGTTATTCATTCGGCAGTGTCAGCACAAATGATGTTATTATCCGTGCAATCAAAAAGGCTCATCACCGTGACGGAGAAATCATTGTACGTTTCAATGAGGGCGGTAACAAAGAGATTAAAGGCTTTGAATTCACTCTCGGAGACGGTATTGAAAGTGCAAGAGAGCTTTGGGCAAGCGAGGAATACCGCGGTAAAGCAAATGTTAAGGACGGCAAACTTGTTTGCGACTTCAAGCCTTATGAGGTTAAAACCTTTGGTATTACTCTTAAAAAGCCTGCAATTCAGGGCGAAAAGGCTAAGCAAAGACCTGTTGAGTTAAAATTAAATCAAGGCTTGAATGACATTCCCGAAAATCTTATGAGAGATAAAATCAGTGTTTGCGGTGTTGATTTTGTTCTCGGCAGCGGCTCAATGTATGCCGACGGTCAGACTATTGAGACAGCAAAGGGTAACAAATTAAAACTTCTTGTAACAAGCTATAACAAAAATGATATTACATTTGAAGTTGACGGAAAGCCTGTTGTAAAAACGGTAAACGGCGCTTACGATGCCTTTGCCCGCTGGGATTTGTATGATTTCGGTGAAACTGCTTATATCAAAAAAGGACATCTCGGCTATGAGTTCACTCATTCAATGAATGGAAAAGATATTCAGTATGCAAAGGGCTTGTATTTCTGGGTAATTACCCTTGACGGTACAACTGTTCTTCCAAAGGATAAGAATGTGGTTATTCTTGCGGCAACTGAAGTTGAAGGCTCTGACGGCTCTCTCGTAACTCCTCTTATGGATGAAATTGAGAATAACAGACCCTTTACATTCCATAAGAATTTCAAGGAAAAGCTGTGGTATTTTGATTCAAAACTCCTTTGGAATATCAATGACAAGGACGATTATTTCCGTCATAATAACAACGGTAAAGACGGTAAACGTGTTGAGCAATCCAAAAAGAGAACAGCAGCACGAACTGTTGAAAGCTTAAACAGGGATATTGACAAATAAAAATTTGCATTTTTAATCTTATTTGTAAAAAGTACAAAAATAAATGAGGTAGGTTGCACCGCATATTTTGCAGTGTCCCTACCTCATTTTTATTGAATTTTCAGATTATACAATTGCCACCGTACATTCTGATTTATCTTACCATTCGGAATTATCATAGGACGGTATATTGACAATAGGTCCGTAGTAAACTGTTTCCAGCTTATAAATCTCTTTATCCGCCGAAATACCGCTGCCGAGTTTTTCCTCAGCGTAAACAACAATGGAGGCAAAGCGGTCATATGCAAACTCCATTGTGGCATATTTTGACCCTTCAAACACGGAGCTTTCACCAAATTCTGCTTCATATCTTTCAAGATATTCGTCTGTTACGGCAAAAGAGACTTTAATGGTTTTGCCTTTGTGCTCCATTAAATCATCATCAATGTCAAAAATCATATCATCAACTGTAAGATATTCAAATTCCTTAAGCATTGTATCAAGAGAATACTTATTCTTAAAACTGTCGCCTGCCACATATTCCTGCGGTGAAATTTCTGTTTTTCTGTAATTTACGCCATTGCCCGACTCATCAAAATCATTTTCAAAAAGGTAATTCTTATCGCCGTCTTTGCCTGATGATTTACCACAGAGTGCTTTATAAACATTCTTCTTGTTATACTCTTCAAGAATATCAATCTTCATATTGGCAAGCTCGCCGTTTTCATCACGTATAACTTCATACTTTTTATCTATCTCGGCAAACACATTGCAGGTTCTCCATGATGTATGATCGGAAGCATTGACTGTTTCCTTCCAGTAATAAAGCTCTTCCTTCAATGAATTTTCTATTGCTTTGGGATAAAAGGTTTTCAGTTCCTCAGCAGAATAGGAATTAAGTGAACAGCCGCCTGTTAATATTATCAGCAAAAGCGCAAGCACAAGAGCGATAAATTTAATAAAATGCTTTTTAGTCATCACTTACTTCTCCTTCCTGCCAAATGTTTTTTCTCCTTAGTTTTTTTGCTTTCTTCCTCTTCACGTGTTCTAATTATTGCACAGGCTTCGTCATAATTTGATTCTGCCCACTTGATAACCTCTTCCCTGTTCTCATAACTGTGTACAAGTTTTTGTGCCGCAGCATAAGGCGAAATTGTTTTGTAATAAAGGTCAAGCTCCTTTTCTGCCTCTTTTATTGCTTTATTTCTGAGTTTATTTTCGGCACTGCTGTTGTCAGGCATTGCATAGGCTGCTTTAACCTTATTTTCATCAGGCTTAACAAGACCGTCAGGGTAGTTCTTTTTAATCAGCTTTGATGATTTAACAAGTGCTTTTGCCTGTTGAATATCATATTTTCTGATTTCACGCTGTTCTTTTGTGCTTCTCGGCAGGGCTTTAGCGTCTGCAACAATACTGTCACTGATAAACACGATTGAATCGGCATCATCGGAAATTAACTCACGTGCCTTTTCAACCTTGTGCTGCCATAATGGAGTATCAAATTTATTCAACTCCTCCATAAAAATTCCGACCTCAGCTTTATCACCGGCAAAAGCCTTTGCGGCTTCATAGGCTTTGCGGGCTTCATCCCTTGCTTCGCCCTTGGTTGCATTCCTGATTTCTGCCTTTAGCGCCTTTAAATCAGGGGTCGGACTTTCATTCAGTTCAAGACCTGTTCTGATTGCCTCAACACCGCCCTTAATAATATCGGCATTGAAATCGCCTGTTTCAAAGTCGTCAAAAAGAGCTCTGTATCTGAGGACACGGATAATATTCTGATGCTTTTCCTTTGACATGCTGTAAAAGCAATACGGAATAAGATTGAGAACAGCACCCACAATAGCGAGAATACAAAGTACAAGGAACAATGAGTTTCTTACATTCGGGTCATAGAGAATATCGTAGTTTGTAGTAAGACCGAAGCACTCATAAACATAAGGAATTACATACCCTGACAGAAGTGAAATCGGCATTGTTATCATACCTGCAAGACCGAAAACAAAGTCCATTCTGTAACCGCAGATATACTGCTGATAGTCCTTAACCTCAGAGTGCATTACCTGATTATAAACAATGCTGAGAGCATTGACAAGGGTGTTCATATACATAATTATAAACATTAAAAGCGTTACTTTAAATGTAAACATCAGAATTATCAGGAACACTACATTAAGCAGATTATGATAAATCAGAAGTTTTTTATTACCGAGCTTTTTAAGAAGAAACGGTGTAATCACCATGGCGATACCGCTTGCGGTACCCATAACCGTATTCAGCATACCGTATGAGGTCATATCCTGAACACCGTAAATATAAATCCAGCCGAAGAATACACCTGTTGCACCTTCAAGGAAGCCGATAAGACCTGCTATCTGTCTTATCCACCAATGCTTGTTTTTGAAAATCATAAAGGCGCCTTCGATAATGCCTACCTTCTGAACATATGAAGAAGAGGTTACAACCCTTTCTTTACAGCCGATTGCCGTAAAGAAATTAAGACCGAGACCGAGAAGCGTAACAGGAGCAAGCACATAACGGTAAGTATTAATATTTGTATAACCGCCCGTCATATTAGACAAAATCGGCACAAACAATCCCGTAACAGTCGGCGCAAAGCTGAAAATAATGGAATTGATAGAGATAACCTTTGCTCTTTCTTCACTGTTGGGCGTAATTACCGTCTGAAGCTCCGAATAAGTATCGGTAAACAGAGGCTGTATCATACTTATCGTTATGGCAAACACAAATACGCATATCAGCTTATCGTTGTAAGCCATCGTCTGGAAAGGCAGAAAGACAAATATTACAGACATTACCGCAAGGGGTATACCCATAAATGCAATATAAGGTCTGAAACGTCCCCACTTTGTACGTGTATTATCAACAATATGTGCTCTTATGAAAAAGAACAGCACATTAAGGACAGTCTGTATGGTCAACATATACTGCAGATGAAGCGGTCTTATACCGATTGTTGAGCCAAGCAGGGTATTTCCTGCATTTAGACCCATATATCCCACAAGCACCATCGTGAAATTGTTACCCATTCCGCCTAAGCCAAGATTAACAATTTCCTTGTAGGATACAAAATTTCCTTCAGCAGGCCGTTTCCAGTGAGATTTTACATCTTTAAATACGCCGCTTACAAGTTTTACTACATTCATTATGATTACCCCTTATTCAATCATTTCTTTTGATTATTCCGTTTTCAACATTAAAGCACATAGTGTGCCTTTTGCCTTTCTCCTCGTAAACAATTGTCATCTGACGTCTTTTTGTCATCTCAGCGGAAATGAATTTTTCTTTATTTTTATTCACAGCATCTGAAAATGCTTTTATTTTTTCTTCATTATACTTATCTACATTATCTGAAGTGAAAAGAAGATTGCCGAAAATATGATTGATTTTTGCTATCAGCTTTCTCTTTTTATAGCTCATAAACATATTGTTGTCTCTGAGCAGAAATACATCGGGGTCATTCAGGAAAGCTCTTCCGTCAAGATGACGTCTGAAAACCGTATTGTAAATTGCATTCGGTGTTGAAACATCCTCACGTGTTGTAAACGGATTTCTTCGCCAGTCAAGTCCCATATCAGCACCGATTCTGCAAAAATCAACCTTGCCGAATGCAGGTGCAAGAGGAACGCCGCAGCCGAGTATCAGCTTATCACCCACACATTCACGTATAAAATCCATAGCCTCACACATAATCTGTCCGCGTGTTTTATTATGGATAGGTCTCGTACAGCAAGCATAAAGGAAATCAAGCTTAACCATATCGTAGCCCCATTCATTGAGCACCACATCAAAGAAATGCTTTATGTAGGCACGGGCTTCGTCATTATAAATATCAAGAGCATAAAATCCGCCCCAGTTATGACCGACGCAAAGGGGATTTCCGCTGTCATCTTTAACAAGCCAGTCAGTATGCTTTTTATAAACCTCTGAGCTTGGCACTGCCGCAAACGGTGCAAGCCATAAACCTGCCTTCAAACCGTTTTTATGAATTTCGTCAGCACAGGCTTTCATACCTGACGGAAATTTATCATTAATAATAAGCCAGTCGCCGATTGCACTCTGATAACCGTCATCAATCTGGAAAATATCCACCTTTTCAGGCATCTTAACAAGTGACTGCAAATCACGCTTAACAATTTTTTCAGTTACATTGCCGTAATAGTTATACCAGGTTGTATAACCGCTGTGGAGTTTTTTCTCAACGGGCGGAATCTGCATATATTTAAAATACTTATCAAATGCCAAATCATATTCATCATTCAGCCACACCATATCAAGAAGTTCGGCAGGTTCATTAAATTTAACACCTTTCAAATCTTTTTTGACGGTTACTGTATTTTCATTTGTGTCAAAGAAAATAATTGTATATCCGCTTCGTTCACTGACTGAACCGATTAAATCAATGGTATTTCCGCTTCTTATATATGAATATGAAAAGCCGTGGAATGTACCCTTTTTCGTATCCTGTGGTACGATATGCATATCACTGCCCATACTTGACGGCGAATTAAAAATTTTCTTTCTCACAAATTTATGTATAACAGTCATCATTTCGTCAATATGATATTCCCTGCTGTCAGTCCAGGACTGATAACCGTTTATGAAAATTCTGTTATTCTTTGTGTATCCGTAGTTAAAGGTCAGCGAAAAAGAACTGATTTCAATTTCTTCCTTAGGAATCAGTGTAAGTTTTAAGCGTTCATTTGTTTTCTCTGCTTTGATTTCATAATCCGCATTGCACATCAGACTGCTTGTTTTCTGAGTTGAATTTACGCGGTAAGTAACTGATAAAAAATAAGGTTTCATAATTTCCCTCTTAAAAACATCTTCTTCATTAATTATATATTATATTAGTAATTTATTAAATTCAAAATACAGAATAATGAATACATAAATCGGAAATATGTCAAGTACTTATCTACAAAAAAGTGAAATATAAGTTATTTCAGATTGTGCATACAGCACAAAAAGAGACCACCTATAGTAGAATTCAATATCTTTTTATTTCTTATTCCGGCATTCATAATATTTCAATACTGTAAATATGTGCTTTTACTGAATTTGTTTTCGAGCCTATTCTCTGATAAGGAATGCTGAAGGAGGAATTTTTTATATTGTCGGCACGAACTGTTCCGTTATGTGAAAAACTTCCTTTCGCCTTTTTTCTTGTGAAAATTCCTGTTTTCAGCACTGTACAAAGCGGCTTTGTTTCAATCACTAATTTCAGTTTCTTATGTACTGGCGGAGTGTAGTCAAATTCATATTCATAGCCCTCTGCAGTAAAACCGAGCCTGCCGTTTTTCATAATTCTGACATCATATGTACCGTAAGGTGCGTCAGCCTCCAAAATAATCTGACCCGGAACAATCTCATCAAAACTCAATGTAATACTGAGCTTTGCACCTATTTCCGGGTTTCTGCAGCCTGTGTTTACAAAACATTCTCCGCCTTTGAGGACTACATCTTTTACCGGCTTAATATTTTCGGACGGCTTTTTTATATAACGGTCAATAGCCGCTTCCATTCTGTCAACCTCAGCAGAGCTTTGCTTATCCGTGCAGGAGCCCCAGTTCTTTTCCGACATAAAAGCGGCGCTGTCATCAAATCTGTCATAAAGGTCCTGTTCATTGATTCCCTTTGAATGTTTATCAATATTATCCTGCCATATTGCATAGCAGCCTCCCAGAAGCTGTTTATTACCTGCGGGAAGATTTGTGTACTGCCCTTTATCCTTTAGTCTGACTCTATTCGGCTCAAACTGTTTAAACGCTTTTCTCTTATTGATAAAATCCATATAGGGAGCACGAATTTTACTACCGTTTGGCACAATATAAAGCAGGTTGTCGATTGTGTTAATCAGCTTATAACCCATATCATACATTTCTCTGCCGTCAGCCCAGTCTTTAGACCACAGGTTCATCTGAACATCCTGAACAGCCTCTTTGACAATCGGTGTTTCAGGCTCGTCCTTTATCCATGTAAGGCTACCCCACAGACGAACCGTATTTGTCTTTTTTATATGGGGTACGATTTCATTAATAAATCTGCGGTAAGCACCGTAATCCGTTAAAAATTCGTCAGCACCGATATGCACCGTTGTTCCTTTTGGGAACACAGGGTCATCGCCAAGAGTATATTCATCAAAAATGCGTTTTACAAATTCAATCGCCTCAGGGCGTGAGATATCAATATGGTCTGTAAGAGGTCTTTTTTTCATCAAAGTTGAAACCTTACCCATAACCGCATATTCAGGGAAAACTTTTGTAAATGCAAGTGCATGGGCAGGCATATCAATTTCAGGCGTTATGCGAACACCTTTTTTTAATGACGCTTTCATAAAGCGGTTAAATTCAGCCTTGGAATAACTGTAATCCTTTGCCGTCGGGGTTTCCCCCTTCTTATTTTTCAAAGAACTTTCAAGCCTGAAAGCACTGTAAGCATCAAAGATGGTTACATCACCCTGCTCTGCATAATCCTCCAGCCAAATATAATTATCGCTGAGATGAATCTGAAAATCATTCATCTTGTACCAAGCCATACGGTCAACAATTTTTTCAAGCATGGGAAGCGATACGGGACGTCTGCCTACGTCAAGCATAAAACCCCTGACACTGTAGCGGGGATAGTCACGCATTATGCCTTTCGGAAAGCCGCCCTGAAGCATAAGCTGACAGACCGTTTTCCCCGCCCACACTGCTCCGAGCTCGGCACAGCATCCGATTTTTATATTTTCATCGCAGATTATTTCATATCCTTCTTCACCGAGATAAAGCAAACTTTCGTCAAAACAAAAATGAATATCCCCGTTTTTATCATTTACAATTCTTTTACCCGTTACTTTAAAATATTCCACGGCAAAGGCATCTGCTGTTTCTTTCAGCTTATCATCATAGGAATATGATTTTATTTCACGCAGGATACCTCCTGCAGAATACCATTGTGCAGGCTCGGGAATCACATCCGGCTTTTTATCTTGTATGCCATAGGTACCTTTTATATTTATCTTACAATCTTTTTCGACTGTTTCACTGCCTCTCCTGAGTTTAAAGGAAAGGGTTGCAGTACTGTCGCAAATAGGAGTATGAACAACCAAATTATCATCAACAAGCTGAATAAAGTCAGCACCTATAAATTCGGCAGTCCATCCGTCTGAAACAGTCCAGCTAACAGTTTTATTACGAATACTTAGTTTAATCTCAGGCAAATTATTTTTCATCATTCATCCTTTTATAAAAACAAACATTATATTTATAATCTTAAGGTCATCAAAGAAAATTTTCTGATGATTTTACCATTTTTTAAATATCATTTTATCATTGCAAAAAACATTGATTATACCGTGTGCTGTTTTTTTATTACACTCAAAAGTATGTTTCAGCTCTTTAAATGCAAGACAAACGGAGTATTCCTTTTCAGGAGTTTTTATTACAATTCCTGCCGCCTGTGAAAGCGGAAGTTCTTTTTTATCGTTTACGTCTTTTGCTTTTACCAGAGAAACTTCAAAGGGTTTGAAAATTTCAGCTTTTTCTCCGTAAATAACCGTAACGGCACAAGCGTTGCCGAAAGAATAAAAACCTGCTTTTAACGAATCATTTTCACACACTGCGTTATAGTTTGAAGAATAAATGGACTTTTCTCTTGTCAATTTAATATTCGGTGTAAGGAAATGCAGTTCAGCCCTGACATAACCATCATCAAATTCGGCTTTTTTACCGCATATGTTTACTTTTCCTGCGGGTGCAAAATGAAAATACTGCTGGTATGTATGGAAAAACTTTGATTTAAAGCTGTCAATCACGATGTAAATATCAGGCTTGATGTGAAGAATTTTTCTTTCAACAAAAGCTCCTTTTGATTTGAGATAACCCAAATGTGCACCGCCGATAAGTGTGCAGTATTCATTATCGATACAAGGATACTGAACAGCTAAAGCAGGATTTTCCGTTTCCCACTGGCTTGTCATTTTAAGATATTGCTTATTGTCAATCAGGCAGACATTATGGGCCTTCGGGCTTTTAATATATCTTCTTTGAGGATTATTAAGATATGTATATCTTCCTGCGTCAACCAAGACCTCTCTGCCTTTAATCATCAAATCAAAATGGAGCTTGTCGGCATGAGCGTGCCCGCCGCCTGTATATCCGTTATGAAAGCACAGATAATTTGATATGCCTGTCTGATTTTCTCTCAATATATAATTTCCGCTGTCTGTCAGATAAGCATTTTTAAATTCAGGTGAATAACTTTCAAGTTTATTATATTTTTCAATGCTTCCATAACCCGTCAGCCATACAGTATTGTAATCAAGATTATTGAAACCGTAATGTTTAAAATCCTCTCTGCCGAATACTAAAGCACATCTGCTCATAATATCTCTTATTTCCGTATCATCACTGTCACCGAAAAGCGGATTATGAGCATTGGGTTTAATCATTTTTAAAGCAGCTTCCGCCATTCTTTCAATTTTCTTTTTAAATTCATCATCCAGTGAGATGTTATTTTTATCGGCATCAATAATAACATCAAGCAAAACCAATAAAACCTCGTTGTGATAACCGCTTGACTGCTCCCACTGCATACCATCAGCCATAATCTGCAAATCAGTTTCCTGATTTAAGCGTTCAAGAGACAAATTTATAATATCCCAGTCGTTAAAATAAACTCCTATATGAAATAATCCGCTGTCCTGAATGATTCCCCAGTTGCTGCCTTTCTGAAATCCTGAATGTGCCTTCTTCAAAAGCTCAATATGGGTTAAAAGAGATTTATCAATTTTTTCTTTAAGCTCTTTTGAAAAATATTTTGTGCCGTCAATATAGCAAAGCGCTTTATGCCATTTGTCACCCCTCATTCCTGTTTCGAGGGAACGCCACGGGCTGTTATTCTTATAATCACAGTGGACTGTATCCAGCCAGTCATTAAGAATTGTACAAAACTTCTTTAAGTATTTTTCGTCACCAGTAAGATAATACGCCTGACCTAACTGAATCAGATATCCGTGGCGGTTAAGCTGAAACATAAATTCTTCATCGCCGTTCAGCTTATAATACCAGTTGATTTTTCCACCGAATGAAACCTCGTTTTCCGTGCGCTCCATATCGCGCGGAGAATCAAATAAAAAGCGGTTTTCACATACTCTGTCTGCGGTTTTAATTGTGAACGTGCAGTATTCGCTCCAGTTATTTTTGCAAAATTCTGCAACTCTTTCAAGCTCTGTTTTCATAGAAATAACACTCCTTACGCCACGGTAATTTATTGTTCATTTTCTAACATTTCACGTAAAAATTTAACGTCTTTCGCAAACTGTCTTTCACTGTCATTCTTAACAAACTCCATAATATAATAAGGACGTATATTACCGTTATTGATAATTTCAATAAAGTTTTTCCACTTTTCTCTGCCGTATTTAAGGGAATACCGCTTGCCTTTCTCGTTCCATTCAAAAACATGAACGCAAACAAGATACGGCAAAACAGCTTTCAGATTTTCTGTATCCTCATCTGTTGAAAAGGGCTGCCAATAGGTTTTTACATTCGGTTTATTAACTGCCTGTAAAAATTCAACGGCACTTTTACCGTTATCGTTGTTGGTGTTTTTATGAAATTCAAAAGCAACGATAAGTCCTTTTTCATCTGCAATGTCAGCAAGTTTTTGGGTTTCATTTATCATAGCCTGCAATTTTTCTTTACCGACCTTTTTAGAGGAGCAATCGCCCTGCCAGATTCTGATTATTTTCGCTCCTATTTTATCAGCAACATTTACAATCTTTTCCCACAAAGAATAATTCTCTGCGCCCAAGCGGTAATATGTACCGTAGGAGATTGCGGTTAAATTAAATTCTTTTTGAAGAGAAATAACCTCCTGCAAAGCAGCTTCATCATCAGGCGGTAAATGAACATCGCCGCCCCATTCAATATACTTTATGCTATTATCACAGGCGATTTCGCAAATTTCGCCTATGCTTTTTTTACGGAAGGTTACTGTTGTAAAACCTATATTTTCCATACAAACCACCTTATGCCATTGTTTTTAACATCTGAACGGTTACCTCATAAAGCGGTTGTTCTCCGTTGTCAATTCTTTGGGCGTCATCAAGCATATATTCAGCCATTCTGACAACCTCTTTGCCGAGACTGCCTGCAATATGCGGAGTAACAATTATATTTCTGCACCTTGCAACTGCAGAAAAAAGATTTAAAGGTTCGTGAGAAAGAACATCGAGAAGTGCTGTTCTTGTTTTAACCTTCCGCATAGCTTTAACCAAGCCCTTTTCATCAACCTGTCTTCCTCTGCCTGTATTGATAAATGTGGCGTAAGGCTTCATCATGTTCAATAATTTACCGCTTATAACACCTGTCAGCTCATCTTTATTTGCAAGATGATTTGTAATAACATCGCACTGCGAAAAAATTTCTTCAAGTGAAGCTGATTTGATATTAAGATTTACAGCAATATCACTTGGCAGATAAGGGTCATAATAATAAACTTCAACATCATTTGCTTTTAATTTTTCGGCAACCATACCACCGATACTGCCCACGCCGATAATACCGATTTTAGCATTATAGATACCACCGCATTTATCGGAATACTTCGACATTCGGTAATACTGTAAACGGGATTTTTTTGACGCACGGTAAAAACCTTTCAGTGCAAGCAAAATCTGTGCATATGTATACTCCGCAACGGGAACGGCATTTGCTTTCCATGCACTGAAAACACGGATACCGCAGTTTAAAAATTCAGCCGCAAAGTGCTGAACAGAGCCTGCTGCATAAAAGAGACATTCAGCATTCGGGAAAAAATGTTTTATTTCATCTTCACAAAAGTACTCCATTCCCCAAGTAGAAAAAATATACCTGGCACTCTGAGCGGCTTTTAAATGATTTTTAATGTTCTTTTTACAGAGCACGGTTTCATATAAATCATAACGCTCACTGAGCTGCGCCATAATATTGCTGTCGTATACACGTTTCGCATTATATTCTTCATCAGTAAGCAAAATTGCTTTTATCTTCTCAGCCAAGTGTTATCCCTCTTTCTTTATTAAAAAGATTCCATTCATATTCAAAGCTGTAATTCAAATCATCAGTTTCTCTGAGCGGTACAAATTTACTATTATTTTTGTTATCTGTAATCACTGCAAAATCCCGGTATTTCTCGTTTTCTTCAATTTCAGTGCCGCTTTCGGTACAGATTGCTCCGCCCCTGCTTCCTGTTTCAGGAAGTATTTCGCAAAAAGCACAGCACAGCATTAACTGCGTCTTTAAAGTATCTCTGTATCTGTATAAGTTCAAAACCGTTTCGTAGTTTTCATCATCTAAACAATAATATTTTAAATCACATTGCTTTTTAATTTTTTCTTTAATTTCCGATATTTTATTTATATTTCTGTTTTCTGCCGCATAAGTGCTCATATTTTCGGAGAAATCGACCATATCATTAAAGCAGTTACGGCATTTTTCAATATAGTCACTTTCATCCCATAAGGCTTTATAAATCAAAGTTTCATCGGAAAAATCAGTTTTTCCCCTGCTGATATATTCAGCTGCTCTAAGCGCACCCACCTGTGTACTGTTAAGGGCTGAACCGCCTGGTCTGTATATACCGAATGTGCCTGCTGTTTCACCTATGGCGAACAGATTTTTAATGCTTGTCTGATAGTTAATATCTATATCTGCTCCGCCGTTTATATGCTGAGCACAAACTGCAATTTCCAAAGGCTCATTTTCAAGATCAATTCCTTTGCTCTTAAAAAATTCAACAGACTGCGGATTAAGTTTTTTCAGCCGTTCAATCGGAGTTTTATCATCTGCATCTGCCGATAAAAGATATTCTTTTGCCATACTTCCGAGTTTTGAAAAATCGAACCCGGTCGGATTGATGCGGTAATCAATATAAACACGTTTTCCCTTTGCTTTTTCACGGCTCACAGCAATGTCAATTTTTGAACTGCCGTTTATCTTTTTACTGTCAAAGGGCCACTGATAACCCTTCAGAAAAATATTATCCAATACTTCAATCTCGTTTTCAAACATACTGTTTAAAAATTCGGTTTTTTTGCCTTTTTCATCAACAGAATAGTAAGCAGGAATAACCTGTTGATAACTGCCTGACAAATTCCACTTAACTCCCAACGACGCTATGCCGTACTGCCATTCTGTCAGATTGCAGAAGTCACAGCCTGCGTCGGCAAGAAGCCCGAATGAGCCTGTCTGCAAATCAGGATAAACAGTATTTTTATAAACTGCCGCCGCACCGCCTGTTGCGGCAATAATATATTTTGCCTGTATCGGCAAAAGCCTGTATGAACCGCCGCTCTTCTGCAGGGCAACTAAACCGATTACTCTGTTGTTTTCAGTAACAATCCGTATTACCGTCGTTTCATCAAGCAATGTAAAATTTTTATTGTTTATTACAGCGTTTTCAAGACATTCTGTCATATATTTCGAGGTCAGCGGACCTGCACTTGATCCCCTTCTTGCATTGTCATGGTCTGTTTTATAGCCGACAAACCTGCCGTATTTATCGGTAGGAAACGGTACGCCGTACTCAACAAGATGATTAAAACAACGCATACTGTTTACTGCTTCAACAAAAGCAATATCCCTATGCATACCTCCGCCATAGGAAAGAGCATCTGCCATTTCGTAAGGGCTGTCACCGTCTGTGCAGGAGAGTTTATAATAAGTCTGCTTATCGCTTCCTGCATTGCGTGAAGTACCTCCCGTTCTGTTGCTTGTAATCATTGCTATATCTTTAACACCTGATGAAATCAGTCTGTCTGCCGCCGCATATCCTGCCGCACCGCTGCCGATAATTACTGTGTGAAATTCAAGCATAATAACATCCCCTTACAGTGTCGGTATATGCATTCCTCCGCCGCATTCTATAACTGTGCCTGTTGCATAATCAAGTCCACCCGATAATACAGACATCACCGCTTTGCTGTAATCTGTTGTATTGCCGATTCTGCCTGAAGGAATTTTTCCGTTTTCTGCAAGAGTGTTATACTTTTCCTTTACCGAAGAAATCATATCCGTATCAATTACACCCGGTCTTATTTCAAACACCTTAATATTATCAGGTGCTAAGCGGACAGCAAATAATTTCGTTATCATACTGATGCCTGCTTTTGAAACACAATATTCTGCACGGTTTAAGGACACTGTATATGCACTGATTGAGCCTGTGTTAATTATATATCCGCCGCCCTGTTTTTTCATAATTTTTGAAACAGACTGTGCCATAAAGTATGTACCCTTTAAATTTATATCCATAACATAATCAAAATCATCTTCTGTTATGTCAAGCATATCTTTTCTTTCACGGGGTGCAACGCCTGCATTGTTTACTAAAACATCAACTGCACCGAATCTGTTAAGAGTTTCGGAAATAATTTTATTTCTGTCCGCTTCTTTGCTTATATCTGCTGTCACAAACAAAGCAGTATCTGTATGTGATTCCATATAATATAACACATCATCATTAATGTGTCTTGAACATAAAACGACATTATATCCATTTTTCTCAAGTTCTTTGGCGGTTTCAAATCCGATACCTCTTGCCGAGCCTGTTATCAATGCTGTTTTTCTCATAGTATCATACTCCGATATATTTTTTATATAATGGTAAATATACATCTTTATCACGAACAGGACAGCCTGCCACACCGCCTGCACGCATCATTTTACTGCAGTTACTGCATTTTATGCACAGCTTATTTTTATCAAGTTTTCCGTTTTTAAGAAAATCATTATAAAAATCAGGATAAGCAAAAGTCATTCTTCCGAATCCTGCCAAAGAACAAACTCCTGTTTCAAGGCATTGCTCGGCAAATTTCACCGCGTTTTCTCCTTTGAAAGATAAAGCAGATAAAATTAATTTTAAATCATGAAATTTCTTTTGAAGCTCTTCTGTGATATTGACAACTCTCCGGACACCTGCTTCTCCATCCTCAGGTCCGTTAATAAACGGTCGGTTTATATGCGGAACTAAATAAGGATTTCCGATTGTGATATTAACAAGTTCTATATCTCTTTTTTGAAGTTCGGCAAGGATTTTTTTCGTTTCAGTTAAGTCTATTGCTTCTTTTTTGCCTGCTCCGAAACCATACGGATATTCAAATCCGTCATAAGCACTAAGTCTTGTAGTAACAAACATATTACCCGGCAAAACACTTCTGACTGCATCAATACAGTTAAAATAAAGCCTTGTTCTGTTTTCAAAACTGCCGCCGTACTTCCCTGCTCTGCTGTAAGCACTTAAAAATTCATTCATCAGATAACCGTGACAGCATTTGATATCAACACCGTCAAAGCCTGCCTGCTCTGCAAGACGTGCAGTATGTGCAAACATATCAGGCAAACTGATGCACTCTTCATCGCTTATAATATGATACGGAAAATCCTCTTTACCTTTTTCAAAAACTTCATTTCTGTAAGCTATTATCGGCTTTGGTACACCATTTGGCTTACTGTATCTTCCGCTGTGTGTCATCTGAAGAATAATCAGCGGAGTATATCCGAACTTTTCAAAAGATACACTGCGCATATTCTGCAAAAGTTTTTTATATGTATCAACATTTTCTTCTGTAAGATACAGCTGTCTCGGATTAGCTCTGCCTTCTTTGCAGACTGCCGTTGCCTCAAACCAGATTATACCTGCACCGCTTTGGGCAAAACGCATATAACGTCTTTGTGTAAGCTCGCCTATATTTCCGTCTGCAGTTCCGTCACAGCCCTCCATCGGCTGAAACACAACACGGTTTTCAGATGTTTTCATATTAAAAGAAATTTTCTCATTTATAATCATAATGGCATGTCCTTATATATTCTCAATAATATCATATAATATTTTTTGATAATTTCAATATCATTTTCTGCTGTATTATATGCATTTTTTGATATTTCTGTTGAAAACGACAACCGACAATGGTATATTTTTTATATGAATACTTTAATTAACAATTTTGAGAAAAAAACTAAAACAGAAAACAGCAATTTATTGACACTGCATTTTCATAACGGATACGAATTAATATTCATAATAAAAGGTGAGGTACAAATCGAAATTGACTGCGTATCGCACAAGGCAGAAGCTCCTGCAATTATACTGCTCAATCCGTTTGAGCAGCATAAAATTGTCAGAAAAAGTAACGATTATGAAAGAATTATACTTGTTTTAAATGCCGATTTATTGGAGCAGAATATCTCCCCGAGGCTCACAGCTATCCTGAAATGCAGACCACAGGGTTTTTCTCACATTACGATTCCGGAAGAAAATGATTTTGCAAATATATGCGCTATGCTTGAAAGCATTTCAAATGAACTGAATCATAATGATTTATTCAAAGAGCAATATTTACTCAATTGTGTTTACAATATACTTATTTTGATGTACAGAAAAGAGCAGATTATTTCTGAATTTTCATCTTCAATGATCAGTGCACAGATTTATATTGACGAAAATTATTCCGAAATAGACAGTATTGAAAATATCGCAAAAAAATTCAATATATCCTTACCTCACTTTTCACGCTCTTTTAAAGCATATTCAGGATATTCTCCGGTCGAATATTTAAAAAATACAAGGCTTTATCACGCCCAACAGCTGCTCCTGTATTCAGACTATAATATAAACGAAATAAGCGCTGAAGTTGGTTATAAAGATATAAATAATTTTATCAGACAGTTCGGTAAAAAATTCAAATTATCGCCCTTAAAATTCAGAAAAGAAAAAATCGCCCTTAAATCAACCGCAGATTGAGGGCGGTTTTAAATTTTCTGCGGCTGTTTTATATAAAAAAGCGGTGACATACATAATGCCACCGCCTGTCTGTAAAATATAAGAACTTTTTGAGATCAGTCCTTTGAGACTGATTTTCTCTTTTCAGTATCTTGAAAATTTTCAATTTAATGTCTGCCGAAACACTTGAGATTATTCACTTTCTTTATTTTCAAGAGAGGCTCTCTGTGCAAGCACTTTTTCGTGAATCTCATCTTTGGTTTTTCCTGTCAGCTTGTAGAAGAAGAAAGGAACACCTGCCAGGAACATCATAAGGCCGTGGAATACCGTATAGAAAAACAGCATCCAAATCTTTGTATCAAGGCTCTGAGCAGTACCGTCAGGAAGACCCTGAATATATCCGCAGATTGAATTATCACCGTAAAGGATTTTCGGTGCAAGACCGCTTGCAATTGTACCTGAAATCATTGTGCCGATACCAATAACAAACGGAAGCGAAGCGTCAAGACGCTTACCTGTCTTAAGCTCAATATCCTCAAGAACATCAGCCTGGAACATAGTAGGCAGAAGATTTGAAGCGCCGAACTGGAGACCGATAAGGAACAGGAAAATAATGAAAACAATCTGAAGTGCAGGGCTTGGGTTTTTGAAATAAATATAACCTACTGCAAATGCAGCTGTATTTGCAATTACAGAATAAATACCGCTTGCAATATAGAGAACCTTTGAATTGAATTTTTTAAGAAGGAAGTTGATAACAAGCATACCTACTGCCGTACCGATACCTGTCGGCAGACCGAAAAGGAGGAATTTGCTTGAGCTTCCGAGAAGTGCTGCAGCAAGGAATACACCCATATAAGTTGAAATACCTCTGAAGCTCTTTAAAAATTCGGAAGCAATAATTGCCCATGCGTATTTGTTCTTGAGAACGTCACCGTAACCTTCAAGCGGATTCTTCTTTTCGTTATCATAAGAAATACGCTCTCTTGTCAGCTTCATACCGATAAGCATTGTAATAATGCCTACAACACCGCAAAGTGCAGCGCTGATTATATACTGTGTGCTTGCATCTTTAATAAACAGTGCAATTACAAGAACAATTACAAGCGGTGCAGAGTTTCCGACTGCGGAAACAATACCTCTGAAAGACATAATTGTATCTCTCTCGCTGAGGTTCGGTGTAAGAACTGCAGCCATACTGTTAATCTGATTGCCGAAATTTGTTGCAACAGCCCAACCGATAGCAATTGTAACGAGGTAAACCATAAGCAATGTGCCGGAGAGACCCTTAGGAGTCCAGAAACTCAGCACAAGCAAAACACCTGCAGGTATTGCCGCAAGTAAAACAAGGGGTCTGAACTTACCCTTTTTGCCTACCGAACGTCCGTCAATATACATTGCAATGAAGAAATTAAGTACAAACGGAATGATACTTGTCAATACATTAAAAAGTGACGCCTGACTGTCATTTATTTTAAGTACGTCAACAAGATATGCATTTCTGTACGAACCTACCATACCTGTCATATTTGTGTAGAAAAATACTGCTACAAGATATGCAATAAATTCCTTTGGTTTAACATATTTTTTGTCACGCTGCATTACTGCTGAATCAGACATAATTTTTACTCCCTTTTATTATTGATTTTTATAACAGTGTTATAATCTCTTTGCTTTTCGTCACCTATCATTGAAAGAATAAAGCTGTCAATATCAGACAGTACGGGATTTTTGGATCCTATTTTCTTTTCAACTATATGTGTAACAAAATGAAGCCGTTTAATCATTTTTGCCATTGCTTCATATATCGGCGTGCCCTTCACATAAGGTTCATTTCCTGTGAAAATATTGCGTACAAGTTCAATTCCCACATCTTTTGCAAGTCTGTCCTCAACGCTTTTATC
>CAZHSE010000022.1:0-12702 GCA_964535085.1 uncultured Bacteroides sp.
ACAACGAATAGGAGATGATTATTTGAAGAAAACAACCAATGAATTAAAATCAATAACAACTGAAATTTCAGGTCAGTTCGGTTACTTTTTGAATGTAACTGAAGTGGGAAAAGTATTTGGTATCAGCAGAGAATCTGCAAGGAAGTTGCTTGCTGATATTCCTACTGCCGAACTTACAGGCAGTAAAAAATATTATCTTTATGATATTCTCAAAAAGGTTTACAAATAGTCTGGATATTCAAACACAAATAGTGTATTGTGTGTCTTGCAAAAAGGAGTTGATAAAATAATGTATGAAGAAAAACGACCTGACGGTTCAATACTCTACCGCATGACTCGTCAGGTTACAGACAACGATGGTAACAAAATCCGATTGACTGCTCGTGGTAAAAGTGAACGGCAAGTCAAAAAGAATATGGAACAAAAACTATTAGAATGGCAGCGAGAACAGGACGAACTCAAAAACGAAACTATGTTTCCTGAAATAAACTTCAAAGTATTTGCTGATAATTGGTACGAACTCAATATAAAAAATGCTAACATCAGCGATACAACTAAAAGCGATTACAAATATTACTTGTATTCAAACATCATTCCATACTTTGAAAAATTCAAACTATGCGACATTACAGAAGACGATTGTCAAAGGTTCTTGAACAAATATGTAGGTTACAGTAAAGCAAATGTTTCAAAAATCAGAATGACTTTGCGTAGAGTACTAAGAAAAGCACAAAAGCAAAAATTAATCGGTGAAAATCCTGCTGAGGATATTGTACTGCCACAAGTCACCGAAGGGAAAAGACGACCAATAACTGATGAAGAACGGGCATTAATTTTGAAACAAGTTCCAAATCACTATGCAGGTGCAATGATACTGACAATGTTATGCTGTGGACTCAGACCTGCTGAGATAAGACGAATGGAATGGGATTGGATTGATTTTGATAATACAATCTTAACTGTAGGTAAAAGCAAAACGAAAGCAGGAACAGGACGAAAAATTCCAATGCCTCCGCAATTAGTAAAAGCCTTGCGAGAACACAAGGCTAAAAACTTAAATGAACAGTTTGTATTTGTACGATGCAAAAATCCAAACTTACCGATGGACGAGAATGCTTTCTACCATGCATGGCATAACTTCAAAAGAGAGATGGACATTGCTAATGGTGCAACAGTTTACAGAAATCAGATTACGAAATCAACGCTTGCACCTGACCTTGAACCATATCTGCTCCGCCACACTTTCTGTACAGATTGCCAAGCCGCAGGCGTACCGCTCAATATTGCAAAAGAACTTATGGGACATTCAGATATATCAGTAACAGCTAAAATCTACACACATATGGTAGATGAAGTGTTTGAGCAAAACCGCCAAAGACTTGCAGAGTTTACAGAAAACAAATTCAAGACAGCTTAAATTCTGAACCTCCCCTCCCTCATAATATGAGGGCAAACAATATTAAAAGCTAAAATATTTTATTTAGTCTGGACTTTCAAAAATGATTGTGGTATGTATTGTGTTGCAGAAATGCATGGCTCCGATAGTTGCTACACAAAATTCGACTGTAGAGAATAGAAGTTCTCTGCAGTCGAACTCATTTACAAACAATATCAAATCGGCAATGTCTGTTGAGTGTCTGCATTTTTATTGGCAAGGTTTGGCTGTTTTGTGCAATTGAAATTTGAATTTAGTGGCACATTGGTGTCACACTAGTGTCTCATTTTATATAAAACCAAAATAAAAAAGCACCTGAAAAGGTGCAAAAATGTGCCAAAAAGCGAAAGAAAATGGACAGTTCAAGATGAACTGTCCAACTTTGGCAGAGGTATAAGGATTCGAACCTTAAATGACGGAGTCAGAGTCCGGAGTGTTACCGTTACACTATACCTCTATATCTCTTGTGCCGTATGATAATATCACAAAAAAATTGTTATGTCAAGAACAAATCTCTATTTTTTTCAGATTTTTTGAAAATAACTCTGCTTATGAATATTTTTATTTTATTTGGATATAGTGTGATTTTATTGAAAAGATGTTTTGCGATTTTTTCGCAGTGATATATTCTTTAATATTTTTGATTAAAGCTAATTGATTACACGTTTTTTGTAAACAGTTACTGAGATAAACAAAGAAAGTGCATAAATCAGAACGGATAATACACACATAACTGTATTAATTAATATAGTTGAGAACCTGTCAAATAAAAGCTCTGCATGGCTTAAAAAAATATATCCCGATGCACAGGCAACGCCCATAACTATAAAATAAGCAATACGTCCTTTGTTCATGCCGTATTTGAAAATAAACGGCATACATAATGACGGTGCCAAAAATGACACGGCAATAATTATTGATAATATTCCCAGACAATCCGAAACATTAAAATTATCATCAGTAATTCCTTTCACAACCTGAGCAATACAGGTCAGTATAAATGCCAAGCCTTGTGCAGCAAGACCGATTATATATTTTGATAAAACTATCTGGGTTTTTGAATAGGGCATTGTTTCGCAGTATTTATTCCAATTGCTTTGCTCATCATATCCTAATAGGGTAACAGGAAGCATACCTGCAATCAAACAGGGATAATATGTAAATATAAGGTTATTATGGCTGAATAATGATACAGTAATGAACACTACGGCAATAACAACAAAACTTTTACAGTACTTTAAAGACATATATAAGTCTTTTAAAAGCAATCCTTTCATATCTGTTTCTCCTTTATCATAAATACAAATAATTCTTCAATACTGATAGGGCTTACGATTATGTCTGAGGGTATTTGGTTTCGCTGAACAATTGCTTCAATGCCGTAAGGGGATTCCTTTTTGTATTTTACCGAAGCAGAATCAAACTCTCTGAGCTGTTCGGCTGTACAATGAACTACTCCGTACTGTGCCAGAAGCAAATCCTTTTCTTCACATAACAGAAGTCTGCCGTTATGAAGAAAGGCGATATAGTCACAGAGTTTTTCCAGGTCACTGACTATATGGGAAGAAATTAAAATCGAATGATTTTCATCTCTTGTGAAGTCGTAAAACATATCGACCACGTCATCACGTACAACAGGGTCAAGACCGCTCGTAGCTTCATCAAGTAAAAGTAATTTGCTGTTATGAGACATTGCTATCGCAATACCTAATTTCATTCTGGTTCCTCTTGAAAATTCTTTAAAAGGTTTTTCCTCGGGGATTGAAAGCCTTTTTATCAGTCTTGAGAATTCTTCTTTGTCCCATTGACGGTAGGTGTACTGCATAATTTTGTTTATTTGTTTTATTGTCAGACATTCGGGTATTCCGATATCGTCCGTAACAACCCCGACATCTTCTTTTATAAGATTAATTTTTTCGCTGTTATCCGTTCCGAGAATTGTTATTGTTCCGCTGTCTTTATGGAGAATGTCAAGGATAAGTTTAATAGTAGTGCTTTTTCCGGCACCGTTTTCTCCTATCAGTCCCATAATACATCCGCTCGGAAGAGTGAGGGAGAGATTGTCAATTTTAAAACCGCCGAAATTTTTATTCAGATTTTTAATTTCAAGAGCATTCATTTTTATTCCTCCATTGCAAATGTTATCATTTCAATAATATCATCCTTGTTCAGATTAACTGCCGCTGACAGCTTTACTATTTCATCGATATGATTTTCTATCTTTTTTAAATTTTCTTCTCTTATTAAATCTGTATTTTTAGGTGCAACATAACATCCCTTTGCCTGAACAGTATAGATAAATCCCTCCTTTTCAAGTTCATCATAGGCTCGTTTAGTGGTTATAAAGCTGATTTTTAAATCCTTTGCAAGACCTCTGATAGACGGAAGCATTTCATTTTCTTTTAATGTTTCGTTAATTATCTGATTTTTTATCTGAGTATATATTTGATCGTAAATCGGTGAGCCGCTTTTATTATCAATAAGAATATTCATATGCCACCTCTGGTATAACTGTATATATACAGTATATACAGTTTCCGCAGTGTTGTCAACAGTAAATTTGCAAAATATTGTTTTCTGTTGTTATTTTGATTTTTTATATGTCTATGCAGTATTTTCTAAGAATATGACCGATTAATTATACCGTAAAACATATTTTGCTTAATAAAATATTGTAAATTGTGAAAAATTATGTATAATTATTATTGTGAGTTTATTATCATTATATTATATTGTAAAAGATTAAAGGGGTATTTTTATGGAGAGCAAGATTCTTACAGGGAGATGGAATTTCAGACAGGTTGGAGAAGAAACCTGGATGAAAGGATATGTACCGGGATGTAATTACCTTGACCTTATGCGTAATAAAGTTATATCGGACCCGTTAAAGGGACTTAATGAAAACGATGTTCAGTGGGTTGCCGATAGGGACTGGGAGTATGAAAGAAATTTTTATCTTCAGGATTCTGATTTTGAATATGACAGAATTTATCTGAGCTGTAAAATGCTGGATACTCTTTGTGATATTTACATAAACGGAAAATTGACGGGTAAAAGTGATAATTGCTTTTTAGCTTACAGGGAAGATGTTAAAAATTATCTTTGCGTAGGCGAAAACAGGATAAAATTTATTTTTTATTCTCCTGTAAAATATGTTAAGAAAAAGAATATGAGATGTCCTGCTCCTGTCAATTCAAATGGCTTAAACGGAATTGTTCATATCAGAAAACCGCAGTGTCATTTTGGCTGGGACTGGGGTCCGTCATTGCCTGTCAGCGGTATTTCGGGAGATATACGTCTTCAGTTTGCACGGACTGCCGAGATTGACGGAATTGATATTGAACAAAAGCACAGCAAGAACAAAGTCGATTTGCATGTTGATGCCAATGTAAAGAGTATATCCGACGGTGAATATTCATGTGAGATTTCTCTTTATTCACCTCAGGGGGAACTGCTTGAAAGCAGTAAGGATACTGCTGCAGATTTTCACATAAAAAATCCTGAGCTTTGGTGGACAAAGGAGCTTTCCGGCAGCAACAGTCAACCTCTTTATACAGTAAAAGTAGAGGTATCGGATTCAGAGGGAGAAACTATTGACGAAAAAGAAACTCAAATAGGTCTGCGTGTAATAGAATTAAACAGAGACAATGACAGATACGGACAGAATTTCCAGTTCAGACTTAACGGTGTGCCTGTTTTTATCAAAGGTGCAAACTACATACCGCCTGATAGCTTTATAACAAGATTTGACGACAGAAGCCTCAAGAACCTTATAGCCGCAGTTCAGTTTTCAAATATGAATATGGTGCGTATATGGGGAGGCGGATATTACGGAAGCGATGAGCTTTACAGCCTTTGTGATAAAAAGGGTGTACTCGTTTGGCAGGATTTCCAGTTTGCATGTCAGGCTTATCCGTTTTTTAATGACGACTTTCTTGAAAATGTAAAAAAAGAAGTTGCATATAATGTAAAAAGGCTTAAAAATCATCCGTCGCTTGCCTTGTGGTGCGGTAATAATGAAATAGAAGATATGCATATGGCGTGGGCTCATATGGTAAAATATGTGGATTATACCGAAAAATTCTTCTATGGAATTTTAGAGCCTGAAATAAGAAAATTTGATAAGTATACTCCGTATACACCCGGCTCACCTATAGGAACATCTCACAATACAGGCGTCCACAGCGATAATGTGGGAGATACTCATTTATGGGGAGTATGGCACGGCTTACAGCCTATGAATTATTACCGTAAGAGAATGACCCGTTTCTGCAGTGAATTCGGTTTTGAAAGTCTGCCTGATATGAAGACTATTGAAAAATTTGCTCAGCCTGCTGATTATTCGCTGTCAAGTGCAGTTTTCAAGGCTCACCAGAAATGTGCAAACGGCAATGATAAGATGATATATTATATTGCTTCGAGATTTAATCTTCCGAAGAAGTTCAAGGATTACGTTTATTTGTCACAGATTACCCAGCAGGAATGTATTGCAGACGCTACAGAACACTGGAGGAGAAATAAAGGAAGATGCAACGGAGCTATGTACTGGCAGCTTAACGACTGCTGGGGTTGTTGCTCGTGGTCAAGCTATGACTTTTACGGAAACTATAAGGCTCTTCAATATAGGGCGAAGCATTTTAATGCTCCTCTTGCCGTGTCTATTGAGGATAACCCGAATTTCGTAAGAATTATGGCGATAAATGATTATAACGAAGTCAAAAATGTTAGAATTGAATATGAGCTTTTTGATTTTGAAAATGGTGTTATTGACAAAAAATTTCAGAATATGGCTCTTACTCCTCTTGAAAACCGGGATGTATTTTTCGTTGATATGGATAAGCTCAGAAAGGAATATGACCTTAAAAGAACGGGACTTCGTGCGAGGTTATTGAAAGGGGAGAAGATTGTAAATGAAAAGATTCTGCTGTTTGACAAGGAAAAAAATCTTAATCTTCCCAAAGCGAAGCTGAAATGTAAGATTACAATAAAAGCAAATACTCTGGCTGTTGATATTACCTCCGATAATTATGCAAGGCTTGTTAAAGTTGACTGCAGTAATTCAACTGAGCCCTTCAGCGATAATTTCTTTGATATACTTCCGGGAGAAACAAAGAGTATCTATATGAAAAAGGACAGGGGACTTAAGCTGATTGAACAGGCTAATGCAATAAGCGTTTACAGCCTGTGCAATATAAAGCCGAGCAATAATAAACTTGACACTAAACTAAAACAGACAAAGGTATTTTTATCTCCTGTGAATATAGCCAACGCTATTCATCACGGCAAATCTTCGGGTGATGATTAATTTGTGATTTGTATAAATAAAATAGATTATCGTAGGGCGGGCATTGCTCGCCCTCTTTGTTTTCAAAAACAGAATAAATAAAAAGCGGCACAAATATCAAATTTATGCCGCTCTTTTAATAATATTAATATTGTAATTAATTATACAATTCCCTGAGCCATCATAGCATCAGCAACCTTCATAAAGCCTGCAATGTTCGCACCCACAACAAAATTATCGGGAGCATTGTACTCCTCGCAAGCCTCTTTCATATGATAGTAAATATTAATCATAATGCCCTTGAGCTTTGCGTCAACCTCATCAAATGCCCAGCTTGAACGGATAGAGTTCTGACCCATTTCAAGAGCAGAGGTAGCAACACCGCCTGCATTTGATGCTTTGCCGGGAATGAAAAGAATATGATTATCAAGGAAAATCTGAGTAGCTTCGGTGTCGGTAGGCATATTTGCACCCTCGCAGACAGCATAACAACCTGTTTCAACAAGTCTTTCTGCTTTAGCCTTGTTAATTTCATTCTGAGTTGCACAGGGAAGAGCAACCTCACAAACAACATTGTCCCATACGGAGCCTTCTCCGTAGGTTGCATCGGGATGATAGTTAAGATATTCCTTAACTCTCTTTCTGTCAACCTCTTTAATCTGCTTTAAAGCCTTAACATCAATGCCGTTTTCGTCAATAATATAACCTGTTGAATCAGAGCAGGAAATTACTTTTGCACCGAGCTGTTCAGCCTTTTCGATGGCGTAAATAGCTACGTTACCTGAGCCTGATACGGCAATTCTTGTGTCTGCAATATTCTTGTTGTGGTCCTTGAGAAGTTCCTCGGTAATGTATACAAGACCGTAGCCCGTAGCCTCTGTTCTTGCAAGAGAACCGCCGAAGCTCAGACCCTTACCTGTGAGTACACCTTCGGAACGGTTTGTAAGTTTCTTATACTGACCGTAGAGATAACCGACTTCACGTGCACCTGTACCGATATCACCGGCCGGAACGTCCTCGTCAGCACCGATATATTTGTAAAGCTCATTCATAAATGCCTGACAGAAACGCATAATCTCCATATCACTTTTGCCCTTAGGGTCAAAGTCAGAGCCGCCCTTAGCACCGCCGATAGGAAGTCCTGTAAGGCTGTTTTTGAAAATCTGCTCAAAGCCGAGGAATTTGATAATGCTGAGATTTACGCTCGGGTGAAGTCTTAAACCGCCCTTGTATGGTCCGATTGCAGAGTTGAACTGAACACGGTAACCTCTGTTTACGTGAACCTCTCCGTTGTCGTCAACCCATGGGATACGGAACATAATCTGTCTTTCGGGTTCAACAAGTCTTTCAAGAAGACCTGCTTTCTGATATTTCGGATCGTTGTCAACAACAGGAGCAAGTGCCTCAAGCACTTCTTCTGCGGCCTGAATAAATTCAGGCTGATCGGGGTTTTTCTTTTTAAGGTCTTCAAGAATTTTCTGTGAATAAGTCATATTTGTCCTCCTTAAATTATTTTAGTTTGTAATTAATAAACAGGCTTCGTAAAATACTATACAAACCCTGTTTTTGATGTCATATCGGACATCTGAGTTGAATTATAGCAATTTTGTTATTTGTTGTCAATAATTCAATGAATAAATATACAAAACGTGTATAGACACTGATTTACAGGCATATTTTTTCGGAGTTTATTAGCTTTTTTGATATAAAATATATGAATAACGCAGCTGATAAATTAACGATTATACCAATTAAAAATAAATAAATTTTGATTTCATTATTCATATAATCTGCAAGAAGGGTTATCAGACTTACAACAGGAATTGCGTAATAAAAATTTTTTACCGAAGCAAATCCCAAGGATATTGTTATACATAATAATGTGGGAATGGCTGTTGTCATTTCATTCAGCATTTGTGCCTGCTTAAGATTTTTAGATAATAAAGAAACAGTTGCGGAAGTTAAAGAAGATATAATTTCCAGTAATATAATTATAACTGCTATTTGGATAATATTTTTATTTATAGGGATTTTTGAAAAATCTTTGTAAATAATCAGCTCGGATATTATATATGAAATCAGACAAAATATGGAATTAACTGTTCCTGTGACAATTAATGTTATGACCTTTCCTATGTAAATCAGCTGTCTGTTTTTTACGGATAAAAGCAACATTTCAAATGTTTTTCTTTCTTTCTCACCTGCGAAAAGGTCGTTTGCAAACAGTGTATTACCCTGAAACAAAAATAATATAAAAATGCATGGAGATAATATTGAAAGCATAGAGTATATTTGGTTTTCGGTATTTCCTTTTTCATCTTGGATAGAAACAGATAAAAGATTATCATATTTAGATGCGTTTATTGAATTTATGTATTTTTCATAGCCTTCTCCGAAGGATGCAGCCTTTAGCAATGATTTACAGGAATGCGAGTTATATACAAGGCGAACTGTATTTCTTTCTGTTAATGCAATGCAGTCAACCTTTTTACCATTCAGCAATTTGTAAGGGTTATCGGTTTTGATAATCTTTATATTATCATTTTCATATATGTAATTGTAAAAAAAACCACAGTTAATATTTTCCTCAACAGCGATTTTTGTTTTATTATAAGAATTATTATCACCGGACAATAAAGTAAGTCCAGCGGAAAGCATTGGAAAACAGACAAGAGGAATAAGAAAAATATAAAGGCTGGCTCTGTCTCTAAAAATATCAGTAAGTTCTTTTTTCACTATTTTCAATATTAATTTCATTTTTTCTAATCCTCCATTGCTTTTACAAGCCTGTTAAGCTTTTCGTTATAGTCGCTTGAGTGAAAAAAGTCTTTTGTTTCCATACAACTGACTATTGTACCGTTCTTTATAATTGCTATTCTGTCACTTAAATCGGAAATTTCGGAAAAGCTGTGAGTTGAGATTAGTACGGTTTTTCCCGATTCCTTGCAAAAATTTATGAAATTTACGACATCACAGGCAGCAGTAATATCTAAACCTGTAGAAGGCTCATCAAGAAGAATGAGCGAAGGATTGTGTATTACGGATATAGCAAAAATGATTTTTTGCTTCATACCTCTTGAATAGTATTCTGCACGTTTGTGCATAAAACTTTTAAAGTTGAGTTTTTCTGATAAAAATTCACATCTCTTTTTAAAATCCTTTTGTGATACATTTCTCAAATCTGCAAAGTATTTCAGATTTTCAAATCCTGTAAGTTTGTCATATAGCCTGACATCGCCGCCCAACAAAACACCGATATGATTGTCTGATACAGCGATTGCTCCGCTTGTCGGCTTATAAATCCCCGATATTAAGCGGATAAGTGTAGTTTTTCCGCTTCCGTTTTTCCCTACAAGGCAGGTGATTTTTCCGTCAGGTATTTCTAAAGAAAGATTATTAATAATTAGTTCTCCGTTAAAAGATTTTGATACATTTTTTATATTTATCATTTTTCTCCTTATTGAAAAATGCGATTGTTTCCAACCGCACTCTTCGATAAAATTCAGTTTATCTTCTTTTCTTTTTCTTTGCAAAATATGCAGAACTGCCAACAACGCATACTGCATAACCTACTGACCAAGCTAAAAATGCCATAAAGCATAAATCTCCTTTCAAAGTATTTTCTTTTGGCGCCAACCATATTATATCTGTATTACAGATAAATGTCAATATCTGAATTACAGATATTGCATAATGATTTTCTGAGGTGTAATTATGCAATATAAAAATTTAAAAAATATAAGAACAGATAACGATATAAAGCAGAAGGATATAGCTGAATATTTAAGTGTATCTCAGAACACTTATTCCCAGTATGAAACGGGGGTAATTTCCTTAACTGCGGAAATTTTGATTAAACTTTCCGATTATTATAATGTAAGTATTGACTATTTGCTTGACAGAACCGATAATCCGAAAATCAATTTGTAGCTGTCTGTTAATAGTTTCGGTTGCATTTTATGCAGATTTTTGTTAATATTCTTATTAAGAAAATATAAGGATTGTATTATTATGTTTGTTGATGTAGCGAAAATAAAGATAAAAGCGGGAGACGGCGGAGCGGGCGCAGTTGCATTTCACAGAGAAAAGTATGTGGCAGCAGGCGGACCTGACGGAGGAGACGGCGGAAAGGGCGGAGACGTTATTTTTGTTGTTGACGATAATTTGTCTACTCTTGCGGATTTCAGATATAAACGCAAATACGCCGCAAAAAACGGAGAAAACGGCAGAGGTTCACGTCAGTATGGGAAAAAAGCTCCCGACCTTGAAATAAAAGTGCCCAGAGGTACGATTATCAGAGAGGTCAATTCGGGTGCTGTTATGGCTGATATGAGCAAGACTGACAGGTTTGTTGCGGCAAAAGGCGGAAAAGGCGGCTGGGGAAATATTCATTTTGCCACTCCCACAAGACAGGTGCCGAGGTTTGCAAAGCCCGGTATGCCCGGTGAAGAGTGGGAGGTTTCACTTGAGCTTAAGCTCCTTGCAGATGTGGGACTTTTAGGCTATCCTTCGGTAGGCAAATCAAGCCTTATTTCCGTTGTCAGTCAGGCAAAGCCAAAAATCGGAGACTATCATTTTACAACTCTTGTACCGAATTTAGGTGTTGTTTCAATGGGCGAAGGAAATTCTTTTGTAATTGCCGATATCCCCGGACTTATTGAGGGTGCCAGTGAGGGAATAGGCTTAGGACATGAATTTCTGCGCCATGTTGAAAGATGCAGACTTCTTGTTCATATCGTGGATGTCAGCGGTCTCGAGGGAAGAAATCCTATCGAAGATTTTGAAAAAATCAATGAAGAGCTTGTGAAATTCAATCCCGATCTTGCCAAAAGACCGCAGATTGTTGCAGGAAATAAGGTTGATATGGCTGAGCCTGAGCAGATAGAAGAGTTTAAGAATTATGCAGAGTCAAAGGGCTATGAATATTATTCAATCTGCGCTCCGATTAGCGAGGGCACTCAGGAGCTTATGAATGCTGTATGGAATAAACTTCAGACTCTTCCGCCTATAAAAGAATATGAAACCGAGGAAATACCTCTTGAATCAATCATTAAAAATGATAACGGATTTAAGATTACCGTTGTTGACGACCATTATTATCTTGTGGAAGCATCATGGTTTCCGAAGGTGCTTAAAGGAATAGATATTGAGGATTATGAGGCTTTGCAGTATATGCAGAGAGTTCTTGAAAAAAGCGGAGTCTTTGATGCTTTAAAAGAAAAGGGAATACAGGAGGGCGATATTGTATCTCTCTATGACATAGAGTTTGAATACGTACCGTAATGATATGAGATTTATTGACAAAGATGTTAATCCAAAACAGCTCAGTCCTCTTAATTTAGCATTTATAGGGGACTGCATTTATGAAATACTTGTCCGTGAAAGCCTTGTAACAGAGGCTAACAGACCTGTAAATGATTTACATAAGGAAAGCGTAAAGTTTGTTTCCGCCAAAGCGCAGACACAGGCATATGAAAAAATCAAGGATATTCTCACCGAAGAAGAAACGGCAGTTTATAAAAGAGGAAGAAATGCAAAGGTAGGTCATTCTCCCAAAAGTGCTACAGAAGGGGAATACCATTGTGCAACGGGGATAGAAGCACTTTTCGGATTTCTGTATCTTAACGACAGAACCGACAGAATAAAGGAACTTTTTTCAAAAATTAATGCTTGACATTGAGCTTCGCTTGATGTATACTTTATATCGCTGACGGGAGCATAGCTCAGCTGGGAGAGCATCTGCCTTACAAGCAGAGGGTCACAGGTTCGAGCCCTGTTGTTCCCACCAATAGAAAAAAGACACCCTTGTGGTGTCTTTTTTCTATTTGATAAAGTACGGAGGGGCTCGAACCTGTGACAAGCCGATCCAAATTCGGTGACAGAAAGGAGCAACGAATTTGGGAGAAACAGTCCGGGGGACTGTTTCGTAGCGGGTTAGTTACGTTGAAAGCCCTGTTGTTCCCACCAATAGAAAAAAGACACC
>CAZHSE010000023.1:0-11728 GCA_964535085.1 uncultured Bacteroides sp.
CCTGCCTCAACAAGTGTTTCAAAACCTGCCTTCATAAGAGCTGTAACACCGCCGCAAAGAACAGCCTGCTCACCGAAGAGGTCAGTCTCAGTCTCACACTTAAATGTTGTTTCAAGGATAGCAGCACGAGCACCGCCGATGCCTGCGCCGTATGCAAGAGCTGTATCAAGACAGTGGCCTGTAGCGTCCTGATATACTGCAACAAGACAAGGAGTACCTTTGCCTTCCTTATACTCTGAACGTACAGTATGACCCGGTGCCTTAGGAGCAATCATAAATACATCAACATTTGAAGGAGGAATAATCTGCTTAAAGTGGATGTTAAAACCGTGAGCAAATGCCAAAGCCTTGCCTTCAGTAAGGTTAGGCTCGATATCCTTCTTATAAATTGAAGCCTGCTTTTCATCAGGAGTAAGCATCATAACAACGTCGGCAGCCTTTGCAGCCTCAGCAGTTGTCATAACCTTAAGACCAAGCTCCTCAACATGCTTCCATGATTTTGAACCTTCATAAAGACCGACAATTACATTAACGCCGCTCTCGTGAAGATTAAGTGCGTGTGCATGTCCCTGTGAACCAAAACCGATAATGGCAACGGTTTTGCCTGAAAGGACATCAAGATTACAATCTGATTCATAAAACATTCTTGCTTCTGCCATTTTTTATACCCTCCAAAAATTTAATTTGCAGGCACAGACGTTGTCTGACTACCTGTTGTTGTTTTCTGTGATTTTCATTATATCTTGTATGATGTCTAATGTCAATAGTAAATTTTAAAAAGTTTAAAATTTATTTTGAAGATTGCCTGAGACCCTCAAGTGCATGAAGAATATGAAGCCTCATTGCCGTCTTCGCACCGTCGGCATTTCTCTTCTTCATAAATTCCATTATAAGCCTGTCGTCACTCATATTATCCTTGCTGATTTCCTCATCCTTGGTCATAACCACAACGCCTTTTCTGATAGCATTAAATATGATAGGCATAAACTGCTTGACAAAAGAATTATGGGTTGCATTTGCAATGCTTTCGTGGAATTTCTGTTCCTCAAAAGTTCTGTCTTCACCGCTTAAAATCTTCTTTTCAACCTCTTCTCCGTAGTAACAGATAAGATCGATTTCCTCGTCTGTAGCCCTTTGTGCTGCCAGATATGCGCAGTCAGGCTCAAACATTAACCTCATTTCAAACAAGTCGTCAAGACCTGATGCAATATCGTTCAAATCTGACGAATCAATAATTGTTTTCGACGTAACATACGTTCCCTTGCCTCTGCGGATTTCAAGTATTCCGTTTGTAGTCAGCACCTTAATGGCTTCTCTCAGGGTTGAACGGCTGACGCCGAGCTCATTTGAAAGTTCGATTTCATTAGGCAGTTTATCTCCCACGGAAAACCTGTCACCCTTTTCTATTATATCCATAATCTGCTGTGCCGTACTGTCGGCAAGCCTTTCGGATCTGCCCATATACTCACCTCTTGTTTGTAATAATATCACGAGAGGCACTCAAAAGTCAATAGTTGTCTGACATCTTACAATAAAAAGTGTTGTTTTTTACCTCAATATTTGTTCAAAATCATCAATTTGGCTGGTTTTGCTTGTAAAATGTAATATAATGTTTTATTATATGTTAGAAAAAATGTTTAGATTTGGAAGTGGTAATTTGAATAAAGTTACAAAAATGAAATATTATATAGAGTCTCTGTGCGTATTTAACTTTGAAGAGGACGATATTTTTTCCGCCCTCTATGATTTGCTTTGTGATGAGGATGAGGACACGGTAGCACTGCAGAGCAGTTTTTTCAGAGAACTGTCAGCCGCAGAATCTCTTAAATCTCATATCAGCCATTTAATTTTGACAAATGACAATATATTTACAAAGGCTGCCTGTGCCGGCAAAGCGGGAGAACTGCCTATTGCAGTTATCAATGCCGTTAAATCCGATTTGTCCAAGTTGGAAGAGATCTCCTTTTTAACAGCACAGGACATTTTAAGCGGTGTCGACGATGATGATGTGAAGGAAATACTGCTTACCCTTCCCGGCTGGGAGGTAGGCAAACCCCTTCCCCCTCTTACAACACACTGGGACAGACAGCTTGACGAGCTTGCAGCATACTATAAGAAATACGGTTACGGCGTCTATGCAAAGCACGTTGCTTTTACCTGGAGAGATGAAGAAATCTGTCCTGTTGCATCAATAGACCCGATTACCCTTTCGGATTTGAAAAACTACGAAAACCAGCGTCAGAGAGTTATTGACAATACTGAAAGTTTCCTTGCAGGTCATCCTGCCAATAACGTACTTCTCTACGGCGACAGAGGTACGGGAAAGAGCTCTACAATCCACGCTTTGCTTAACGAGTATAAGGATAAGGGACTGCGTATGATAGAAATACCGAAAAGTGCAGTTTCCGACCTAACACTGATACGTGAAGAAATAGCAGGCTCACCGATGAAATTCATCATTTATGTTGACGACCTGAGCTTTGATTCAAACGATGATTCCTTCAGCGAGTTAAAGGCGGCTCTTGAGGGAAGTCTTTCGGGCAAGCAGGAAAACACACTGATTTACGCTACATCAAACAGACGTCATCTTATCAGAGAAAGCTTTTCCGACCGAGAAAACGATATCAACAGAAATGATATTATGCAGGAGCAGTTAAGCCTTTCCGACAGATTCGGTCTGACCATAACCTTCCTCAATCCAAATAAAAACGAGTATCTTGATATCGTTGAAAAGCTGGCGCTTGACAGGGGACTTGACGAGCTTGTTGATATGGAAAAGCTGTTATTTAAAGCAGATCAATGGGCAACGAGAAGAGGCGGCAGATCTCCCAGATGTGCAAAGCAGTTCATAGACCACGTTCAGGGCTGTGAGGCAAGAGGGAAAGAATGGTAAATTAACCTGCTTTTTAACAGCGGCATAATTTTCCATTCAAAAAATATTTATAATTTTTAAAAATTATTCACCAAAATAACAAAAAAATACCAATATAGCGTGTTACAATCATACGCGTAAAGAAAATAACCGCAAATCCAAGCAGTTATCAAATAAAACATACATCTCAAATTAAGATGTTAAAAATAAGAAAAGGAGAAATATGAAATGGGATCAAAAATACTTGTTGTGGACGATGACCGCAATATCTGTGAGCTTTTAAAGCTCTATCTTGAAAATGACGGCTACACCGTTTATGTTGCAAACGACGGTCAGAAGGCTGTCAGTATGTTTCAGACAAAATCGCCTGAGCTTGTTCTTCTCGATATTATGCTTCCTAAAATGGACGGCTGGCAGGTTTGCCGTGAAATCAGAAAAACATCAAGCGTTCCTATTATAATGCTTACTGCAAAGGGAGAAACCTTTGACAAAGTGCTGGGTCTTGAGCTCGGAGCAGATGACTATGTAACAAAGCCTTTTGACGCTAAAGAGGTTATGGCAAGAGTTAAGGCTGTTCTAAGAAGAGCAAACGGCAGTAAGGACACTCAGGAAAACGCAAAAAAAATTGTCACATATGATAATCTTGAAATAAACATTGAAAATTATGAGCTTAAGGTTAAAGGAAAAGTAATTGATACTCCTCCGAAAGAGCTTGAGCTTATCTATCATTTTGCTTCAAATCCAAACAGAGTTTATACAAGAGACCAGCTTCTTGACGAGGTTTGGGGATTTGACTACTACGGAGATTCAAGAACAGTTGACGTTCACGTTAAAAGACTTCGTGAAAAGCTCGAGGGTGTATCCGACAAATGGTCGCTCAAAACCGTTTGGGGCGTAGGATATAAATTTGAAACCAAAGACTAATATAATAAGGAATAAAATATGGCATCAAACAAGAAATCGGTTACGAAACAATTTCTGAGTAATAATATATTTGCCAAGTATTTCTTATTGTTTTCAGCTATTTTCCTTGTGGTTCTCACCGCTTTGGGAACAACCCTTACCGTGCTTGTAAACGCATACAACAGAAATGAAAAAACCCAGCTTCTTATGGAGAACACTCAGTCAATAGCAAAAAGTGTTAATTCAACGCTCATCGCTCAGGAAATGAACGATACCTATTCTGTCGAAAAAGAAATGATTTGCAAATCATTAAAAATCATTTCAAACTCCATAGATGCCGATGTTTTCGTCTGCGATATTGAGGGAAAAATTATAATGTGCAAGGAAAGGGCAGGTTCGCTTCCCTTCTTCGGAAATTTTTCCCAGTGCTCCTATCACAGCAACTATTATATAGGAGACAGCATTCTTCAGAAGGTATACGAAAGCAGTTACATAGGAAAGGGAAATGTCAACGGTGAAATGTCCTATATTGTGGGATATCCCATCTACAGCGATAATCAGATTATCGGCTCTGTTTTTGCCACCACTCAAACAAATGTTGACTCGCTGACATTTGCCGTTTTGAGAATATTTTTGCTCAGTGCTTTTATGTGCCTGTCTTTGGGCTTCATATTTATATGGCATCTGACAAGAAGTTTTGTCAGACCTCTTCGGGAAATGAGCAATGCAGCAAAACAGTTTGCTGTGGGAGATTTTTCATACAGAGTAAAGGTTAACGGTGACGATGAGCTTGCTGATTTGGGCAGAGCCTTTAACGATATGGCGAATGCTCTTGACTCGCTTGAATCCTCAAGAAGAAGTTTTGTATCAAATGTTTCCCACGAGCTGAGAACTCCTATGACATCAATCGGAGGTTTTATCGACGGTATACTTGACGGAACAATACCAAAGGACAAGGCAGATTATTATCTTGAAATTGTCAGCGGTGAAATAAAAAGACTTACCCGGCTTGTTGTCACAATGCTCAATATGAGCAAAATCGAGTCAGGCAGCTTTGAAATGAAACCGCAGAATTATGATTTAACAGACCAGATTATCCATATTCTTCTGACTTTTGAACAGAAGATTGAAGAAAAGCATATTGAAATACTCGGACTTGAGAACTTACCTCCGACGCCTATTGTAGCCGACAGGGATATGATTTATCAGGTGGTTTACAATATATGTGACAATGCCGTGAAATTCACAAATGAGGGCGGTTACATCAAAGTTTCCCTTATTGATTTGAATGACAAAATTGAAGTTCATATCAAAAACAGCGGTATCGGCATAAAACAGGAGGAGCTTTCAAAAGTATTTGAGCGTTTTTACAAGGTTGACAAATCCAGAGGACTTGACGCAAAAGGTGCAGGTCTCGGACTTTATATAGTAAAAATGATGGTCGAAATGCACAGCGGAAATATTTATGCAAAGAGTGACGACGAGGAATCGGCAGAATTTGTCTTTGCTCTTCCTAAAGAATATACACCCCGCTATAAAAAGGATAAAAAATAATGTATTTTCATCACTCCTTGTCGGACTACAGCAAGGCTTTGTGATTTTTCTAATCTTGTAGTCGGAAAGGCTTTAAATCCATATGAGCGAATTTGACGAAGAAAAAAACAAGGAAGGACAGGCAAGACCTGACTATTATCAGCCTACAGGCAATTCAAACGGGACATACTACACACCCCCCGAAAAAAAAGAGCCTGAACAGTCTGACAACGGAACATATCATTATTCTTATGTAAGTAATGACGGTGGCAGTCAAAACTCAGGTCAGTCCTACAACACTTCAAATGAAAACAATTATTATAACCCGAATAATCAGAACAATTATTATTCAGGCGATAATACCGGCTCTGCTCAGAATGACAGCAGTAATAACAATAATGATAAAGAAAACAAGCCGAAAAAGAGCAAGGCAGGAATTGTAATTCTTATCGTTGTAATTGTATGCGTATGCGTAGCTGTTGCAGGAATTGTTGCTTCAAGTATGGGACTTGTAAGCAGTAAGGACGAAAAAGAAGACACTACCCAGTCTCAGGACGCAGGCGAAAGCGACGTTAATACACAGGACAGCGACAAAGTTGCTACCGTTGACAAAGACGGTAATTATACTGTTGCCGGCGTTGCGGAAGAATGCATCGACTCCTGCGTAGGAATTACCGTTTATTCACAGCAGGCAAATGCTTACAGTTATTTTTACGGCTATGGCTCACAGGGCGGAAACGACAATTCTGAGCCTTCATTGTCCGGCGAAGGTTCAGGCGTAATTATGTCTGAAAAAAACGGCAAAACATATATTATGACCTGTGCACACGTTATCAGCGGCGGTGACAGCTTTAAGGTTACACTTAACGATAAAAAGGAATATGACGCGGAAATGGTTGCATACGACAGCCAGACTGATATCGGCGTCCTCTCCATCGATGCCACAGGACTTGCCGTTGCAGAATTTGCAAACAGCGAAAACCTTGTTGTAGGCGAGCAGGTCGTTGCAATCGGATGTCCCGGCGGACTTGAATTTATGAATTCCGTTACAAGCGGTTATATCTCGGCTCTTGACAGACCCGTTTCATCAAGTATCGGATATGACAACAAATGTATCCAGACCGATGCGGCTATCAACCCCGGAAACAGCGGCGGAGCACTCTTTAATATGCAGGGTCAGGTAATCGGCATCAATTCCTCAAAAATCGCTTCAACCGACTATGAGGGTATGGGATTTGCCGTTCCTTCTTCAACAGCCGTTGCGACAGCAAACAGCCTTATTAAATCAGGCTATGTTGAAGGCAGGGCAAAAATCGGTATCCAGTACAGTCCCCTCACAAGTTTCAATAATTCATCTGCTATTTTGAATGCTCTTGAAGAAAAGGGCTTCAAGGATGCAGAGGGCACAATGGTTATCAACTCTGTTGACGACAATTCCGATTTGAAAAACAAAGACATCAAGCAGTATGATATGATTGTTGCAGTGAACGGTGAAACAATGACTTCTACCGATGTTATGACATCTATCCTTGCCGATTCAAAACCCGGAGAAACAATTAAGCTGACTATCGCAAGAATTGACAATAACGAAATCAATACTTTTGAGATTGAATGTAAACTTATTGAATCTAAAGGATAAAGATTAGTTCGGCGTACTATCAATAACAAAAATGCTCTTCTGTCAGAGGAGCATTTTTATTTTATGAAATATACCTATTGACTTTAGCACTTTTATGTGTTAAACTCTTAATTGTAAAAAGAAAAATTTTTAAAAAGAGGTATTCTTATGAACAAAGTTATTAAAAAAGCAACAGCTTTGGCACTTTCCGCTCTTATGATAGGCGGTTGCTTTGCAGGCTGTTCATCATCAAACGGCGGAACAGATACAAGCGGCGATACTACAGAGGCTAAAAAGACCTTTAATATAGGAATTTGCCAGCTGGTTCAGCATCCTGCTCTTGACGAGGCAACAAAGGGCTTCAAAGAAAAGCTCACTGCTCTCGGTGAAGAAAACGGTATTACCTTTAAATTCGACGAGCAGAACGCTTCAGGCGAAGCTACAAACTGTACTACCATCACTTCAAAGTTTGTAAGCGACAACGCAGATCTTATTATGGCAAACGCAACTGACGCTATGGCAGCTGCTTCTCAGGCTACTGCTGATATTCCGATTGTTGCAACATCAATTACAGACTATGCAACAGCTCTCGGAATTGACGACTGGAGCGGCAAAACAGGCTTCAATGTAACAGGTACATCAGACCTTGCTCCTCTTGCTGACCAGGCTGCTATGATTAAAGAACTCTTCCCTGATGCAAAGAATGTAGGTATTCTCTTCTGTTCTGCAGAAAAGAACTCAAAGTATCAGTCAGACGTTATTCAGAAGGAAATTGCCGAACTTGGTATGACAAGCAAGGAATACACCTTCGTTGATACAAATGATGTCAGCGTTGTTACACAGCAGATTGTTACTGACAAGTGTGACGTAGTATTCATTCCTACCGACAACACAGCTGCTTCAAATACAGAGGCTATCAACAACATCCTTGAGCCTGCAGGAATTCCTGTAGTTGCAGGTGAAGAGAATATATGCAAGGGCTGCGGTTTGGCTACTCTTTCAATCAGCTACTACAGCATCGGCGAAAAAGCAGGCGAAATGGCTTACGATATTCTCGTAAACGGTAAAGACCCTGCAGATATGGAAATTCAGTATGCATCTGACCTTACAAAGAAGTATGTTGCTTCAAAAGCAGCAAAGCTTGATGTTACAATTCCTGACAGCTACGAAGCAATTACTGAAGAGTAATCTTACTCATTAAATTTTAATAGAAAGCGATAAGAAATCCTTATCGCTTTTTGTTGTATTATATAACTGTCTTGCTTGACGCAGGGCATTATCAAAAACGATAGCTATCGTTTAAATACTGCATTAACGGATTCGAATATTACCGTTTTCATTCACAAGGAGCTATATAAAAATGTTGGAATTTTTACAGTCTTTGCCATCCCCCATTGCTCAGGGTATCATATGGGGTATTATGGCAATAGGTGTCTACATAACTTATAAAATACTTGACCTTGCCGACTTAACCGTTGACGGTACATTAGGTACAGGCGGAGCAGTTCTTGTAATACTTACGACAGTTCACGGCGTAAATATTTACGTTGCACTGCTGATTGCTTTTTTTGCCGGCTGTCTTGCAGGACTTGCAACGGGAATTCTTCACACCAAATTCGGAATACCTGCAATTCTTGCCGGTATACTTACACAGCTTTCTCTGTATTCCATTAATCTTCGTATTATGCAGGGAAGAGCAAACGTAACTATCAGCTGGCGTAACTATGATTTGATTGTATCTTCAAATATGCTTCAAATCTGGCACACAATTCTTGTTGCGGCTATTTTCGTAGCAATAATAATCGCTGTGCTTTACTGGTTCTTCGGTACAGAGCTGGGTCATTCCATAAGAGCAACCGGCTCTAACCAGAATATGGCAAGAGCAAACGGTATCAATACCGACACAAGAAAAATTATCGGTCTTGTAATTTCAAACGGTCTTGTTGCAATTTCAGGCGCACTGCTTTCACAGTTCAGCGGAAGCGCCGACATCAATATGGGCAGAGGTGCTATCGTAATCGGTCTTGCAGCCGTTATTATCGGCGATGTTATCTTCGGTAAAATTTTCAAAAACTTTGCGCTTAAACTTCTTGCCGCTGTATTCGGAAGCATTATCTACTATATCGTAATCGCAATCGTGTTGAAATTAGGTCTTAACGCTAATGACCTTAAATTATTCTCCGCTATCGTAGTTGCACTGTTCCTGGCAGTTCCTTTCTGGAAATCAAAGGTTGCAAGTAAGCGTGTAAAAGTAAAGGAGGATTAAGAATTATGCTTGTTATTAAAAATGTTCATAAGACTTTCAATCCCGGTACTGTAAACGAAAAAAAAGCACTTAAAGGCGTTGACCTTGTACTTAATGAGGGTGACTTTGTAACAGTTATCGGCGGTAACGGCGCAGGTAAATCCACTATGCTTAATATGATTGCAGGCGTTTATCCCGTTGACTGCGGTACAATCACAATTGACGGCGCTGATGTAACCAAGCTCCCCGAATATAAAAGAGCAAAATATATCGGCAGAGTTTTTCAGGACCCTATGACAGGTACTGCAGCTGATATGCAGATAGTAGAAAACCTTGCCCTTGCCGCAAGAAGAGGTCAGAGAAGGGGTCTGAAATTCGGCGTTACACGAAGGGAAAAGGAAGAATTTGCAGAAATTCTTAAAGAGCTTGATTTAGGACTTGAAACAAGGCTTACATCAAAGGTAGGTCTCCTTTCCGGCGGTCAGAGACAGGCTATTACGCTTCTTATGGCAACGCTTAAAAAGCCGAAACTTTTACTCCTTGACGAGCATACCGCAGCCCTTGACCCCAAGACTGCAAAGAAGGTTCTTGACTTAACAGAAAAAATTGTTGAAAAAGATAATCTCACAACAATTATGATTACCCACAATATGAAAGATGCCATTAATATCGGCAACCGTCTCATAATGATGAATGACGGAAAAATAATTTACGATGTTTCCGGCGAAGAAAAGAAGAAGCTGACAACAGCGAACCTTCTTGCAAAATTCAAGGTTACTTCAGGTGAGGACTTTGATAACGACAGAATCCTCCTTTCCACAGAAGCAGACGAGTAAAACAGCATAAAGCAAAACAACCTTGCAGGTTAAAAATCTGCAAGGTTGTTTTTTATATCGGACGAACACAAAAATTTTTAATTTTATTCATTATGGATTGCGGTCAATGCACTGATATTTACAGAGCGTCTTGCCGGAGAAAGACCTGCCACAACACCAATCAGCACTGCAAAAAGTATACCGATTACTGCAAGCCACGGCGGAACTGAAGAAACACATACCTTTATATCCTCGCCCATGTCCATATTTGCCGCCACTGCCTTCGCCACCATGTTCGCGGCAAACGACAGTACACAGCTTATAAATACTCCGATAGTTCCGCCCAAAAGTCCTATCAGACCTGCTTCATAAAGAAACATTTTTTTAATATCCTTAAGGTCGCATCCAAGAACCTTCATAATTCCGATTTCTTTTGTTCTTTCAAATACCGACATTACCATAGTGTTGCTGATACCGAAAGCCGCAACAAACATTGATATTGCACCTATTCCGCCTAAAACAAGCTGAACAACCTTCATTACCTTCTTTGTATATTCAAGCTCTTCATCATTTGAATAGCATGAAAAGCCCTTGTCCTGAAGGACTTCCTTGACAGCAGGAACATCCTTCATACTGTTTACAAAAACATTAATTTCGGAATATGAAAATTTCTGATTGCTGTTTGTACCGCTGAGCATTTTGCTCTGTCTCATAAGCTCTTTTGCATATTCAAGATCTATGAAAGCGGCATAGTCGGTATTATAATCAATCTTATAGTCACTTTTAACTATTCCGGCAACCTTAACACGCTTAGGGGTCGCCATTTGAGAAGTGCTCGTCTGCTGAATTCCGCCTTCCTCTTCGTTACTGTTGACCTTGGGGGAAATTGTAATATTATCCTTCATTAAATCAATTTCACATTCGGTAATATTATAGTCTTCGTCATACTTATATTTTACGGAATTTCCCTGAGCATCGTAAAAGTTTGTTACACCGTTTTCACCGAAAAAGACCGAATTACGCTTATCAGTATTTTCAAAGGAACCTTCTTTAAGTGTATATCCGATTTTTTCCATCAAATCGAAATCCACCGCCATTATGGAAGTGTTGAAAGAATATTTTCCTCTTTCTATGGAAACATATTCCGAAGCATCGAAAACAGGCATAACCATTGAAACATTCTCAATAGATTTGAAATAGTCAATTGCACTGTCGTCAAAAGGCAGCTGCTCAGTCTCCTTCTCTTCGCCTTCAAACTCATTTGCCATACCGTAAACGGTTATCTTATTAAGGCTTGAATCCGCTTCGTACTGAGAGGTTACCATTTTGTCAATACCTATACCAATTGACACCATTATTACAATAGCGCAGGTTCCGATTACAACACCTATAACAGTAAGTTTTGTTCTCGTTTTACGGTTCTTTAAATTCTGAACCGCAGTAGAAAAAAGGTCAGATTTCTTCATCTATGTTTTCACTGCCTTTCTTCGCCTTCTTTTTCTTAACGGCTTTTTTGATTACAATAATCAAAACTATAAGAAGTACCGCCGCACCCACACAGATGCCGATTATTACAGGAGTACTCAAAGTAGGACCTGACACCTCTGAGCCGTTTTCTTCCTCCTCTGTACTGATATCCTCAAATGGGTCAAAATATTCCTCAACCGTTACATTGAATTCCTGTTCAATAGATTTCTTTTCGGCATTTTCATTCTCGTATTCAAAAACCAGCTTCAGCTTCT
>CAZHSE010000024.1:0-6035 GCA_964535085.1 uncultured Bacteroides sp.
AAATATACAGTTGGTTCTTCGATTGTCGGCACAGTTACAGGAATACATAACGGATATTTTGTTCAAATCGGAGATTTTAAAACAGGAATAGATGTCTTCTGTAAAAGAGTTCTGTGTTTGGAAATGCCGTCAAAAGGTGATATTGTTTCAGTTACTATTTCATTAAAAAATGAAGAAAAAGGCAGAGTTTACGGCGTGATTGAAGAGATCAAACAAAAAGCCGACTCTTTAAGGACAGTTGCGTAATCAAAAAATATTTCAAAAAAGGAAAACAAATATGGAAGAAGGATATGAGGTAGGCAGTTGCAAAAATTATGTGAATTCTTTTGCAGAAGAAGGAGACATAAATAACGCAAACGCCAAATATGAAAAGCTAAAAAAAGAATTGAAAAAAGAAAATTCCAAAAAGTAAAAATGAGAAAGGACTGTTCGAATATTTTCGGGCAGTCCAAAAAAGTATTATTTTTATAGCCAAATAACTATCTTATCAATACAAAGGCTCTGACGTTTGTCAGGGTCTTTTTTATGCCTTTTTAAGCATACTTTTTTGCATTTTTGTCGAAAAAATGTGCAATTTTGCATTTTATATTGACACTGCAAAATAATTAAAGTTTACTAAAAATAATAAATGTATAGTTGATGATTATATATTTACAGAAAGTTATTATAAGAAAGGCGAGATTAAAATGAAAGAGATGTGTACATCAAAAAATTCAATATTCAAAAAAATATTGAGTTTTATTTTAGCTATTATTATCGGTTTTGGAACATTCTTTACAATGACGGTTATCAGTTCCGATTTTAGTAGAAAGTTAAGATTGGGAGAATCCTTAACCGCATATGCATCATATATTGAAAATTTCGATGAAATAGATAATTTTGATGTTGAAAAAATGAAGAATAATCCATATATTATAGAATTAATTAATTATGATGGAACTCATACAATTTATCAGTATTCAGAACCGATTACATATTCTGATAATGTTGATAATCTTCATATTAAAAACACTAAAATAATAGAACAAGACGATAAAGTGCTTAAAAATGAAGGCTACTTCTATACTAATCAGGAAAATGATATTGATATTGATTTTTCCAAAGCTTCAAATAACGGGACAAAAATCGGTAATAACGAGACCAATTTTGTCATTTTTCCAAATTGCAATACAGTTAATGTGGGTGAAGTTTCAAACAGCACTGAAAATGATTTGAAAATAGACAAAATCAGTTATTCAAATGTTTTCGGCGAAAATACCAATTATTCCGTAATATCAAACAAAAACGGAATAACAAATGAAGTTAAAATATCAGAGAATGCTCAAATAAGTGAATTATCTTTTCGTATTAAAACCAATAATTGTCAAATAAAAGCTGATGAAAAAGGTGCTTTATTTATCGAAGATAATGATAATAATAAAACATTTGAATTTTCCTTTTCAGAAAATAATACTTCACATTTCGGAAATGAAAACTTGAGTTATTCATCAGAGAAAATTAATAATGATGAATATATTATTACAATAAACAATTTTATCCTATCCGATTTTCCGACAACCGTAAATTTCTCATTAAATGCGTGTTATGAATACAATTCAATTATTGAATCCGCTGTCTACAGTGATAACAGCTTTAATGAAAACTTGTTCCATTATGTTGGAAAAGCAGATACTTTTAAAGGGCTTGTACTTACTAAATTAAATTTGTCAAATGTTATTGCAAAGAATTCAGATATTAATGAAGCAAAATATTATATAAATTCATCTGATGACTTTGATTTATACCCTTTTGGCGAAATAACAGGAAATGAAAGTGTTGATATACTCCCGGATGCAGAAAATGAATTTACTGTTATTGAAAATGATGATATAAATTTTACTTCTTTTGATATTACATCTGAATATCAAGAAAGTGTTAATACCGGTGCGGATTATCAAAATCTTTTGTCAATTAAAGAAAATGACATTTCATTACTTTCAGGCACAAAAAGTAATTATTCTGTCTTAAAACCATATGTTGTTATAAATTATACTCCGGATGAAACAGCCCCACAGGCAACAGTTGAAAGAAGCACATCCGAATGGACCAACGGCAATGTCGAATTAATTATAAAAGATGCAGCTGATGACGGTACCGGGTTGTCAGATGAGCCTTATTCATTCTCTGCAAATAAAGAGGAGTATTATTGGTCTGATTGTCCGAACAAATCCTTTTCATATAATGCCACTGTATATGTTTCAGTAAGAGACAATGCCGGAAACATAAATACAGAAACCATTAATATTGATAATATTGATAAGGACAAACCTGAAGTTATTTCTGTAACAGAGGAAAAAATTGAGAACGGATTATGTTTATCTGCTGAGGCTGAAGATTCTCTTTCAAATATTAAATGTTATAGCTTTTCTACTGTCAAAGGCAGTTATTATTGGCAGGACAGCAACATCAAGGCATTTACAGAAAACACAAATGTATATGTCTGCGCAATGGATAATGCTGGTAATATTTCAAAGCCTTATGAATTTACGGTTGAACTTGGCGAGAATTCAGTTGATAATAAAAGCATCACTGCCAAATCAAAAAATTTGGATATTTGCGCATATGCAAACACTAAAGAAAATGGTATAAATAACACACCGCTGTTAGTAAATTATCAATCTGATGATAATGGAAATGTTATTGAGTGGGTAAAAAATGTAAAACTTACTGCCGATACCGATTTAGATGTTTCACAGCTTCCCGAAGAGCCATATAGCTTCAGTACAGCTGAAGGAGAATACAATTGGCAGACAGATTCGGAAAAAACAGTTACGCAAAACGGTACGTATTATATCTATGTTAAAGATTTTTCCGAAAATATTACGCTGTTAGATACTGTTACAATCAATAATATTGATGCTGCTGCTCCGACAATCAGTGATATACAGGCAGAAGATAACGGCGATATTACTACAATCACAATTGTAGCATCAGACAGCCAGTCAGGTATAACAGGATACAGTATTGACAACGGAAAGACTTGGCAATCAAGCAATGTTTTTGAGATTGAAAAAGATTCCTTAAATTTTATCAGTGTTAAGGTCAAGGACAAATTAGACAATAAAAATATCATTACAAAATATTACGATTTTTACATACCAAAGTTTTATGTTCAAAACGGTTACATTTATGCTTACAGTACAAATTTGAAACACAATAATAACGTTTATTATTATAAGACATCTTCAAATGGTTCTTGGAAAGAATATACCCAGCCAATAAAAATCACAGATTTCAGCAGCTTTTATTTATCCTTTCATACAACCCCTATTATATTTTTTCAAAATAACGTTTATAAACACCAAATAGAATTTGATTACTGGAATAACTTTGATATATACTACCAAGAAAATGCAGCGGACATAAATTTAAAATATAATAATTTACTGTTTGATGTAGCAAGAAATTATGATAATGGTGTATGGCAATATTCATATAACAGCAATGTTAAATCAATAAACGATAATATATTACTTGCGGTATTGCCGAGTTTTGATGAAATATATTTTGTAAAAAAAGATAAATATACTTTTACTGATTACTCAGGCAATTATATTCTTAGTGTAACTTATGATGAAAATGATGAAAATATTGTTGAATACTGCATTAAAGCTGACAATATTAATTATCATTATAACTACAATAATGATACAAATTTCTTGCTGTCTTCTATTGAGGATTGCTATGGCAATGCTTTTTATATTAATCGGTTAAATAATGAAATACATATTATTGATAATGCCCAAAGGGATTGTGTAATTACAAATTATGAATATAAAACGACCATCAAAGATTACAGCGGCGGAATCATAGAATATAATTTAGTTGATGGTAATATCGTGACCGTTAAAGATCAGTCAGGCGTAATTGTAAATAAATATGAATATAGTAATAATAAAATTGTAAAAAACAATTTTATGTCAATCATATATGATGAAAAAGGAAGAGTAGAAAAATATCAATATGATAACGGAGCTTATATACAATATTCATACAGTAACAAGAGCGGCGATTTAGAAAAAGGTGTTATATCTTCTGTTTCATCAACAGGAGGAACTTGTGTTTCCAACTATGATATTGAAGGGCGTATATGCAAAACAACTGATGAAGACGGCAATATAACGGAATACGAGTATGCCGACGAATATTCAAAAATAACAGAAAACGGTGAGTTAGTTAAACAATACAATTATCTTTTTGATGGTTACTATAATTATATAAATGATATTATCGCTTCTGAAATTGACGCACAGGGAAATTCAGTATGTTATTATTATGGTACAAATAATGAAATTATCGGAGAAAAAAGTGATGATGGTTTCACCCGTTATGTCTATGATGATTATGGTAATATCATAAAATTAGCAGAGTTAAAAGAAGAATTCATCGAATCATTGAGCAATGAAAATGCAAATAGCGAACTGACTTCCGAAAAATATAGTATTACAGAGTATGTATATGAAAACGGCTTGCTGACAGAATCAACAAATGAAACAAATAGTTCAACTGTCAAATATAACTATGATTCATATGGAAATACTGTTAAAACAACTAATTCAACTGTAATTGACGATCAGACTGTAATTGAAACAACCGAAACTGAGTATGATGTTCTCGGCAGAGTAGTTTCAGAGCAATCCAACAGTACTTCAAAAGAATATAGTTATGATGCTGCCGGAAGAACATTGCTGACAGTAACTGACGGCGACACATACGAAAGAACAGTATACGATAATCTCGGAAGGACTATCCAAATTATTGACAGCCCTGATTATGATCCCGGTATTGATGATTTAAGTACTTCTTATCCCGATTCAAATGCAGGAGACAAATATGTATATGATAACTCGGGAAATCTTATAAAAGAAATTAACAGACTCGGAATAGAAACGGAGTATTCTTATACTTCTGAAGGTAATTTATTAAAAAAGCACTTTGATATTTATGATTATTACTACACAATAGACGGATATTGTGATAAAATAGAAATCAACGGTGAATTAATTGAAGATTATGAATATAATATAAAAAACAAGAGTATTGAGACAGAAGACGGTCAGTATCTTGATAAAGTTACTTATGCAAACGGATATTCCGAAACAGTCAAATATGATGATAATGCAAATATTTTAGCTAAATATTATAATGATGATGGTGTCCCTTACTATTATATTTCAACTTTACAAAAACCGAATATAGAATTAGCAAATATTGATACTCAAACCAGAACCTGTTACGATACTGAAATCAATCAGTTTGAAAAGCATCAATTAATAGTCCAAGGATATTATCAACAGCAATACTATAAGGCATCAACTGCTGATGATGTTAAAACAATTAACGAAATCCATTTTAATAATTCATTTGACACGGTTATAAACGGTGATGAAACAACATTTAAATCTGAAAACACTGAAATAAAGCATACTGTCAAAAGTGAAGAAAACTCATCTAAAACAGCTATATCAAACGGTGATAAGAATGTGCTTGTTTCAAATGTTTCATTTGATGAAGAAAATGATATCATTGAAAAATGGTACGCCTCAAATAATTTTTCATTTGCAATTGGTTATGACAGTGACGGTAATATTGAAGCAGATGATAATAACTGCTACACTTATAACAGTCTTGGTGAACTTATTGAAACTACAGGTATAGTTGAAGCTTCGTATACCTATGACAACAGAAATAATATGATTTCAAAGACAGTAGACGGAGAAACCACATTATTTTCATATGATAATGAAAATTGGCAGGACCAGCTGACATCAGTTAACGGAAACAGCCTTACATATGATAAAATGGGCAATTTGCTGTCGTACGGAAATAAATCGTTTACTTGGAATCGTGGTAGGTGCTTAAAAACCTTTACTGTCGGTGATGAAACATATCAATATACATATGATGAAAACGGTTACAGAGCAAAAAAAGTTATCGGTAACGATGAAACACTGTATAATTATGTTAACGGAACTTTGACTGCCCAAAAGAACAAT
>CAZHSE010000025.1:0-5139 GCA_964535085.1 uncultured Bacteroides sp.
TGACAGGCAAGCTGATATGCTCGCACTGCGGCAAGCCGTATTACAGAAAAGATGCCGTTGGTAAAAACGGCGAAAAAATGTCAAAATGGGTTTGCTCGGGCAAGATAAAAAACGGTGCTGACAGCTGTCCGTCACATGCAATTTATGAAAATGAAATCAAGCCGATGATTGAGGATATTTTCAAATCAGGTCAGCAGAATATTGAAGAATTGTCGGCTTGTGTATTGAAACTTGTGTCTGAACTGCTTGATGCAAATGATAATCAGGCAGAAATAAATAAAATCAACAAAGACATTATTACACAAGAAAAAATGAAAACCAAATTGCTTGAACACAATACCAACGGTAATATTACAGATGATGACTTTGTAAAAATGACTGCTGACTGCAATGCTGAAATTGAAAGATTACACCAACAGCTTGATATGCTGACAGAAACTGCAAAAACCGAACAGGATATGAAAAAAGAGCTTGCCAACATAAAAGCAATACTCAAAGCAGCCGAAAAGCATATTGATGACGAAGAAATAGACAAAGCCTTTATTGACAGGTATATCAAAGAAATCATTGTTTATCCTGAAGAGGCTGTAACAAGGTTTGAAATCCGTCTAAATGCAGGCACAACGATTGAAAAATTCCTTGAAAATACTAAGGGTCGTACAGGACACATAAGTAAGAAAATGATCAAGGCTTACGAAGAAAGCATGAAATAAGTATAATTGATGCTTATTATTTTCATTGCGTGAACGGCAATGACATCAGATATATTTATCTGCGCCTTTAAGGCAAAAAGGCTCCGATATCGTTAAGATATCGGAGCTGTTTTTATTTTGTAAACACCGAAACATCATCAATATCGTTAAAAAGATACAGATTATCATTCACATATGTGCATCTGGGATAGAGATAATTTTCGTTAAGTGTTCTGAAATTTTCGGTCAATTTTATTTTTCCGTCTTTGATTTCAAAGGTCAGAATGCCTGCTTTACCCGAAGAATCGGGCTTAAATTCGGCATAAGGTATTGCATAATAACCATGTTCTTTATTTATTACAAGTGCCTTAGAATTATACTGAACCTGAGACTCATAGCCGATAAATTCTCTGCTGTCAAGTACCTTTGGGTTCGAAGAATCGGAAGTATCAAACAGCGTCAGCTTCAAGCCGTTTGTAACAATGCCGAATTCTCCTTCTTCGTCTGAATATCCTATACCTAAAATAGTATTATCATCAACAGGCACAAGCATTGTAGAAAAGCCTGAAATTTTAACACTTCCCTTTATTTCGGGATTTTTCGGCTCTGAAAGGTCAATTACGAACAGCGGATCCGTCTGCTCATATGTGATTACATAGGCGGTATCGCCTAAAAACTTAACTGCCTTTATTGATTCATTCTTAGCAAAGCCTGTTACCTCGCCAACCTTTTTCAAATCGCTGTCAAGGATATAAAGATTATTGATTTCATTTCCGTTTTTATCATTTGATGTTGTAGCAACTCTGAGATATCCGTCCTTTTCGTCCATAGAATATTGGTCGTTAAGAAAGCCTTTTATCTTGCCTTGAGCGGTGAATTTTATCTTGCCATCAAGAGAAATTTTTATAAGCTGTGTAGTCGAATTTACATTTGAATTTACGAAAGAAACATCCTCGGCAATTTCAATATCCGCGTTTGAATATTTTGGAGAATAATCACTGCTTACCCCTGCAATATACATATTTTTCTCATTGCAGTAAATTTTATCGCCTGCTCCGAGGATTGCTTTTGTTTCAGTCTGTTGGCTTTCTTTTTCAATATCAACAGCACTTACGATAATATAGCTTGACTCTTTTGAGTTGTTGATACAGCAGATATCTTTTGCTGACAAAGGCTCCATCTGACCGTCTTTAGACGTTACATAAGGAACATACTCCTCAACATTTTTACATCCCGGATACACAGCTTTGCTCGAAACTACATAAAGCTTTTCCCCTATCATTCTTGAAGAAAGATAGCATCCGCTTTGTCTGTAAACTTTTATTCTCTTCGGCCTTTCGGGATTTGAAACATCGTAAACATATGCACCTGTATAATTTTCATAATCGCCGTCTTTATAATGTGCTTCTTCGCAGATTAATATGAGATTACTGCCATGCAGGAACATTTCAGGAAGGAAATACTGGATATCACTGTCGCTGTTGAGTTTAAAATCTTTTATTTCCGCAGCCAAAGATGCGGATTTGTCAGCCTTATAAATTCCTATGGTATAATCGTAATAGTCAATATAATAAATATATTTTCCATCAGTCTTAATAATATCCGCCTCGTCAACACTGTCAACCTGCTTATATGTCTGTCCAAAAGACACATCTCCTGCCGACTCATCATCAGATACGTCAACGGCAGCTTCTTCTTTTGCAGAATTAAAATAAGAACCTTTTCCTCCGTATTCATATGCGCCTGAAAACGAATCTTTAATATACGCCTTTATTTCTTTATAATCGGAAAATTCTGTTAATGCAGAGATTGAATTATTATTATCCGCTGTATTTTCAACTGTTTTATTGTCAGCTACACGCGGCTGAATAAAGCTGAATACCAAAAGCACTGCAGCAAAGCAGGCTGCTGCACTGACAACAGTTTTAAAGGTTTTTGTATTAACAAACTTAATTTTTTCGGGTTTTTTATCCTCAATAAGAGCCATTATGCTTTCTTCTTCAAGGGTATCGGGCAGTGCTATATTATCGTTGTCAAATTTTTCTTTTATGAACTCATAATCAAACTGTGACGGCACATCACTGAATCTTTTTCTTTTTTTCATAAAAATCACTCCAAAAAATCTCTCATTTTTCTTAAACTGCGGGAAAGCTTTGACCTGACTCCGCCTGAAGTCATATCAACAAGCCTCGCCGTTTCCTTGCTCGTTAAACCGGCAACAACGCAAAGCAGGACTATTTCTCTTTCCTCGTCATTCAGTATTTCAAGTGCTTCTTTAAGTTCTGCAGTACTGAAATCATCTGAGTGGGAAAGCTCTGACGAATTTTTTAAATCATCTATATCTGACGTTTCTCTCGCATCAATCTGCCGTTTAACATATTTTGAACAGGTAATATGAAGTATCCTGAATATCCAGGCATTAAAAGCATCTGCGCTTCGGAGATTTTTTATCTGCTCAAATGCAGACACTATGCAGTCAGACACAGCATCCTGTGCATCCTCATAATCTCCGAGTTTATAAAAAGCATATCTGTAAAGTCTGTCCTTATAAAGACCGTAAAGATTACAAAACGCATTTTTATCGCCATTCTTTGCTTTTTTTACAAGCTCTTTTTCCTTCATAATTTCACCTTCTTTTGACGCCGTCATAATTTAAGTATATATTTTTTGGCAAAGTGTTGCAAGAAATTGTAAAATTTTTCTTTTTTACATCGGAGATACAGGATGAATGGTATGCTCGTCAAAAGGATTAAAACGGGATAGTTCAGTATCAAGCAGTGCCGTACCGCTTTGAATGCAGTAATTTCCGTATCTGTTTTTCAGCCTGTCAACTGCTCTGTCAAGTTTTTCAAGTCGTTCCCTTTTTTCAACACTTCCGGACAAATCAAACTGCACCCCTGTTTCAAAATCAAAATCAGTCATACTGACTCCCAAACTTCTTATAGGCTCCTCCCATGTGTAATTTTTCTTAAAAAGCCGAAATGCCGTTTGTGCTATTTCACACGTGACATTTGTAGGTGCAGAAAGCTGACACTGCCTCGTAAAACTTTTTAGCTTTCTGTCACGGACAGATATTGAAAGGGTTGTTCCTTTCAGGTTATTTTCTCTCATACGTCTTGCAACACTGTCGGCAAGAACGGTAAATATTATTTTAACGTCCTCGTTATTTACAAGGTCCCTTGGAGTTGTAGTAGAATTTCCTATACTTTTAATATCACGTTCAATATCCATATGTCTTACAGGTGACATATCAAGTCCCATTGCATTTCTTTTAAGCATTTCGCCGTTTTTTCCGAGAATTTTTCTTATAAAAGAAGTGTCGCATCGGGCGAGGTCGCCTATTGTTTTTATACCAAACTTATTAAGCTTATTTGTGGTGGCAGGACCAATCATAAGCATATCCGAACAAGGCAGACACCAAACAATATCCCTGTAATTTTCTTTGGTTATAACCGTAACTGCGTCAGGCTTTTTATAATCAGAGCCAAGTTTTGCAAAAATTTTATTAAAGCTCACGCCTACGCTGACGGTTATTCCTATCTCTTCACGAACACGCCTGTTTATCTCTCTGCCTATTTCCTCACCTGTTTTGTACCAGTCACCTGTAACATCCATCCAGCTTTCGTCAAGTCCGAAAGGTTCTATCAAATCTGTATAATCTTCAAGTATACTTCGCACTTTTTTCGAAAATTCAATATATGTATCAAAGTGAGGAGGAATAATTATCAGATCAGGGCATTTCTGCCTTGCTTTCCAGAGAGGCTCCCCTGCTTTTAAATTATATTTCGCCGCTATTTCATTTTTTGTAAGTATTATTCCGTGACGTGACTCTTCGTGTCCGCCCACAGCCACAGGCTTATTTTTAAGTTCGGGGTGCAAAAAACATTCCACACTTGCATAAAATTTATTACAGTCCACATGGAGTATCTGTCTTTCCATTAAAATTACGCCTCTTTTTCTGTTTTATGTTATATAGAACATTTGTTCTATGATACACCAAAAAAGAAAAAAAGTCAAATATAAATTATGATTTATCAAAAAGCAAAAAAGGCTCGGCACCTTTCAGCACCGAGTCTTTTATAGTTAAAGATTATTATTTCTCTTCGGGAGCATAGTAATCAACAAGTTTAGTGAGCTTGTTGTACTTCTCGATAGAGTTATCAGCTGCGATAGCGAAGAGCTCTTCTGCCTTTCCGGGGAAGGATCTCTTAAGAGCCGAATATCTTGTCTCGCCCTCAATGAACTCAACATAGTCAGCAGACGGAGCCTTGCTGTCAAGTGAGAACGGATTCTTGCCCTGTGCGATAAGAGCAGGATTGTATCTGAAGAGGTTCCAGTAACCTGCTGCAACAGCCTTCTTCTGCTCTGTCTGGTTGAACGGCATCTTGATACCGTGGTTGATACAAGGAGCATAGCAGATAATGATTGAAGGTCCGTTATTAGCGGC
>CAZHSE010000026.1:0-5055 GCA_964535085.1 uncultured Bacteroides sp.
CCTTATAGGTTCCCAGATTTATCATTGGTTCAATTGCCAATGTCATTCCGGGTAACAGTCTGATGCCACGACCTGCGTGACCGAAGTTTGGTACGCTTGGCTCTTCGTGAAGTTTTGTTCCTACGCCGTGTCCTACATAATCACGGACAACGCCGAAGCCACGTTCCTCGCAATAGGTCTGGACTGCATTTGAAATATCGCCGATTCTGTTGCCGGGAACAGCCTGCTCAATGCCTTTATAAAGGCTCTCACGGGTTGTATCCATCAGCCGCTTTGCCTCGGGAGAGCAAGTCCCGCAGGCAAAAGTAGCAGCATTGTCGCCGTTATATCCGTTTTTGGCAGCACCCAAATCTATGCTGACAATATCGCCATCTTTGAGAATTCTGTCAGCCTTGGGAATACCGTGGATAACTTCATCATTTATAGATATACATGCGGTAGCAGGAAATCCACCGTAGTTCAAAAAATTCGGGGTTGCACCGTGTTTTTTAATAAACCTGTATGCAATCTCATCAATTTCCTTGGTAGAGATTCCGGGCTTAACAGCCTCACCTGCTACCATTAATGCTTCAGCCGAAATCTGACAAGCCTCTTTCATAAGCTCTAATTCACGGCTGCTCTTAAGCACTACCATGTTAATCCTCCAATGCGGCAAAAACGAGTGCTGTTGTATCGGCAACCTCTTCCTGTCCTTCAACAATAACAAGTTTATCAAGTTTATCATAGAAGTCCTTAAGAGGCTCTGTCATCTGATGATATTCAACCAGACGAGCCTTTACCGTTTCGGGAGCATCGTCCTTGCGCTGTATAAGCTCACCGCCGCAGGCATCACAGACACCTTCCTTTGCAGGCTTCTTATACTCAACGTGGTAAGAATTACCGCATTTTGAGCATACGCGACGGCCACTCATTCTTTTTGTTATAGCTTCATCTTTCACTTCAATATCGAGAACCTTGTCAATGCCTATGCCCATATCTTCAAGAGCCTGAGCCTGAGGAATTGTTCTCGGGAATCCGTCAAGGATAAAGCCGTTTTCGCAATCTTTTTCTTTAAGTCTGTCTTTGATAATACCTATAAGAATTTCATCGGGAACAAGCTGTCCGGCATCCATATAAGATTTAGCCTTTAAGCCCATTTCAGTACCGTCTTTAACAGCGGCACGAAGAATATTTCCCGTTGAAATTGCAGGAATATTATATTTGTTTACAATCTTTTCTGCCTGAGTGCCTTTACCTGCACCGGGCGCTCCGAGAAGAATAAGTTTCATAGTAATACTCCTTTTCTATTAATCAAGGAAGCCTTTATAGTGGCGCATCATCATCTGTGATTCAAGCTGACGTACTGTCTCAAGAGCAACACCGCACATAATGATAAGTGAAGTACCGCCAAGTGAGATAGACATACCGCCGTCTGAACCGCCCTCAGTAAGAGGTTTGATTGCCATATCACAAATAAGTGAGTAAACAATCGGGAACAGAGCGATGACTGAAAGCATCAAAGCGCCGATAAGTGTAAGTCTTGAAAGAACTCTGAGAATATAATCAGAAGTTGGCTTACCGGGTCTGATACCGGGGATTGCACCGTTATTTTTACGAAGATTGTTTGCCATTTCTATCGGATTGTACTGAATTGTACTGTAGAAATAAGCAAAGAAAATTATAAGCAGGAAGTACATTGCTGCGTACCACCAGGAGTCACTCTGGAATGCATTAAAGAATTTCTCCCAGAAAGTACCCTTGTACTTGCTTGCTGAAAGGAACATCTGAACTGTTCCAGGTAATGAGAGAATAGATGAAGCAAAGATTACAGGAAGTACGCCGCTCATATTAACCTTAATAGGCATATGTGTTGACTGACCGCCCATCATCTTTCTTCCGACAACTCTCTTTGCGTATGAAATCGGAAGTCTTCTCTCTGAATTGTCCATAAATACGATATATGCAATCATAAGAACGAAGATTACACATACTACAGGAACAAGAATTCTGTAAACAAGTCTGCCTGTATCAAGATACTGGAAGAGCTGTTTGATAAGTGTCGGAAAACGAGAAACGATACCTGCGAAAAGGATAATTGAAATACCGTTGCCGATACCGCTGATTGTTATCTGCTCGCCCAACCACATAATAACTGCTGTACCTGCTGTAAGCACAGCTACGATTACGATTGCCTGGAATACTGCGTCAAAGCCTGTGAAAGCTGTTCCGTCAGTACCAGTCATAAGGTAGTTGTTTGCACGAAGATAGAAGTAATATGCAAGTGACTGTAAAAGACCAAGTGCAACTGTTACGAAACGGGTGATTGAAGCAATCTTCTTTCTGCCCTCTTCGCCTTCCTTCTGTAATCTTTCAAGTGCAGGAATTGCAACTGCAAGGAGCTGCATAATAATCGAAGCATTGATATAAGGTGTGATTGACATAGCGAAAATTGTTCCGTATGTGAAAGCACTACCTGTCATCAAGCTCAAATATGTGAGGATTGTATTGCCCTTACCAACGCTTATTTCATCAACAATGTTGAGGAACGGTACCGGAATGACTGAACCTATTCTGAAAACGAGAATAACGAACGCTGTAAACAGAAGCTTTTTTCTGATATCAGGTACTTTCCATGCGTTTACGATGGTTTTGATCATCAGAGCACCTCCACCTTACCGCCTGCAGCCTCAATCTTTGCTTTTGCCGACTCACTGACAGCTGTAACCTTAACTGTAAGTGCCTTGGTGATTTCGCCTTTGCCGAGAACCTTAACACCGTCAAGAGTTTTCTTAAAAACTCCGGCATCCTTAAGGCTCTGAGCATCAACAGTAGCACCGTCTTCAAATCTGTCGTTAAGAACAGATACATTTACGGTTGCATACTCAGTAGCGAAAATGTTGTTAAATCCTCTCTTAGGAACTCTTCTTTGAAGAGGCATCTGACCGCCTTCAAATCCGGGACGTCTGCTGTAGCCTGAACGTGACTTAGCACCCTTCTGACCTTTGCCTGAAGTTTTACCCTGTCCTGAAGCAGTACCTCTGCCTATTCTCTTTACGCTCTTTTTAGAGCCTTCAGCAGGAGAAAGTTCATGTAATTTCATATGATCTGCACCTCCCCTTATTCTTCTACGATAGTTACAAGGTGAGCAATTTTAGCAAGCTTACCCTGTGTCTGTGCATTATCGGGCTGAACTGTTACGTTTCCGATTTTGCGAAGACCGAGAGAGTGGGCTGTGGCAATCTGGTCTGCTTTGCTGCCGATTAAGCTCTTTGTAAGCTTGATTTTGATATCTGCCATTATTCCACCCTCCTTAACCTAAAATTTCCTTGGTTGACTTGCCGCGAACTGCAGCAACCTCGTCAGCTGTACGAAGCTGGCTTAAACCATTGATTGTTGCTCTTACAACATTGCATGGATTGTTGGAACGGATAGCCTTTGTTCTGATATCCTTAATACCAACTGTCTCAACAACGGCACGAACAGGACCGCCTGCGATAACTCCGGTACCCTTTGGAGCAGGCATAAGGAGAACCTCTCCTGCGCCGAACTTACCTTTGATTTCGTGTGGAATTGTTGTACCCTTAAGAGCAACCTTAATAATATTCTTCTTTGCGTCTTCGATACCCTTGCGGATAGCGTCCGGAACTTCGCCTGACTTACCGATACCGAAGCCAACAAGACCGTTTCCGTCACCAACGACTACAAGAGCTGCGAACTTGAAAATTCTACCGCCCTTAACTGTCTTTGATACACGGTTAATTGTTACTACTCTTTCTTCAAGTTCCATTGAAGATACGTCAATCTTTGCCATAAAAATTTTCCTCCTTCGTTAGAACTTAAGTCCGCCTTCACGAGCGCCGTCAGCAACTGCTGCCACACGACCGTGATATACGTAACCGCCTCTGTCAAATACGCATTCTTCAATGCCCTTTGCTTTGGCTCTTTCTGCTAATGTCTTACCGACAGCCTTAGCTGCCTCTACGTTTCCGCCGTACTCTGTAAAATCCTTCTCTACTGTTGAAGCTGCTGCAATTGTTACACCTGCAACATCATCAATCAGCTGAGCATAAATATTGCTGAGAGAGCGATATACGTTAAGTCTTGGACATTCAGCAGTACCGCTGATTCTGCCACGTACTCTTGTGTGGCGCTTCTTTCTTGCTTTGTTAGCATCTTGTCTTGAAACCATAGTATTTCACTCCTTCCCTTATTTCTTACCTGCTTTTCCTTCTTTACGACGGATATGCTCGTCGGCATACTTGATACCCTTACCTTTGTACGGCTCAGGCGGCCTCTTTTCACGAACCTGTGCTGCGAACTGACCAACCTTCTGCTTATCAGCACCGCTGATTACAATAGCATTTGCTGAAGGGCATTCAATCTTTACGCCTTCCGGAGCTTCCATTGTTACCTGATGTGAGTAACCGAGGTTCATCACAAGAGTATTGCCCTGCATCTGAACACGGTAACCAACACCGTTTACTTCAAGATTCTTCTTAAAGCCTTCTGTTACACCTGTTACCATATTAGCAATAAGTGAACGTGTAAGGCCGTGAAGAGATCTGTTTTCCTTTTCATCGTTAGGTCTGCTAACGATAATCTCGCTGCCCTCAACGCTGATAGCCATATTTGGATGAGCATCCATTGAAAGAGTACCATTCGGTCCCTTTACGGTAACAGCATTGCCGTTGATCTGAACATCAACACCGGCAGGAATTGTAATAGGCTTTAAACCAATACGTGACATCCTACACTGTACCTCCTTACCAAATGAATGCTAAAACCTCGCCGCCAACATTTTGCTTGCGAGCTTCTTTGTCTGTCATAATGCCCTTTGAAGTTGAAACGATGGCAACACCGAGCCCCTTCATAACCTTAGGCATTTCCTCTACGTTTGAGTAAATACGAAGACCGGGCTTAGACACTCTGCGAAGACCGGTGATAACCTGGCTCTTGCCCTCGCCGTACTTAAGTGTTACACGGATAACACCCTGCTTGCCGTCTTCAATTACTTTATATGTTTTGATATAACCTTCATCAACAAGAATCTGAGCGATTGCCTTCTTCATGTTTGAC
>CAZHSE010000027.1:0-4126 GCA_964535085.1 uncultured Bacteroides sp.
ACATTGTTGTCAATAATCCGTAAATGCTGTATATGTCATGCATACTTGTTTCATTAACCTTTATGACAATAATACAGTTCTGTATTATTAATCTCGGTGACGCAGGCAAATTTGTTTCACTTTTACTGCTTATTCTTCAGCTTACCTCCTGCGCCGGTACTTTCCCGATAGAAACACAGTCCGGCTTCTTCAGAGTTATCAATAAAATTCTGCCAATGACATATTCTACACAACTCTTTAAAGAGGCTATAAGCGGAACGGCAGGTTCAAACGCAGGAAAAAGTGCAATAATACTTGCTGCTTTCTTCGTGGTGTTCCTTGCTTTAACACTTATCTTTAGCCACAGCTCACTAAAAAGGAATTTACAGAGAATTGATGCTAACACAAAGGAAAAAATGGCAGTGTCTATATAAACCAACCTATTGTTTAAAAGAGGAGAATACATATGGCTAAATTTAATTTTTATCAATATGTATGGATATTCATTTCAGGCTGTTACTTAGGCTACGGTGTAGAAACACTTTGGTGTCTAATTAAAATTGGCTACATAGAAAGCAGAAAATCCCTTGTGCTCGGTCATCTCAGCGTAGCCTACGGAATGGGAGCCGTACTTCTCACGCTTTTACTTGTGCATTTTCAAAATTCATCTGCTTGGAAGATATTTTTAGTTGCTTTTGTCAGCGGAACTGTTGTTGAATATATCTGTTCATTAGGACAGGAAATTTGCTTCGGCTCGGTAGCTTGGGATTATAGCCATCTTCCGCTAAATATAAACGGCAGAGTGTGCCTTTTGTACTCACTTTTTTGGGGAGTGCTTGGGTTATTTTGGGTAAAGCTTGTAATACCGCTGATGAGTAAATGCTTTGACAAAATCAATATTCCTTTTGATAAAGTAATAATTTGGGCATTTATAGCATTCTTTGTATTTGATGCTACGCTGTCTGCTTCAGCGGCAATACGTATGGATAAGCGAGATAACGGCGAAGATGCGAAAAATCACTTTGAGCAATATCTTGATACTCATTATGATGACGAAACAATGCACAAAATCTATGCAAACTCTAAAAGTGTTGAAAAGAACAAATAAATAGTGATATTTAACAGTTTTATTATAAATCCCTCTGCAATCATTAATCAGCAGAGGGATTTTATAAATTGTATCTTTAAAATTTATTGATAACATTTTAAGAATATGTTATACTTTATTTGCTAGTATAGTTTGTGAATGAAGGGGTTTTTTATGTCACAAATAACAAAAAAGGCTTTAGCTCAATCTTTAAAAAATCTGCTATTAAAGAAACCGTTAAACAAAATAACTATCAATGATATTGCAGATGATTGCGGTATTAACCGAATGACCTTTTATTATCATTTTAAAGATATATATGACCTTGCTGAGTGGGCTTGCCTTCAGGAAGCGGCTAAGGTTTTAAAGGAAAATAAAACTCATGATACATGGCAGGAGGGTATGCTCCGGATTTTTCATACCGTGCGTGAAAATAAGCCACTCATTATGAATGTTTACCGCTGTGTTGATCGTGAACAGGTTGAAAGGTATCTCAAACCTCTTATTGATAATCTTTTGCTGAAAGTTGTAGAAGAACAATCCGCCGATATGACCGTTCGTCAAGAAGATAAGGAATTTATTGCATCGGTATATTCCTATGTTTTTGTCGGCTTGATGCTTGACTGGATTAAAAATGATATGAAAGAAAAACCCGAACAGCTTATCAGCAAGCTTGCGTTGGTTATACAGGATACCTTTACAGATGCACTTGAAAGATTCAGAATAGATAAACCTTTATCAAAAAATGATATTTGATAAAAATTTCAACAGTTTTTTGCCCGTGATAAATTTTTTATCACGGGCATTTTTCTGTTTATTGTTAATCTACAGAAAAATACTATAATGAAATTACAAAATAAAAATTTGGAGGTAAATTTTATGTATTATTCAGCAGGAACTTATGAATCCTTTGCACATCCCGAAAAGCCAAAGGATGTTGACAAAAAATCCGCCTATATTATCGGCACCGGTCTTGCCGGTCTTACAGCAGCATTTTATCTGGTGCGTGACGGTCAGATGAAGGGCGAGCATATCCACCTTCTTGAAAAGTTAGAGCTTGCCGGCGGAAGCTGTGACGGACGAAAGGATGTTACAAAAGGCTTTTATATGCGCGGCGGCAGAGAAATGGATAACCATTTTGAGGTTATGTGGGATATGTTCAGAGATGTTCCTTCTTTGGAAAATCCCGAGGTTTCCGTTCTTGACGAGTACTATTGGCTCAACAAGCACGATCCAAACTATTCTCTGTGCAGAGCCTCTGTAAACCGCGGAGAAGACGCTCATACAGATAAAAAATTCGGACTTGATAAAGAATCTGCAATGGCTCTTTCGCAGTTGTTTATTACACCTGAAAAGGCTCTTGAAGGAAAGAAAATATCGGAGGTCCTGCCGGATTCCTTCTGGTCAACAAATTTCTGGCTTTATTGGCAGACAATGTTTGCATTTCAGCGTTGGTCAAGTGCACTTGAGATGAAACGTTATCTGTGCCGTTATGTTCATCATATTGATGGACTTCCTGATTTCAGCGCTCTTCGCTTCACAAAGTATAATCAGTATGAAAGCCTGATTATGCCACTGGTAAAATACCTTGAAAACCACGGCGTTACAATCGAGTACGGTATGGATGTAAAAAATGTTATTATCGACACCGTAGGCGACAAAAAAATTGCAAGGCAAATTGTGTTTATAAAAGACGGCAAAGAGCAAACAATAGATTTAGTTGAGGATGACCTTGTGTTTATTACAAACGGTTGTTGCACCGACACTTCCTGCTACGGCGACCAAACACACGCTCCCGACCTTACAAAAGCTAAAAACGGTACAGGCGAGTCATGGAATTTATGGAAAAACATTGCAAAGCAGGCTGAGCACGGTGAGTTCGGTAATCCCGATAATTTCTGCACCAATATTGAAGAAACAAACTGGATGAGCGCTACTGTTGCAACATCTAACGAAGAAATTATTCAACACATAATCAACATTTGCAAGAGGGATCCTCGAGAGGGAAAGGTTACCACAGGTGGTATTGTTACTGTTAAAGACAGTATGGATAACTGGTATCTGTCGTGGACAATCAACCGTCAGCCTCAGTTCAAGTCACAGGATAAAGACACTGTTTTGATTTGGCTTTATGCTTTGAGCACAAACAAGGAAGGTAATTATGTTAAAAAGGCAATGCGTGACTGCACAGGCGAGGAGGTATGCCGTGAGTGGCTGTATCATATCGGTATTCCTGATGCAGAAATTGATGAACTTGCAAAGAATGCCTGCAACACCACAACCTGCTTTATGCCATTCATTAACGCCTTTTTCCAGCCGAGAAAGAACGAGGACCGTCCAAAGGTTGTACCTGACGGCGCTGTAAACTTTGCTTTCCTCGGTCAGTTTGCAGAAACTCCCCGTGACACAATATTCACGATAGAATATTCAATGCGTACCGGTATGGAATCTGTTTATACTCTCCTTGATGTTGACCGCGGTGTTCCTGAGGTTTGGGGCAGTAAATATGATGTCCGTGAGCTTCTCCGTGCCTGCTACTACGCTATTGATAAAAAACCGATTACCGATGTTAAGCTTTCGCTTATGGAAAAGGAGTTCGTAAAGATTTTGCTTAAAAAGGTTGAAGGTACGGATATTGAAATTCTTCTAAAAGAAAGCGGTCTTATCGAGTAACAAAAAGCAATACAAACAGCAGAGAAGTAATCTTTCATTTACTCCCGAATAACAATAATTTTATAGTATAGTATTGTTCCTAAAAGCTGATTTTCAATTTAATGGGAATCAGCTTTTTAACATTTACTAAAAGTAACATATTGAATATAATGTGCTAAAAATCCGATAAAAACAAGTCAAACGAACAAACTGATTTTTTGTATTGTTTTCCTACATATTATGGAAAGTAGGTATGTGTTTTGACGCCTAAACTGACGGCTACACAGGAGAACGAGGGTGCAGAAAGAGTGCGCCAAGTGAAAATTCGGCAGAAAAATCGGACGAGGAAAGCCCTAAACACCGCTGTTTAGGGCTTATTTAACGGCTATCGACACTGCTACGAACCAG
>CAZHSE010000028.1:0-2025 GCA_964535085.1 uncultured Bacteroides sp.
ATTGTCATAGGCTTTGGTTTGATATTAGATACTTTTGTGATTTCTGTTGGAATATCAGATGAACTGCTGTAATCTTCATAACTATCCATACTGATATTTTCTTCTTTCTCTTCCATAAGGTGTTCGGAAAGGTGTTCAGAAATCCTTTTGCCCTGCTTTTCAAAGTGTTTTCCTTTGAATTTTCTATATTTTCTTATAGCATCATCAACTGCCTGATTTACGGCGTTTACCGGGTTATCACCCATACCTTTGCCTTTTATGTAGTTTTTCAAAAAGCTTATTGACAGTAAAGCTATATATTTATCTTTTTCCTTTTTGACGTTTACTTTTGGCGTAACCGTTTCAGGAAGTATTTTAGTAACTCGTGCCATCTTTTTTTCGATAGCGTTAATTTCTTTTTCTTTTAAGACAATTTTTGAATAGATCTTATACATTTTTTGTGTATACCTTTCTTTGCTTTTTCAGAAGAAACTATTTCTTTCACAATACATATAGTTATTTTTTAGCTATTACTTGAAAAAATTTACATTTTATTCATAATTATTTTTTTCGGTAACAGCGGTAAATTGATTATTTGTTGTGGGAAATATATAAAAAATCTTGACTGCGTGATTTTGTGGATATATAATGTTCTTAGCGGAAAGTCCGAGCCGTTAAATCGGAACTCAAAAAAGCGGTTAGTCTGTACCGTAAGTCAGAACTTAAAAAAGCGGAAATCCCTTGCCGTAAGTAGGGGCTAAAAAACGGAGTAGACATTTGTCTGCTCCGTCTTATTTTCACGAAATAAAAGTATGGTTGGAATTATTGCTATAAAAAATGTAAAACGATTTCAAAAGACACAAAAAGACTCTGACAAATGCCAGAGTCTTAAAGTTTTTTCAATTTTATAACATTGTATTCAATTGGTTTTAATCTAAAGTGAGCTATCCTTCAATCAGGAATAGCTCACTAATTTTAAATATCATCCTTGTTTTCTGTCGAGTTATCTGAATTTATCTGAAATCTTTTTCTGCGTTCATTTACTTCTGCTATGAAATCATCAACTTCTTTCAGAGGAATATAGTATTCTTTATTACTTATAGTTGTAATCTTTGCTATTGATTCCCAGTTAAAAAATACTACAGAATAATCATAAAATGAAATTTTTGCTTTCCACGCTTCATCATATTCACAGGTTTTAATTAAGTAGTAAGGTATTTTTTCAATCTGTCCTCTTGTAAAAAAGTTAGGATTGATACTTGTTTTGATTATTACTATTTCTGCGTTTTTCAATGTAACACACTTGTGCAAAAAAGCGCTAACGATAATATAAATAAATGATGCAACTGTTATAAGAATAAAAATGCTTAAAAATATATGCATTATAAAAGCTGGTATAGGCGTAAAAAAATCAGGTGCTTCAGTGTTAATGTAATTAATTACGCAAAAAAGAATAGCCCACATAGTAAGATTTAAACCAGTTACGTGAGCAAAATTATACCAATACCCAAGTAAATGAGAAAAAATACATCTTGTTTTATTTCCGTAATCGTATTCATATTTTTTATCTGTATTATTAATATTTTTCTTTTTCATAGCAAATCTCCAACTACATTACTATCAAACCGTTAATTCGCATTGTAATTACCTTAGGTACAACATCACCGATAATTTTAATTCCATACGAAACAACAGGATTAATTAAATCGCCTAAAAAGATTGTTGAAATGTTAGCTACTAATGAAATTGAAGCATTAATGATGTTTTCTTTTTTTGAGAGCACTCCATTATCAGCATTATCAACTTTGTTTGCAAAATTGATAAATGAACTGATAAGCGAAAAGCCTTTTAAAAATGATTTTCCGCTATTAGCTTCTTTTGAATCACCGGCATTTTTTGTACTTTCAATTAAAGCTTTAAATCCTTTGTTATAACCCATTGTCAAAAGATTTACCGATGACATTTGTGATTTAAAATATGAAACTGTAGTTGTAAAGGTTGCAGAAAGTGAAAACATAGATTCTTTAAATATATTAAAAGTATTGT